>CAJTOH010000046.1 GCA_910577685.1 uncultured Dorea sp. | reverse complement strand
CCCTGAAAACATGAGGTTTTTAAGAAAAATAGGATTGTAATACTTTACAATACCCAGAAAAAACGGAGGGTTAAAACATGAATCAGAAACTATTTTCGAAAGATTTTACTTTAGTCGTCATCGGCCAGATCATATCCCTGTTCGGCAATGCTGCAATCCGATTTGCATTGCCGTTATATCTGCTAAATCTGACAGGCTCCTCGGCGCTCTACGGAACGGTCATAGCGTGCGCTTTTATTCCTGCCATCCTGCTTTCTCCTGTTGGGGGAATCGTTGCAGACAGGGTAAATAAAAGAAACATTATGGTGATATTGGATTTTTTTACGGCGGCGGTGATCCTAGCTTTTTCCCTCCTCATGGACGTTAGCAATATCATTTTACTCCTGACGGTTACACTGATGCTTCTATACGGCATAGCGGGCGCTTACCAGCCGTCCGTTCAGGCAAGCATCCCTGCGCTTACCAGCGAAGAGAATTATATGGCGGCAAATTCGATTATCAATACCATAAGTTCTTTTGCTTCTTTAATAGGGCCTGTAATTGGTGGTATATTATATAGCCTCTATGGCTTAAAGCCCGTATTGTGGGTCTGTGTGGTCTGCTTTTTTGTATCGGCGGTCATGGAAATTTTTATTCAAATTCCTTTTGAGAAACAGGCTTTAGAGGGCGGCATCCTGAAGATGGCAAAAACTGATTTTACCAGTAGTATACGTTTCATCCGAACAGAAAAACCGGTGATCGGAAAAACGCTCCTTCTAATCTTTGGAATTAATCTGTTTCTATCTGCAATGATTACAGTCGCATTGCCCTATCTGGTAACGGAAGTATTCGATTTAGAAGCGGCGCAGGCAAACAGACTTTATGGATTTGCCGAAGGCGCATTGGCTTTAGGGGGGCTTTCCGGCGGCATTGGCGCGGGTATTTTTGCAAAGAGACTGGCAATTCAGAAATCGGGGAACCTGGTCATTTCATGTGCGCTAAGTGTATTCCCCATCGGTCTGTCATTGCTGTTGTTTTCATCCGGAATCATAAACTATCTCGTTATTACTGTATGTTGTTTTATGATTATGGTATTTTCAACCATTTTAACCATACAGATGATGGCGTTTGTCCAGACAGAGACGCCGCAAAATTTGATTGGGAAGGTAATCGCCGTTATCTTTACTATTTCTATGTGCGCCCAGCCGTTAGGCAACGCAATGTACGGCGTCCTGTTTGAAATGTGTAATGGATATGAATATGCTGTTGTTTTATTTTCGGGTATTGTGTCGCTGCTGATTGCTATGGGTACGAGAAATATCTTTAAAAATTTTTCGGTATAAACCGTCTTCATACACCTGCGGCAGGAGAAAGACGCTTCTCCTGCCGCCTATCCACCTCATAGCGACTGATATTTTCCAAGCCTGCCGGTCTGAATATTTTTGTCGTCGGTAATACGCTTCTGCCTCTATGATGCTGACAAATATGCAATGGCGTCTACCTGAAACAGAAGACCGCGTGAGTCGGCAAATTCGGTCTGGATTGACTTGCGTGCGGGATATTTGCCATGAAATCTCTTCTTAATTACCTTTTCCATCACTGGGATATCCCAGATATTTTTGAACAGGCAATTCATCTGTACGACGTTCTCAAGGGTCAATCCCGCCATTTCCAGCCGTTCTTCCATTTCATCAAAGGCTCCGTCTATTTGCTCTTCAATGGTACTGCCTATATTACGGACGCAATAATTCAAAAAGCAGAAGTCCCCCGCTTGGATGATTCCTGAATGTGCCCATTCCTCGTTAATGTCATATCGTTTGATTTCTTTCATTCTTCTGTGCTCTCCTCATATTCCATTTGTATTTCTTTACATGTTCTAATAATACGTTCCTTCATTTCCTGTGGTTCGAGGATCTTTGCCTTATTCCCGAATGAAAGAACGACGCCATACCAGAAGGTCTCCTGCTCCGGTGCGGAAAAACAAAATTCAAAATCACCGTTTTCAAATTCCTGTGTGACTCGCCCGTTTAAATATTCCCTGCACTTTGCTTTTATGTTTGCTTTTCCATAAAGTTTGATATGTACCATGTTATCCTTGTTATCTTTCATTTGAATATCCGAAGGATTATGGTCTTTTGTGTTTCTTATCTCTGTTGCCCGCAAGTTGTCCATACGGACTAATTTGAACATACAGTAATCCTGATATTTTTCATAATATCCAATCAGATACCAGTTGTACCATTTGTATTGGAGACAGACTGGCTCTGCCTGAATCTCTTTTCCCTCGCCATGGCTGTTCGTATAGGAAAATTGAACGATACATTTTTTCTCGATTGCACCTTCTAACAGCTTTAATTGTTCATTTATTTTGCCATCTTCATTTGCAGCGCCCAGATCCAGAGAAACGGTATTGTTTTCCTTAATAAATCCCTTACGATTGTTCGGGGGGAAACTTCAAATTCTTCCGATAAGCTTTGTGCAGATGTCCGTCCATGATTTAATAGATAAATGACAATCCCCATCAGCCGGTCAATCTTCATCTTTTCTCCTTTCCATAGCCAATATAGCAAACAAAGTATGACACCATTATGTCATACTTTGTCGAATTAGACAATTTCTCCGCCAAAACTAATAAATGCATATGCCACGGCGCTTTTTTATTTATACAACGGGATTAACCATGAAGTCCAAAATGTCCTGCAACTCTCTCGGCCATTTCGTCAATTCCTATATTTCCATCATTTATAATAGAAACATATTGATTTTCACGACATTGTTTCTGCACTTCCTGGGCAAACAAAATATCTCGGCCCATCCAATTGCCAAAAGCCTTTTCCATGTCCCTGCACCCATCTAGTACATACGGGACAAACTCCCTCTTTCTAAAATGAAACACTTGAAACTCTTTTGTTGGCGTAATCGAAATATATCTTCTGCTCGGAATGTCTAACCGCTTTATCAAATTCGGTACATAAGCGGCCCCTTCTGTAATAATTCCATTTTTACAGTTAATCTGATCTAAATCTGCTAACACATATTCAAAAACTTCTTCGTAAAATTCAAATTCCTCTCTGCATTGAAGTAATGGTTCTCTCATCCAAATCTGCTCCGGATTCATCTCAACTGTTTTTTTACAGATTGGATATCCTTTTAACGCCCCTGATTTCGTGTAATCATCAAGGAAATCGTCTACTTTAAAGTAATATAAATCGTATTTCTGCGAAAGCATTTCAGCTACCGTACTTTTTCCTGCACAGGGTGATCCACCAATATAATATGTATCTATCATCTCTTCCTCCTATAAACGGCTGCTTTTAATAGTTATTTTCATATTCATTCTTACAACTCCCGATTGTGATTTTATGATTTTTAAGGGAACTTATAGATAATAACGGTATTTCTTAGACCTTATTATAAACATAGAGAAGTAAAATGCAATAGCTTTGCAAAAAAAGATACACATATTTGTTCATATTGTGTTCTTTTTATTGATTTTTTTAATTTGAAATGCTAAACTATAAATAATTTATGACTCTTTTTGAAAAAGAAAGTTGGTGGTTGCTTGGACATAAAAAAAATGGCAAAAAAAATCATACTCGAGAAAAATGGAATAGCAAAGGCATCTGATTTCATTTCTGTGGGCATTAGCAGGCAAGAAATTGATAAATTCTTTGAAAATTAGAAACACATTCTGCGTGAACGGGAAGCCACACGAACATTAGCTTCCCGTTATCTTATTTTAAATTGATGATTTTTGATTTAAATTAAGCTATAAAGCAAAAAGATTTCTTCCGCTATTACCGGCTGACAAAAGGCATCACTGGTTAACTATCGTAAATAAAAGAAATAGTCAGGCTCCGCTCTCGGACAAAACGACTGAAACACCTTTTTCATTCTGCCTCTAATCCAGAAAACTTCAGCTAACGGTTTCTGCCTGTAAATGACTCATTAGAGATTAATTTTTTATACAACACATTTACTTTATTACAAATTCTCTCACCGTATCCCCAAAATCATAGAAACAAATATTTCAACCTGCAAGCGAAAATATTCGCCATTTTAATTGCATACTAAGTCTGCGATCTCTGATATACTTTAATAAAATAAAACATTATTAAGACATACTCATTCATTGCAGGAGGTTTTACAGATGAATACAGTATCATTGCGCATCGCAGACTTGCGTAAAAAAGTAAAGGTAACACAGAAGGAACTTGCAGACAGCATCGGGGTATCCTTTCAGACCGTCAGCAAATGGGAAACCAGTGTCAATCTGCCGGACATAACCATTCTTCCACAGCTGGCAGATTATTTTAAAGTGTCAACAGACCAGTTATTGGGTTTAAAACCCCTTGACGGAGAAAACTACATTCCGGAAAAGACAGCCACAAAAGATTTTTGGAACCAAAAACTGGAATATCTTTTGCGGACGCGAAAGAGTTATTGGAACGATGATTATGCCCACTTTCTTATTTCACAGGTTTGGAAGATTGATAAACCCATATCTGTATTGGACTGTGGCTGCGGATATGGATTTTTAGGGCTGCTGCTGCTTCCTTATCTGCCTGAGGGAAGCACCTATACAGGGATTGATTTTGCGGAAGATTTGATTAAAAAAGGAAAATCTCTTTTTGAGAGTCAAAAATTAGAGGCAGAATTTCTCTGTGAAAATGTTTTTAAATATTCAGCCGAAAATCAGTATGATTTCGTAATATGTCAGGCGGTTCTCAGACATTTGGATAATCCGTCAGCTTTCATACAGAAGATGATTCATTTTGCAAAGCCGGATGGATATGTTGTATGCATTGATGCGAACAGGGAATTTGAAAGTTGCGGGCTTTACGTTGATGGTATGGATTATCAGGAATTATGCAGGCATGAAGGACTAGTGTGCTGCCACATTTACATTTCGCCAAATGACTTGCCTGGATTTCCATCTGCAGCGTTGGCTTCACTCAACGATGCCACCGCATCGCCTCGTTCAGCCGCCTTGCAGTCTGAAAATCCATTCTGCGTCATTTGTCTGAAAGTAAATGTGGCAGCACACTAGAAAAAAAGTGGCAGACCGAACTCGCAATGCAGGGTCGGGATTATGCAGTAGCTATCCGAACTGCACATATGATGCAGCAGCTGGGGCTTATTGACGTTGACGTAAGAATGAACGATAAGGTAGAGTTTGTTACTACGCAATCTGCAAATTATGACGAAACAAAAAATGATTTTCTCGCATATAACGAGTGGACTTCCGGCATTAGTGATGAGCAAAAGGAAAGGTTTGTCCTCCATTTATTAAGCCAAGGTTTATCCCACAAAGAAGCAGAAGATTATTGCAATCGTAATATTGAAATAGCAGATTTTTTTGCAGGCAACCCGACTGCCGGATACACATTTGTGAACGGAAAAATGATTACTTATGGACGAAAGCCTGGGAAATAGCTGCCATTCTTCCAACCAACCTATTGAAAATATCTCTACAATTTCAATAGGTTGATGCCTCTCTTTCCTCCAAACTCAACCTACATCATCGTTTCATAAAACGTATACGGAATAAAATCAATGATCTCCGTCAGAAAATGATACTCCACATAGTGCCCCTTCATAGCCTTACTGACCAATCCCGCCTCCTTCAAAATACGCAGATGCTTCGATACGCCCGCCTCACTAATCCCAATTTCCTTCGAAATTTCCTGCGTCGTAAGCGTCCCCTGCATCAACAGCTTCACAATCCTAAGCCGCATCGGATCTCCCAACGCCTTAAAAACCAGCACGTATTTCTCCGGAATCTCGTCCTTTGCCTGCTCTGTCAGAGCCTCCTTCACCATCTCCAGCTCTCCCTCGCCCTTGTACAGCCAAAGATGAGGATTCACAAAAGTACTGACCGTAGCATAGATTCTATGCACATTCTCTTTCTGATAGCGATACTCCCTATCTTTCCAGTACGCCACACAATCCTCTTCCACTAACAGCCGCGAATGTATTCCCGCACACCACTGCCAGATTCCCTTCTTACGGCACTGTGCCGTCTCCTTCTGTATAATCCGTGTCAGATACGGCCTCAGCAGCCTCTCTTCCCGCATAAAAATTCGCTTATAATACTCCTTTATCACCTCAAGTGCGGCATCCCGACCGGCAATATCCATCTTCTGTCCGGTATGTTTCAGCAACTCATTCCACTGATAAATATTTTTCTTCCGCAAATAGGTCAGCAGCTCCTCAATCTCCATCTGCCGCATCCTGCTCCATTCCAGGGAATCAATTACGAATAACCAAGAATCTGTGACCTCCCTCATATCTATGATGCGATTTACCAACTCCGGCTCTTTCTTACAGACCCTTTTTGCCCACCGCTTCCGATACAAATGATGGTCCGCATCAGCAAGAACATGCATGGAAAAAAACATTTCCCATACAGGCATATATACAAAGGCAACCTCTACATTTTCATCCACAAATTTATCTAAAACCATGCTGCTCCCCTTTCCTTCGCCAAAGCTTTTAATAAAACTGCAGCTCCCCGGTTTCCCTGTTATGCTTCTCTACTTTAACGATAAAATACCTTGTAATCAGCACCATGACAGCCAAACAGAGCATAAGACCGCCCAGACTATAAAATAAATCCTTATCCTGTTTTTGAATCCCTAAAATAAAACGAATAATATTGAGGCAGTATGTCAACGGAAAAAACAGAGAAATCACCTTCGCCCATTTCGGAAAACAATTCACAGGTATTCTCGTTCCCGCGAATAATGTCATGGGCGCATCGAATAAATCCATAACGAAAGAAGCATCCCTTGAAAACAAAAATATAACATTCAGCATACCTCCCCAAATGGTTGACGCTGTCAACAGAAGAATCAGAAAGAGCGGCAGCAAAAACAGGTTATCCCATCTCAATGTTTTCGTATAAAATAACACAAATATACAGAAACAGCAAAACATCCACACCTCCTGCAGCAAAGCTCCCAAAGCCTTACCATAAACCATGGCCATTCTGTTTGCAGGAGTTAAAAATGTGATTTCTAATGTTCCGTTCTTTCTCTCCTGGTTTGACATGGACCACGCATTCTGTACCATTGACCAAAAGCAAGTATAAGCCATAAATCCTGTGCCCAAAAATGATAATAAATCGCTGCTGGTTTCTATCCCCATAAATCCTGACAACTGAAACGGTTTATAGGTATAATAAATTTCCAAAAACCCTAGTATCGGCCATATAACCAAAGAAAAATATACAAAATATGAATGATAATCATTCTGCTGCTGTTTTACAATCTCTGCCTTCATTACTAACAGGATTTTTCTCATGCTGCTCCTCCCTTGACTGACTTATAATCTCCATTAATACTTCTTCCAGATTCG
The DNA here is from genome assembly GCA_910577685.1 of uncultured Dorea sp. Lineage (GTDB taxonomy): Bacteria > Bacillota > Clostridia > Lachnospirales > Lachnospiraceae > Sporofaciens. The sequence goes on along the minus strand of CAJTOH010000046.1, from coordinate 20,337 downwards.
GTTCATGTATACTTAAATTGTATATCTTAACTTGACGCTCAAACAATACATTCAAGACCTTTGACCAGTCCTGTGAATCTCCGGTTACATGAATAACTGTATTCTGCCCAATCTCTATGGTAATTCTATCACAAAAGCTCTCCTTTAATTCTTCCAGGATTGACTGCTTCTCCTTCAAGTCTGTGCTGATAGACAATTGGGGCCGATATGTAAATAACTCCTTCAACTCTTCCTTCGTTCCCCGGGCAATAATCTTTCCTTTGTCCAGTACATATATATAATCACATAACTCTTCTGCTTCAGCGATATAATGCGTCGTCAACAGCAGGCCCTTCTCCCTTTCTTTCGCCAACTTTGCGATTAATTCTCTGATTTCTTTTGCAATCATAATATCAAGTCCAAGAGTAGGTTCATCCAAAAAGATATACTCCGGGTCATTAATCAATCCTCTGGCAATCTGCAGCCGCTGCTTCATCCCTTTCGAAAACCGTTCTACCGGTATATCCTGCGCATTTTCCAGACCTACAATTCTAAGCAGATGAGCGATACGCTCATTCAGCGCTTTTTTACTTATTCCGTATAGATTTCCAAAATATCTCAGGTTTTCCCTTGCAGTCAATCTCCAATACAGATTCCGCTCGCCTCCGGAAATAACATTGATATGCTCCTTCACCCATAAATGATTCTTCACCCCATCAACCCCGTCCATTGTCAATGTTCCCGAGGTTGGAGTAATCAGAGAAGCTAACATTCTGATGGTGGTCGTCTTTCCGGCCCCATTGATTCCTAAAACCCCAATGATTTTTCCTTTCGGTATCTCTAACGTAATATCGCTTACAGCGTGTATCGTTTTTTTCCTTCTTTGCCAAAACAGTCCCTTTTTCTCTTGCAATACATAATCCTTCACCAAATGCTTTGCCCTAATCATCATGGGCTGCCCGATTGTTGTACCCTTCATCAATATCCCCCTCACCCTTATCCAAATATACTCTCGATTAACCTTCTCTCCAGCCTTTTATTCCACCATAAGCCTGCCAGCAGATACATTCCGGAAAGAAGCAGCACCTGTAAAATTAATTGAAAATTATCGCCCATATATTGACGCCCTATCATAATATTTCGAAATAGGGTTACTGCCGGAGTTAATGGAAATATCTGTGCAAAAAGCTGAACCCACTCTGGCAAATATTGATTCGGATATGTGATACCGCAAATCAGGCTCATCGTTATAAATAAAGTATTCTGCGTAATATAAGTATCCCTTGTATACAACATGATTCCTGACAAAAAAATACCCATGCAGAAAAAACCAAACACAGCTAACAGGATAGCCGCCAAAGCGCGCAGGGTCAATAAATATCTCAAATCCGCTCCCAAAAACGCTCCGACTAATAGTACCGTCCCAAATTCAAGCATCGCTCTTGTCGTCTGCTCCAGCAGACATCCAAGGAAATATAGATTGCGGGACGCCGGGGCAAGCAGCAGCATTTCCAGTGTTCCTTCCCGCAGCTCTGTTATAAGCGCCCTCCCGATGTTCATCAAGGTTGACACGGCCAGTACATTCAGCGCAGCCCCAAGGACGATATAGGTCATATAATCGGCTCCGTCCGTATACTGACTAAATTGGCTGTTTAGATTTCCCTTCATAAAATAGATATAGATAAAATAGGGAAAAACAATCTGCACAACCCCTGTTGTTACTCTAGACACCATAAACGACCACGGGACCGCACGCAATATTCCAATCCGAATTTTCTTATACGTAGACCAGACGACTCTCATAATTACTCTCCCTTCCTGTAAAATTCCAAGTAGATTTTCATTATCTATTTGGTTAATCTTTTTCATTTTCCCTTAAGGCGGAGGTATTATAGCAACCACTTTCCGGTTTGTCAATTATACAGAATAATTTTACAGGGTATAATGAATGGATTTCCTAAAATAACTATTGCAATGTTCGTTTTTCACGGTATAATGGAAAATACGAGTCTTCTGCGGGATGGGCAGAAAATATATAATAAGGAGGAGTCAGAAAATGAGAACCGAAAAAATCAGTTGGGCAAATTTTTTCCGCACGGTGCTTACTATTGCATTGCCTATTGCTTTTCAGAATTTTTTGTCCACCACGGCAAGTATGGTAGACACCATCATGATCGGCAGTCAGGGCGAATTGTCCGTAGCGGCGGTCGGGATCTGTTCCCAGATTACGTCTTTATTCTTTTCCTGCTACTTCGGATTCGCCAGCGGCGGACTGCTATTCTTCTCCCAGTATTGGGGGGCGCGCAATGAGAAGGGCATCAATCAGACATTCGGCCTTGCGCTTACCTGTATGCTGGCGGTATCCCTGCTCTTTGGCGGAGCCGCAGTCGCAAACCCGGAATTTATTCTTGGAATCTATACGGATAAAGAAAATATCATCGCAATCGGCGCACCCTATATCCGGATTGTAGGATTCGCCTACCCGCTTCAGGTAATTGCAATGATTATAAGTTTCCTGATGCGCTCTACAGAACGGGTGAAACCGCCCCTAATCAGCTCTGTCCTTGCGCTGATCACGAACTTCATCCTGAACTGGATTCTGATTTACGGGCGTTTCGGCATGCCTAAGATGGGCGCGGCCGGCGCTGCGGTCGGCACTTTAGTATCCGGCGTCGTAAACGTATCCGTACTGTTCATTTTTCTTTTAAAGGACAAGAGAACCATCGTGATGAGTATAAAAGATATGTTTGACTGGCACGGCGGTTTCCTGAAAGAATATATGGGGAAATGTTTCCCCATTATCTTCAATGAATTATTCTATGGAATCGGGCAGATGCTGATCAATATTGTAATCGGGCATCAATCCGAATCAGCCATTGCGGCAATGGCTGCGTTCCGTGTTCTGGAAGGTTTTGTATTTGCATTCTTTGCAGGCCTTGCCGACGCATCTTCCGTGGTTGTGGGAAAAGAGGTCGGCTCGGGACACCTTATGAGCGGTTACCAGTACATGAAAAAATTCTCCGTGCTGTGTCCGGCAATTACCTTTTGTATCTGCCTGATCGGCCTGATATTGAACCGGCCGCTCCTTTCGCTGTTCGGTCTCGGTGCGGAGGCCATGTTCTTCGGCAAATATATGATTCTTATCTATCTTGCCGCCGGAACCGTCCGTACCTGCAACTATATTATGAATAGCTGCTACCGTGCGGGAGGAGAAGCAGTCTTCGGGACTGTGCTTGAGATTATCTGTCTGTTTACCGTAAGCGTCCCGGCCACATGGGCTGCCGGCATGATCTGGCATCTGCCGTTTCTTGCCGTATTCTCGTTCCTATATACGGACGAACTTATCCGTCTTGTCTTCGAATTGTGGTATACCATAAGCGGAAGATGGATAAAACCTGTGACCGAGCTTGGACGGGCGGCTCTGCCGGAATTCAAGGCGGCGCTTACAGCTAAAAAGACGCCGCATCCATAACATAATGAAAAATAGAGGCTGCCGCATTAAGCGTAAAACTTATTGCAGCAGCCTCTCGTCTATTTTTCTTCTTTCTCGTTCTCCCTGTGGAAATATTTATCCAACTCTTTTTTAGTCTCTTCAGGCATCCCTTTCTTCACGGGAAGCACCGCCGCGTTTGCAACGTCTCCGATCATCCGGACCGCAAAAGCAACGTTTTTACGCATTGCCTTTTCGCTGAGCGTAGGAAGCAAGTCGTGAATAGTATGTATCTCAGCCGTAGTAGTCTCCCTGCTCAGACCAAGCGCCGGAATTCCCTTGTCGCAGAAAGGAGCCGAATCGCTGGAGTGGACTACCACTACTATTTTTGCGGAATAACATGCGATTTTGCAGTACTGTTCCGCGAATGTCTCTAATTCTTTCTCTCCTGTCACGAAAATTCTATTTGCCCCCAAAGCCGTTCCGCACATATCAAAGTTGAAGCAAAAACCTATTTTTTCAAGCTGCTCTTCGTTCTGCTCCACATAGGCTTTTGACCCCAGAAGTCCTAATTCTTCGCTGCCGCACCAGAGGAACCGCAGCGTCCTTCTGGGCGGATTCGCCGCAAAGTGCCTGAAAATCGCCAGAAGCGCCGCCGTACCGGTGGCATTATCCCAAGACCCTCTGCCTACCGGGACAGAATCATAATGGGCAGTAAGAATAATACTCTCTTCTTTCAAATCCGTGCCTTCAATCACAGCCGATACATTCCTGCTCTCCAGTTCCACGTCTTCCTGCTCCAGCGTAAGGCGCACCTTCGCCGTCTCCTCCTGAATAAGCCAAAGAGCGTCCGCCGCAGTTATCGCAAACCCCGGAATCACCCCATTCCGGCTCAGATACTCTCCCAACCTTCTTGGAAACAGGGACGCCTCTTGCTCTGATTGATAATACCTGCCCTGCATAACTAAAAACGCCGACACTTTATGCTCTGCCAGACGTTTGTAGACTTCCTCTTCGTAGAGTTTATTCAGCAACACCGCCTTGCCTTCCAGATTCCCGGCTCCGGCAAAATCAATCTCAGCAGCGTCATCCAGATAGATCAGCTCGCACTCCCGGTCAATACTGCCGGATCGTAACAGCGGCACGCACGGAATCTCCCGGCCTGCCGCCTGCACGGAACATTTCCTGACATTTGCGCCGGGTATCCGGAATGGCATGTATTCCCTCTGAATATCTTCCCGGCCTGTTTCTTTTACTGCTTGGTTAATCTCTTCCATGACAAGCTCCGCCGCCTTTTTCTCCTCTGCACTTCCGCCTACACGGACGAAGCTTAATTCCTTTACAAATTCCATCAGTTCTTTCATCTTTTATTCTCCTTCGTATTTCCCCCCGCAAACGCACAGAACCGATCCCTAAGGTCCGACCGCCTGCGCATCATGTCCGGGAGCTGATTTAATGGGTAACTCCATTATACATAGACCTCCGGGAAAATACAAACAGTATCCCTCTAATTTTCTTTCCGCCTCTGTGTACTTTCACGAACAGTCAATTTAGGTTGAAACGTAATACACTTTTTAGAATTCACTCCGCTGTCAATCTCACTGATAATCTGCAGCACCGCTTCCACTCCCATATCATAAACCGGCTGACTCACACTTGTAAGCGGAACGTCTAATATTTCAGAGAAAAAAATATCGTCATACCCCACAAGCGACATATCTCTCGGGATGTAATAATTATGCCTTTTCAGTCTGTTGTATACGCCGTACGCAGACATATCGTTAAAAGAAAAGATTGCGGTTACTTTCTTTGAAAGCCCAAGAATATACTCTACCGCCTCGCCGCCGCTCTCCCTGTCGTAATTACCCTCGTATACCAAATCCGGATCATACGAGACCCCGAACTCCTCCAACGCTTCCTTATATCCTTTTAATCTGTGCTGGGAATCTTCCAATGCCAGTGGTCCCGCCACACAGGCGATATTCCGGTGTCCCAATTCCAAAAGATGCTTCGTCGCAGCATAACCTCCGCTTCTATGATTCACAATAACGGAACAACAGTCCACTTCCTCGAGGAAACGGTCTATCATTACAAACGGCACCTTTAGTTTTTTCATTAAATCCACACTCTCCAGCGCCCTTTTCTTATCACTGTCCAAAGACATACAGAACAAAATTCCGTCTACTCCCTTATCCGCCAGCACTTGTATATACTCTAAATCTCTTTTATGTAAATCATTTGTATTACACAATATGAGATTCCATCCGTTCCGCCTGCACTCATCCTCTACTCCTTTCGCAAGATTCGAGAAAAAGACATTGCTGACATCCGAAATCACAAGCCCAATCGTTTTTGTTCTTTTCTTCACAAGCCCGACCGCTATCTGGTTCGGCCGGTAGTTTAATTTTTCTACTGCGTCAAATATAATATCTTTTGTACTTTTGGGAATTTTGTCGGCCTTTCCATTCAGAACCAGTGAAATAGTCGTCACAGAAAAACCTGTATAATTTGCTATATCTTTAATCGTTGTTCTCAATGTAATCTACTCCGTACCATGATTTATATATTGATATATTATAACATTTTTTTCCATTTTTGTGGACAAATATCAAAAATTCGACACAATAATCTTATATACTCTCCGTATTTTTCAATTTCCACATATTCGTTGGGTTTATGCGCCATATGCGGTTCTCCCGGACCAAACAAAAGCACCGGCATCTCTTCACATTCTTCCGTCAAGATCGACGCATCGGTAAAATAATTAATCCCTATCTCCTCCGCCGGTTTGTTTTCAGCTTCCATGCAATGAGAAAAATGTTTCACCCAATAATTCTCCGATGATATTTCGATCGCCCTTCTCTCGTTAATTATATCCACTTCGAATCCGGACCGCCTTCCCGATTCCACATATAGTTTTTCGCAGATCGTTTCCATCTGCTTTAAAACCATCTTAACCTCCAATCCCGGAACCGTTCGGATGTCCAGCATAATTTTTGCAGAATCCGGCGTCATATTGGAGGCGATTCCTCCTTCTGCCATTGTAATTTGAACCGTCGCATTGCCAAGAACGCTATGCCCGAACCTTTCAATCCATTCTTTCAGACGGACAAAGGCTTCCATGCCGTATTCAATTGCGTTACATCCTTCCCATGGGTATGCTCCGTGGCTTGTCACGCCGCGTACCTTTAATTCCATCCAAAGGCAGCCTTTCTGAGCCACTCCCAGCCGGCATCCTGTCGGTTCGCCGATAAGCAGAAGCTCCGCATCCGGAATCTGTCTGCCCTCCAATATTTTTTTCGCTCCGATTCCTCCTTTTTCTTCATCGCATGTTCCCCAAAAGTAGATTCCCTTCTCGGGTTTTTCCCCTGATTTTCCCAGCTCTCCCAGCAGATATACCATAGCCGCAAGACCGCTTTTCATATCGCTGGCTCCTCTTGCATATATTTTCCTATCCCTCTGCGCAGGAACCGACGGCTCGGCGTCCCATTCGTCTTCATCTCCATAGGGAACCGTATCCAGATGTCCGTTCCATATAATATTCTTCCCGCTCTTTCCGGGAATTACTGCCAGTACATTTGCGTGTCTGTCATCTATATACTGCACTTCTGCCTTTACATGATTGTCCTGTAAATACTTACATATAAACTCCGCAAGCTTCCTTTCATCATCTTCCCCGTTTACACTCGGAATAGATAAGATTTCTTTCAGCAATTGCAATTCTTTCTCCATGATTTTCTCCCCATTTGCAAAATATGTTTCCGCAAAACTCTCTTCTTAAAAAGGCCATCCCCAACAGGACAGCCTTTTCATTATTTGGTCAGCCAATCTACAATGCCTTTCCATAATTTATTGTATTCTGACCATTCGCAGAATTCAAGCGGTGCCCAATGCGGTGCACAATCAGATGTAAATACCGCACTTCTTCCTTTTCCGTATTCTGCAAATGCGATAAACGGATCTTTGCCAACCGTCACGGCAACCTCTGCCCCGGCTTTTGCAATTGTCTTATTATATCCGAGGACTTCCTGCCACTCTCCCTTTATCTGTGCAAGCGCTTCATGCTTAGACGCCGTAACCGGCCGTATTCCGTCGCAGTGTTCCATTCTGTCGTCCACTGTCAGCACCTCTACCGGAAGCACTTCCTGTACTGCCGTATCGTGCCACTTTCCTTTTGCATCCACACCCGAAAATGTAAGATAACCGCCCACCATAAGGAGCGCTCCCCCTTCGAGTACGTAATCGCGGATAACTTTTGCCCGATCCGGTTTTTTGATGCTCTTCGTAAAGGTCTCCGCAGGAAGAAGCAGCGTATTTGCGCCAATATCCGATAAAATTACGCAATCATATTTTCCTAATTCCTCTACCGTATAAGGAAATTTTTCTGCCGCAATATGATTCGGCATAAATTCGACTTCATATCCCGCTTCTTCTAATGCATTTTTCAGCCACTTTTCACCTGTTTCATATACAGATGTATAAAAACTGTCAAATCCCTTTACGTGAGTCGTATAACTCATCCATGATTCTCCTGCAAGCAACACTCTTTTACTCATAATTCCGTTCTCCTTTTATTCCCCGTTTTTTTCTACATTTGCTACAAACCTTGCCATCGTGTGATTCAAAATAATAGCAAGAACCAAGATAAATCCTAAAGCCGCAAGCTGCCATACGGAATTAATATTTGCGATCTGAAGCCCCGAATTCATCATCGTTATAATAATAACCCCTATGAGGACTCCGCCAAGGTGGCCAACACCGCCGGCAACTCCGATACCTCCTAAAACTGCCACTGTAATCGCCTGCATCTCCATTCCCGTTCCCGCGTCCGCCCGCGCCGTCATAAGCCATGAATTGTTGATGACTGCGCTGATTGACGCAAGCAGTCCGGCAAGTATATATACACACATCCTAACTTTCTTTTCCTTAATTCCCGTATACTTTGCCGCCTCGAAATTCGTCCCCATCAGATATACACGCCGTCCAAATTTCATCTTATATACAAGGATAAACACAAGCGCCGTCACCGGGATTACTACAAATAAAATCTGGTTGGGTATTCCAAACGTACTTTCAAGCGACAGCGCTTTAAAGCCGTCCGGGAAACCGCTGATTGGAATTCCTCCCGTTAAATAAAGCGCAAGCGAACCATATATATACTGTGTTCCCAAAGTTGCAATCAATGCCGGAATCTTGGCTACGGCAACCAAGCTCCCATTAACAGCGCCAAGGAAAATCCCGCTTACAAGCGTAATAATTGTGGCCGAAAAGATTCCCGCCCCATTCATCACTGACAATCCGAATATTACTCCCGACAAACTCATAGCCGAACCGATAGAGATGTCGATTCCGTCACGCCCTGCAATCATTACAAGCGCCTCGCCCAATGATAACAATGTTAATGACGCTCCGAACTGCGTAACCTGCATTAAATTGTTCATATCAAAAAAGTAAGGGCTAATCAATGACAATACAATAAGCTCCACTACAAACAGCAACAGCAAAAATTTTGTTCTGCTCTTCGCAATAGAAAATGCTATCCTCTTCATGCTGTCACCTCCCTATTTTTCTTTATCACTCTTCCGCCTGCCGTTACCGCGTCAAACAGTACGGAAATCACAATCAAAAGACCAATAAAACAATTCTCCAATAGTGATGGAATTCCGAGGATCACGATACCATTTTTCAAAAAGGCAATAAACAAGACTCCTGCAAGCGTACCAATTACGCTTCCCCTCTTTCCGTTACCTTTCGCTCCCGTTCCTCCTATCGTTACCGCTGCAATACAGGCAATCGGAAGGTCCGAGCCAATCGTCATCTCCACGCTTCCCATCCTCGCAATATAGAGCATTGCGGCAATCGCGGCAATTCCGCCCGATATACAATAAGAAATCAGTTTAATTCTCTTTATATTGATACCGCTTAGGTTCGCCGATTGCGGATTACATCCCGTCGCATAAATATAGCGTCCGAATCTTCTATACATAAGGAAATAATAGAAAACGGCATAAACGGCTATAATCAAAAGCAGTAATACCGGAATCCCTAAAAATTTCGCCCTTGAAACCGGAGCCCAGCTTGGATTTAGCCCCGTCAGCCACTTCCCGCCAAGCAACGCAAAAATTACAGCCTTCCAGATATTCATAGTCGCAATCGTCACAATCATGTCCGGAATATTGAATTTTGCAACTAAAAATCCGTTTACAAATCCAACTCCAATGCCAATCCCAATTGCCGCAATTACAATTATGAAAATATTTACATTTGCCTGAAGCATATATCCAATCAGGATCGCAATTACTCCCATTACAGAACCGACAGACAAATCAATTCCTCCAAGGAGCATCACGATCGTCATGCCCAGACTTACCATCGCTATCTCCGCATTATTCTGAATAACCCGAATCATGTTATCTATGGTCAGAAAATTAGGCGCTAATATTCCAAACAAAATAATCTCGGCAATCAATAAAAGAAATGTGACATATTCTCTCCTTCCCGGTTTCGGAACATATTTTTTGAACACACCTCTCACCCCCATTACTATACTTCTTCAACTCCGCACCAGTCTAACAAAATGGACGCAATCATTTTTGTACAGGTTACAAGTTCTTCGATCTCTACATACTCGTCCGCCTGATGTGCTAACCTTGGATCTCCGGGTCCGATGTTCAGTGTTGGAATTCCCACATTACAGAACCATCCCATATCCGTATGGCAGCAGATTCCCTCTACTTTTGACCGGGCATTAACCTCCTGCGCGCTGTCCCTTACAGTTTGGAAAAACGGCTGGTCGTCCAATGTCTCCCCGCAATCCGCATCTATCAGCCATTCGATTTCCGGTACGTTTTCCCTCAGCCAAGGATCCGTCATTGCTACCGCTCTCACATAATCCTCAATCTCTTTCTTTACTTTTGAACCGAGACCATTATCGTCTTTCTCCGCCGGTAAATACTGCGCGTTAAAAGTCAATACCGCTCTATTAGCAAATGTTGTCGGATATTCTCCCGCCTCAAACTGCGCAACATGAATCTGGCATGGAATCGGAAGATATTTATGTTCTTTGGTGACTGACCATTCTTTATTTAATCTTCGAAAATGTTCCAAATAAAGGGAAGCCTTATCAATCGCATCTACCGCTCCTCCGGTCCGAAAATCTCCCTGTTTGAGTTCAATATGGCCGGCTCTTCCCTCTATAGTGAGTTTCCCCCATAAGATCCCCCTGCAAAGCGGCGCAATGTCCAGATGTGTCGGTTCTGTAATAAGGCATCCGTCCGCACGATAACCTTTTGCAACCAAAGCCAGCGTTCCCATTCCTCCAGCTTCTTCATCCACGACCGTACCAATCATGGCGTCTCCCTTTAACCGGATTCCGCTCTCCTTGATCGCCTTTAGAGCCGCCGTCATTGCGGCAATACCGCCTTTCATATCCACAGTGCCTCTTCCGTATACTCTGCTGCCGATAATTTCCGCTCCAAAAGGATCCTTACTCCACTTGCTCCCTCTCTGCACTACATCAATATGACCGGACATCATCATAGATCTTCCGCCTCCTGTTCCTTTTAGCACCGCAAAAAGGTTGGGTCTGTTCTCAAATGTATGATCTGCGTAATATCCCGGTTTTCCTTCATATTGTGCAAGCTCTTTTGCGTCCGGATAGGAATATTCTGTTTCCATTCCCATCTCATCCAAATATTTTTTTAATACTGCCTGTGCTTCTCCCTCCCGCATATATTCTTTTTCTTCATCAAAGTATGGATTCACACTCGGTTTTTTTATTAATTCCTGAAGGAGGGTCACCACTTCATTCTGATTCTTATCAATCCACGCATAAACCTGTTCTTTTGTATTCATATTTTTCTCCTACTCCGCATTTAGATTTAACGTATTTTTCAAAATATCTTCTTCCGTCACATTTTCCCTATCAAATCTGGCTGTGATTTTTCCTTTATAAAGCGTAATAATATTGTCGCTCAGCTCCATAACCTCCGGCAGGTCCGAGGATATTACAATAACTGCCACACCCGATTTTGCAAGCTCGATCACATATTTATGTATTTCAGCTTTTGTCATGACATCTATACCGCGTGTGGGTTCATCAAGTATCAAGACTTTAGGCTTCTCAAGAAGCCAGCGGCATATCAGAACCTTCTGCTGGCCTCCGCCGCTGAGGCTATTGACGCTTATATTCTGGTTCGGGGTCTTAATGCTGTATTTTTCGATATTATCCTGCACCGTCTTCTTCTCTTTCTTTTTATTAATCACCCCAAACTTATTAGACAGGCTGTCTAAGAAAGAGACGCTCATATTATCCCTGACCGGGTGTATATCAAAAAGCCCCTGGGCTCCCCTATCCTCCGGCACGTAAAAGATTCTTCTTTCAATGGCCTGATTGATCCCTTCTCTCGTAATGTCTTTCCCTTCAAACAGGATCTGTCCGCTCTTCGCATTTGTTTCCCCGAAAACAGCCCTCGCTATTTCCGATCTCCCCGCGCCGACAAGACCATACATTCCTAAGATTTGTCCCGGTTTTACGGAAAAAGAAATATTTTGATATACATCGTCGTAAGAAATGTCTTTTACTTCCAAAACAGGCTCTTCTCCCTGTTCATGCTCCTCATAAACACTCATGTTTATCTTCCGTCCTGACATTGCACGGATAATTGTTTCTTCACTTACCTCTTCCGGAATTAACGTTCCTGTCAAACATCCGTCTCTCAATACAATAATGTCGTCTGAAATTCTTAAAATCTCCGGAATCCTGTGGCTTATGTAAATGATACTTACGCCGCGGCTCTTCAAATCCGCTATAATATCAAATAGTTTTTCCGACTCATTATGGCTCAAAATGGAAGTCGGCTCGTCTAAAATCAGCACTTTACATTTCTTGTATATCCCTCTTGCAATTAAGACAAGCTGTTGATTTCCAATTGAAAGTTCACTCATTGTCAGATGCAGAATATCCCCTGACAAGCCGACCAGTTTCAGGGCTTCTTTGGCCTCTTCATACATCTGCGTCCACATAATAGTCTTATTGCGGCTTACCACTTCATTCCCCATAAAAATATTCTCAAGAACGGACATATCCGCGAAAATATTAGGTTCCTGATATACGATTGATATTCCTTGTTTCACCGCGTCAAGAGGCGAATGTAACTGCAATTCCTTCCCTTCAAAAAAAAGAGTTCCCTTATCATTCTTCAGAGCGCCCGCAATGATTTTCATCAATGTAGATTTGCCTGCGCCATTTTCACCGATTACAGACAGCACTTCTCCTTTTTTTAATGAAAAGCTTACATTCTGAAGTGCTTTAACTCCCCCAAAAGATTTACTAATAGATTCTGCTCGTAAAATAGTTTCTTCCGCCAAAAAATCATCTCCCTCCGCTTTAAAGAAAAAGAGGCAAACCATGCGATCCGCCTCTTTTTAATTCAATCCTAGAAGTCAAAATCGTCAACATTATCTTTTGTAATAATCAACGGATCTCCAAGAAGCAATATTTTATTTTCCGCATCCCATGTTACCGGATTAGAAATTCCTTCGATCTCATTCACTTCTTCAAACTCTTTGCCTTCTGCCGCCATTTTTCCGGCCCAAACCGTAAGGTATCCCAATTCTTCCGCATCCCACAAAACAGATTCTTCCATAACTCCTGCTTCAACAAACGGTTTTACAGTAGCCGGCGAACCGTAACCGATTACTTTTACCTTGCCTGCCTTTCCCTCCTGCTGTACGGCCTGCGCAACTCCTGGAATCGTAGAAGATGCAACCGCAACGATTCCTTTTAAATCCGGATATCTTGTCATAAGCTCCTGCGCTTGCTTTAAAGCCTGCTCGCTGCTTCCGCCTTGTGTATATCTGATATCCACTATTTCTATGTCCGGATATTTTTCTTCCTGCTGTTTCTCCATGAAGGAAATCCAAGTATTCAAATTGGTTGCTGTTGATTCTCCTGAGACAATCCCTATTTGACCTTTCTCATCAATTTGAGCCGCCAGACGATCCATTAAAGTTCTTCCCAACGCCTCGTCTGTTGCTTGCGCTACATAAAATTCACGTGTACTGTCCGGAGCATCCGAATCACTCGTATAAACATTAATGCCTGCTTCCTGTGCTTTCTCAATATACGGATTCGTAGAAGAGCTATCTAAAACAGAGAGCGACAAAGCGTCTACGCCCTGCTTGATCAAACTGTCCATAATTTTTACCTGCTCCGTGGCGCTCGCCTGTGTAGCCCCTGTGTAGAGGAATTCTACATCCAAGTCTTCTGCCGCCTGCTTTCCGCCCTTTTCCATGGCAGTAAAATATGGAATTCCTATCAATTGCGGAACAAATGCGATTTTCAGCTTGTCATTATCTTCTGTCTGCTGTTTACTTCCGCCGTTATCTTTTGGCTTATCTCCGCTGTTTCCACTGTTTCCGCATCCTGCTAACATTCCGCTTGTCATTGTTGCCGCTATTAAAAGCGCAACTGCCTTCTTCATTGTGTTTTTCATACTGTTCCTCCTTTTTGTTTGATTGGTAAAACGTTTTTCCAATTTGGTAAAAAAAATAAACCGCTTTATTTTTCTTTGTAAATTGATAATAATACATCTTGGTTCTTTTGTCAATATGTATATTTTTAATATTTTTTACTTCTGTTTCAGTGCATAATATACAAATATTGGAAACGACATTCTGAGGAAAACGCCTTTACTGTTGGTATTTCTAAGGTTTAATAAATCGTTTTTCCATAGTGGAGGCGTCCCATAAACTCTGTAAAATACTTACCACTCCTTTCTATCTGACCTTAATTTGGCCATTCCTGCAGTACCAATATACGAGAACAATACATGTATAAACTCTTCTAATGTAGTGTCTGCATTATATCTGCGAAACTCCGCAGAATAAATTTTTATCAGCAAGGCGGAGAAAGGGAGGCGATTCGGTGGCTGTTGTCACAAGGAGGGACACTCTTGCGGGCGGATTCCTTATGACCTGATCGTTGACCGCCGACAACGTAGTCTGATGGAAATTTGGGCGAGAAGGGTTGCCAGATATAATACGGGGACTGTTGCAATAGGCAAAACAATTACAAGATATGGCAGAATTCAGTTTCTAGAAAATGCCATATCTTGTTAAATTTATGCTTAATGCGACAGCGCCACATTTACTTTCAGAAATGACGAAGAATGGATTTTTAGACTGCAAGGCGGCTGAACGAGGCGGTGCGGCCGTATCGTTGGGTGAAGCCAACGCGGCAGATGGAAATCCGGACAAATTATTGGGCTAAATGAAAATGTGTCAGTACACTAATGTACTCTGCAAATTTTAACGTATTATAATTTTTATCGATAATAGCTTTTGCTTTAAAATGTTTGCTGCAATAAAGTGCGGTTCTCCTGTAAAATATGAATAATGCCTCTTACAGGATTGCCTTTTCCGCAACATATATTTATTATTTAAGAAAATTTTTATGGGCTGCGATGAACGTTCTAATGCCGTTTTTTATTCAACCGGTGAATCTTCTTCAATGCAGGCGTTGAAATATAAGTGTAAACAGGTATTTTTATAAACCGAAATAACTCCTCATCTCTGCCTGAAACGAAGAATGTCTTGGAAATTTTTTCTTATATTCTTGGAAAATCATCTGTTTTGCTCTTGATTCCCCCATGCTCTCCTTAACCTCCGCCGCCAGAGCAAGTAATTCCGCTGCCTCTCCATAATGTCCTCTATACTGGCCGGATACAATAGCATCGGCTCTGCTGTAAACAATTTTTTCCGCCCAAGTAAAATATTTATTTTTTTCTTCCTCTGACATCCGGAAATACATTTTCCATCTCTGAAAATAGTTCCAGAATGTACTTGTCTTAAGTCTGCGACTTTCTTCAACAATTTCACTCTCAAAATCCATCTGCAGACTCAAATCATTTTCATCAGGAAACCCCACATATCCCGCTATACCTGCGGCCGCTTTCGAAGGTAATGGATGATCATATAGATACAGCAAAATTAAACGGATACCATAACGGATAAAACTTCCGCTCCAGCCCAATGAACCCTGAGGATTTTTCGATGCGTCCCTGACCTTCTGAAAATCCCCTGTATAAAAACTAAGTGTATAATACCCGTAATCACCGATAATATTCTTCTCCAATTCCGCATTTCTTACACACGCGGCAGGGTTTCCCTTTTCTCCGGAGCAAAGTACCTTCCGGCCTTCCAAACCATATTTCTCCGCCATATCTTTTGTTCCAAAAAGGCGCAGAAAATTTTTGTCCGTTGAATCCGATCGAAAACATTCCCAGCAAAACTTCATCCGCCTCTCTATATCTCCCAGACAGGAAGCGGCATATGCTGCCATAAGCGCTATCCTGCTTCTGATTTTAAGGTTCCTGTCAATTTTATCAAGAGCTCTTTCTCCAGTCTTTTCGATTTGCAGGTAATCATGCCTTTTATTGTATTCCTGCATCGCCGACAAGTATAATGACGGATGCACATCGCAGTTCTTATCTGCCATTTTTACCAGTCCGGCAATGCCTTCCTGATATAGAACCGCTTCCTGTAAAAGCCTGCTCTCCGCTTCCCCGTTTTTCGTTTGCAGCAATGCAATCCAATCTTTCCAGAATTGTTCTGTTCCGTCTAATTCTTCGCGCCCTATACAGAACATATCCTGAATATGCAATTTTCGAAACGTATAAATTGAAAAATATAAGTATATATCCTCAGCCCGTTTTTCCGGCTCCTGTACCTGATAATCTGCATATAGCGCCAGTAAAGCTAACTGCTCCGGATCTGTATGAATAATTTTTTTCTCCGATAATTGTTCCAGATCCACGGGATCACTTTCATATTCCGAATCTGCATTTACAGACATTTCCCATAACCACTCATAAATATAATTCGCTTCCTGATATTTTCGATCATACACACAATCCTGTGCAAACCCAATCATGTATTCAATCTTATCGCCAATTCCCTGATTATCGTAATAATCCGTAATCCATTCTCTGTCCCAATAAGAATCCGAGTAGTCTTCATATTCATCCACATCCAGGTATATTTCTCCCTCGTCGATCTGATTCATCCACTTTCTCAGAAATTCCATTTTTTCATCTACAAATTCCTGAGACATTCTTTCAATCAATTGATTATTGACCTTTTCCACTGTACAGGCTTCTATCATTACCTCCAATTTTTCGCATTGTTCTTTCGAAAGCAAGCCCGTCATGTTTAATATAATATTCTGCAAATTTTCTTTGCTGAGTTCTTTTATCTTTTGTTTCATGCCCGGTTCATTCCTTCTATTTTTTTCCACAGCATTTTTTATATTTTTTTCCACTGCCGCAAGGGCACGGATCATTGGGATATATTTTCTTTTCTTTCACAATTGGTTTCTGTACCGGCATCCGGAAATCATCCTGCAAATCATTGTAATAGTCCGCCTCTTCTGCCGAATCATAAAAGGTCTTCATCTGTGATTCTATCCATTTTAAATCTTCTTTCAGTTCCAGATGCTGCGCCAAAATCTTTGCACGTTCGAATACCAAGCTGTTCCATACAGTACAGGGAACACCGATTACTTCTTTCCGTATAAGGCGGTATGCCGCTTCTGCCCCCTCATGTTGCTGGACACACCAGCTAAACACATTCCAGGCATTTTCATTATGCGGCTCTTTTTGCAGCCAATTTCTGAACCAAGTTTCGCCTTCCTCTGGTTTTCCTGCCGTATATAGCTCCTCCCCTATTGCAGCGCGAAAATTACTGCCGTCATCAAATGTCCAATCCAACATATTCAAAACGGTGTGACAAAAATCGAGACGCTTCTCGTGTTCACCTAAATTACCAAGTTCCATTTCGAGATCCTGCAGCCATTCGTCAACCGGATATTGGTAATCCTGCTCCTCCATCAGTCCGCTGACGCTATACTTCCTTTTTTCTTGACTGATAATAGTCTGAAATATTTCCCATGCCCGCCACCAGCAATCCAACGCCACATTATTCTGCACATTCTGAGCCTCATAACCGCGCTGCACAAATCTATCCCATTCGTCCCACTCTGTCAAAATTGCATGCGTATCCTCAAAATCTAAGCTCTGCCGCACCATTTCTTCTAAAGCAAGCCCGTATCTTTTTTCATCATAAGACTGATTTTCTTTTAGAACATCATATATCTCCGTAAGTACAACCGCTCCGATTTTTTCTTTTGCTTCTCTTACAGAATATCCGGCATCCAACAGCTTTTGGTATGCCTGTCCGGTAACTGGAGGGTCATTCTCTTTTAATTGATTTTCCACAATTTCCAATAGTATTTTCTTCAATCGCATATTTGTCATTATTATTCTTCTCCTTTGAATTTATCTTCCATTGCAGTCTCCGGCAGCTCCTCTGTAACTGTGTTGACTTACTTGAATACATCCATAAAATCCTTTCAAGAGCGCTTCCATATACTTCTCACCAAATATCTGCGCCACAAACCTGTGACCGCGTTGGTTCAGCCATAAAAGTTGTCTGACGTATAAAAATGCAGGTATATACTTCACATCCCTGTGAAAGTCTCCCGGATGATCATTATCTTCCATAACAGCCGTCATGCCGCAATTGACAGATTCATTATACCATTGTTTATTAGAATCAAAAAGATTATGTTTTCATTTCCCGGATTTCTTTACACAAAACATCATTTATACCGGTATACTATCTTCCACCAACAGCGTCCCATAGGATTGCGTCAAGTTCACTTATCCGCCCATATATAAAAAAGACGCCAGAGACATATTCATCTGACATCTTAATTCTTATATAATGTTTACAGAAGCAAAAACACCAACTTTCCCTTCTTTCTGAAGAACAAATGATTGGATTCCGACAAAGCTTATTATAATTCTCGGTAAAAGGTTTTTGCCTGCAGCATATTGTATCCTCTTACTATAATCTCTGTCACCAGGATTGAAAGCAATGCAAGAAGCCAGCATTGATAACTTTGAAAGCACTCATAACCATTAATTCCGAGAGCAACAAAATATACAATTATATGCAATGCATAATATTTTGATATATGTTCGCTGTAATATAGCATCTGCCTTGCAACAGGATTCTTTGGATCACGCAGTTTGCCATCCTTTATGCCGATTCTTTCAATAAAGAAAAATACTATGGCAAAAATAAATATGTGCGCCATGCTTGCTGCCACGTGCCAGGGGTTCGGCTGTGTATACGCTTCACTTAACGCAATATACATTTGGGATATATCCGAACCGTATTTTCTGAATATCAGTACCCACCATACAATAATGACCACGGCGCTGGGAACAGCCAGCATGCCGTAAAATTTGCTTTTATCCTTCACATGCCGCAGGATTCTGCCAAAGGCAACTCCAAACATCGCATAGGACAGAAAATAGAGCGGCGTAAAGGAAACAAAGTCTGCCTCTCCAATCAATAGTTTCACAATATACCCTAGCACCGGCACATCTACAGGTTTTCCATAAAGGAATGGCGCAATGATACTCACGGCCGCACCGATTATCACGTACCCTGTAATGTTCATATTCAGCTTCTTTAGTAATGCCAATACAAAATAAATAATTCCGGTAATAAAAAAGATATTGATGTATTGAATGTATACCTCTGTCAAATATTTGAAATTATCCCTCCCGGTTCCCGTCAGGTTTCCGGAAATGAAGGGGTAGGGGATTAGTAGAGCGATTACATAGACAAGGTTATTCAGATACTGATAAACCACCATGCGAACACCGCTCTTTGCCATTCCCACCGGCGTTGCATTCCTGCTGTAAGCGGTTCCAATTCCCATAACGAAAATAAAAATTGCTGCGCCAGACATCGTTGCAAACATATACATCCACCGGGTAAGGGAATCTTCCGTGGACATGGTTGCCTGAAAGGCATGGATTAGGTAAATAAACAGCATAAAAATCCCTTTCAGGTAATCAAACTCCCTCTGTCTTTTGGTATTTGTTTCTTCATGTGAAAATATAGCGTTCATTTTTTTATCCCCTCTAAACATCATTTCAGTTCGCACCCTCCGTCATCACCAACAAATCCGTCAGGAGGACCGTAGATCACAATTTGAAAAAATTATATCAAATGCTCAGAGGACAGCAACCCCTTTGGGATAAAAGGGCACTTTTTAGGGAATAGATTTCACTTTTTCTAATACATTCACAATATTTCCGCTTTTTTACATGCCACGTGTAAACCGCATTGTGCCATCATACAATTTAATGCAACCGTCTTAATTGTAACTGTTTTACCGCTCGTATTAGGTCCTGTAATAACTACGCCCTCAAAACAATTCCAATACTTTATCTGTTTGAACCATTTTAACCCTCCTATTACAAAAAATAATTAACTGCTTGCACTTTCATATCTGTGTACTCCATATGACCAAAATGATAATGCAAAAAAAGTAAAAATACACACAATTGCTACTCCAAAAAACAGACCCTTTACTGACAGTGCTCCTATAAGTGCCTGTGTCGGCAACGTTGCAATGATTCCATATGGCAATACACAATAAAAAATAAACTTATAAATTCCATAAAAAGCAATCCCTGGTATTTTCAAACACAAGTCAATCGCTGTCTCCTCAATTTTCGTTAAATTGTTTACAGAGAAAACAAAAAAAGCAAAGCATCGTATCAAGAGTTCCATATCGTAGTACAGTATCGTCATCATAAAAACCAGAAACAGATATTTAATAATATTAGACCATGAAAAACCCATGTCTATTTCTTTCACCCCATACGCAATAATACATGCACTGAAAGCCAATAGCGGTATGGAACCTGGATTTATTTTTTCAAAAGTAATCCGCAACAGCGGATTTACCGGTTTGGTCAGATACAAATCCAGTTCACCGGTTTGTATTTTTTCAGGTATGGAAATCACTCCAAAAAAGTAAATTACCATATTAAGGGCATTGATCA
>CAJTOH010000045.1 GCA_910577685.1 uncultured Dorea sp. | reverse complement strand
TGGAGGATACAGGGATAGGAATTGCCCCCGAACATCAAGAGCGGATTTTTGAGCGTTTCTATCGTGTTGATAAGAGCCATTCTAAGGCAGTAGGGGGAACCGGGCTTGGGCTTTCTATTGTGAAACACGCTGCTAAAATCCATAATGCCAAAGTTGATGTAAAAAGCCATGCTGGAAAAGGCACGACGGTTATTGTAACATTTCCCCAATAAAAAATTTGAACTGTTTTTACTATCTTTTGTCATAAGAATGTATTAGAAAAAGCTGAACCGATAACATGCATAATCAGCAGTTATCGGTTCGGTTAATCCGCTTCAAATTGTTAATTAAACAGCTACACTATACAAATATTGAGCATATCAATACAATTATTATAGACATTACCATAATTCCAATGAATCCTCCGCATCCATCCACATTTGCATATTCCCTTCAAGATACAGTCTTGCGTATTCAAGCGGCTCATCTATTGCCAGAGCATTTAAGGCACATTTAGAGCAGGGAGTAGTTTTCAATCCTTCTTCCGCTTTATTACAGTCTATCCGCAAGAAATAACCTGCATAAGTGTATACGTCAATGCTGTTATGGAGGATATTGTATGTTGCATAAATCATATTCATATTTAATCTGTCCTCTTTTCATTGATTTTTTGAAAGCATTTCAATCAGTTTACCAATTCCCGTATATTTTGTGTTATAATGTTTTATGTGATTTTGTTTCCCTTATTTTTTCCCTTATCAGGGTTCGTAATGCCCTGTGGGAAGATATAATACAAGGGAAACAATAAGGGAAAGCTCATCTGCGATAAACTTAGTATTTTCAAGGGTTAGCCGAGATTTTAATAACAAAATATAACAGCTAATATTTCCCTTAAAAAACATCAAATCACAATCAGGATTTGGGAATGAACGCCCTGTCTTCGCTCATGGGAGAACGGGAGGCAGTTGCTATCCGCAGTAAGTCTTTAAGCTATAATTACCTTACCATCAGTGAATCCACATCTTCGTTCTTAAAAGTGCTCATGATCGGAGGATTTCCGCTGGCATTTCTTGGAGCAGGGATTTATACCATTGTAAGCAGAAGGAGGCGGCAAAATGAACCGGTCTAAACGATTATCTATACTTCTGGGCGTCCTTGTGATTTTCTGTGCATTGACACTGGGAGTCAGTAAGTATGAAGAACGTAAGGAGAAGATTAAAAACAGTGACAAGATTATCTTGGAGCTTAACAGTGAGGATGTGACAGAATTTTCCTGGGAATATGACTCAGAAACATTTGCCTTTCATAAGGACGAAAACTGGCTGTACGACGAGGATGAGAATTTTCCGGTAAATGAGGAGAAGATCAATCAGCTGATTGGAAATTTCCAGTCCTTTGGGGTTTCGTTTATGATCGAAAACGCAGAAGATTTAAGCCAGTATGGGCTTAGCGACCCGCTCTGTACGATTCATATCGGTTTGGAAGAGGAAACCTATGAGATTTCACTGGGCAATTACAGTGAGATGGATGAAGAACGGTATGTTTCGATAGGAGATGGAAATGTGTATCTTGTGAAGGATGATCCGCTTAGCTCCTTTGATATTGAGCTAAGCGATATGATACAACATGATGAGATCCCGGAATTTGATACTGTTACAGAAATTCAGTTTGCAGGCAGTGAAAATTATAAAGCCGTATATAAGGAAGAGAATAAGGTTACTTATAGTAAGGAGGACGTATATTTTGTGAAGGAAGGTTCCGGGGAACTGCCTTTGGATACGTCAGATAAAGAGGAAATCAGCCTGACGTTACAGATTGATAATGAAAATCAGCCCGAAGTAAAAATAGAATTATACCGTTATGACGGAAGCCAGTGTCTTGCAGTTGTTGACGGTGAACCCGTATCACTGGTTGATAGAAGTCGTGTAGTTGATCTGATAGAGGCTGTAAATGCGGTTGTATTGAATTAGGTGATCATTGTACTTGGCGGTCATGGTAGGCTTATAACCTATAGAGGAGGGGCTGTTGCAATAAGCAAAACAATTACAAAACAGCCCCTCTTCTTGTCGGCATTATAAAGTAAAGGATATTACAATGAAAATTTGGAGAGTCCAGGATATTGATCAATTCCGGCTGTTTTAACACGCAGATTTAGCTTGTAGAAGTAAACGCAAAATAGTACAATCAGAACCATGTAAAAACAATCGATTAGCGACAATATAGTGACAAAATCAACGGAGATATGTAGGTTTCCGTTGATAAAATTTAAGGATTATTTAATAATTTACGTGCCATAATGAAATCACAAAATGAAAAGGAGAGGCAAAATGTTTTTGCGAATACTAAAAAAAGACATTAAGCGCAAGAAAAATATGAATATCATCCTGCTTATTTTTGTGATTTTGGCAGTGACGTTCATGGCAAGCAGTGCAAATAACCTGAATTGAGATTACAGCTATTTTTCGACGGGTATAGCCTTATTAAATCAGAAAATCTTGGGGGAACATCAAAGCACGGTGAATAAAAATATGCCTTTGCGCTGTTTGATGTATGTGGGAAGGGCATATGAACAGTTGATAGATAGCAAGGCACGTTATAGAACGACGCTGGTTAAGATACCGACGCCGGAGTTTTATACGTTCTATAACGGAGAGAAAGAAAAAGTAAATTAGGATATGGAAGTGATCTATATGTGGTTTATATTTGCATTGTTATCTGCCGTTTTTGCCGCGCTGACGTCAATTTTGGCGAAAGTAGGTATAGAGGGTGTGAATTCAAATCTGGCAACGGCAATCAGGACAGTCGTTGTTGTGGTAATGGCATGGGTAATGGTCTTTTTAACTCATACGCAAAATGGAATATCCGGAATAAGCAGAAAAAGCTGGATATTCCTTATATTATCAGGTTTGGCAACGGGCGCGTCTTGGCTGTGCTACTACAGGGCGCTTCAATTAGGAGAAGCCTCAAAGGTCGTGCCGGTTGATAAATTAAGCGTAGTTATTACGTTGGCTTTAGCTTTTCTGTTTCTGCATGAGGAATTTACAGTGAAATCTTTGCTCGGCTGTATACTGATCAGCGCGGGTACTATCGTTATGGTCGTATGACAATCAATACTCTTCTAAAATTTTCTTTACAAGGGGCAGGCCAGGCTTGTCCTAAAAGTTTTTCGAAAAATTTTAGCTTTCTTATCTAAAAATTCGCAGATATGTTATAATAGTACTTACTTGTTATGAGAGGACAAAAAGATATGAAGGTTAATATTCGTAAAATCAGTGAGAAAACAGGATTTTCCATGTCTACGGTATCCAATGCGCTGAACCGCAAAAAAGGAGTTAATAGAAATACCGCCGAAAAGATCTTAAAGGCGGCGGAGGAGATGGGATACCGCGCCGAGGAGGAGATTACGAAGATTCGGTTTGTGATCTTCCGCAAGAACGGGATGATTATTGACGAAAGTTCCTTTCATCCCGCCGTAATCGAAGGGGTTGAGCGTCAGGCGAAGCTTATGGGATATGAGACGGTATTCTGTTATGTGGATGTATGCGACCCGGATTATGAGGAGCAGCTTCTTGATATTCTGACGGATATGCAGAGCGGGGTGGTGCTTCTGGGAACGGAGATGCTGGAAGAAGATTATGAGCCTTATGCCGCCGCTAAAAACCGAATCATACTATTGGATGGGCGCAGCGACAGATACGCATTTGACAGTGTGCTGATCAATGACTGGGAGGCGGCGCAGGAGGCTGTAGAATATCTTGCAGGGAAGGGACACGAAAAGATAGGCTATCTGAGGGGCGAATTCCGGATTCAGGCGTTTAGGTCCCGGGAGCTTGGGTACTATCAGGTGATGAATCAATGCGGCTTTCCTGTAAAATCAGAATACATTGTGACGGTCGGAACGAGGATAGAGACTGCATACCAGAAGATGAAAGAGTTCCTTGCAAGAACAAAGGAGCTGCCCACCGCGTTTTTTGCGGATAACGACGTGATAGCTATAGGGTGTATGCGGGCGATGAAAGAGTGCGGGTATGACGTTCCGGGCGACATATCTGTGATTGGTTTCGACGACGTTGCCTATGGAATGGTTTCGGATCCTCCGTTATCTACCATGCACGTATACAAGCAGGAACTGGGAGCGCGGGCAGTCCGCGAACTATTGTCGATGGCGGAGAAAGACGGCAGGGCAAAGGTGAAGATTCAGGTCTGTGCAGAATTTGTAGAGAGGGGAAGCGTGAAGGAAATAAAAAAGATATAAAACGTGGTTTTCGGGTATGCCTGTAGGGCTGTTGCGAGTGTGGAGAGATGATCTGCTCAGGCGGCAGTTCTTTTTTTGTGTCTAAACGTAGTTAAATAAGAGGGCAGTTATTCTTTTATATGGCAGGGGTATTTTAATTATGTGAAATAAAATGAATGTTTATATAAAAATAAACATAAATATTTATATAAAATTTTATAAATCAAAACAATCTGCGTAGGTTCTGAATTCGAATTAAGTTTAAAGAAATGCAGAAAATTTTTGTGCATTATATACAAAAATGAGAAATACAAATTATATATAATAAACAAATCGTGAATTATTGATAAAAAATATGTAAAAAAGAATTGAAAATTTTATATAAATGTTTATAATGTAAATCACATAAGTTACAGAGTTTAAGAAGTGAGAATTGAGAGAAACAAAAATAGTAAGGAGATGCGAGAATCATGGGAAAGATTGGAGTAGTCGGAAGTATCAATATGGATATGACTGTGAAGGCAGAGAGGATCCCGCTCAAGGGCGAGACTCTCAAAGGTGAAGACTTGAAGTACATTCCGGGAGGAAAAGGGGCGAATCAGGCGGTTGCTATGGCAAAGCTCAAAGCTGAGGTAGAGATGTTCGGCTGTGTCGGCGACGACGCGGCAGGAGAGAGTCTTGTTAAGAATTTGAAGGAGATGGGCGTTGAGACGAAGTGCATTAAAAAGGTGGCAGGGGTTCCTACGGGGCTTGCGATGATCACCGTCGGGGAGAATGACAATACGATCATCGTCGTTGCAGGAGCCAACGATCATGTGGACGTCGACTATGTAAACGAGGTGAAAGACTCTCTTTTAGAGTGCGAGATGGTTCTGCTTCAGCACGAAATCCCGCAGGAGACCGTCGAGTATGTCATAGAGCTTTGTGCGGCGAACGGCGTGAAGGCAGTCCTGAATCCCGGTCCGGCAAGACCTGTGAAGCAGGAGATTCTTGAGAAGGTGGCATACTTAACTCCGAATGAGCATGAAGCCGTGATCTTGTTCGGCGAGGGTATTTCTTTTGAAGATATGATGAAGAAATATCCTGAGAAGCTGGTTATTACCCAGGGTTCCAGAGGGGTAAGCACATGCCTTGACAGCGGGGAGGTAATCCTCGTTCCTGCGAGAAAGGCGAAGGTGGTAGATACCACAGGGGCGGGAGACACGCTGAACGGGGCGTTTGCGGTAGCTTTGACGGAAGGGAAGAGTATTAGGGACGCGCTTGCATTTGCGAATGTGGCGGCCGGACTTTCTACGGAAAAATTCGGGGCGCAGGGCGGGATGCCTGCTTATGAAGAAGTGAAAGAAGCGATGGGGAGATAGAGATATGAAGAGAAATGGAATTTTAAATGCAGATATTTCAAAGGTATTATCCTATATGGGGCATACGGACACTATTGCCGTCGGGGACTGCGGCCTGCCCATTCCGGAAGAAACTAAGCGCATCGATCTTGCTCTGAAGACGGGGGTTCCGTCCTTTATGGAAGTGCTTGAGGAAGTCGCAAAGGAAATGAAGATTGAAAAGGTAGTCCTGGCGGAGGAGATTAGGGAGAAAAACCCGAAGATCCATCAGGAGATTCTGGATCTTGTAAAAGAGATGGATACGGAGTGCGAGGTGGCATATGTATCCCATGGAGAACTAAAAGCGCAGACAAAGACATGCAAAGCGGTGATTCGGACGGGAGAGACGACGCCATATGCAAATATCATCCTGCAGTCCGCTTGTTTATTTTAAAAATTGAGGGAGGAAAAGAAATGCAGATTGAGATGAAGGGGATAGACAAATCCTTCGGAACGAATCAGGTGCTGAAAGACGCCGGGTTTGTCCTGGGACATGGGGAAGTCCATGCGCTCATGGGAGAGAACGGCGCCGGAAAATCTACCCTGATGAAGATTCTGACCGGCGTTTATACGAAAGACAAGGGAACGGTCGTCGTGGACGGTGTGGAAGTGAATTACAAGAATCCTCAGGAGGCGGAAAAAGCGGGGATTGTGTTCATTCATCAGGAGCTTAATGTGTTGTTTGACTTAACTGTGGAAGAGAACCTGTTTATGGGAAAAGAGATTAAGAATAAGTTCGGGTTCTGCGACCAGAAGGCAATGCGGCAGAAAGCGGCGGAGGCGCTGGGGCGGTTGGGAGTGCGGATTGACCCTGCGGAAATAATGTCTAATCTGTCCGTAGGCCAGCAGCAGATGATTGAGATCTGTAAAGCCCTTATGGTGGATGCGAAAGTCATCATTATGGATGAGCCTACGGCCGCGCTTACGCAGAGCGAGACGGTGGTGCTCTTTGAGGTCATCCAGTCTCTCCGCAAGTCGGGCGTGTCTATTGTTTACATTTCTCACAGAATGGAGGAGATCTTTGAACTGTGCGACAGAATCAGCGTGCTCCGCGACGGTACATATGTGGGAACCAGCAATATACCGGAGACGAACATGAATGACATCGTGAAGCTGATGATCGGACGGGAGATCGGGGAGAGGTATCCTGAACGCGACTGTAAGATCGGGGAAACAGTGCTGAAAGTAAGCGGACTGACCAAAAAGGGAGTGTTCCGGGATGTGGAATTTGAGGTGAAAGCCGGAGAGGTTCTTGGGGTGTCCGGCCTTATGGGAGCCGGGAGGACGGAGATCATGCAGGCTATTTTCGGCAATCTCCCTTATGAATCAGGGAAGATTGAGATTAACGGCAGGGAGGTGCAGATCAAGTCCCCGATTCAGGCAATGAAAAACGGAATCGGATTCATTACGGAGGATCGGAAAGTGGAAGGGCTGATGCTGGAGGAAAGTATCGAGAAAAATATTTCGCTTGCGAATCTTCCTATTATCTCTAAGAATCATGTGATTGACAGCAAGAAGGAAAAGGAGTTGGTCACGAAAGGGATTGAGGAGCTGCATATCCGCTGTTTCGGGCCGTTCCATGAGTGCAATAACTTAAGCGGAGGTAACCAGCAGAAGGTAGTATTCGCAAAGTGGGTCTATACGAATCCAAAGATCCTGATTCTGGATGAGCCGACCCGAGGCGTGGATATCGGTGCGAAGAAGGAGATTTATAATATTATTAACGACTTGGCGGCAAAAGGGGTGGCCATCATCATGGTGTCTTCCGAGCTTCCGGAGGTGCTTGGAATGAGCGATCGTGTGATGGTTGTCCGTGAAGGTCTGGTCAGAGGAATTATTTATAGAGAAGAAGCCAATCAGGAAAATGTAATGACGTTAGCGACGGGAGGAACAATTTGATGGAAACGAATAAGAAGAAAATTACGGATCATATGCAGGATCTGGGCGCGCTGATTGCGCTGGTACTGCTGGTTGTCGGAATAAGTATCGTTAGTCCGGAGTTTAGGACGGGAAGCAACTTTTTATCTTTGCTGCGGCAGTCGTCCATTAATGGATTGATTGCATTTGGTATGACCTGCGTAATTCTGACGGATGCGATTGATCTGTCTGTCGGCTCTGTCCTTGCATTGAGCACGGCGCTGTGCGCGGGTATGATTTCCGGCGGCGTTCCGGCCGGCGCGGCGATGCTGCTGGCTCTGGCGATCGGGACCGGGCTGGGAGCGGTCAGCGGGCTGTTGGTAACGAAAGGAAGGCTTCAGGCGTTTATCGCGACTTTGATTACCATGACGGTTTACCGGGGCGCTACCATGATTTTTACGGACGGAAAGCCTATTTCGAATCTGGGAGACAGCTTTGTGCTTAAGCTGGTGGGAAGAGGGAATTTTTATCGTATCCCTATCCCGGTTATTCTGCTTCTTTTGATTTTTGCCGGTTTCTATTTCCTGTTAAATAAGACGACTTTTGGCCGTGCGGTTTACGCTACGGGAAGCAATTGGAAATGCGCCAAGCTTGCGGGTATCAATATCCATAAGACAAAGATTATAGTATATGCGATTTCCGGATTTATGTCAGCGTTGTCAGGTTTGATTCTGTTGTCAAGACTTGGTTCTGCGCAGCCTACTCTCGGAGACGGCTATGAGCTGGATGCGATTGCGGCGGTAGCTCTGGGCGGTACGAGTATGAGCGGCGGGCGCGGTAAGATATACGGAACGTTCATCGGCGTACTGATCATCGCTGTGCTGAATAACGGACTGAATATTCTCGGCGTATCTTCTTACTATCAGGATGTGATTAAAGGATTTGTAATTCTGGTCGCCGTGTTGTCAGACCGCAAGAGGTAGGTTTGTATATTTGAACAAATGGGATTCAGATGCAGCGTGTAAGGAAAAGGAGAAAAAGACCATGAAAAAAATTACAAGTATAATATTAGTGTTATGTATGATGTTCAGTCTGGCCGGATGCAATGCAATCACAATCGACGGCGAAGGGGAGGCTGTAGAAAGTACAGGGAACGGCTCCATTGGACTGTCTGTCTCTACGCTTAATAATCCGTTTTTCGTCGCCCTTGCGGAGGGTGCGGAGGAAGCGGCCGAAAAAGAAGGCGTAAAACTGGCGGTTGCTGATGCCGGCGACGACAGTGCGAAGCAGCAGAATGATATTGAGGATTTGATTTCGAGAAATGTCAGTGTGTTGATTGTGAATCCTGTCGATTCGGACGCTGTTGCGCCGGCAGTGCAGAATGCGATTTCTCAGGGAATTAAGGTTATTTCCGTCGATCGTGTGGTAAACGGCGTTGAAGTCGACTGCCAGATTGCGTCTGATAATGTGGCGGGAGCAAAGATGGCTACGGAATATCTGATCGAGCAGATCGGAGAGGGAGAAAAGGTGGCGGAGCTTCAGGGAGTCCCGGGGGCGTCCGCGACGATTGACAGGGGAGCCGGTTTCCATGAGGCGGCGGATGAGGCGCTTAACGTGGTGGCGAGCCAGAGCGCGAACTTCGACCGTGCGGAGGGAATGTCGGTAATGGAGAATGTTCTCCAGTCGGATTCTTCTATTAAGGGAGTGTTTGCCCACAATGACGAGATGGCCCTCGGGGCGCTGCAGGCGATTGCGGCGAGCGGGAAGGATATCAAGGTCGTTGGGTTCGATGCGACGGATGATGCGGTAGATGCGGTGAACGCCGGAAAGATGACGGCTACGGTGGCGCAGAAACCGGAGCTTATGGGAGAAACGGCAGTTTTGACGGCGATTAAGCTGATTGCCGGGGAAGCGGTGGAGAAATCCCTTCCGGTTGAAGTAGAGTTGATTACAAAATAGGGAAATTTTGCCCCGTGGAGACAAATGTCCATCGTATGGATGGGTGTCTTCACGGGGCAAAAATGTCATAGAGGAGAATTATTTATGGAGTGTAATGAGGTTTGGCTGCAATGGGTTGTGGAATTGCAGAGTATTGCACAGGAGGGGCTTTTCTATGGGAAGGATCTACTTGATGAGCTGCAGCCGTTTGCTGTGGAAAAATTTTTTGTAATATAGATAACAAGTGTTAATAAATAACAAGTGTTGGTCGATATATAGTTCAGACAGGAAAATGAACAGTGATTTTCATCAGTCTATGAAAACCAGGGAGGGATTTCTTTATGGGAAGAAAAGAGGCAGCGCCCAGCGAGAGTGAATGGCAGATTTTGGAGGTTCTGTGGGATAGAGGTTCTCCGATGACGTCTCTCGCTGTGATAGAGGAATTGCAAAAACGAGTGGATATGACTCCGCGGATGGTGCGGGTTTTGATGAGCCGTCTGTGCCAGAAAGGGCTTTTGGGTTATGTTGTGGATGAGAATGACGCAAGGATGTATATTTACTCTGTTTTAAAGACCCGTGAAGAGTGTCTGGAAGAGAAGGCGAAGCGGTTTGCGGACAGTTACTTTTCGGGGAACCATGTCAATGCGGCGGCGGCTCTGTTAAAGAACGTATCTCTGTCTGAGGCGCAGATGGACGAACTTCAGCAGATTTTAGAAAGCGGAGGAAAGGATTAGGATGGCTGGCCAGTTGACTGAAAACGAAATATTTAACTTTTGTGATTACAGCGCGGGATATATTTCTTTGGTTCTGGGCCGGTGTGCGTTGATTTCGCTGGCGGTTTTTGGGTTGGCGCTTCTTCTTCGGGGGGCGTTTTTGAAGGGATGCTGCTTCCGGCGGGGGATGGCGTGGGGCCTTCTTTTGGTCGCGCCGTTTTTGGGGAAGCTGCGGGTACACTATGAAATGCAGTTGTTTGCGGAGATGTTGGGGTGGTGGGATGTTCTTTGCATAGAACATTGGTGGATTCGCCACGGGTATTTGGCAGGAGTAATGCTTGGCGCCGGATTGATGTGGAGGTGCCGCCGGAAGCTTTCCAGTCTGGTTCGGGAGATGGAGAAGAAGACGTTCTGCGGGCAGCAGGTGTATCTGAACGAACTTCCCGTGACGCCCTTTTCCGTAGGGCTTCTCTCCCCTAAGATTGTGCTCCCGCGTAGAATGGAGCAAGGTTTTTCAGAGGAGGAGCTTAGGTTTATTCTGCTTCATGAGAAGGTCCATATCCGGTCGGGACATCTGTGGTTTTATCTGGCTTGGGATTTGTGTCAGATGATACTGTGGATAAATCCGTTGTTTCTACTGTGCAGAGAGTCTTTTAGGGAAGATTTAGAGGATATCTGTGACAGGATTACCATTCAGAGCAGCGGCGGGGCGGCGAAGGCCTATGGAGAGGCCCTTTTAAAATGTATGAAGGAGCTTGATGGAAGGGAAAACAAAGGGGCGGCTTCCTTTGCAAAGCGGCAAAGGTACGGGCTTGTCCGGCGGAGGTTTAAGCGGATTGCAGGTTTTGAACCTTACGGCCGTTTCAGGACAAGGGCGCTTGGCGCTTGCGGGGCAGTGGTTTTGGCCGGAGCGTTGGTGATGGTGTGGGCGTATTCATTTCCCCCTTATACGGAAATCAGGGAGGTAATCCTGATGGATGATTTTCAGGGGAGAAAGGTAATCCTGCCGGATAACAGGCAGTTGAGAGAAGCAGTGTCGTGGGATGGGAGCAGGGTCTATATTGACTGTGAAGCGATGGATGAACTCTTGCGTGAGCATCAGTTTGAAGGGGAACGCTTCTGGCTTGGGATTGGCGGCTATACGAAGATTCCGAGTATGGGCGGAGGCGGCAGCATTGTATATGTGGACTATGGAGAGCATGGAAAGGAATTGTGTATTCCGTACTGTAACGGCGAGGATAAGCCGGCGGCTGCGCTGTTAAAGTGGATACTGTGACGGCGGCAGATAATTGATTTTTGGAAGGAGTGTTTTGTATGAGGATTCAGGTTAATATGACGCAGCAAAATGGTTTTTTTCCTGCTTACAGGATAAACCAAAGTGTTTATAGTAAGATGCAGGGGGAGAATGGAATGGCTGAGTCTGTGCAAAGAGACAGGGTTATGATTTCTTCCCAAGGGAGAAAGAACCGTATGATGGATATGCTGATGAGGCAGAAGGCGGACATTTTGGAGAGGAAGGAGTCTTTGATAAATTCCGTGAAAAAGGAAGGGAGTTCGATGGAGGCTGTGAAGTCTCAATTGGAGTCTTTGGACGAGCAGCTTGACGGTATTGAACGGCAGCTTGCAGAGGCGATGGCGAAAGAGATGGAGAAACAGACAGATAAGATGAAGGATAATGGCGCCAGTAGGCCTAAGACGAAGGAAGAGGCCCAGAATCAGCGGTTGGCGGATATTACCAAGCTGTCCGGCAGTCTTAAGCAGGCGGAGACAGTGGATTCTGTGAAGGCAAGAATGGACGGCGACGCCAGAGTTTTAAAGTCGGAGATTGAGCTGGATCGGATGCATCAGGAGGGGATGCAGGATGTGTCTAATAAGGCAATTGCCAAGAAAGAGGCTGAGCTTGCCAAGATGCATGAAAGCTCGGTAAAGCTTGCGGCGTCTCTGGGGGAAATGCTTGGTGAGATGACGGAAGAAGCAAAGGCGGCAGGCGAGGCAGACAGCTCAAAAAGGGCGGAAGATGTGAGTGAGTCAGAGAATGACGAAAAAGCGGAAACCGCTTAAAAGGGCAGGATTTCCGCAATTTAAAAGATTTGAAGGGGTCATTCTTCCGGATAGACGCCTGCCAGCGCGTCAAGATATTCCGGGCCAAAGGCGTCTGTAAAATCCGCAAGGGCAAGGTTTACGGCTTTCTCTCCGTCTTTCCCTAGTTTTTCGGTAAGCGTCTTGCCGATGGTGTGCTTTAGGTGTGCCGTATGAAAATTAAAGTCTTTCATACAGGAAGTATTAAGCTTTTGTTTTTTATCCGTAAGCATGGCGGCTTCATCAGGAGTAAGAGGATGCCCCCAGTCAAACTCGCAGCGTTTTCCGCCCCAGCTCATGGCTTTGGTTATGGGCGTGCAGACGAAGTCGGGGCGGAATCCCTGGTATACGGCGTTGTCTACATTGACGCAATAGAGTTTCCCGTATTCCGTCAATCCATGTTTCTTCCATGCGTCGCACCAGGCGCATTTGGATACATAGGTCTGCAGAGTGGGTTCGGTTCGAAGCTGTCCGAATTCCATCTGTCCGTCGTAGTCCGGTTTCCATTCTCCGTATGCCTGATTTGTCATCGTGGTCAGTTCGTCCCCATGGGAAAGAGCATTGGCAGCCATTCGCTTGCCCCGCTCATTTCCATAAATGGTCATGCCGGAGAGGATCGCCTCCCGACCTGCGTCGCCGCTTATTTCAATCGCGCGTTTGGCGAGAAATGCGAAGAGTACGGCATGGTGTTCTATTTTACAGCAAACTGATTTATTTTCCAATTTTCAACGCCTCCTTTTGTTTGTTAGAATGAGTTTATCATTTTCAGAGATTTTTTTCTATATCTTTGTAACCTTTTTGATGTTTCGGTTGTACTATTAGTGAAAGGCTTTCAAATAACTTAACCTAAGGTACTAAAGGAGTTCTCATGAGAAGATCTGTGCAGGAGTTGTTTGAAGAATATCAGAACAGTCTTTATGCGGCCGCATTTAATGTGTGCAGGAATGTGGAGGATGCAAAAGATGTGGTTCAGGATACCTTCATTCAATACTATTCATTAAAAAAAGAATTTGACAGTGAACAGCATTTACGCGCATGGTTACTGCGGGTAGCGATTAATAAAGCAAAGAATATGAACCGTACGTTTTGGCGGAGGAACAAGAGATCTCTGGAGGATTATATGGAGACGCTGGTCTTTGAGTCCCACCAGTCGGAAGAGTTGTTCGAGACGGTTATGGAGCTTCCGGAAAAGTATCGCATTGTGATTCATTTATTTTATTATGAAGATTATTCGGTGCATGAAATCGGGGATATTTTGAAAATATCGGATAGTAACGTTAAGGTAAGGCTGTCGCGGGGGCGTTCGCTGCTCAAAGAAAAATTACGGGAGGAATGGGACGATGACGAATAAGGAAAAATATAAACAGGCGTTTTCGGCGCTGCATCCCCCCGGTGATATTTCTGTGGAGGTGGAAAGAATGGCTATTATGAGTAGGAAGGCAAAATTTAGGACGGCAGCGGCAGTAGCGGCGGCATGTCTGGCGGTGGTTTTTGGAGGCGGTATGGCATATGCGGCGGATGTCGGAGGGATCCAAAGGACGGTTCAGCTCTGGATGAACGGAGAGATGACGAACGCGGAGTTTATCTTTGACGGAGAGGGGAATTATAGGATTTCTTATCCTCAGGAGGATGGCTCTGAGGGAGAGCTTGGAGGAGGAGGAGTTGCGTTTGATGAGGACGGGAACGAGCGTCCGCTGACGGAGAGTGAGATTCTGGAGGAATTGAATAGTCCGGATGTGGTTTATGAGGACGACGGGACGGTGTGGGTATACTATTATGACCAGAAGATTGAGATTACGGACCGGTTTGAGGACGGGATATGCTATGTGGAGGTTTCTAAGGATGGAGAAACTTTATATATGACGGTGAAATACAATGGCGGGTATGCCGTCAGCCCCCATAAGTATGAAAGTCCGAAGTGTTTTAATAATTAGAGGTAATCAGATAGGGAAAGCCGGCAAAGCAGAGGGCGCTTTGGCTGGCTTTCGTTCATTTCCTGTCTTTTTTTATATTCTCTAATATACGGTTCTGCTTACGGACTTCCAGCATCAAACTAATATAATAGACGACGGCCCCGATGAAGTAGGGGATGGAAAACGACAGAATCATGTCCCGATATCCGTCGGGATGAATGTCCGTGATATAAGACGCGGCTTTTAAGGATATCAGGATGACGGCGACGGCAATCACATATTGGATGATTACCATAGCCAAAGGGGAAAATCTTTCCAGCCTGTAGTGCTGCGAAAGGATTAAAACCCCTAATATGCTCAGTAAAAGACATAGAAACATATTTAGCTGCGTCGGATTCATCTTTCCTTTCGCGATTACCTCAAGAACAGCAAGCGTTATAGAAATAGATGTATAAGTGATACAGACCACGGAGACTATATTTTTTTTGTTAATTATCTTCATTCCGGAAACCTCCTTGGTTCATCGTGTTGAGAAATGCGTTGAATTTGGCTTTATAGCTTCGGTTTATCCGTATTTTTTCGCCGTTGTCCAGCAGCGCCATGACGCGCATATTGAGTTCGGGTTTTAAGGAGTCGATTTTATAAACGTTGAGCACGGTCGACTTATTTACACGTATAAACCCAAGTTCGAAATAGGCGTTTTCCAAATCCTGCAATCGAATCTCGAGCCGTACGACCTCATGGTCAAGATAGGCAAAGGTCTTTTTGTCAACGGACTCGAAATAATATACGTCGTTCAGGGAAAATAGGAGTTCCCTGTCGTTCGCTTTCCCTGAAAGCCTCTGGCTGTGTTTCCTTAAAAAGTCTAAAATATCGGTTACTTCTTTCGTTTTCCTGCGGTAATAAAAATCAATGTGGTTTTCGAGGATGTCTTTTTGCTGGTATTCATTTACTTTCAATCTTCATGCCCCTCCCTGACGGGTATTATAACATGAACATGAGCGTAATCGCTATATAAGATATTTTGAAATCTCTCTCGAAAACCATATAAATGCTTCCAAACAGCAGCGCCTGAACGACGGAAAAGATTCCGGTTGCAGCGCCTTGGGTGGAAATGTGGACGAGTCCCCAGGTGGCTGCAAGCAGGATGCCGCCGTAGGGAATCCACTTTGTCCTGCCGAACCGGTTCTCCAACGCTGTCTGTCCGTGGGCAACGATTAATGCGGTCAGCAGGCTTTCAAAGGCGTAATAAACGTATTGGGTGAAGAATCTGCCCGCCCCGAGATTGGAGAACTCTATGGCCGGTTTGAATCCTTTCCACACAATTGTCGTATAAACGACGGATGCAAAAATGATGATGACAGCAGGCGCTAAGTTTTTGGTTTTGGTTTCACGCTGTGGAAGGACAGGTAATTGTTTTGCCAAAATCATTCCAACACAACCCCATATGAAACTGATGATGATCCAATGCGTCAACTGTTTCATGACGGACCATGCTCCGGAAGATTGTCCGTAAACGTTTGTTTCAATCATCATTAGGATTGCTTCGAGTCCCAGTCCGCCGAAAGCGTATAATGCGTATCCAATAGAATCTGTTTTGTTTTTTTTCATAGCGTATACCTCACTTTCTCTTTCTGCATGTATTATAAGATGATTATTTTTTTCTTACAATATCCGGGCTGCCGTCTTGCGTTTTGGAGGGACTAAGCTGCGCGAAAACGAAGAAAAAGTAAGGTTGAGGGTGAAGATTATGCAGAGCGGCTATTTGTCTGCGTGTTTTTCTAAGTAGATCGTTCTGTCTGCCGAATAATCGTTATCGTCTAACGGGAATAGATCTCCTTCGGCAATCTTACCTTTTCTGGTGGTAAGAATATCGCTGCCGATATATCGGAAACCTGTATTTTGGCAGAAGTCTATAAAAGTTTCAAAAGATGCGTGTACAGAGCCTTGGGCGTTCAGATGCTCGAAAGATTTACTCCCTTGATCATAGAAGACTTCTATACATGCAAATCTGCCGCCCGGTCTTAAGCATCTGTATATCTCCTTCATAAGCTCCGGGAGGGCCTCCACATTCGTCAGAAGATTCCCGGTGAAAGCGGCGATGCTGTTATCTGTAAATGGAAGTCCCCGGTCTAAATCGATGTCAAATACAAGAAAATTGTCTTTCCTGCATGCGCCGGAATGTGCCTTAATGACGGGAAGGCATGCGTCTGTTACGATAAAAGTGTCGGATTTTGCGAGCGTGTCGAGCAGCGGGGAAAAGTACCCGGACGGGCCGCTTGCAAGGTCGACTTTTACCCCGGCTGCCGCTGAGATGAACTCAATGAACCGCCGGTGATTTTCATCCCTGGTCATAAGGCTTTTCTGGTCTTCATACCGTTTGGACATGTTCAAATCAATTTTATTTGTTACCAGATGTTCGCTGAGACATTTTGACCAGTAAGGACGGGCTTCTTCGCCGGATATAAAATGGACGATATTGCCTTCTTTGGAATACTGTATGTCTTTTTTGATTATTTGTTTTAGAGTTTCCATATTTGACCTCCTGTGAGAAACTGTTTTTTCTTTTTAGCGATTGTGATAACCGTGAAAGAAATCTTGGCTGCTTGTTCTGATTTTATATATTATAACAGAGTATCCGGGACTTTCCTACATGTATCTTGATTAATCAGGGAGGGCGATTCTCTTGACGAAAGTGTAAAATGTGAATAGAATGGATTCAAGGTATCGTGATAGATTTTGGCGCACAACAGGGAGGTGTGGGATGTGGGGAAAGTTTTTAATGTAAGCGGGGATTGTAAGCCGAAGCTGCATTATATGGAAAGGCGACCACTTTACGGGCGTAAGTCAGATCATACTGGGAGATAAGATTCTGATCGAGGCGGTTGTGTGACGAAAAACAGATGGAAAGGAGCGGACGAAGGAGGATTATGGAACAGATCTATAAATATCCGAGAACCAGACACCTTGAGGGTTCCAGGGAGCAGGCAGGGGACGAAGACTTAAAGTGTGTGAAGTTTTCGGAGATACAGGGTAAGTATTTAGTTCTCGAAGAGAAGGTGGACGGCGCGAACTGCGGCGTCAGTTTCGGGAGCGGCGGGAAGATGTATCTGCAAAGCCGCGGACATTTTCTGAACGGCGGGTATGGAGAACGCCAGTTTGATTTGTTTAAGCTGTGGGCGGGATGTTTCGAGGACAGACTATACCGGTTATTGGGAGAGCGCTATGTGATGTACGGCGAGTGGCTGTATGCGAAGCATACGGTATTTTATGACCGGCTGCCCCACTATTTTATGGAGTTTGACATATTTGACAAAGAGGAGAGGCGTTTCTTTTCCACACGAAAACGCAGGGAGTTCCTAAGCGGGTCGTCTTTCATACGGTCTGTACGCGTATTGGCCGAGGGGAACTGCGAGACGTTGGGAAGGATTGAGAAGTGGATAGGGGCCAGCCGTTTTATATCCGAAGAACCGAAACAGAGCTTTTTTATTCAGTGCCGGAAGAACAAGGTTGATTTTGAGTCTGCTGTCCGTCAGACGGATTTGACGGGGATTATGGAAGGGATTTATATTAAGGTAGAAGATGGAGATTATGTAACTGACCGGCTGAAATACGTGCGCGGCTCCTTCCTTAATACGATCCTTGACTCGGAGAGCCATTGGGTGAACCGCCCAATCGTTGCAAACGTTCTGGCAGACGGAATTGATTTGTTTGACATGGGGGAAGGAGGAGGTGCGGATGGAGGGGAAGATTCTTGAAGGAATCCGCAGCGGCGGTTTTTCTTTGGAATGGCTTGCAGGACGCTGTCCGGAATTATCTGCGCTTAAGGAGGTACCGCAGGATCCGGAGTATCACGGGGAGGGGGACGTATACCGCCATACGGAGATGGTATGCAGAGAGTTGGCGGGGCTTTCCCAATGGCAGGAGTTGGAGAAGGAAGAACAGGAGATTCTTTTCCTGGCGGCGGCGTTTCACGATATAGGGAAAGCCGCCTGTACAAAGCAGGAGGACGGAAAGTGGATTTCGCCGAAACATACGCTTGTCGGGGAGAAGGAGTTCCGCAGGATCGCCTATCGGGAGGCAGAATATTTCGGACTGTCTTTCCGGCAGAGGGAAACCGCGGCGAAACTGATCCGTTTTCATGGGCTGCCCGTATGGTTCTGGACGAAAGGGCGGATGGAGTTTGACTTGCTGAAGGCGGCGGAGTGTATACCGCTGCGGCTTCTGTATTTGCTTTCAAAGGCGGACGTGAGGGGGAGGATTTCAGAAGAATCGGAGTTAGAAGAGCACGTGGAGCTTTTTGCGGATTACGCGGAAGAATTAGGCGTGTGGGAAAGGCCGTATGCGTTTGCCAATCTGTTTACAAAATATCAGTATTTTCATAAGGAAGGAATGTGGCGGGGAGCCGGTCTGTACGACGATACGGAATTTGACGTGGTTCTGATGTCGGGGCTTCCGCTGGCCGGCAAAGACAGCTGGATTGAGGAGAATGGAAAGGGACTGCCCGTGATTTCTCTGGATGCGATCCGCGAAGAGCTGGGAATACTGCCGGCGAAGGGTTCCGGCAGGGTGGTTCAGATGGCTTTGGAGCGCGCGAAAGAGCGTCTGCGCAGAAAGGAGCCGTTTATCTGGAACGCGACAAATCTTATCCGGGAGACGCGACAGAAGCTTACGGGACTTTTTGCCGGATATGGTGCCCGGGTGCATATCCTGTATCTGGAAGCGCCTTATCGGGAGCTGATTGCCAGAAACCGGAAAAGGGAGAGGCATATTCCGGAG
Organism: uncultured Dorea sp.; assembly: GCA_910577685.1. Taxonomy (GTDB): domain Bacteria; phylum Bacillota; class Clostridia; order Lachnospirales; family Lachnospiraceae; genus Sporofaciens. The sequence continues at coordinate 10,235 of CAJTOH010000045.1, read as the reverse complement.
CAGGTGTTGGAGGAAATGATACGCAAGCTGGAAATACCGGAGCCTTGGGAAGCTTACGAAGTGAGGCGGATTGATTCCTCAAGGATTTTTTTCAATCAAAATCAACATTTTACTCAATCTTCATTAGAAAATTCTGCTAAATTACCGATATAATAATTAAATACGCGGTTAAAAAGAATTTATATTTAAGGAGGATTACGTTATGTCAATGACTGTAGGTTATAAGCCTTATACGGGTGCAATTAACACAAACAGCGCACGATACAAACGCGCTAAAGCAATGTATGACGAAGGACATTCAAACGGAGAAGCAACTAAGGGAGAAGCAACTAAGTCTGCTGCGGAAGTAAAGGCTGAACAGGATTTGCAAAATCTGAAAATGCTTAAGATAATGCTTGGACAAAAATCTGATGACCTTGATTTTAAATTTAAAAATACACTTGAAGCAGACGAAGAAACATTTATTCGTAATTATATGGGACTTTTTGATGAGGACGGTGATTTCGTAAATCCTTATGGTGTAGCAGGAATGGACATTACAGGTAAAGACCCGTCTGAATTCCATAAAATAATAGATGTTTCCGAAACTGCCCGGCAAGATATGTTTGACGAAACAAAGCGCCATTTCATACAAGAAAACGGAGTCGCCAATGGTGATACAACAAAACGTACCGAGGTTTTTACCCGCTATCAGTTAAGCGTAAACAAATCAGATAGATTAAGCGGCACATGGACACTTGGGCAATATGAGCGAATGTATACAAAAGCGTTTTACGAAGCTGTAAAAGAGGCAGACCCCAACTGGCAGCTTGGACAGCCATTTGATACAAGCATTGTACGCAACATTACTCGCGAAGATGTAGAAAGCCGCATTGTAAAAGGCAGCAGCGAATTTTCATTAAATCCAAGACCATCTTTGGATGTTAAAGTATAATTCTATAAAACAGATAAAAGAGGTCGATTATCTTAATAACAGCAGCATACAGGCGAGACAGACAAGGAGGAAAAATATGCGAATTTATGTACAAAATATGTTTCGGATGAACCGGACGGACAGCCGGAATACATGCGGGCAATTCCTGCCGGGAGCGGCAAGGTCTGTGGATGCGCAAAAAGCGGTAGAGCAAAGAGAGATTCGGCAGAAGGCGGAGGCCCTTACGAGGGGGACGGTAATGAAGCGGACGGATACGGGACTTGAGAATACAGGAACGGCGGCGCTTTCTTCTTTCTTTGTTTCGGAAAAGAACGTACCTGTGAAAGCGGCGCAGAAGATAGAGGAATATTACCAGATTACAGGTTCTCTTTCGGATAGCATTACATATAAGGAAGCACGGCTCAAGTACCTGCAGTCCGAATATGAGAAGATTGCCGCAGGTGATTCCGGCAAACGTGCGGAAAAGATGCGGGAGCTGATTGAATCCGAATATAAGGATATGGCAGGCGTGCTGAATTATACGGCGGATTTGATGAGGGACAGCTTACGTAATTCGGAATTGGTATACGGGAAATCATTCAGTGAAGAATATCGTAAGCTGCTGGGGGATGTCCCGGATAAACTCTATAGTATTGCGAACAGATTAAAAGAATCCGGCAGCGCAGAAGAAGCCTTGGGGTATCTGGGAGCGGCAAAGGATCAGCTTGCGGAAATTGCAAAGGAGTTAAAGGATCAATATCACACCTATACGGGAAAAGAGCTGGCCGGATATGAATACCGGACGGAAGAAGATTATGCAGACGCAGTCGGCTCATACGGACTTATGTGGAGCTGGGATGAGGTGACGGTAGATACGGAGCATGTGCAGAATCTGGCTGATTACGGCGTAGATATCAATAATCTGAGCGCAATTCCCACAGCAGTCAATCTTATTGATAAGAGGGTATAATAAGATTTTTTAATCAGAATGGAGAAGCAAATGAAAAAAAGACAATCTTTATCCCGGATTGGGCTGTCTGATGTGCAGAAGGAGAAGCTCAATGACGAGATTAAAGCATTTTATCTGGATGTGCGGGGAGAAGAAATCGGGATGATTGAGCAGATGCATATTTTAGAATTATTTGAACAGAAGATGGCGCCTATCATCTATAATAAAGCATTAGACGACGCAAGAAAGTGGTTTGGTCAGATGATGGACAATTTAGACTCAGACTATTATACCTTATATAAGGAATAAATTTAATATATTCATCAAAGGACGGCTGGGAAGCAGATTGTATTTGCCGGAGATTATGTTCTGCCTGTGCATCAGGAAAGGTTTCAAACTTGCACAGGCAGAACTTTTCTACATAAACGAGGCAAACACGGAAGCTCCCAAAACGGTCAGAAGTCCGGCCACGGCTATGGCAAGGCTGCTCATAGCGCCCTCAATCTCGCCTAATTCCATGGCTTTCGCCGTGCCTATGGCATGTGAGGCAGTCCCGATGGAAAGCCCTTTGGCAACCGGGTCATGAATCCTAAACAGTCTGCAGATCAATTCGGCCGTGACATTTCCGAAGATTCCTGTCACAATAATGACGGCGACGGTTATCGTCCGGATACCGCCCAGTTCTTCCGAGATACCCATGCCGATGGCGGTGGTGATGGACTTAGGCAGCAGGGTCACGTACTGCTCGTGGCTTAGGGAAAATAATTTCGCCAGAAGCAAGATGGACAGAAGGCTTGCCAGAACTCCGGCGGTGATCCCTCCCGCTACGGCTTTCAGATTCTTTTTGAGCAGTTCCATCTGCTGATAGAGCGGGACGGCAAGACATACGGTGGCAGGCGTCAGCAGATAACTTATATATTTGGCGCTCTCGTTATAATGACTGTATTCTACGTTCAGAAGCGTCAGCAGGGACATAACCGCGGCGGTTGCAATCAGCAGGGGGTTAAAGACAGCCAGTTTGAACTTTCTCTTTAATAACACTCCCGCTTCATATGCTGCAAGGCTTAATACAGCGCCGAAAAATGCGGAATCAACCAGAAATTCTTTCATTTTTCTCTCCCTCCCCCTTATCTTTTTCAATCATTCTCTGTGTTACCCGCCCTGTTACTGCCATCACGATGACCGTGGAAAGCAGCGTGATGATCATAACGGGAATCCAAACAGGCTGAAGGAAGGACCAGGATTCCAGAAGTCCCACTGCGGCCGGGATAAACATAACCGGCATGATTTCAATCAGGAATCCGGCGGTTTCCCGTACTTGGTTTAGCTTGATGATTCCTATGCATAAAGCAAGAAGCATAAGAAGCAGTCCGTATACGCTGGCGGGAATCGGAAGAGGTATCAGCACATGCAGAAGCTCGCCTAGAAACGAGACGAACAGAATAATACAGAATTGTCTGAGGTACAGCATAATATTTTCATCTCCTAACTGGTACTGCCTGTATAACCGGCAGTACCTGCCGCATCTTTTTGCGATTTCTGTGCATCGCAAAGCGTGTTACTGGTCACGGAGTGTACAGTAACATACAAATATCGCACTGTCAAGATATACCTGACGTCCCGTTTCCCATCCCATTCTTCCCCGGATATTATTCGAGCGCTTCTTTCTTCTCAAGAATCGCCTCGCAAGCCGCACAAGCCGCGCAGTCGCAGTATTTCGCACCGGAATCTTTCAACTCTTGTCCGTGGGCAAGAACCTCCTTTGCCTTCTCGACGCCAAACACCTGAGCCCCTGCTTCTGACCCGGCAAATGCAATCAGCCCGTCAATAGGCATAATATCCGCTTCAAGTTCCGCAATCAAATTCTTTGACGCTTCCGCCTCTTTTTCCGTTCCAACAGCCTCCAGCCAGTTCTTCGCCGCTTCTTTTGCCTCGGCGCAGCAAGAGTTTGCCTCAATCAATTCATTTACCTTTCGGGTTACATAATCTTTTACTTCTGCGTTCATCACATACTCCTTTCCGAGAGGGTCATATTGCGGCGGACGAATTCAATTATACCGTTTCAGGTTCTCATAGATCCGGGTAAGCGTCTCTTCGGACCGCCGCACTTCATCGTCCGTAAAGCCGGCATAAAAAATCCCGGTCATCCTTTCCGACACCTCCAAATAATCCTGCTGCAGCCTTCGTGCCTTATCCGTCAGCGCAAGCAGCGTCTTACGCCGGTCGCGGCCGTCCAACGTCCGGCACACCAGTCCCGACGCCTCCATCCGGTCAATCATGCTGGTAAGCGTCGTCGGGGCGAGCCCGGTTCTGTCTGAAAGCACCTTTAAGGAAATCAATTCTTCCTGCCACAGCACATAGAGGATCCGGCCTTGCGCTCCGTTAAATGCGTCGATATTCTTCTCTGCCAGAATACGCTCGAAAATCCTGTCGCCAAGCCGCTTAATCTGTGAAACAATATTGCCGCCCTGAATCTCCATGCTAATTTCCTCCTCTATAGGATTATACTATATAGAAATAAAATCGTAAAGAGTTAAATTATATATGGACGAAATTTGTGGACAAAATTCACCAAAACTAGAATTTTCTGAATTGCAATATTCTAAACGGCATAATACAATGAATCTATAAGACAGGGCGATCATAAGGAGGATGTTATGTTTTTAACAGACAGAAAATTAGAAAGACGTATCAATGAGTTAGAGAAATACCGATACCGGGATATCATTCCATTTAAGAGCTTTACGGCAGCAGAAGAAGAGCAGGGTACGGTCAACCCCAAGCTGCCCAAGTTCACGGAAGAGGGCGGTCAGGAAGAGTGGTATACATTAAACACAGGCGACACATGGAAAGGGCGGGACCGTTTCGTATGGCTACATAAAGACGCCACAATACCTGCTCAATGGAAAGGGAAAAGAGCGGTCGGCGTCTTCGACTTCGGCAATACGGGAGGGGGAAATAATTCCGGATTTGAGTCCATGGCATACGTCAATGGGAAGATGTATCAGGGCGTAGACGTCAACCACAAGGAGCTTTTTTTCGACGAGGCTCTCTGCGGAACCTCGGTAGACCTCACGTTCCGTCTGTGGTCCGGATTAGAGGGCGGCGGCGTTCCGACAGAGCAGGAACACCGGATTGCGCGCGCCGATCTGGCATGGTTGGATGAGAAGGTAGACGACCTCTATTATATGGCGTCCATGGTGCATCAGACCTTGGAGGAACTTTCGGATTCCGATCCCATCCAGCATGAACTGCGCAAGGCGCTTGATCAAGCGTTTCTTCTCATCGACTGGACATATCCGGGCAGCAGGGAATTCTACGAGTCCGTGTACAAGGCGGATGAAACGCTGAATGAAAGTATAGACAAGATGGATAAGAAATCCATGATAAATGTATACTGCGTGGGACATACACACATCGACGTGGCGTGGTTATGGCGGCTGAAACACACAAGGGAAAAATGTTCCCGCTCCTTTTCCACGGTATTCCGCCTGATGGAACTGTATCCGGAATATATTTTTCTCCAGACACAGCCGCAGCTATACGAATACATGAAAGAAGAGTTCCCGGAGATCTTTGAAAATATCAAGAAAAGAGTGGGCGAGGGACGCTGGGAAGCCGACGGCGGCATGTGGGTAGAGGCTGACTGCAACCTGACAAGCGGGGAATCCCTCACAAGACAGATTCTCATCGGCAGCAAATTTATCAAAGACGAGTTCGGCAAGGACGTCGAATACCTCTGGCTTCCGGACGTGTTCGGTTACTCTTGGGCGCTTCCCCAGATATTAAAGAAAGCCGGAATCAACACGTTTATGACCACGAAAATCAGTTGGAACCAATATAACCGTATGCCCCACGATACATTTATGTGGAAGGGAATCGACGGAAGCGAGGTGCTGACTCACTTTGTAACTACGCCGGAGCCGTGGAGAGAGCGTGATTCATGGTTCTATACTTATAACGGAAGCCTGCTCCCAAGAAGCGTAAAAGGGGTGTGGGATGCGTACAGGGATAAACAGATGAATCAGGATCTTCTGATTTCGTTCGGTTACGGAGACGGGGGAGGAGGCGTGAACCGGGACATGTTGGAATGTCGAAGAAGGCTTGACAAGATTCCCGGGCTTCCGAACATAAAGATGTCCACGGCAGGGGAATATTTCCGGAAGCTGCATGACACTGTAGAGCATACGGACCAGTATGTCCACACTTGGGACGGTGAGTTGTATCTGGAATACCATAGGGGAACCTATACAAGTCAGGCGTACAACAAACGCATGAACCGGAAAATGGAGCTGCTTTACCGCAGAGCCGAGTGGCTCACCGTAATGGAGGCGCTGCAGTCTGGTGATTTGGCGGATGCGAAGCAGGAAGAACTGACCAAGGGATGGAAACATATCCTGACGGACCAGTTCCACGATATCATCCCCGGTTCCTCCATCCATGAAGTTTACGAGGATTCAAGAAAAGACTATGCATATATCGAAGGGATTGCGCGTGATGTAGAAAAAGATGCATATGCCCGCATTACGGAACAGAAAGAAAATACATACACCGTCTTCAATTCTTCCGGTTGGGCGATGAGCCAGATTGTGGACATTCCACAGGAACGGGACGGAATCTTTCGGGATGAAGACGGAAATGAATTGATTTCCCAAAAGGGACAGGGCGTAACCTATGTTGAAGTGAAGGACGTCCCGTCTATGGGTGTGAAGGTGATTTCTTTTACAGAAGGGGAGAAAGGATGCCTTGCGGCGGAGACGCCTTTCGAGACCAATGCCGCGCCGCAGGCAGGGATGAATCATTGGGAGCTTGAGACGCCGTACTACCGGATATCCCTGAACCGGTACGGACAGATTACAAGACTGTACGACAAAACCTACGCCAGGGATGTCGTTAGGGAAGGGCAGCGGGCCAACGTACTGCAGGTATTCGAGGATAAGCCTCTTGATTTCGACGCATGGGATATTGATATCTTTTATCAGGAGAAAATGCGCGAGATCACGGATCTTACCGCGTTTGATATTACGGAAATGGGGCCGCTGTGCATGAAGGTTCATATGGAGTGGGATTTCAGGTCATGTGAGGAGAAGACGGATCGTCCGGTTTCACACATCAAACAGGACATGATCCTTTACCGCAGCGACAGAAGGATAGATTTCCGGACGGAAGTGGATTTCCATGAACAGCACCAGCTCTTAAAGGCTGCGTTCCCGGTAGATATCCGCTCCACCTACGGCACATACGACGTGCAGTACGGAAACGTGCGGCGTCCGAACCACTGGAACACAAGCTGGGATCAGGCGAAATTCGAGACGGTGGCTCATCGGTGGGCAGATTTGTCGGAGCGCAATTACGGTGTGAGTATCCTTAACGACTGCAAATACGGACACGACATTAAGGACAACGTAATGCGGATATCCTTGCTAAGGGCAGGAACTCATCCGGATCATTTGCAGGATCAGGGAATCCATACATTTACCTATGCATTACTGCCCCATAAAGGCGATTTCGTAGAAGGAACGACCGTTTTGGAGGCGTTTGCCCTGAACGAGCCTATGCAGGCGCAGGCGGGGATCAGCGGACTTTCCTACGGCAGTTTCCTATCTTTCGACAACAGTCAGGTGGAACTGGATGCCGTGAAGAAGTCCGAGGACGGGAAGTATATTGTAGTCCGTTTCCACGAGTTTGCCGGGGCCAGACAGGAGGTTGGCGTGACAACCGCATTCCCATACAGAGCGTGGGCGGAATGTGATCTGCGGGAACGTCCGGTTACGGAATTTGCGCAGGGTAAAATACAGATGAATCTCCATGCATACGAGATTAAGACGATATTGATTGAAGTATAATTTGTTCCGCATCCGAAAGCGGCAGGTTTTCGGGGCGGGGCCGAAGGAAGGAGACAGAGATGGAAGAATTATTTAATATAGAAAAGGTATTGGGATTCTGCGAGAAGGTATGCTATTTCTTTACGGTAAACCTGCTGTTTATTATTTCCAATATTCCGGCGCTTTTGTTCCTTTTGTTCGTGGGAGCAGGGCAGATCAGGGAATGTCTTCCCTTGTTTCTTCTGTGTCTGCTCCCGATGGCTCCCGCCCTGTCGGCGGTAATGTATGCGATGAACCGGCTGATCCGGGGGACGGAAGGGAATGTAGTGAGGGATTATAAGAAGGGATATGCAAGGGATTTTCTGCGGAAGGCAGGGCTTGGGGCCGGTCAGCTTCTGGTTATCCTGATGTGCTGGACGAACATAGAGTTCTTCACGGTACAGTTTAGAGTCCTGCCCCTTGCAATTCTCTTTATCCTGTTCTTTGCGGCCGCAGTCCTTGTCACTCCGAACCTCTATATGCTTGCCAGTCGCTATGAGATGGGCAATATACAGACCGCAAAAACCGCGGTTACGCTGTTGTTTGCCAAACCGGTGTTTACCCTTGGAAATATTGTGGCGTTGTTCCTCATCCTTGCGGCGTTCGAGATATCGGCCGGAACGACCGTGCTGTTTATGGGGAGCGCCTATGGATTCCTCGTAATGTTCATGAACCAGAGCGTTCTGCGTCAGTTGGAAGAAAAATAAGGATGTTCTTTAAAGACGACAGAAAGGTTTTAATAATTATGGAAATCAAGGGTTCAAAGCAGCTATACCATAAATTATTTTTTATCTACACAGCGATTCTGGTCTGCGCTATTTCGGCGCTGGTCATTTTCTTCCTTAACAGTACCAGGAACCGTTTCTTAGAGCAGAGTTTAAGCTACACGGAAATGATGAGCGAATCCGCCGTCTCTTATCTGGAGGATACGTCCGATATTGCAGAGTATATCCATGAAGATTTATACAATTCAGGTATGGAGTTAAACGACGCGCTGCACTACATGACGGATGAGCCGGATGTCTATCTGCAGCACCGTCTGGACACATATATCGCAAATAAGACCAGAGAATACAAAGGAATCGAGCATTTTTTTCAGGATGCGTTTCAGGCATACGGCGGCCTGAACCGTATCACCTTGTTCAGCTATGGGCGGGACGAAATTACAGAGTACACAAGGGACGGGAAGAGCTACCGGAGAGCGGGGGACGCGGAGTTTAAGAAATGCCTTGAAACCGGCTGTCTGGTAGAGGAGGATTCTTTTGCCTATCTAAAAGAAATCCGCGACCCGTCTACCATGCAGGTTAAGGGGTGTATGATCCTTCGGTTTAAAAGTAAGAAGTTTGAATCCATACGGCAGTATTATTCACGGGCCGAACTGATTGTATACCATGAAGCCGGAACGGCCGTTTACGACTCTTCACAGGAAAACGAGATCTCTGCCATTGTAGAAGCGGAGGGCCAGGGGACGCTCGAGGACTTGCTTGGAGCCTATGTGGAACAGGCGCAGCGAGGGGAATACCATATCGTAAGCTATCTGGAAAAAAAGCGCGCGGCGGCAATACCCTTGTCTATTGTCGTGATGTTTGTAGTGGTGGGGATTGCCGTGATGGCGTTGGGTCAGCTATTTGTAAGGTATCATTTGCAGCAGCTTGCCAAAAGGCTGAACCGGATTCTGGATGGTATGACGAAAGTCATGGACGGGGATTTGGATATTCGTATTCCGACAGACAAAAACGGGGACGAACTGGATGTAATCGCCCAATATTTCAATGAGATGTGCGTAAGGTTGGACGGTCATATCAAGAAGCAGTATCTTGCGGAAATCGAGCAGAAAAACGCAGAGATGGACGCGCTTCAAAGTCAGATCAATCCACATTTCCTGTACAATACGTTAGAGGCCGTCCGTATGAAGGCGATCTGCAACGGAGACCGGGAAGTGGGGAAGATGCTCTACAGTTTGGCGGTTACGTTTCGGGCGCAGATTAAGGAAGCAGATATTATAACGCTGGCGCAAGAATTGCACTATTGTAAGAAATATATGGAGCTTTTTGAATTCCGGTATCAGAACCAGTTTCAGGCAAGTGTGGAATGTCCGGAGGAGTATCTTAAGACGCCGATTATCAAGTTCGTATTGCAGCCGGTGATTGAGAATTATTTTATCCATGGGATCCGGTTAAAGGAAAGGGATAATTTTGTCAGGATTACCGTGGAGAAGGACGACGGATACCGTATAATCGTGGAGGATAACGGAAGAGGCATGCCGAAGGAAGCGATTGCTAAGAAGAACCGGGAACTGGAACATGAAACTATGGAGAAACATTCTTCTATCGGGATAGCGAATGTCAACAGGAGGCTCAAAGCCGTTTATGGCAAAGAGTATGGAATCCGTCTGGAAGCAAGGGAAGGCGGCGGGCTTAGGGTTATATTGAGGTTCAAGCCTGATGGAGAAGGGGTAGTGTAAAGTAGCCTATGAAAAACTGGAGTCAAAAAAATAGGCTCCATTAGA
>CAJTOH010000044.1 GCA_910577685.1 uncultured Dorea sp. | reverse complement strand
TCTCCCTATGGGAGTATCCAGTTCTGCGCGAAGCTTTTCCTCCAGAAGCCGCAAGGTCCAATGAGCATGCCCGCCTGGAACCGGACCACAGGCAATCTGAATGATATGTGCTTCTACACGTCCGTCTACTTTACGGCGCGCAGCAGCAGAATTTGGGCTGATGTTATATCGGATAATGTCTGTGATTCCATTTTTTATGTAAGACTGAACAACATTTGCAACGGTAGACTTACAAACAGCGTAACTGTGAGCGATCTGAGCGTGTGTAAGCCCTGCGCCCTGATCTTCATCCAGTTCAAGTAAGATTTGACACCGTTTCAAAACAGTTTTACAGATATTTTTATTTTTGATTGTTTTTTGAAGAGCAGTTCTTTCATCATCACTAAGCTTAATAATATATTTTTTGGGTCTTGCCATACCATCCACCGCCATTTCTTTTTAGTATATCATGAGGTGGTAAATAATGGTAGTACAATTAATTAAAATATAATATGGTCAGCACACTAGTAATGGTTTGATTTGTCGAATATTATCTATTTTTGTACAATATATAGATTTGTATCGGGAGATATGAAAATATTCACCAGAATGACGTTCAAGAACGTCAAAGTAAAAGATGCCGAAAGAGAAGAAGAGCAGTTGATAAAAACATGTGGTCTGGCATATGTAGAGAAAATAATTACGGATATGATAAAAGGAGGAAATACAAATGGCACAGGTACACGTTAGGTACAACCCGTATCGAATGGAGACAAAGATTGATGTAAATGGGAAAATGATACCAAACGACAGCACGCTTTACAAGGTTGTGAAGGGAAAACGGCTTCAGGAATGGGTCGGCAAGTTTCCGCAGATGCTGGTAGATGAACTTAATACGGTTGATTTTGATATTGAATTCTATGGAATGAATCTGGACTGGGACGACTTTGAGGACGCGTTTTCCCATGCAAAGGAAAAGAATATCGTAAAGAAACTCAATATGAGATTTGTAGAAGGCAGATCTGACAAGGATATTGAGGAAATGAAAGCGACAGTGTTTCAGGCAGCAGAGGGATTGGAACGACACAAAGCCGGGCGGATACGGCTGGCGAGGCATTTAATCTTGTCAATACAAAGACGATCACAGACACTTTTGGAACTTCCAAGGGTATTACTCTTAATGCGCAGAATATGACTCTGAATCTTGCGCTTCAGAAAATTCAAAAGCATCTGGAGCGCATCGAAGAGTGCGAAAGCTTTGGAATGTGGAATTTTGCGGCATATTTTCTTGGAGAAACGGCGGCTGAGACAGAGACGGCGGCGAATACATACAAGTCGGTGATCGTCGGGAATGACAGCAGAATAGAGCGAAGCGCGATTAATTCATGGGTGGAGGAGTCCGCCGTAAAAGAATTGTCGGCATATATTAAGAATTTTACGCATCCTCAGTTTGCCTACAGGGGATTTAGTTACGAAGAAGAAAGATATGTTGCAGTGGACCCTTCTATATTAGTTAGTACGAATGAACTTGCTATTCATATGGGATTACCGAGACATTCTGTCAGAGGACTTCCGGTGGTGGAGCATGCTCCGTTTGCGCAGGAGGTAATCGCAAAAAGGGACAGCGGAGAAAAGACAATAAATATTGGAAGTATTTATCATCTCGGCGAGAAAACAGGTACGGAGGTAGACCTTGATTTAAAGAGTTTATCTATGCATACTTTTATAACCGGCTCTACGGGTTCCGGAAAATCAAATGCAGTATGCCGCCTTCTTGCCGAAGTAAGAAGAAAAGGGATACCGTTTCTGGTTATAGAACCTGCGAAAGGCGAGTATAAGGATGTCTTTACTAATATTAAATGCTATGGCACGAATCCTAAAATAGGCGAGCTGCTTAAGATCAATCCTTTTTCTTTCCCGGAAGGTATCCATGTTCTTGAACACATAGACAGAATTGTCGAAATTTTTAATGTGTGCTGGCCGATGTATGCGGCGATGCCCGCCGTATTAAAGGAATCTATCGAACAGGCATATATCTCGGCAGGATGGGATCTGGATTTATCCGAAAATACGAAGGTGGACGATCTGTTTCCCACATTTGACGACGTGTTGAGAGAGCTAAATACTACGATTCAAAGCTCTGACTATTCGGCGGATACAAAAGGCGATTATATTGGCTCATTATCAACGAGAATAAAATCTCTTACGAATGGGATAAATGGAAGAATATTCGTAAATGATGAAATGAATCCGGAGGATTTGTTTGACAAAAGCGCGATCATAGATATCAGCAGAGTCGGCGCCATGGAGACCAAGTCGCTGATCATGGGACTTGTTGTGTTAAAGCTTCAGGAATACCGATTGGCGAATCAGGCGGAGATGAACTCGTCTTTGAAGCATATCACGGTATTAGAAGAAGCCCATAACCTGCTTAAAAAGACATCTACGGAGCAGTCTGCCGAAAGTTCTAATATCACAGGTAAATCAGTTGAAATGTTGACGAACGCAATTGCGGAGATAAGAACATTTGGAGAAGGTTTTGTAATTGTGGATCAGGCTCCTAATCTTTTGGATACGGCGGCGATCAGAAACACAAATACGAAGATCGTTTTGCGGCTTCCGGAAAGCAGTGACAGGGAGATTACAGGCGGGGCGATTGCTTTGAAAGAACCGCAATTTAAGGAGCTGTCCAAGCTGCCTACGGGCGTAGCCGCTATTTATCAGAATGACTGGCAGGAGGCCGTGCTTTGCGCACTGCCTAAATATGAATCCTTTGATTATGGCGGCCGTAAAAGCGAAGATTTAAAACCCATTGAGGTTAGAAAAAGTAAAAGCAGAGAATTGCTGCATCTTTTATTGAAAAGAAATCTTGATGAAGATGAAACCATACGGATTAGAAAGATGATAAGAACAGCCAACGCGCCGGCTAAAGTGCGTAAGGACCTGTTTCTCAATCTGGAAAAGAGAAACCGTGTATTTGAATGGGCAGCGGCAGATTTTATTAATAAAAATTTTGAATTCAGCGATATTTTCCGGGGAACCTCAAAGTGTGCGGGCCTTGAAGAGCTTTATACTATAATGCGTCAGAATATTGAGGAGGAATTTGGCGATTTTGATGAGGAGGAATTGTATGCCGTTACTTATTTTATCTGCCGGATTGAACATGAAAGACATCCGGATAATACGGCCATAGAACTTCTGCGTACCAAATATCTTAGAGAGAAGGTGATGGTTTAATGGGTTTGGAACATTTGGGCGGTGAAATAAGCCGGCCGATGGAGCCGGCGGAATATAGAATCGGCGATATGGAATCAGAGAGGCCGGTCTTGTCGGAAACGCCTATGCTTGATATTTCTGCAAAGGATCTTGGTAATCAGGTTGAAGGTAAATCAGGGGATTCCGAGCGGGCGGCGGCAGAATTGCCTCATATAGAAGAAAGCGAAGAACAGGATATAGAGAATCCATATTTCAGCACATATGAGGAACGTCTGAAACAGACGCCCAGGGAGGACGGAGAGCGCGGAGATTGGTCCAAAGAGCGCGGAGAATCAGGCTTTACCCCTAAAAATGAAGAGATAAAGGAGACTCTTGCCGAGTACGGCAAAGAAAGTATTGCGTATAAGGATGCAATTCCGGATTTTTCAGAAGTATCGGAAGCAACTGTTGAAATTGATGACATGACGGACAATCGTGCCGATAATTTCAGGCAATGCGATGAAAAATGTGCGGAACAATGGAACAAAGAGGGGCGGGAGGGACGGACTGACTGGACTGCCAGAGATGTTAAAGAGTGGAGACAGGAAAACGAGTATTCTTGGCACGAGCGGAACGATATGAAAACCTGCGACCTCGTTCCTACTAAGATTAACGATTATTTTGGCCATTTGGGCGGCGTAGCCGAGTGCAAGAAGCGTGATATGGAGAATGGAGGCGGTGATTTTGACGAGTAAAGAAAAAATTAGAATATGGGGAAGGAATTTTGAGTTAGAAGTCAGGTACGATTGTTATACGGGTGAAGAAATACTGGAATCTCAGAAGAAGGCTTTGTCTGCATTTTTAGGATCTGAAGATGCTGTTGACGCTTCTTTAGAAGAGGTGAAGAAATATTGTCTTGAGCAAAACGGTAACGATATAGGGGAAAGCGTCATAGAGAATATATTTAAGTATGTGATGCCTAAATATATTTACGTTCTGAGAAATACGGAAAAACCTGCGGTTGCGGTTATGTGTAACTATAAGTTTGATCCGGAGCATGGAATTGCAATAGTCTTTGAAGATGGAAAAATTCACCAGATTGGTAAGCAGGATATGATCTTGTAGAACGTAAGAATCGTATACCGGGAATAAGATAGAAATAGAGATTTCCTTATACTTTCCTTATAGTTCTGCTTTATTCTTATCTTGTAGTCCATCGGGGGATACGTTAGAAAGCCGCCTTTCTTAGGGCGTGAAAGAGATATCTGCTCGGAGAGGACATGAAACTGCAGGACATAAGGAGGAAACCATATGAATCAAAATATCTTAGAAACAAAGTGCCTGACAAAATCGTTCCGTAACCACCGCGCCGTTGATCGTATTTCGCTTGCGGTGCCGAGGAACTGCGTATACGGGCTTCTGGGTCCAAACGGCGCAGGAAAATCCACCCTGCTGAAAATGATGACGGGAATCCTTCGCCCCACAGGCGGTGAGATTCTATTTGACGGCCATACATGGAGCAGGAAAGACCTTGCGGATATCGGAGCGCTGATAGAGACTCCGCCGGTATACGAGAACCTGACGGCATGGGAGAACCTGAAAGTCCGCGGGCTGATGCTTGGCATATCGGATCAAAGAATCCGGGAGGTGTTGGAATTGGTGGATTTGGCAGGCACGGGGAAGAAAAAGGCGGGCGCGTTTTCCTTAGGAATGAAGCAGCGGCTTGGAATAGGGATTGCCCTTCTTTCCGAGCCGAAGCTGTTAGTACTTGACGAGCCGGTTAATGGACTTGATCCCATCGGCATCCAAGAACTGCGCCAAATGATACGGCAATTCCCCGAAGAGGGAATCACGGTCATTGTCTCCAGCCATATCCTTGGCGAGATCGCTAAGACGGCCGATTATATCGGAATTATTGCAGACGGCGCGCTGGGATATCAGGGCGGGATGCCGGATCCGGACCGTCTGGAAGAATTATTTATGAAGGTTGCGGCGAAGGAAAGCATTTCCCATGAAATACCGGGAACACGGAAGGAGGCGAGATAAATGGGGAAATATTTTCTTGCGGAAAGAATGAAGAACCGTCATACCTATACGGAAAAACTGACGGTATTTATGCCGCTGATTTCCGTAGTCCTTGCGGCATGGCTTACGAGCGATTATTTTACTGTCGACAGTTATAACTGGTGGTATATGATACTGTTCCCGGGGATGCTCTCGCTGGTCTGTTCCGCTGTGGGGAACCGGGATAAGAAGCTGGGAAACCGCTCCATATGGGGGCTCCCCGTGAAAATAGGCTCGGTCTGGGATGGTAAGGTCTTATATGGTATCCGGTGTATGGGGATCTCGATGCTCGTGTTCTTAGGTGTAACCCTTGGGGCCGGTAAGGTAATTGGGCAGATCGGAGGGCAGGTATTCCGTATCCGGCCGACAGACGGAGAACAGGTCTTAGCGGTGGCGGTCCTATTAATAACCTCACTGTGGCAGGTGCCCTTCTGCCTGTTTCTGCAGCAGCTTTGGGGTACGGTTCCCATGATATTGCTCCATTTGGGGAGTTATATCATGCTGTCGGCGGAGTTGGCTCTTCATTCCTTTTTTATGCTGCTGCCGGGCGGGATTGCCGCAAGGATGATGTGCATCATCTTAAGAATCCTCCCCAACGGGCTTGTGGCAGAACCGGGAAGCCTGACATTTTCACAGGAATTGCTGGATTGGAAAGCGCTTCCTATGGGAATCGCCGCCTCTGTCTTCTGGTTCCTGATCTTCTGGCTGGTAAGCCGCAGGTGGTTTGAGAAGCAGGCAGAGAGGTAAAATGCATGATTTTAACACAAATATTTCATAGGCGGGGAGAAGAAAAGGCGATGAGGGCTGTTATTAGAACAGATAGAAAGATATCCGGGGAATTGTACAGGAATATAAGGGGGGAGGTGTGGAAAATGCGCCATACCCTGATTCCTGTTCTGCATATCCTGATTCCTGCATTGGGGATTCTGATATTCCTTTTATATTACTCTTTTGCGGCATGGAGCGACGAAGGGAAAATATCTGGTTATATGCAGGCGCTTTCCATTATTCTGCCGTTGGCGGTAAGCGTAATCTGCGCAATGTCTGTGGAGATGGAGGAAAAAGGGCATTTCCAGACGTTTCTCGGAGTGGCGGTATATAGAAGGAATCCGCTGCTTGCCAAGTGGGCGGTCTTGGCGGGCATGGGATTTGGAGCGGTCCTTCTGGCGGTTTTGGGATTTGCCGGAGGATTCCATATGATGACGGAAACTGAGCTTATGTCGGCGGGAGAGTATCTGGCTTTGGCGTGCGTTCTCTGGGTTTGCGGTATGAATCTGTATCTGTTCCATCTGTTTTTGAATCTGAAATTCTCGAAAAGTATTTCTCTGTGCGTGGGAACGGCGGAACTGGCGGTTTCCGCACTGTTCCTCACAGGCCTTGGCGAGGGCAGGTGGCAGTTTTTCCCCTGTGCATGGGGTGGAAGATGGAGCGGATATCTGATACAATATTGGATAGGAAACGGGACGGTTTCGGCAGAGCATGCGGCGGGAAACCTGATTGTCGGCGCAGCGGTTACGGTTCTTTTGTGGTGCGGGGTCTTCTTGTGGATTTCGTTCTATGAGGGAAGGCAGTGCAGGGACTGATTTTCGTATTCCGGAAATCTTGGAGTATAAAAATGGAAATAGCGATATGACGAAGATATTGGCAGTAGATGACGACATACAGATTTTGAAGTTAATCAGAAACGCATTGGCGAAAGAAGGGTACGAGGTGACGGTGCAGAATGACCCGCTGGAACTCAAAAACCTGATACTTACAGATTACCAGCTCATCCTTCTGGATGTAATGATGCCGGGGATGGACGGATTCGCGCTGTGTGAGGAGATCAGGGGCAAGGTGGACTGTCCGATCCTGTTCCTGACGGCGAAGACGAAAGAGGCGGATATCATGAGGGGGCTTGGAATCGGCGGGGACGACTACATCGCCAAGCCTTTTGGAATCGGCGAATTGCGCGCCCGGGTGGCGGCTCATCTGCGGCGGGAAAACAGGGAGAAGAAGCATATGGTGTCAATAGACGGCGTACAGTTCTATCTGAAAGAGAGGAAAGTCCGTTACGGGGACAGGGAACTTGGATTTACCAAGAGCGAATATGCCATCTGCGAGTACCTTGCGCTGAACCGCGGTCAGGTATTTTCAAAGGACAGAATCTATGAGCATGTATTCGGGTATGAGAAAGAAAGCGACAATTCCGTGATTACGGAACACGTCAAGAATATCCGGGCAAAATGCCAGAAGGCGGGCTTTGGGCCTATTGAGACGGTATGGGGGATTGGATATCGATGGAGGTAGGGAAAAGGGAGAGAACAATTTCATCGGTCTTTTTCAGATACGTATGTTTCTACACGGCAGGCGTAATTTTCTTCATATTTTCTATCTTCCTCATTTGGTATCTATTGTATGCGGCAGGAGAAATCCTGCCGGCAAACCATATGGAGGCAAAGCTGAATGAATCTGCAGAAGAGATAAGAAGGGCTTCTAAGGTTACGGGGGACTTGCTGCCGGAGGGATGCCTATACGGGGTATACCGATCGGACGGGAACTGGAAGTACGGTACGTTTTCCTCGGAAGAAATGGAACAGGCGTGGGATTATTATACGAGGAACAGTATTTATGCCCGCAGTGGAGAGTATTACCGGTTTTTTATACGGGATTCGGGGGAGGTATGTATCGCAAAGTATAAGATTGCGGCGAGGTTTCGGAACGAATTTCTGGGAAAATATCTGCCGAACCCGGATATTTTGCTGGTTCTGGCCTTTCTGACGCTGTTTCTGATCCATACGGTTCTGGTGTCCCGGCATTTTGGAAAATATATGAAGAAGAGACTTGGCATCCTGAATGAGGCCACGGCAAGGATCAGGAATCAGGATTTGGAATTTGAGGAAGAACATTCGGAGATAAAGGAAGTGGAGGAGGTCTTAAATTCCCTGAACCGGATGAAGGAGGCGCTCAGAGAGTCCCTCTGTCAGCAGTGGAATCTGGAAAAGGGCAGGGAAGAGCAGATTGCGGCCCTTGCCCATGATATCAAGACGCCCCTTACGGTTATACGCGGCAATGCGGAGCTTCTGGGGGAGGGGAACCTGTCCGGGGAAGAGCGGGAGTATGCCCAGGATATACTCCAAAGCGTGACCATGATGGAAGAATACCTTGCAATATTGAATGGGATATTGACGAAAGAAGGGCGGGAAGGGACGTTGGAGGAGCAAAAGACCGGAAGGCCAAGCGACAGCCTTGCAGATTTATTTGAGGAACAGGCCAGACTTCTTGCGTCAGCGGGGCAAATCCGGGTTCATTTCCGAAGAACGGCTCTTGGCGGAGAGATTTTGTGCAATGAAAACCAACTCCTGCGTTCGTTTCAGAATGTTTTTAGCAACGCCATGGATTATAGCCCCGAAAACGGCGGGATTGAGGTTTCCATGGAGATGAGGACGGAGGATGGGAGGAGGTACCTTGCCGTGACTGTCGAGGACGAGGGGGAAGGGTTTACGCCGCAGGATTTAAAGTATGCTTCCAAGCAGTTCTATCAAGGCGACCAAAGCCGGAGCAGCAAGGCTCATTATGGGCTAGGACTTTATACGGCCGAAAGGTTTGCAAAGGCTCAGGGCGGGCGTCTGGAGATTGAAAATGCCGAGACTCGGGGAGGAAGGGTGACGATTTTTATATTGACAAACTAATATTATTAAAGAAACAGCATGGCCTTTCCGGATTTTTCCGGACGCCATGCTGTTTCCCTATTACCGCCTGATTGCAGAATCAAGGCTCCATATTCTTATTCGCCGTAGAAAGCATCAGCTTGATCCGGTTCAACTGGTTCACCTCGCTTGCCCCGGGGTCAAAGTCAATGGCGACGATATTCGATTCCGGATACCGCCTTCTTAGTTCTTTAATTACGCCCTTCCCCACTACATGGTTCGGCAGGCATGCGAACGGCTGCGTACAGACAATATTCGGTGCGCCGTTTTGTATCAGTTCCAACATCTCGCCGGTCAAAAACCATCCTTCCCCGGTCTGATTTCCCAGAGACACGAAATCAGACGCCATTTTCCCAAGTTCATGAATATCCGCCGGAGCGTCGAAATGCTTACTTTCCCGGAACGCCTTGCTTGCCGGCGACCGGAACCATTTAAGGGCCTTGATGCCGAGATTCCCGACGGCGGCCTTGGATTTCTTCATGCCCAGATGGGATACCTTGAAATTCTGGTTATAGAAACAATACATCAGGAAATCCAGAAGATCCGGCACCACAGCCTCTGCGCCTTCGCTCTCCAACAGTTCCACCAGATAGTTGTTGGCGGCCGGCAGGAATTTTACCAGAATCTCCCCGACCACGCCCACCCGCGGTTTCTTGACATCCACAAGTTCGATATTTTGGTCGAAATCACGGATGATCTCCTGGCAGAGCTTCCGGAACCTGCGCCGTGAAGGGTATCTTTGGGACAAGAATTCCTTGCAGGCTTTCCCCCATTTTTCATGCATGGCGTCTGCGGAGCCTTTGACGGCTTCGTAGGGCCGGATGCGGTACACGCATTTCATGAAAATATCTCCTAAGACGATTGCGTACATGCTGCGCAGCACAAGGAGGGGAGTCAGTTTAAAGCCCGGATTACCCTCCAAACCGCTTAAGTTGAGGGAAATGACCGGGATATGTTCGTATCCCGCTTTTTTCAGCGCCCTGCGGATAAACCCGATATAGTTGGAAGCACGGCATCCGCCCCCGGTCTGGCTTATGATGACCGCGATCCTGTCGGTATCGTACTTGCCGGACAGGACGGCGTCCATGATCTGTCCCACCACCATCAGGGAAGGGTAGCACGCGTCGTTATTGACGTATTTAAGCCCCACGTCCACCGCCTGTTTATTGTCGTTAGGCAGGATCTCGATGCGGTATCCGGAAGCCGCAAAAGCAGGCCCTAACAGGTCGAAATGAATGGGCGACATCTGCGGACACAGAATGGTATAGTCTCTGCGCATTTCCTTGGTAAACGGAACCTTTGTGACGGCGGAAGATTGGATGGTCCGCTTTTCCTGCCGTTTTTCCCGTACACGGATGGCGGCGAGCAGGGAACGGACCCGGATCCTCGCGGCCCCTAAGTTGTTCACCTCGTCGATTTTCAGGGAGGTGTAGATCTTGCCGGAATCATTAAGGATCGAAGCCACTTGGTCGGTGGTCACGGCGTCCAGCCCGCATCCGAAGGAATTTAGCTGGATCAGATCCAGATTGTCCGTGGTCTTTACATAGTTTGCCGCCGCATACAGACGGGAGTGGTACATCCACTGATCCATAACGTTTAACGGATGTCCGGCGGGATGCAGATGGGAAACGGAATCCTCCGTCAGCACCGCGATATTGTAGGAGTTGACAAGCTCCGGAATCCCGTGGTTTACCTCCGGGTCAATATGGTAGGGCCGTCCGGCAAGGACGATGCCCCGGTTGCCGGTGCGTTTCAGGTATTCGATGGTTTCCTCGCCTTTCCGCTTCATATCCTCGCGGCAAGCCGAAAGCTCCGTCCACGCAGCATGTACGGCGGAACGGATGTCGGATGCCGGGATGGAGAACTTTTCTGATAATTCTTCCACCAGACGATAAGAAACCGTCTCCTCGCTTTCCAGCGACAGGAAAGGATGGATGAAGTCCACTTCGCCGTTTATGATAGCGTCGATGTTGTTCTTAATATTCTCCGGGTAGGAGGTGACGATGGGACAATTATAGTGATTGTTCGCCTCCTGAAATTCATTCCGCTCATAAGGGATACTGGGATAGAAGATCCTGTGTATCCCCTGGTTGATCAGCCACTGAACATGCCCGTGGGCCAGCTTCGCCGGATAACATTCGGACTCGCTGGGGATAGATTCGATCCCCAGTTCATAGATCTTCCGGGTCGAAGCGGGGGATAATACCACCTGAAAACCGAGGGTGTGGAAAAATGTAAACCAGAACGGATAGTTCTCGTATATGTTCAGCACCCGCGGGATACCGATTACGCCCCTCGGCGCATCGTACCCTTCCAAGGGCTTATAGTCAAAATACCGATGGAACTTGTATTCAAAAAGGTTGGGCAGTTTGTTGCCGGACATTTCTTTCCCAAGCCCCCGTTCACAGCGGTTTCCCGTAATGAACTTCCTTGCGCCGCTGAAATGGTTGACGGTCAGGCGGCAGTTATTGGTACAGCCCTTGCATTTCGTCATGGTGGTAGAGTACCTGAGGGCCTCGATCTCTTTGATGGAAAGCATAGTCGTTCTCCGGCAGTCCATATACCGCTCACGGGCGATCAGGGCGGCGCCGAAAGCCCCCATGATCCCGGCGATATCCGGACGGATGGCCTCGCAGCCCGCGATCTTCTCGAAGCTTCTGAGTACGGCGTTGTTATAGAAGGTTCCGCCCTGCACGACGATATGATTCCCAAGCTCGGACGCATCGGAAACCTTGATTACTTTGAACAGAGCATTTTTGATGACGGAATAGGCAAGTCCGGCAGAGATGTCCGCAACTTCCGCCCCTTCTTTTTGCGCCTGTTTTACCTTCGAGTTCATGAATACCGTACAGCGGGTGCCGAGGTCGATGGGATTATGGGCGAATAACGCCTCGTGTGCAAAATCTTCCACCGAGTAGTTCAGCGATTTGGCGAAGGTCTCGATGAAAGAACCGCATCCCGAGGAACAGGCTTCGTTCAAAAGCACGTTGTCAACGGTCTGGTTCTTGATCTTAATGCATTTCATATCCTGTCCGCCGATGTCCAGGATACAGTCCACCTCCGGCTCAAAATAAGAAGCCGCGTAATAGTGGGAAACCGTCTCCACTTCGCCTTCGTCCAGAAGAAGGGCGGACTTAATAAGGGCCTCCCCGTAACCGGTGGAACAGGAGTGGGCAATCTCTACCCCTTGGGGCAGCTTATCGTAAATATCCTTAATCGCCGTGATGGTGGTTCCTAATGGGTCTCCCTCGTTATTGTGGTAGAAGGAGTACAAAAGGGTCCCGTCGTCGCCCACCAAAGCGGCTTTCGTAGTGGTAGACCCTGCGTCGATCCCAAGGAACGCCTTGCCGGTATAGCTCGCCAGATCTTTTACCGGAACTTGATGTTTTGCGTGGCGCTTCTCAAATGCATGGAATTCCGCCTCGCTGTTAAAGAGCGGTTCCATCCTGTCGACCTCGAATTCCATCTTAATCCGGCTCTCTAAACGCTTCTGCATTTCCTGCAGGGAGACCTGCCGGTCTTTTTTGGAATTCATGGCGGAACCGATTGCCGCGAACAGGTGGGAATGGTTCGGTGCAATAGTATGTTTATCGTCAAGTTTCAGTGTCCGGACGAAAGCTTCCTTCAATTCGGAAAGGAAATGGAGGGGACCTCCTAAGAAAGCCACATGGCCCCGGATCGGTTTGCCGCAGGCAAGCCCGCTGATGGTCTGGTTTACCACCGCCTGAAAGATAGAGGCTGCAAGGTCTTCCCTAGAGGCCCCGTCGTTGATCAGCGGCTGGATGTCCGATTTGGCAAATACCCCGCATCTTGCGGCAATGGAGTAGAGAGAACGGTAGTTCTTCGCATATTCGTTCAGTCCGGAAGCGTCCGTCCGGAGAAGGGACGCCATCTGATCAATGAAGGAACCCGTGCCTCCGGCGCAGACTCCGTTCATGCGCTGTTCGACGTTTCCGCCCTCAAAATAAATGATCTTCGCGTCCTCGCCGCCTAATTCGATGGCTACGTCCGTCTGGGGGGCGTAGTCCTGCAGCGCAGTGGACACGGCGATGACTTCCTGGACGAAGGGGACGTCTAAGTGCTTGGCGAGGGTCAGCCCGCCTGACCCTGTAATAACCGGAGAGGCGTAAATCCCCCCTAATTTATAGATTGCCCGCCCGAGAAGGTCGGACAGAGTTTCCTGGATATTAGCATAATGCCTTTCATAATCGGAAAAGGCGACATCGTTATCCTTGTCGAGTATCGCGATTTTCACAGTGGTTGAACCGATGTCAATGCCCAGTGTATACAATTCGTTTTTACTCATAATAACACTCCTTTGCGGCGTAATTATCATGGACACTGCGTCCATGATCTCTTTTACAGCCTGTAACATTATACGACAAAATTTTTAAAATAACAATTAAGAAAATGCTATAGAAATCTAAAAAAGTTGTAAAGTTCCGTAGCAGAATTGACAAACAGCGTGATAAACGGTAGAATTACTACAGTATTAACAGTGATGTTAAGAGAATGTTCAGATAACATTTTAATTAAATTATAAGGAGTTTGTCTTATGGAAAATTGGCTTTCAAAGCTGGAGCGAAAGTTTGGAAGATACGCTGTTCCCAACCTCATGTACTATATTATTATATTGTATGCGGCGGGATTCGTACTAAATATATTGAATCCGGAATTTTATTACCGGTATCTCAGTCTGGATGCGCAGGCGATCTTTAGAGGGCAGATCTGGAGAATTGCGACGTTTATTATCCAGCCTCCGTCAAGCAGCCTGATTTTTATTGTATTTGCGCTGTCTCTGTATTATATGATCGGCCGGCAGTTAGAGCATGCGTGGGGGACGTTCCGGTTTAATCTCTATTTCTTTTCCGGCGTGCTGTTCCATGTGGCCGCGGCGATTTTGCTGTATGTGATAACGGGGCTGAACCTTCCGATGTCTGTGTGGTATTTGAACATGTCCCTGTTCTTTGCATTTGCCGCGCTGTATCCGGACGTACAGTTCCTGGTATTTTTTGTGATACCTGTCAAGGTCAAATACCTTGCGATGATTGACGCGCTGTATTTTATTTACCCCATTATTCAGGCTTTCCTTCCGGCGTACGGAGGGAATATATTGGTGGGCGGCTACTATAAAGCGGCGGCGTTAGAATCTGTGGTGTCCCTCCTGAATTTTTTGATTTTCTTTTTGGGATCAAGGAATATGAGACGCTTTTCGCCTAAGCAGCGCAGAAGGAAAAAAGAATTTCAGCAGAATATACGAAAGGCCCAGCGCCCGACTCAGAATTACGCCAACGGCGCGAAGCATATGTGTGCGATCTGTAAGAGGACTGAACTGGATGATCCGGACCTAGAGTTCAGATATTGTTCCAAATGTAACGGCAATTATGAATACTGTCAGGATCATCTGTTCACACATACACATGTCAAGTGACAACTGTGACGCGGCGCTGGAATGGATTTTCCTGCGGCCGTTTTGTGTTACTGGTCGCGGAGTGATCAGCAACCGTTTTGTTGTCGCGGCAGCAACAAATTAAATAGCAGGAGGAAGACGAGACGATGAAGAAGACAAAAATCATATGTACGCTTGGACCGAGGACGGATGACGACGAGCTGATGAGGAGTCTGGTCCAAAAAGGCATGGATATTGCCAGATTCAACTTTTCCCATGGAACCCATGAAGAACAGAAGGCACGGATGGACAGATTGAAGAGGATCCGTGATGAAGAAGGGAAACCGATTGCCATACTTTTAGACACCAAGGGGCCGGAGATCCGGACGGGCGTCTTAAAGGACGGGAAGAAGGTTATGCTGAATGAGGGAGACACCTTCGTTCTGACGGCGGAAGAGTTGGCGGGAGATGCCGGCAAGGTATCGATTACATATGAAGGTCTTGCAGATGATGTCCAAGTTGGAAGTACCATTCTGATCGACGATGGACTGATCGGACTAAAAGTCAAGGCGAAGAATGGAAGGGAGATTGTCTGTACGGTTGTGAACGGAGGCGAGCTGGGCGAACGGAAAGGGGTCAATGTTCCCAATGTTCCGGTAAGGCTTCCGGCGATTACCGAGAAGGATCGGGAGGATATCCGTTTTGGAGCGGAGCAGCAGATTGATTTTATTGCGGCGTCCTTTGTGCGCAATGCGGAGTGCATCTTTGAGATTCGGGCTTTCCTGAAAGAATGTAAAGCGCCGAATATCCCGATTATTGCGAAGATTGAGAATGCGGAAGGAATCAAGAATATTGATGAAATCATTCGTTGCGCCGACGGGATTATGATTGCCCGGGGCGACTTAGGCGTGGAGATCCCTACCGAGGAAGTTCCTTACCTGCAGAAGATGATTATCCAGAAGTGCAACGAGAATTATAAGCCTGTCATTACCGCGACCCAGATGCTGGATTCCATGATGCGCAATCCGCGGCCTACCAGGGCGGAGGTTACGGACGTGGCCAATGCGGTCTACGACGGGACGGATGCGGTGATGCTGTCCGGCGAAACGGCTCAGGGCAAGTATCCTTTGGAAGCGCTGCGGATGATGGTGCATATCGTGAAGGATACGGAACAGCATCTGGATTATGACGTAATGATGAAGAAGACGGAGGCGCACCATATGAAGAGTACCTCCAGCGCGCTGTGCCACGCAGCGGTAACGACGGCGAATAATTTGAGGGCGAGATGTATTATTACGCCGACGGTGTCCGGAGTGACCGCAAGGGTGGTGTCAAAGTTCAAGCCGCGCATGGATATCATCGGAGTGACGCCGAACGAGGCCGCCCTTCGCAGGATGCAGCTTTACTGGGGAATCATTCCTCTGAAATCCATTCCCCTCAGTTCTATGGAAGACGTCTGCAACGGCGCAATTGATCTGGTCTGCGCAAAGCAGATGGCAGAATCGGGCGATATCGTGGTGTTGACAGCAGGGATCCCGGCGGCGAACGTGACCGCGGAGCGGGGCGGCGCAAGCAACATCATGCGGATTACTGTGATCGAGTAAAAATCCGACAGCAGGACGGCTTGTCCGGCCTGCTGCAAAATTCAGGACGGAAATAAAGGGGCGGGGTTGTCGCATTAACATGTAAAGCAGACAACCCTGTTTTTATGTCCGGCAGGTCCGTATTGTAAAAAAATGTTGACACTCCCGGCGCAATACAGTATAGTGTTCCCTGTGAGAACTACTAGAACGCCCTTTAATGACGTTTTTTGTACGCTTTTAGGGCGTGGGACACTATGGGGATGAGGAGTGAAGAATTGGAGCAAGTTACATTTACAGAACGCCTGATGGAGTTCGGACTTACGCGTCAGGAGGCAAACATCTATCAATGCCTGCTCACCGAGGGGAAGGTGACGGGATACGAGGTGTCGAAGCAGACCGGGATTTCCAGGTCCAACGCGTATAATTCGCTGGCGAACATGACGGAGAAAGGAGCCGCCTATCTGGTGGAGGAGGGGCATACGCGCAAATACGTCCCCGTGCCGCCGGACGAATTCTGCAAGAACCGGATACGGAAACTGGAAGATTCCAAGAAATGGCTTAGCGACCATATGCCTTCGGAGAAGACTTATGTGGAGGGGTATATCACCATTGAAGGCGCCGAGCATATTCTGGATAAGATGCGTAATGTCCTGAAAAAAGTAGAGGAGCAGGTTTACATCAGCATGACCAGGAACTATCTGCTTCTTCTGGTCGGAGAGCTGCAGGAGCTGATCCTTGACATGAAGCGGGTGGTCATCATAACGGATCAGCCCACGGCTTTTCCAAGGGCGAAGGTATACATAGGAGAGGATCGATGTACGAGAATCGGCGTGATCGCAGATTCCCGCTATGTCCTTACGGGCGAATACGGGGAGGGGAGCATGAACACCTGCCTGTATTCCGGACAGAAGAATTTCGTAGAGTTATATAAGACCGCGCTTTCCAACGAGATCAAATTACTATCGATGCGAGAGGAGAATCAGTAACGATGAAGAAAGAGACGTTTGTGACAAAAAGCCAGTTAGAAGAGATTGTGAAGGAATATCCGACACCCTTTCATCTATATGATGAAAAAGGGATCCGCAGGAATATCAAAGCGTTGAAAGAAGCGTTTTCGTGGAATAAAGGGTACAAAGAATATTTTGCCGTCAAAGCGACGCCGAACCCATTTCTGATCAATATACTGAGGGAATACGGCTGCGGCTGCGACTGCTCCTCTTACACGGAGTTAATGCTCTCGGAGGCTGTGGGGGCGGCAGGGGAGGATATCATGTTTTCTTCCAACGATACCCCCGCCGAGGAATTTGCCTATGCGGACCGTTTGGGAGCGATCATTAACTTGGACGACATTACCCACATTGAGTATCTGGAACAGGTGATCGGCCATATCCCGGAGACAATCAGCTGTCGTTACAATCCCGGCGGTCTGTTCAAGATCAGCAACGACATTATGGACAACCCGGGAGACTCGAAGTACGGCATGACTACGGAGCAGCTGTTCGACGCGTTTAAGATCCTGAAAGAAAAGGGAGCCAAGGAGTTCGGTATCCACGCTTTCCTCGCAAGCAATACCGTGACCAACGAATATTACCCCATGCTTGCCAAGGTGCTTTTTGAAGCCGCCGTCAGGCTTAAGCAGGAAACCGGCGTTCACATCGGATTCATCAACCTGTCGGGAGGCATCGGAATCCCTTATACCCCGGATCAGGAGCCTAACGATATCCGCATCATCGGCGACGGGGTTCGGCGCGTATATGAGGAGGTTCTGGTTCCCGCGGGTATGGGCGACGTAGCTATCTACACGGAACTGGGACGTTTCATGATGGGTCCGTACGGCTGTCTGGTCACAAAAGCAATCCATCGGAAGCACACCCATAAAGAATACATAGGGGTAGACGCCTGCGCGGTGAACCTGATGCGTCCTGCTATGTACGGCGCATACCACCATATTACCGTCATGGGCAAAGAAAAAAAGCCGTGGGACCACAAGTACGACGTCGTCGGTTCACTGTGCGAGAACAACGACAAATTCGCAATCGACCGTATGCTTCCGAAGATTGAAAACGGAGATTTACTGGTGATCCACGACACGGGAGCCCACGGTTTCGCCATGGGATATAATTATAACGGGAAGCTGAAATCAGCGGAACTTTTACTGAAAGAGGACGGCTCGGTACAGCTGATCCGGAGGGCGGAGACACCCGCCGATTATTTCGCAACTTTCGATTGTTTTGAAATTGGTGAAAAATTGGTGAAATAATTCCTCTGTCAAGAGTTGATTTTGTGCAATATTGGGAGTAATATAGTTTATGTGCGAATGATCGGCGTAAAAGTGCGGCGCTGTTCATCACATGTGCAGACATTTTGCCAGATGCCCGCGCATTATTTTGTGAAGGAGGAATAGTCATGAAGAAAAGAGGATTGCTGGCAGTATTACTCATCGCAGTTATGACGCTGTTATGCGGCTGCGGAGGTATGAGTGCGGAGGACGCACAGTCTTATGCGAAGTCCATCATGGACGCAAGCTATAAGGGAGAGTTCGACAAGTACATCGAATGGACGAAGTCGTCAAAGGAAGAGGCCCAGAAGCTTTACGAGAGTAATATTGATACCACCATGCAAGAAGCAGGATTTTCACAGCTTGGACTGTCTGAAGAACTGACCGCGAATTACAGACAGTTATTCCTAGACATGATTAAACAGGCGAATTATGAAGTCGGCGAAGCAAAGGAAGCAGGCGACAAGGCTTACACCGTTGACGTGACGGTAAAGCCGTTTACCGGTTTTGACGGACTTCAGAGTGAAGTAGAGGCTGCGACCATGGCCGAGGTTGAAAACATCGATGTGAACGATCAGAATGCAGTAAACGAGCTGGTATTCCAGAAGATGTATGAGATCATGGTTGAGAAGGTATCTTCTCCTACATACGGAGATCCTACGACTGTGACGATCAATGTTAAGCCGGATGCTAACGGTGTGTATTTCATTGACCAGACCGATATGACAGCATTGGACGACGCTTTGTTCCCGTCAGACGCTTTCTAAAATTTTTTTAATAAAAGCATTGACATTGGCTGCATTTGCAGTTATAATTTACCATGTTGCCGATACATATCGGCAACGATAAGCGGATGTGGCGGAATGGCAGACGCACAAGACTCAAAATCTTGCGGGGGCGACCTCGTGTGGGTTCAAGTCCCACCATCCGCAGTAAAAGGTGCGAAGCCTGATTTGGGTTTCGCACCTTTTTGTACGGTTTGAGAAGCAGGGGGCTGCCCGGTATGCCGCATTTTTGATATGGCATATTCTGGCAGCCCGTTTGTTTTTATCTGTCGCGAATTGGGAAAGTAAAATATGAGGAGGAAAAGAGAATGTACTATAAACAGTATGGTAATACGGATATGAAAGTATCGGCGGTCGGGCTTGGAACGATGCGCTATGACGAGGAGGATATCAAGGCGGGCCGTTTGGAGAAGTGCGCCGAGATCCCGCTCTATGCGTTTGAGAAGGGAATTAACTACTGGGACACGGCTCCGGCATACTGCGAGGATAAGAGCGAGATCGTAACAGGAATTGCGCTGTCGCAGTTAAAAAGAAGTGAAGTTTATGTAACTTCCAAGACAAATCTGGGAACAATAGGTGCAGGAGAACATCCGGCGAAGGGGGATTTCCGGAAGCGGCTGGAGACGTCTCTTGACAGGCTCAAGACCGATTACATTGATTTTTACCATATGTGGTGTATGCTGGACATTAAGTCCTGGGAGAAGCATATGGATGCGATCTACGGTTTCTTTGAAGACGCAGAGAGGGAAGGGCTGATCCGCAATATTGTATTTTCCTCCCATATGCAGGGCAATGAGATTGAGACCGTGGTTGCGTCGGGCAAATTCCGCGGTATGCTGATCGGATACAACGCGCTGAACTACCGGTTCCGCCAGAGCGGAATCGAGACGGCTTATGAGAACGGGATGGGCGTGGTAGTCATGAACCCTCTCGGAGGCGGTATGATTCCGGCGAACCCGGACGCGTTTTCCTATCTGACGGAAGGAACAGGGCTTACTGTGCCTCAGGCGGCGCTTCGGTTCGTTGCGTCCCACAAAGAGATTACCGTGACGCTTGCGGGCTGTACAACCAAGGAGCACATTGACGACGCGGTGAAAGCGGTGGAGAATCTGGAAGAAAAACCGGCCGCCGAAATCGTTAAGGAGTATGAAGGCAGAGGAGTGGCCCTTAACAACCTGTGTACCGGCTGTTCCTACTGCAAGGGATGCCCGAAGGAGATTCCGATTCCAAAGTATATGGATTCCTACAATCAGATGATCCTGACAGGGCAGAAGGAGGCAATCGACGAGCGGATTGCATATCACTGGGGAATTACGAAAGAGAAGGCGGGAGACTGTATTGCGTGCGGCAAGTGCGAGAAGCAGTGTACGCAGCATCTCCCGATCATAGAGCGGCTTAAGGAGATTGCAGGGTAGATCGTATTCTGGACTGTACGAAAAACAGGGGGAATCTGATATGAGCAATAAGATTGTGTTAATAGACGGGCATAGTATTTTGAACCGGGCGTTTTATGGGCTGCCGGACCTGACGAATTCGGAAGGCCTGCATACCAATGCGGTTTATGGTTTTCTAACGATTATGTTTAAGATACTTGAGGAAGAGAAGCCGGAATATCTCACGGTAGCGTTTGACGTCCATGCGCCTACGTTCCGCCATGAGATGTATGCGGAGTATAAAGGAACCAGAAAGCCCATGGCGGAGGAACTGCGCCAGCAGGTGCCTGTGATTAAGGAGGTTCTAAACGCTATGGGAGTCCGGACGATTGAGTGCGCGGGACTTGAGGCGGACGACCTTCTCGGAACATTGTCCAAGAGGTGCGAGGAGAAAGGGATGGAGGTGTCTGTCATTTCCGGGGACCGTGATCTTCTGCAGCTTGCGACGGAGCATGTGAAGATACGTATTCCGAAGACAAAGCAGGGACGCACCGAGGTGGAGGATTACTATGCCGCGGATGTGAAGGAGCGGTATCAGGTGACGCCGCAGGAGTTCATCGACCTAAAAGCGCTGATGGGCGACTCCTCAGATAATATTCCGGGAGTTCCGAGTATCGGGGAGAAGACGGCGACGAAGATTATTGCAGAGTATCATTCGATAGAAAACGCATATGAGCATGTGGAGGAATTGAAACCGCCCAGAGCATCTAAGGCGCTGGCCGAGCATTGGGACATGGCGGTCATGAGCAAGACGCTTGCAACCATCAATGTGACGGCAGATTTCCCATACGAGTTAGAGGAGGCAAAGCTGGGCAATCTATATACGGAGGAGGCCTATGAATATTTCCGGAAGCTGCAGTTTAAGAACCTGTTGTCCCGCTTTGACGTGACCGCAAAGGCTTCAAAGGCCGAGGAAGGATTTCGGGAAGTCTGGGATTTGGAAACGGCGGAAAAGCTGTTTTTGGAGGCTTCAAAGGCCGAGTGCGTGGGAGCGTGCATTTTCCGGAACTTAGAGGACGTATTGCCGCTCTTTGCAAATCAGTCGGAGATTGGCGGGATCGGCCTGTGCTATAAGAAAGACGGGGCCTGCTGCATCCGCACCGGGAAAGGGATTTCGAAGGAATGGCTTCTTTCGCAGCTCTCAAAAACGGCGAAGGAAACCGGAAGGTTTGTAATGTTTGATCTGAAAGCGGCCCTTCCGTACCTTGAGATTGAGGATACGAAGAACTGCTTTGACGCGACTGTGGCCGCGTATCTGCTGTATCCTCTTAAGAACAACTATACTTATGAGGACGTTGCGCGCGAGCAGCTGGAGTTGATCATCGATGAGAAGGCGGAGGAATATGTAAAGGTCTGCTATGAGGCGTATACCGCATACGCGGCATCCTCCGTTTTGTGGGAGAAGCTTAAGGAAAGCGGGATGGACCGGCTGTTTTCCGAGATTGAGATGCCTCTGGTATTCACTCTGTATGATATGGAGCAAAACGGTATCAAAGTGGAGGCGGAAGCATTAAAGTTCTACGGGGCACAGCTTGGCGGCAAGATTGTAGAATTAGAGAAAGAGATTTATGAAGATGCGGGAGAGACGTTTAACATCAACTCGCCGAAACAGCTTGGAGTGGTTCTGTTCGAGAATATGAAGATTCCCGGAGGCAAGAAGACAAAGACGGGATATTCGACGGCTGCGGACGTATTAGAGAAGCTGGCGCCGGACTATCCGGTTATTGCGAAGATTCTGGAATACCGGCAATATTCAAAGCTAAAGTCTACTTACGCAGACGGGCTTGCTAATTATATCTGCGGGGATAAGAGGATTCGCAGTAAGTTTAACCAGACGATTACGGCGACCGGACGGCTCAGCAGTACGGAGCCTAATCTTCAGAATATTCCGGTACGTATGGAGCTTGGAAGGCTGATCCGCAAGGTGTTTATTCCGGAGGACGGCTATGTGTTTGTGGATGCGGACTATTCCCAGATTGAGCTTAGGGTGCTGGCCCACTGTTCCGGCGATCAGAATCTGATCGAGGCCTACAAAGAAGCGGAGGACATCCACAGGATTACGGCTTCCCAGGTTTTCCATGTTCCTTTTGAGGAAGTGACCTCGCAGCAGAGGCGCAATGCGAAAGCGGTCAATTTCGGGATTGTGTATGGAATCAGCTCTTTCGGACTGAGTCAGGACTTGAGTATTACCCGGAAAGAAGCGACCCGGTATATCGAAGATTATTTTAAAACTTATCCGGGGATCAAGACTTTCCTGGACGACACAGTAAAGCATGCTAAGCAGATGGGTTACGTGGTGACGTTATTTGGAAGGCGGCGTCCCGTGCCGGAGCTCGCATCCGGTAATTTCATGCAGCGTTCCTTCGGCGAGCGTGTGGCGATGAACGCCCCTATACAGGGGACGGCTGCCGATATCATCAAGATTGCGATGATCAACGTACACAGAAGGCTCAAGGAGAGGCAGATGAAGTCGAGGCTTGTCCTCCAGGTTCATGATGAATTGTTAATCGAGGCATATCAGCCGGAGTTGGAGGAAGTCAGGGAGATTCTCAGGAATGAGATGGAGCAGGCGGTTTCTTTGGACGTACCGTTGGAGATAGATATGCACACCGGCGAAAACTGGTACGAAGCGAAGTAGAGGTGTAAGGTCATGAAGATAATAGGAATTACAGGCGGCGTAGGCGCAGGAAAGACACAGGTGTTGGAATACCTGAATAATAAATACGGCGCAACGATCTGCCAGACGGATGCGGTCGGCAGAAAGCTTCAAAAGAAGGGAACAAAATGTTTTGAGGAGATCGTTGCATGTTTCGGAACGGAGATTCTGGATGAGAAAGGCGAACTGGACAGAGATAAGCTGGCCGGTATTGTATTTTCTGACAGCGCCAGACGAAACGAGCTGAATGGGATCGTCCATCCGGCTGTGGCAGAGGAGATCCGTAAGAAGATCGCGAAGGAAGAGCGGAAGAATACCAACCTGTTTATTATAGAGTCCGCTCTTCTGATCGAGACTCATTATGATGAGATTTGCGACGAGGTCTGGTATATTTATGTCGAGGCGTCTATTCGTAAGAAACGGCTGGTCTATGCAAGGGGGTATGACGCGAAGAAGGTGGACGATATCATAGCGGCGCAGCTTCCGAAGGATATGTTCATGAAGCATTGCGACCGGGTCATCGACAACAGCAATACTTTTGAAGAGACGCAGGCGCAGCTTGACGAGATTGTGGCAGATTTGTAGGAAGGGCAAAAAAGGAAATGATGAGATTATGCAGTATTGCCAGCGGCAGCAGCGGCAACTGCATCTATGTGGGGGATGACAAGACGCATCTCCTTGTAGATGCGGGAATAAGCAGGAAGCGGATTGAGCAGGGGTTACATACGCTGGGCGTCAAGGGAGAGGAGATAAGCGGTATTCTGATCACCCATGAGCATATCGACCATATTCAGGGGCTGGGGGTGTTCAGCAGAAAATACCGGACCCCCATCTACGGGACGAAGGGGACTTTAGAAGGCATCCTCGGCTGCAAGTCGCTGGGGAAACTACCGGACGGACTGTTCCGTGAAATCAAGGCGGACGAGATATTTGCCATGGGCGGTATGCAGGTCTGTCCCTTTGCAATTTCCCATGACGCAAGGGAGCCGTCGGGGTACCGGATCGAGAATCATGAGAAATCCGTGGCGGTTGCAACGGATCTCGGCAAGTATGACGGGTATACGGTGGAGCATCTTAAGAACCTGAATGCAGTGGTATTGGAAGCGAACCATGATATTCATATGTTGGAGGTAGGCCCGTATCCGTATCCGCTTAAGCGGCGCGTCATGGGAGACCGGGGGCATCTGTCCAATGAATTGTCGGGAAGGCTTCTGTGCGACATACTGCACGACGGCCTTCAGTATGTGGTTCTGGGGCATTTGAGCAAAGAGAATAATTATGAGGAACTGGCATATGAGACTGTAAAGCTGGAGGTCAGTTTTGGCGATAATCCTTACCGGGGGGAGGATATCCCCATGATGGTGGCAAAAAGGGATGCTGTGTCGGAGATCATTACATTATAGGACATGTGAGGTATTAGGATGGGAAGAGTAGCGATTGCAACAGACAGTAACAGTGGAATTACACAGAAGGAAGCAAAGAACTTAGGAATTCGGGTATTGCCC
Organism: uncultured Dorea sp.; assembly: GCA_910577685.1. GTDB lineage: Bacteria > Bacillota > Clostridia > Lachnospirales > Lachnospiraceae > Sporofaciens. Next base: position 6,989 of record CAJTOH010000044.1, on the reverse strand, counting down.
ATGCCGTTTTTTATCAACGGGGAGTTGTATCTTGAGGATATTACGCTGTCGCAGGAGGAGTTTTACCAAAGGCTTGGCGAGGATGCGGATATTTCTACATCTCAGCCGTCGCCGGGCGATGTGATCGACCTGTGGGACGAGATCCTGAAAGAGTATGATGAGATCGTCTATATTCCCATGTCCAGCGGACTGAGCAGTTCCTGCGAGACGGCTATAGGACTTTCAAAGGATTATGACGGTAAGGTGCATGTCATTGACAACCAGAGGATATCCATTTCCCAGCGTCAGTCCGTATTAGACGCCATCGGGATGGCGGATAAAGGAATGAGCGCGCAGGAGATTGACGATGTGCTGATGCGCGAGAAGCTGGAGGCCAGTATCTACATCACCGTGGATACGCTGAAGTATCTGAAAAAGGGCGGGCGCGTCACCCCGGCGGCCGCGGCAATCGGCACGGTGCTGAACTTAAAGCCGGTGCTTCAGATTCAGGGAGAGAAACTGGACTCATTCGCCAAAGTACGCGGCTGGAAGGCGGCAAAAAAGACGATGCTGGATGCTGCGGCGAAGGATCTGGAGGGGAGATTCAAAGGAAGAGAGATGCTGGTCCATGCGGCGTATACCTGCTCCGACGAAGAAGCAAAGGAGTGGAAGGCTGAGATTGAGGCGAGGTTCCCGGGTTACGATATCCATATGGACAAGCTGTCGCTGAGCGTTTCATGCCATATAGGGGCGGGGTCCAAGGCGATTGCGTGTATTAAGAAAGCGGAATATTAATTCAGCAGTATATAAAAATGGAAGTACCACCATCAGATTCTTAGAATCTGATGGTGGTATTCGTTAATAAAGGGCATTTTATATTTATTTGTAATAATACTTTCGTATAGATTTGAGGCAAAGATATCTGTTTTCAACATGGAAAGGCCTGTACTGCTCAGCTTTTCCGTCCGGGTAAGCTTCGTGACCAGAGGGACCTGCGAGCTCCTTTTAAGAAGAGAGAGCAGCCTTCTTGCGTCTTTTCGGAAACCAAGGATGCGGGCATACTGACAGTAGCCGTTTTCCCGGTAGGCCAGCATGTCCTCGGTCCGGATGTTCAGAAGAAGGTGGAACAGGCAGCGGCAGATGCGGCTCAGGGTCATATCCCGGGTTTTCAGTTGGTCGCTGAACTGCTCGAAAGAGATGAAGTTATTGGCGTTGTTGATGATACGGTTTGCCAAGTCTTCCGAGATATCCAGGTATTCCGTCAGGGTTTCCTTTGTCTCTGTCAGGAGACGGTATTTCAGCAGCAGTGAAAAATCGTTGGTATAAACGGGGTAGCGGCTGTGGTGCGTCTCTTCCAGCATCCGGATGCAGGAAGGAGGAACCTGGCCTTCCAGCCGGGAGAGAACCTCGGACATGGAGGGTTCGTCGAACATACCGTCTTTTTCTATAAGGATAGATTGGCTGGTGTAGCTCAAAAGCCTTCGGATCGCGGAGGCGGAGCTGTAGGAGCCGGTAAGTTCCGCGTCGTGGTAGCCGGATGCCATGCGTTTGATCGTGTAGGATTTCATCGGGCTGTTCCGTTGGTACAGGGTTTTGATATATTCAATTCCCAGAATGTTATTGGGCTGTTCGAGTACAAGGTCCAGCATGTCGTCCTGTAAATATTCTTTCAGCGCCGTCTGGCGTGCCAGAGGGAAGGACATGCCTTTTTTCAGGGCGTTTTTAAGAGCCAGACGATATCCCTCCGGCTCGTCTGCCAGAATGTGCGCAATCCTCGCCAGCAGCCCGTAATCTCCACATTCGCTGCCAAAGCAGATGGAATCTATGCATCCGAGCCGTTCAAACAGGCTGACGGCCCCTTTGGCGAAATACTCCGCGCTGCCTACGGCGTAGCACACGGGCAGTTCAAACAGGAGGTCCACCCCTGCTTCCAGCGCGATTTCCGCCCGCAGGTGTTTGGGCATGATGGCGGGAGCGCCGCGCTGGACGTAGTCGCCGCTCATGACGACGATGACGAAATCTGCCCCGGTAATTTCTTTCGCTTTTTCGATATGGTATAAATGCCCGTTATGAAACGGGTTGTATTCTGTGATCAGTCCGACTATTTTCATAAGAATCTCCTTGTATATCTTTCTGAGATTGATTATACTATATTAAAGTTGTATATGCAAATTTGAAATTAGATATTGGTATGTCATGAAGGGAGTTACTGTTCACGGGGTGAACAGTAACGGTTATCGTTCATACCTGCGGTGCTCTCAGTAACTATGGCTTTGATGCGCGGCTTTGAGGTCTGGGTGTGAACAGTAACGGGAGGGATACATGATGAGTGAAGAATGGGTAAAAGAGCAGAAGGAAGAGCTGACAAAAGAGCGGATTCTTCAGAGGTTAGAGGACCGTCAGTATAAGGAACTGAAAGAGGAATTAGAGAACAGTATGTATCCGGTCGATCTGGCGGATATATTGGAGGAGTTTGGGCAAAAGCAGATGGTAATGGTATTCCGTCTTCTGGCAAAGGAAGAGGCCGCGGAGACCTTTACCTATATGAACAGCGATCTGCGTACGCTTCTGATCAATTCCCTGACGGATTCCGAGCTTGAGGAAGTCATGGAGGAGATGTATCTGGACGATACGGTGGACGTGTTAGAGGAGATGCCGGCGAATGTGGTGGACCGCCTTCTGATGGCCACGGATGAGGAGAAGAGAAGGCAGATCAACCTGTTGCTGCAGTATCCCGAGGACAGCGCCGGGAGTGTAATGAATGTGGATTACATTGCGCTTCGTAAGGAGATGACGGTTGCCGAGGCCATTCTTAAGATTCGGCAGGTGGGGCTTAACCGCGAGACGATCTATACCTGTTATGTGACGGAGAAGAAGAAGCTTATCGGACAGGTAGATGTGAAGGAGCTTCTGACCACCAGCGAGTCCAAGCTGATTGAGGAGATTATGGAGACGAATATGCTGTATGCCCGGACCACGGACGATCAGGAGGATGTGGCATGGACAATCACCAAGTACGGTCTGATTGCCCTGCCCATCGTAGATAATGAGATGTGCATGGTGGGGATCGTTACGGTTGACGACGCGATGCTGGTCCTGCAGGAGGAGACGACGGAGGATATCAGCATCATGGCGGGCGTCCACCCCAGCGAGGAGTCTTATTTCGGTACGACAGTGATGGAACATGTAAAGAGCCGTATCCCCTGGCTGATGTTTCTGATGCTTTCCGCGACTGTGACGCAGATGATCATGAATAGTTACGAGGGTGCGCTTGCCGTGATGCCGCAGCTTGCGGGGTTTATTCCGATGCTGACCGGGACGGGGGGAAACTGCGGTTCCCAGAGTTCGACCCTTGTGATCCGGGGGCTTGCCGTGGAAGAGATTGAGTTTGCCGATCTCTTTAAAGTAATCTGGAAGGAGGTGCGGATTGCCGTCTGTATCAGCGCGGTCCTTTCGGTGGTTAATGGAATCCGTATTTTGCTGATGGGGCAGGGGGACGCTATGATGGCCTTTACTATCGGGGTTACGATGGCGTGTACGATTATCATTGCGAAGGTGGTGGGATGCACCCTGCCGCTGGTTGCGGAGAAGGTGGGCCTTGATCCGGCGATCATGGCGACGCCGCTGATTTCGACGTTAGTGGATATCAGCACAATCAGCGTGTATTTTGCAATCGTGAGCGCCGTATTCGCCCTTTGAGTCCGTGAACGGCAGCCGTGTACGAAAAAATAGACATAAGATTCGAGAAGAGACCTTGTCCCCATGGTTTCTTTGTATTATAATAAAAATATTGAGAATATATGGAAAGGAGTCTATGATCATGGGATTTATAGATGAGATCAAGGCAAAGGCTAAGACGAACAAGAAGACGATCGTGCTGCCGGAGACTGAGGATATCAGGACGTACGAGGCAGCCGAGGCCGTACTGAAGGAAGGAACTGCGAATCTGGTTCTGGTAGGAAGCGAGGAAGAGATTGCGAAGAACAAAGGATCCTTCGACATCAGCGGCGCGACGATCGTTGATCCGGCTACGAGTGAGAAGACGGACGCTTACGTTGCGAAGCTTGTGGAACTGAGACAGAAGAAGGGGATGACAGAAGAGCAGGCGAGAGAGCTTTTGCTTACGAACTATCTCTATTACGGCGTTATGATGGTGAAGATGAAGGATGCGGACGGTATGGTAAGCGGCGCATGCCATTCTACGGCGGATACTTTAAGGCCGTGTCTTCAGATCCTGAAGACACGGCCTGGAACCAAGCTGGTTTCTGCATTTTTCGTAATGGTAGTGCCGGATTGCGACATGGGAGCAGACGGAACCTTTATCTTTGCGGATTCCGGTCTTGAGCAGAACCCGGATCCGGAAAAGCTGGCGGCGATTGCGCTTTCTTCAGCCGAGTCTTTCCGTACGCTGACAGGAAAAGAGCCTGTTGTGGCTATGCTTTCACATTCTACCAAGGGAAGTGCGAAGCATGCGGATGTGGACAAGGTGTTAGAGGCAACGCGCATTGCCAAGGAGAACGCGCCGGACGGCCTGTTGCTTGACGGTGAATTCCAGCTAGACGCGGCGATCGTACCGGAGATCGGCGCATCTAAAGCGCCCGGAAGCCCTGTGGCCGGAAAAGCGAATGTTCTGGTATTCCCGGACTTAGATGCCGGCAATATCGGATATAAGCTGGTGCAGAGGCTTGCGAAGGCGGAAGCATACGGACCTCTTACCCAGGGAATCGCAGCGCCGGTGAACGATTTGTCACGCGGATGCAGCGCTCAGGATATCGAGGGCGTGGTGGCGATCACAGCCGTTCAGTGTATGGCGGAAGGCTAAGGCTTTGAGAGGCCTTTTGCTTTATTGAATAAAAATAGAACAAGAGAGGGAAAACAAATGAATGTATTAGTTATCAACTGCGGAAGTTCATCTTTGAAATTTCAGTTAATCAATTCTGATTCCGAGCAGGTTCTTGCGAAGGGGCTCTGCGAGAGAATCGGGATCGACGGAAGTCTTACTTACCAGCCGGAAGGCGGAGAAAAAGTGAAGTCTGACAAGGCTATGCCGACACATACGGAGGCGATTCAGTTTGTAATTGACGCCCTGACGGATGGGGAGACAGGCGTTGTGAAGAGCTTAAGTGAGATCGGGGCAGTGGGCCACCGGGTGGTACACGGCGGAGAGAAGTTTGCAAGCTCCGTAGTGATTACGGATGAAGTAAAGCAGGCGATCGAAGACTGCAACGACCTTGCTCCGCTTCACAATCCTGCGAACCTGATCGGTATCAATGCATGCCAGAAGCTGATGCCGGGTACTCCGATGGTGGCTGTGTTCGATACCGCTTTCCATCAGACCATGCCGGAGAAGGCGTATATGTATGGTCTTCCATACGAATATTATGATAAGTACAAAGTGAGAAGATACGGTTTTCACGGTACAAGCCACAGCTTCGTTTCCAAGAGAGCGGCAGAGCTTGTAGAAAAGCCTTATGATCAGGTGAAGACGATTGTCTGTCATCTGGGCAACGGCGCAAGTATCTGCGCGGTGGAGAACGGCAAGTCCGTAGATACGTCCATGGGACTTACACCTTTGGAGGGACTTGTGATGGGAACACGCTCCGGCGATATCGACCCGGCGATCTTAGAGTTCATTTCCAAAAAGGAAGGGCTGGATATTGCAGGGCTTATGAATATGCTGAATAAGAAGTCAGGAGTGTTCGGGCTTTCCAACAACCTGTCCAGTGACTTCCGTGATCTGGAAGAGGGAGCTGATTCGGGCAATAACGAGGCGAGAATCGCATTGGAGGTCTTCGCATACCGTGTTGCCAAGTACGTTGGAAGCTATGTTGCAGCGATGAACGGTGTGGATGTGATTGCATTTACGGCCGGTATCGGGGAGAATTCCGGAACCGTACGTTCTTCCGTGCTGAAGTATCTGGGATACTTGGGAATCAGCGTGGATGAAGAGGCGAATAATAAGCGCGGGGAAGAGATTGCTATTTCTACGGCAGATTCTAAAGTGAAGGTTATGGTAATCCCGACTAATGAGGAATTGGCAATCGCCCGGGAAACAGTTGCATTAGTTTAGAAGATGGGTGTTGACAAATTCATTTTACGTGATATAATAGTCTAGGTGTGAATAGGAGTTTAGATATGATATTAGACCTATCCAGCGTTCTGTCGGAACAGCACAATACAATTGAACGGTCGGTTCCTGTTGAGATGGAGGTATTCCAAGGTGAGACGGGGAGTTTTAAGCTTACACGGAAGTCTCCGGTGTCTCTTGTTATTGCGTATGCGGGGGATAAGAAGTTAGAGATTTCGGGTAAGGGTGAAGTAACGGCCGTGATTCCGTGCGACCGCTGCCTTGCGGATGTTCAGGTGGAGATTCCATTTTCATTTCGCAGGAAGGTGAGCACGGATCCTGAGGCTGCTGCCACGGCAGAAGATTTAGACGAATCAAATTATATTGACGGATATAACTTTGACGTAGAACAGTTGATCTACAACGAGTTATTAGTAGGGTGGCCGACGAAAATTCTGTGTAGCGAAGACTGTAAGGGAATTTGCAGCGTATGTGGTCAGAATCTGAATGAAGGAGCCTGTGACTGTGAAGACACGGGTCTTGACCCGAGAATGTCAGTTATCCGCGATGTGTTTAAGAATTTTAAGGAGGTGTAACCTATGTCAATTTGTCCAAAGAATAAGTCTTCTAAAGGAAGAAGAGACAAAAGAAGAGCAAACTGGAAGATGAGCGCACCGAATCTTGTTAAGTGCAGCAAATGCGGCGAGTTAATGATGCCTCATAGAGTTTGCAAGGCTTGTGGATCATACAACAAAAAAGAAATCATTCCACAGGACTAATCAAGAGAGAGAAGGGGGTTCCGGGTGACCGGAAGCCCTTTTTTCATTTTCAAAAAGCAGTTTGAAGTTATTCGGTTGGACGTACATAATTATACTGATAGAGATTAGAGAAAGCAATTTGGTGAAATGTCAAGAGGAAAATAAAAAAGATTTTCTTGAAGAAG
>CAJTOH010000043.1 GCA_910577685.1 uncultured Dorea sp. | reverse complement strand
CCGGATTCTCGTCTCCGCCCGGATTCTCGTCTCCGCCCGGATTCTCGTCTCCGCCCGGATTCTCGTCTCCGCCGCCTGTGATCGCTTTCCATGCAATTCCTAACGGCGATGTGCCGTGAACCGTGAATTCAATCTGGCTGCCAACTTTATTGACGTTCAATACTTCAATCTTTCCGGCAGTCGTACCAAGTCTCTCGGAAGTAGTTGAGAACATATGTCCAATAATAAAGTCATTTGCATTCGTTGATGTTCCCGGAGGACAATCTACTAATACGGTAAGTCCTTCTTCCGGGAAATTGTCAGGCGTTGCGTCCACCCATTCCGAATCTTCCGGATTAAGCTTCATCTTAATCTTAAGATCATAGAATGCCATATCCTGATAAGTGTATCCCGGTTCTGCCGAAAGCCTATTGGTAAGGTCTGCGATCACGTCGCCCATCGGCTCTTTCGAAGATCCATACATTTCTTTCAGCTCTGCTGACAAGAAACTGGTCGGGCTTCCCGACGTAATACTTTCCATGGTCGCGTTCGTCGTCGGCGTCGTCTTGGTAAATACAGCCGTTGCCACAGGACTGTCGTTCCTTTCCTCCGCAACTGCAATCGCATTCACCGTAGTCGTGTCCTTAACCACAAACGGCTCTTCATATACGGTACTCTCCGTAGTCGGAACACTTCCGTCAAGCGTATAGTAAATTGTGGCACCTTCTGTCGCACAACTAATTTCTACCTTCTGAGATACAATGAATCCTCCTCCGTTCGGCTTAAATTCCGGAGTTGCCGCAGTCAGCATAGGAGATGTTCCGGTCACTTCCGTAACTTTACTCGGACGGTGCGTATCGTCCTTAACAAACCTTACATACCCCTTATAATCTGTCAGTGGTTCACAGTCAATCTTTGTGTTGTCTTCTGAGAAATGTTCACACTCGAACTCACCGTCTCCATCTTCATCACAATCTTTATCACATAAGAAGCTGTACTCACCGTTCGGAATCTCTGGGATTGTTGCCGTAAAGGTCAGATTATCTTCATTCTGCTCAAAAGTCAGCTCTGCTGCTTCCGGCTGCGTTTCCTGCGCCGGCTTCTTAAAGTCTACTTCAATCCTTCCGATCTCACTCTCCGCAACATTTGCAGAACCTACGGAATAACATTCGAAGATCTGAGTCGTCTCTGGCGGAATATCTGTGAAGACAAACGTATTCGGCTCTGTTGCTTCTAACCATTCCCCTTCACCGTTCTCGTCAACCATTCTGTAACGATAATCTCCTAATTCATCCGGATTCGTAAGCTTCAGCGTATAGACGAAAGAAGTCTTATCTTCATTAGAAGTGTACTCTCCTTCAAGTTTCGGTGTCTCCGGCGCTTTAGCCTGTTGAATTTCAATATCTTCTGATAATGTCAGACCTTCCGGAGGAATTTCCAGCGAATAATTGCTCGCTGCATCTCCTGTGAGCTTAGGCTCTTCAAACGTAACAACGCCGTAAGTCCCTGCATCGGAACCAGAGACCATAATCTTCGCTGCTTCCAGATTCACCTTGCCCTCGTCTGCTTTTTCAAGATTTGCAAATACAACTTCATCCAGTTCAACTATATTGGTCTTGTCATATGTTCTGGTCTTTGCCGTAATCTTAGAGATCTCTAATGCTTTCTTATTAATAGTGTATGTTGCAGTAGGCGCTGTGCCTGTATAATTACCTTTTCCTTTTATAGTAATGGTATAAGTATTCGCATTCGTCACCTTATCGTCCGGGGTGTATGTTACGTCATAATCCTTGCTCGTCAATACCTTCGGCGGTGCGGACGGTTCCGGCGTTTCATCCTCAGTTCCTTCGCCTTCTTCTTCCTCTCCTGAATCCTCGTTACCTTCGTCCGAACTCTCTGCATTTAACGTTACGGTAATCTTTGGTTTACGCGCCTTGCCGTTATAAACATTCTCTGTTGGCGCAATCTCTACCTTTGCCGTGTCGATAGATGCTTGTGCAATGGTAAATGTCGCTTCTACTGGTTCCCTATCTTTAGTAGTGTAATTACAATTGTTTTCCGCTTCGATTGAAACTGTTGCTTTACCAGCATTAATATTCTCTTTAAAACCAGCAATAGTATAATCTCCTGTAACGTCTGCTGTACTTTCTACAAGTGTCTGTTCTTTATATTTGATCGTCACTACTGGTTTAATTGCTTCTCCGGTATAAGTAAGATTACCCGAAACACTAATCATATCAGGCGTAATTTCTTTTTGCTTTACTTCAATCCTGTCGAGCATAATAGGTGAAAATTTATCTCTGGTATATGTTACTGAATAGGAACCATAATCAATAATTTTATCTACGTCTTCATTATCCCGCTTGATCTTACGTGTCCATCCGACAGTATCAACCTGATATGTTATATTGTCTTCTTTTCTTGTCTTGTTTATGGTAATCGCTGATTCCGTCTCTAATAAATCAGCTCCCGTATAAATCAACTCGGTTTTTACATTAATATCTTTCTTAGTCAGGCTAACCTTTCTATTATCCATGGGAATCTCAAGACTACTATTGGGGCCTACCGTTAAATATTGCGGGTCTATTAATAGTCCTCCACCTGTTATCGTTCCATTATTCGCGTAATTCATATCCGGAATAGATAGGGATGTTCCCGTTGGAATCCTTATAGTCTGATTCATTTTCACATGATCTGTCAGCGTTGCATCACCATAAACACGAGCTGTATTGAGATCCCCTCCATCGCCCCATACTACACCGTTAAACGAACCATAATTTCCCGCTATACTGTTTGCAGTCATAGTAACACTATTTCCTGATGATGATAAAGTACTACACGCGATGCCGTAACTTTGGATAGGCACATTATCTCTGTTAGTATACCCTCCAATAGCAGAAACTTTACCGCCGCTGATAATAACATCATTGTATGGAGAGCGAACAGAACCTATACCGGCTCCACCTGAAAGAGTTGTATTCCCATCGCCGCCTTTGGCGTTAACCGTACCGGCTTTAATGGTAATCTTACCTGCCATTCCTTCCATTCCACCGCCAATACCACATCCGCCTGTTCCGCCCGTAGCATTTATTGTGCTTCCTTGCGCATCAATCAAAATAGTTCCACTGTCAGCGCTATATCCATCACCGCCTATGCCAGCGGAACCATGGCCGCCTTTTGCTGTCAGACTTGAACCAGTGTCGCCTTTAAGAATATTAAGCGTTGCCGACGAGTGAACGTATACTCCTGCTTTCGAACCAACACTATTCATCGTGCTGCTTCCTTTTAAAGTTAAATTCACACTCGCGCCTTCTCCCAATGCGAGCGCACGAACACTCAAAGGAGAATCCGGATCCGGACTTGTTACTGTAGACAAATCGACAACAGCATCTTGCAAAATAATATTATGGGGACCGCCTTCAATTTCAATAACCGATTTAATTGAATCATAATTTTGTCCTGCAAATGTACCCTTAATTATATGACCTGCACATTGCCCCTGACAATAACCTATCTTTATAGGAATTGTACTATCAGGCCATGTACTAGGAGTTGCTAAGTCTATTTCCTGCACCCCTGCTCCAATCGCGCTACTTCCTCCTCCGGAAATGCTTCCACCGGAGCTGTCCCCTCCGGAACCGCTTCCGTCGGCATCTCCTGTAGTTCCATTACCGGCAGGAGGCACCGCATCTTGAGCACTAACTGATGAAGGAGCACAAAGTAACACCGTACATGCCGCCAAAAATACCGTTAATGATCTTAGTTTCTTTTTCCGCATCATGTTTTAATCCTTTCTAAAAATATTTATCATATCGTTAAATCTATTGGCAAAATGAAATTTTGACCTTTAGATCGACCTTTATATAAGTATACTTCAAAATATTAGGGAGTTCAATGTTTTTATACCTAATTCGTAATACTTATAATGGGAACTTTTACTTCCAATGCCATTATATTCACATAGGTTGTCTGAAATATCTGACATTACCAAAGTTTCTTACTCTGTTTTATCTGGAAACGCACTCTGAGGCCAACGCTCATCCGTCTGAGCATACGATCCACCCCCTATTCCAGCTTTTCTGCTTTTCCACGATATCAATACCAGCATACCGGTAATCATTCCGTATCTTCAACTCATCCTCCACCTCTTTCCATGATACCTTTTAGATTCTACCCCGTATCGCTTAAAAAGAGCGTCTTATAATATATCGTCAGAAAATTGATTTTGATTATAAAACTTGAGAATATGTTTTAAGTTTTATGTCAACAGCTTTTTTCGTATTTCTAACTAATTACAGATACTTCTTCATATCCTCCATAAGTTTTTCCTCACATTTCACCAATTTCTTCGCCAGAGAAATGCTGGCGTGGGATGCGTCCGGACATCTATTCATACACTCGCTGATCGACTGAATCCCCATATTACACCCATTCATAAGAATTTTGGCAATCTGGGTACTGTCATCCCTGACCCTCAATTTCACCTCCGTTGTAATCCATGAAAATGCAGAAGCAAGTTTATCCGGCTGCTGATCACTCTCTCCTAATTTTGCCAGAAGTTTTGACGACTCGCCTTCCATCTCCTTATGCTGTTCCCTGTATGCCGTTAAAGTTTGTTCAAGATCTCCGTTTACTAAGAAATTTTTCAGTTGCTCCATACTGCCGATCGCCATCTTACACCCCGCATTACATTCCTTTAAAAGAGTTACTGTCTGTCTATCCATTATTTACGCCTCCGTTATCTGTTTTTTATATAGTCTGTAGAAAATGGCTTTAGAATATACTTCTCAGAAAATTAAATGTTTATCATAGCCATGCTATAACCTTTAAGTGTAAATTACCAATTTTTGCAAAACCAGACTGATAATATCCGAAAATTCTTGCTATTCTAAAACAAAATTGGGAAAGGAGGGCAAAATATTTAGATTATTTAAATCAATAAAGTTTCTTCTCGGAACATAATATGTTCTATAACGAAACATTTGGTAAAATATAGCAAAAGATAAAAAGCAACAATACACAAAGGAGGAAGATCATATGGCTTTTGCAGAAAAACTCAAAGCCCTACGTCTCGAAAACAATATGACACAAGAGTATGTCGCACAGCGCATGAGTCTCGCACGTTCCACAATTGCAGGCTACGAAACGAAGAACCGGCAGCCGTCACATGAAAAACTGTCGGCATTTGCCAATCTCTTCCACGTGACCATTGATTATCTTCTGGATGATGAAGAACCTACCTATATCACTGTTGATGAAACCCGGAATCTGTCCGATGATACACAGAATTTTTTGATTAGATTTAGACGTCTGCCTATACGTTCGAAAAAGGAACTGCTGAAAGTTCTTCAGAATCTGGAGAATCAAGCCGGTCTCGCTGAGGACGCCCAAGAAATAATTCCGGAAAAAATATAAATTCACTGTTATAAACAAATAAACAATCCTCAAAATATGGTTTACCCCGCCATTATTTTGAGGATTTTTTTGTGTTTGACATCCTTGTAAATCTATTGGACAAAATTTCATTTGTCCAATAGATTTTGCGTATACAATTATAATAATTTTTAGAAAGGATCAAATACGATGCGAAGAAAGAAGCTACTATCTTTAACCATTCCATTAATGGCAGGCACGGCGTTACTCTTATTCCCATCCGCGGTGAAATCGGCCGATGTTTCCACTGCGTCCGGCAGCGATCATGCTACTCATTTAATCAATAATGACGACGTTGTGATTGACAGCGCGCACTGCGAAGGCGGAGAAAAATGCGGCGGGCATATCATTTCCGGAACCACTACCGGAACTGCGGATATAGAGGCCAATGTAATAATCGTAAAGGAGGGCGTCCATAACATCACTTTGGACGGAGTCGAGATTGATGCAAGCGCCAATGATAACGTCTGTGCTTTTGAAATCCAGAATGACGCTGTCGTCAATCTGACCTTGAATAAAGGTTCCCAAAACACATTAAAAAGCGGCGACGGCAGGGCAGGAATCTGCGTAATGTCGCCAAAAGGCACCGGTAAAACGGCCACATTGAACATAAAGGGCGAAGGCTCCTTGACGGCCGAAGCCAAGATAGGCGGAGCCGGTATCGGCGCCGAGGACTATGGAGACGCCGGTAATATTACTATTGAAAGCGGTACTGTTACGGCAAAAGGCGGCGAACGGTGCGCCGGAATTGGCGGGGCATACACAGGATCCGCCGGAAAGATTAAAATCAGCGGCGGCGATATTACCGCTATTGGCGGCGATGCGGACAAAGATACGGAAGTAGGTTCAGGTATCGGCTGCGGAGGCGGATTTATCCCCGGCGGAAGCAATCACGGACTGCCGAAGGGTGAAGTAACCATTTCCGGTGGAAAAGTCTCTGCCGAGGGCGGAAAGTATCCAACCGGCTCTGCAACCTCAAAATCAGGATATGGCATTAACTGCAGTACCCTGTCGTCAGATAAGGAGAGCGCAACGCTCAAGACGACACGTATATATGAAGGCAGTATTGAAAATAACGACCGTACCGCTATGGATGGGTTCAACGCCATGGTATGGGACTTAGCCGAAAAAAATTGCGAAGTCTACGGCGACGCCATTATGGAATACCTGCCTCAAAGCTGGGATAAGATTACCATAAACGACGGATGTTCTCTGGCAATCTTGGAAAAAAATAAATTCTCATTAAAAAAGGGCAGCGTCATTGAAGGCGAGAGCAAAAACGGCACCGGAAAAATTATTAACGCCGACTATCTGAGGGATTTGGGCGGTACTTACGAGGATGTTCCGATCCGGCAGGTATCATTAACGAAAGAAGATATTTTAGTAGATACGAGTAAATTAGTCTACTCAGGCAAAAAAAGTAATTTATTGAATCTATTTACCAAAAGCGAGACCGGAGCCAACCGGGTTCCCAGCGCCCCCGATCAGATCATTGACCGCCCGGACCTGTGGGAGCCTTCCGTTACCCAGGGCGATAATCCCGCTACTCTCAGAGATGCCGGAGACTATTTAGTTTCTTTCAAAAGGCCTGGATATCCTTCTATCGATATACCGGTTACCATAAAGAAAAAAGAAATTACCCGGGACATGATCAACTATGATTCTATAAAAGAACAAACCTACACCGGCCAAAAGATCATTCCGAACCCGCAGATAACCTACAACGGCGACGAGCTGTCAATTAACGACGATTATCTGGTTACTCCCGGCGACTACAATATAGACGTCAAAGATGCAGGCCAGAAAAATCCCCCTTCAATTACAATCCGGGCGGCCAATCAGCGCAATGGAAACTACTCTACGGATGTAAAGGGAATTCTGTTAAACTTCTCTATCGTTGCGTCTCCTATTAAAGACGCCAAAGTAACTTTAAAAGGGGAAGGCATAACTTTGAATCCTGAAACCGGAGAATATACGGTGGAATATAACGGCTCCGCTTTTTCACCTGAGGTCACGGTAACCTTGCCCGCCAAAAACGAAGGGGACGGAAGTACCGGAGATGATCCGGATCCTCTGGTAAAAGGCACTGATTACGAGATAGAAATATCACCCAAGAACGACCCTGCCTCGGAACTTCTTACCGATGCCGATACTTATGTTTATACGATTACCGGTATAGGTAATTATTCCGGAACGCCGGATCAAACAGTGAATTTTTCAATTACTCCAAAGCCTGTACCGCTTAATATGGACGGTTTGTCCGCTGAAGACAAACCCCATGACGGCAGCTCTGATGTGAAATTAACAGGTCTGTCCATTCAGACTTTAGGCAAGGACGAGGTAAATATAGAAGCAATAGGCTCCGTATTAGACGCCGAAGGCAACGAAACAACCAATGTGGGCGAATATAAGTCTGTAAAAATTAAATCTATAGAATTAAAAGGACCCAAGGGGAAAAATTATACTGTTGAGCCTGATGTTGCAGGAAACGTTGTCGCTTTACCCGAGAATCAGCCGGTAAACATCTATGAGGCAGACGCGCCTAATATAACCGGTATCCCTTACGAGGCAAATGGAGATAAGTTTATATGTTCGGTTAAGCTTGACAGCCCGTCTCCCGATGCAAAATATATGTACAGTATGGACGGCGGCGAGCCGCAGGAATCCGAATCCTTTGAGATCGATCCGAAGACAGAGCATTATTTTGAGGTCTATGCGGTAGGCGCAGACGGTCAAAAAGCCAGCGGAACCGGCAAAAGCGATCTGATCTATTTCGATCTGCTTGACCGTGAAAAACCGACAAACACCGAAATGGGATTTGAAGAAGACGGAACGCCTCAGCTAAAATTTGAATCAGATGAAGAAAGTCTTAAGATTACCGCCGAACTGCCTTATCTTGAAGGCGCTCAATACAGTTTTACCGGCACGACGGACGAAGACTTCCTGCCAAAGAAAGATGATTCTCTAACAATAGCCGACGTACGATTTAAAAAAGATTGCGAATCTGATACCAGCTATACGGGATACATAAGATATGCCGAGACAAAGACTCATAAAGCCAGCGGCTTCGTTGAAATCACAGGAACCGCGCCAAAGATAAACGCGCTGCCGCCTGTTATGACGCTGTTAAATGAGGACGGAACCGAATTAGACGACGATACCTTAGAAGCAAACGAATTCGTCCGTTTTGCAAAGGTTCAGCTTACCGGACACGATGAAAACTGGGAGATTTACTATACTATGACAACCGACGGCAGCGAGCCGCCCGACATCATTCCCGGCGAAAAACCGGCGAAGCGGTATACGGAACCACTGTCAATAAAAAAAGACACTATAATTAAAGCAATCGCCGTCGATAACACCGGCAAGCTGAATCCTAGTAACCCTGCCACGGAATCCTTTACCAAGGTTTTGCCGAAATTAGGCAATCCTACTATTATTTCCAGTAACGGCAGTCCGTTTACAGGGTCAACTACCGTGACAATTAAACCGCCTGCAGATTTTGAGGACGCCGAGATATACTACACCACCTCCGAGGGCAACGACGGTTCTAATCTTCAGGAAACAGGTGAAAAATATACGGGAGAGTTCCAGATCTATGAAACAACAACCGTCAAGGCCATTGCGGTCATGGACGATATGACCCCCAGCGACGCGGCGGAAGAGAAGATTATAAAATCAGAGATCAGCATAAGCCTGAGCGGAACGCCTAACAGATTCGACCCTTCGGCAGACGCACTTAAGGATAATAAGATATCTCAGGAATTGTATGATGAAATCAAAGCGCGGATGGAAGCCGAAGGCAAGAGTACGGATGAGAAAATAATAAGCGGGGAGATCGGCTCGCTGTTGGCCGAGAGACTTTTGTTTATTGACCCCCGTGCTTTCTCAAATACTAATATCACTTATTATGAATATACGGTTATGGCCGTAGAAGGCAACAAACGCCCGCGCCCCGCAACTGCGGACGATTTCCCGGAAGAAGGGAAGGTATTTACCATAGATTATCCGGAAGGCACCAGTTTAAAGGCAAACGACTTTGTAATAGCTCATATGTTTAGTTCCGGAAAGGATAAAGGGGAGATTGAAACCATAGAAAAGGAACAGATTACCAAGACTCCTAACGGGCTCCAATTCACCTTAAAGAGCGCCTCCCCCATCGCAATTGCATGGACAGACGCTGTGGAAGGCGGCGAACACAGCAACACTGTGGGAGACGGAGTTACTCCGGATAATCCGGACGATCCTAACAACCCGGACGATCCCGATAACCCGGATGATCCTGACAACCCGGATAACCCGGACGATCCCGATAACCCGGACGATCCCAATAATCCGGATGATCCGGCAAATCCGACGGATTCCAACAGCAACGGAAATACTCCCAAAGACGGATCCGGCACAAACGGCGATACAGGCAACGGCTCGTCTAACGGCACAAACGGAAACGGAGGAACTTCCTCTGTAGCCGACGCTATTAAATCGGCCGCCGCCTCTTTCCTGCCAAAGACAGGAGATACCAGCAAGACTGCCGTATGGATAGCGCTCGCAGTCGTATGTATTGCAGTTATCGCCGGCGTTCAGATAAAGTCGAAGAAAGGAAAGAAAAAGAAGAAATAGTACTAAAAGACCCTGGAATAATTCCGGGGTCTTTTTTATAACGAATAATATTGATATCCCTATGATATAATAGTATACTTTTCTCAAGAATAAAAAGTTGAAGGGACATATCAAGATGATCCGATTTTTCAATACAAGCGCAGACTGTAAACCCGAATTACACTACATGGTAGATCTATCAGACCGTCTTTCTCAGATCAAACACATGGTAGACGCAGGGCAGTATTTTACAATCAACAGGGCGCGTCAATATGGGAAAACTACGATATTACAGGCGTTAGATGCCTTTTTGAAAGCAGATTATGTAGTAATTAACATAGATTTTCAAATGCTGAGCGCCTCCAAATTCAGAAATGAAAATGCCTTTTCTATTGCTTTTGCAAAAAAATTTTTAAAAACGGCAGAATCGAGCAAAGCATTGGACTCTTCTGTCTTAAGCCAACTGAAAACCGCGTTAGAAGAAAACCGTGAAGAGCTGGAGCTTCCGGAATTGTTCGAATATTTGAGTGATTTCTGCGCATCCTCTCCATATCCTGTCGTCCTGCTAATCGACGAAGTAGACAGCGCGGCGAACAATCAGGTATTTTTAGATTTCCTTGCGCAATTAAGGGGATATTATATCGGCCGGACCACCGTGCCGACGTTCCAATCAGTAATTCTTGCCGGAGTTTATGATATAAAAAATATCAGACGGAAACTATCCCCTCATGGCGAACACAAGATGAACAGTCCATGGAACATCGCTGCGGATTTTCTAATAGACATGAGTTTTTCTCCTCAGGATATCGCCGGTATGTTGGACGAATACGAATCAGATTATCATACGGGTATGGATGTATGGCAGATGGCTGAATTGCTATATGAATATACCTCGGGATATCCTTTCTTGGTATCACGTTTTTGCAAGATTCTGGACGAAAGGGTTGCCGGCGGCGAAGATTTCCCTGACAAAAGCAGCGCTTGGACCAGCGACGGATTTCTTGCTGCAGTCAGAATACTTATCGCAGAACCTAACACATTATTTGATTCTTTGATCCATAGACTGGTCGATTATCCGGAACTTGATAAAATGCTTCGGGATTTGCTGTTTCAAGGAAAAGAAATAACATATGTAATTGGTATTCCTTCTATGGAAATGGCGCTGATGTTTGGCTTTGCTAAGATAACCGACAACCAGCTTACAATTGCAAACCGTGTCTTTGAAACCCTGCTATACAATCTCTATCTTGCTTCACCGAAAATGCAGCAGGAACAAATTTATGATGTTGCTTGGAAGGATAGAAACCAATTTATCAAAAGCGGACGTTTGGACATGCGTTTCGTACTAGAACGATTTGTCATACATTTTGACGATTTATATGGAGACCGAGGACAAAAGTTCTATGAGGAAGATGGACGGCGCTATTTTATGCTTTTTCTAAAACCGATTATTAATGGACACGGGAACTGCTATGTAGAGGCCGAAACACGAGACAGAGAAAGAACTGATCTAATTATAGATTATCACGGTGAAAGATTCATAGTAGAAATCAAGCTTTGGCATGGAACAGCAAGACACCTCCAAGGAGAAAAACAACTCTCCCGATACCTTTCACACTATCGTTTGAAACAGGGCTATCTTCTGACCTTCAATTTCAATCGTTCCAAAGAAATAGGCGTCAGAGAAGTTTCCTTCGAAGATAAAGTATTAATAGAAGCGACTGTATAGCGAGAATCTACCGTTTGATAAACAATTAATAGGAGGACGCCGCATAAGACCTGTCCTATATTGCGGCGTCCTCCCTTTTTACACATTTACAAATAAACTCTGCGTTATTTTATAACCCATACTTCCTGACAATACTCTGCATTGTATCCCATTTTGCTTCCATATCCGCAACCAGCTTAAACTGTGTCCGGCAGCGGTCAAGATTATGTCCTTCCCTGTGAATCTTAAAATACCGGTCTCCCTGAAGGTAATCCGTAAGGAAACGCATACCGCACTCGAAGGTCATAACCTTCGCACCCATCGGAAGCAATTCAATCTCCTTACTGGTCAGCCTTCCCGCGCATCCCTCTATGAATCCCCTTGCGTACAGATCAAACAAGTCCATACTGCAGGACACCTTGGAGAGATCTCTCTCGTCCTCCGCAGCAGTGCTGGCACCGAAACGAATAGAATCTCCGAAATCATTCATGGCAAGCCCCGGCATAACCGTATCCAGATCGATTACACAGATTCCCTTCCCCGTCTTGTTGTCAATCATGATATTATTCAGCTTCGTATCATTGTGGGTTACACGCAGAGGCAGCTCTCCCTTATCCTGAAGCTCGGAAAAATAATTCGCAACCTCTTCTCTGTCCAGCACGAACTGAATCTCTTCCTTCACAGAAGCAGCTCTTCCCAATACGTCCTCTTCCACCGCCTCCTTAAATACGGCGAATCTTGCACGGGTATCATGGAATCCAACAATCGTCTCATTCAGCGTATCAGCCGGATAATCCGCCAGCATACACTGGAAATTACCGAACGCAACCGCACTCTGGTAAAAATGTTCCGGCTTCTCTACCACGTCATAGCTGGTAGCGTCCGTAATGAACTTGTAAGAACGCCAATATTCTCCATAAGAATCACGGTAATACGGCTTTCCGTCATATGCCGGAATTACATTCAGCGTCTCCCGCTCCGGATCCCCGCCATTCTTAATGATCTGCTCCCTGAGATAAGCCGTCACGCCCATGACATTCTCCATCAACTCAATAGGCTGCTTAAATACATCCTTATTCATTTTCTGCAGGATTACCTTAATGTTACCCATACCTGAAATCTGGAACGTCAGAAGATATGTGTCGTTGATATGGCCGTTTCCATATGCGCATCCTCTCATAAGCCTTCCGTTAAACTGAAAATTCCCAATCGCCTCCGCAATCTGAATTGGTGATGTCTCTCCCATTATACTTCCTCCCACAGGTGCTCCGGATAGAGCCCTTCTTCTTTCATTTTCTGAATAGCCGCAACAACGACCGGTTTATCCTCTTTATAAGTTACCCCATACCACTTATCCGCAGATTTAAGAACAGCCACAGTCGCTCGTCCCTCTCCCAAAAGGTCGCTCACAACCGCCGGCAGGAAATACTCGCATTTCATCGGATTGCTCTTAATTCCCTGATCCAGAAATGCCGGGAAACGATCGCGGATTTCTTTCAAAATGCTGTTAGTGAATCCCCACATATTCATAGAAACAGTGGTGTCGCTCTCGACAGGCGTCCATGTCTCACCGTCGTCCTCCGTAAACGCAATCCCGCCGCCGCGCTTTTCAATCTTGGTTCTCTCTGTAATGCCGACAAGCTCCCCGTCTTTGTTCATCTCACAGATTCCCCGCGCAACATGCCCATTGTCCGTCACGGTATTGGCAAGCATATATCCCACCATCGTATAACGGTATTTCTCGTCATCCTGATGCTCTGCAAGGTAATTATAGATCAGCTCAAACGCTTCTCTTCCATAGTAATCGTCCGCATTGATTACTGCGAACGGACCGTCAACCTGATCGATACAGCTAAGTACCGCATGGGCCGTTCCCCATGGTTTCACGCGCCCCTCCGGAACCTCATATCCCTCCGGAATATTTCCAATCTCCTGAAATGCATAGGATACCTCCATATACTTCTCAACGCGGTCGCCGATTGCTTCCCTGAAATCAGCCTCATTCTCCCTCTTAATAATGAAGATTACCTTCTCGAATCCCGCCTTTCTGGCGTCAAACAGGGAGAAATCCATAATAATATGCCCCTCGCCGTCCACTGGATCAATCTGCTTCAAACCTCCGTAGCGGCTCCCCATTCCTGCCGCCATAATCACTAATACCGGTTTATCCATTTTCTTACCTCCATAATTCTGATATCCGTATATTGACTGCTTCATCTGTATTTATTGTAGTACAAGAATACCCGAAAATCTTTATACTATACGATTCTTGATTTGCACAATCTGCATTTAATCCCTTTTCATTTGTCCAAATATACGGTAAAATATATTTATCATTAATTTTCGGAAATTACAGAGGTTACATTATGAGTTACAACGGAGTCATATTAAAAAAATCCATATCCATTAACAAGATCTACAGCATCCACTATTTCGAATATATGAGCAATTTTTCTTTCGAGGGAGAAACCCATGATTTCTGGGAATTTATCTGCGTAGACAAAGGCGAAGTGAACGTGACTGCCGGCAGCGATACGACGATATTAAAACGGGGTGATATCGCCTTTCACCAGCCCAATGAATTCCACAGCGTACAGGCAACAGGGAAGATTGCGCCCAACCTGGTCGTAATTTCCTTCCACTGTGAAGACGACGCCATGGAATTTTTCAAAGAAAAAACGCTTAAAATTGACGAAGCGGAGCGCAACATCCTTGCCAGCATCATCATTGAGGCAAGGCGTTGCTTCGACTGCCGTCTGGACGACCCCTACCTCCAGAATATGCCCAGAAAAGAACCGGACATGTTCGGCGCGGAGCAGCTTATCTGCCTCTATCTGGAACATCTCCTGATTCATCTGATCAGGCGGTACTCCAATCCTCTGGCGATCCCAAAGGAAATTTCGAAGGCAGAAATTCCCAAGTCCACCAAGAGTAAAAGCGACGCCGAGATCTTCAGCCGTGTGACCGATTACCTTGCCCTGCGGATCAACGCCGCAGTCTCCATCGAACAGATCTGCCGGGACAATCTGGTTGGGAGATCCCAACTGCAGAAGATCTTCAAGGAAAGATGCGGAATGGGGATTATCGAGTATTTCACTCTCCTGAAAATAAACGGGGCAAAAGAAATGATACGGACGGGACATCTGAATTTTACACAGATCTCGGAACAGTTAGGGTATTCCTCTATCCACTATTTTTCCAGACAATTTAAAAAATCCACAGGCATGACGCCTTCCGAATACGCCCTGTCAATCAAGGCTATGGCAGAAGGGAGCTTCTAGTGTGCGGTCAGCACACTAGGCTCCCTTCTACTAAAATCAATAATTCACCTCAACCGGCATCCCCGTATCCGCCGACTCATGAATCGCGATAATTGCAAGCGCAGTCTTCCTCGCATCCTCAAGAGTTACCCGAAATTCTCTTCCGTCGGCCAACCGGTCTACAAAATCCCGGATACTCTCATAAGACAGCCCCTTACAGCGGTCAAATACCATATTTGACACCAGAATATCCGGCACGCTGGCCTTC
This sequence comes from uncultured Dorea sp., assembly GCA_910577685.1. Classification (GTDB taxonomy): domain Bacteria; phylum Bacillota; class Clostridia; order Lachnospirales; family Lachnospiraceae; genus Sporofaciens. Next base: position 17,509 of record CAJTOH010000043.1, on the reverse strand, counting down.
TCCTCCGTCACTTCTTCAATCAGATTATGGCTTGACAGATCCAGACTGATCATTCCCTCCGTACACATTACGCTGCAGCGGAAATCATTAATATTGCGGTTTCCGTTAGGCGTCACCCATCCGTTCTCCATATGCGCCACCGTGCCATTCTCAAACTCAATCGTTGTCAGAAAGATATCCGGCGTATCCACTCCCAGCCCTTTAAGAATCCCTTCTTTCTTCACGGAATATACCCGCCTGACTTCCGAATCCAGAAGCCATCTCAGAGAATCCAGGCTGTGGCTTCCAAGGAACCACAGTATGGACGACTTCGCCGCCCAAGAGAGCATATCCGTCGCCACCCATTTCACGTCGCTGTGGCGGATGTACGCCGTATATGGCTTCCCAAGCTTCCCCGACGCAATCTCCTGCTTAGCCGTATTAAACGGCGGATTCCACCGGTTATGTAAGTCAACCATACAGCGGACTCCGTTCTTCTCTACCGCCTCACAGATTCTGGCAATGTCCTCCTTCGTCGTTGCAAGCGGCTTCTCGATCAATATGTCTTTCTTCGCCTCCGCCATTGCGCAGGCAATATCGGCATGGGCAAAATCGGGAGTCACAATCGCAACCGCATCAATCTCTTCGTCTGCCGCCAGCTCGCGGTAATCCGCGTATATCTTAGGGATTCCGTATTTGTCCGCAATGGCTCTTGCCCTGTCAAGGTTCATGTCGCAGATTGCGGCCGGATCCGCAAACAAATGCTCCGCATAGATGGAGGCATGCGTCTCGCCCCAGGTTCCCGCTCCAACAATACCCATTCTGATTTTTCTTAACTCCATATCTATCACTCCTCTTTCTATTCTTCGGCAGTCCGCCGCCCCGCTTATGACACGGAAGACTGCCGTTTCCTGCTTTCCCGTCTCGTCACTGCTTCACAGCCCCTGCCGTCATACCGCCCACCAGATGCTTCTGCAATGCCAGAAACAGGATCACTACCGGAATCGTAACCAATACCGATCCCGCCATCAAAGTTCCCCAATTCGTCGTATACTGTCCCTGGAAGCTTGCGATCCCCATAGGAAGCGTCCAGTTCTCATAACTCTTCATAAACGTACTTGCAAACAGATACTCATTCCACCCGTTGATAAATGCAAATAATCCTGTGGCCACAAGCCCCGGCACGGTCAGCGGCATAACCACTGTCGCAAAGCACCGGAACCGTCCTGCGCCGTCTACCTTTGCCGCCTCTTCCAGAGAAAACGGAATGGAATCAAAGAATCCCTTCATCATCCATGTACAGAATGGTACGGAAAACGTAGCGTATGCGATCACCAGCCCCATTCTGGTATCCAGAAGCTTTAGATTTCCCATGATAATATATAAAGGAATCATAAGGAGGGATCCCGGCAGCACCTGAGTCGTGAGCACAATGTAGGACAGCGCCCCCCGTCCCCTGAACCGGAATCTTGAGATTCCATAGCCCCCCAGAGTCGCTATAATCATCGAAAACACCGTCGTAAGCAGCGCAATCATCACACTGTTTGCCGCCCACTGTTTAAAATCAAACGTGGAGGATTCTGTCGTAAGCATCTCCGCATATCCCTTGACCGTCGGATTCTCCGGTATAAAAGCCGGAGTATTCGTATAAACTTCCTCCGCCGGCTTAAGCGAAGTCGAGATCATCCATAAAAACGGGAACAGGGCAAATGCGCACACAATCACAACCAGGAGAACCGTTATTATCCTTCCGCCGCCCTTTTTTCTCATACTTCATCCTCCCCCCGGTTCACCACCTTAAAATAAAAATATGTAAATCCCAGCGATACCAGCAGCATAAGCATCCCTGAAGCCGCCGCCTTACCAAAATCAAAATACTTAAATCCCATCTGCTGTACATAGATCGTCAGAAGCTCCGTCGCTCTTGACGGCCCTCCCTTCGTAAGAACGTACGCAATCGCATAATCCTTGATCGTCCATATGATCAGCAGCAGAAACACAATCCCGGACACCGACTTGATCGAAGGTATGGTAATATAGCGCACTTTCTGAACCCATCCGGCTCCGTCAATATCTGCCGCTTCGTACATGTCAGAGGAAACGCTCTGCATCCCGGCAAGCAGCATGACGGCCACAAACGGAAATCCTTTCCATATATTAACCACGGCTGCCGCCGGCAGGGCAATCGACACATCCTGCAGATATGCGATATTCTGTGAAAGAATCCCCGCGTTGTTCAAGAGGAAATTAATAATCCCGTAATCCCTGTCGTACATCAGAATCCACACCAGACATGCCACAACTTCCGGAACCGCCCATGGAATGATGATAAGCGCTCTTGCAAGTCCCCGCCCAAGGAACCTGGTATTCAGCAGCAGCGCCGTAATGAATCCGATTACATATCTCCCCAGAACCGTTGTCACGATATAGAACGCCGTAACCTTGACGGAATTATAGAAATAATCATCCGTCAGAACCGCCCGGTAATTCTTAAGCCCCACAAAGTAATTACCGTCTGGCGAAGGCTTCGCTATATAGTAATATTGAAAGCTCATTACCGCCGCCTTCGCAATAGGCACGATCAGAAATACCAGAATGATCAGAAGCAGCGGCACCAGGAATATATAGGGTTCCAACGTCCTTTTCCATTTTCTTTTTTTATTCATATGACATACCTTATTCCCTGCTCATTACTTCTTCGATCTGCTTCTGGGCGTTATCCATCTCCGTCTTAACGTCCGCCGCCTGCTCAGAGAACATTTTCTGAGCCGCATCCAGCATGATCTGTGAGATCTCCCCCAACTGCGCGATATTCGGGTCCGCAACCAGTTCCTCATAATTGTTCTGCATATAATCAACGATTGCATATTCGAGTTCATGGTTCTCTATATATTCATCGCTCGTAGAGTAATCCGTATTGCTCGGGATCATACCGCAGTCTGCGATAATAGCCTGAGCCTCGTCCGTAGTCATCCACTCAAGGAAGGCGTACGCCTCGCCGGGGTGCGCGCAGTTCTTGCTGATCATCGTAACCAGCGGATAATTCGTAGGATTCGGCCTGTACGTCTCGCCCTCATACACAATGTCAAACTGAGGCATAATACCGATATCCTCCATCAGGGCTTCGTCTCTCTCCTTCGACATCCCCACAAACCACGGGCCGTCCATACAGAAGGGAATCTCGCCGTTCCAGAACATCTCTCTGGTATCCTTCTTATCCGGAACCAGCTTCGCCGCCTTATCTTTCAGCAGAAAATCCTGCCACCACTGCGCCGCCCATACATTTCCCGGCGAATTAACATTCACGTTCTCGGCAGCGTAAGGCCCGGACTCTCCATCAGGGAAATATAAGCCCCCGGACACCGGCCTTGCAATCAGGCGGCTCCACTCGCTGACGGTAAACGCGTGCGTCCCCGACACCACGCCGGTAGCATACTTTCCGCCGCCTGCAAATTTCGCGCACGCCTCCCGGAAATCCTCCTGCGTATGAATCGACTCAGGATCAACCCCCGCCTCTTTGAGCAAAGACTTTCGGTAAAAAATTCCGGTCGTTCCCCATGCATAAGAAGAGATTGCCAGAGTCTCTCCGTCGACCTGACACATTTCCTGTCCTACCAGCTTCTCCTTTAACCCGTCGTCCATATATTCCGACAGGTCAAGGAAAGTTCCCCCTTCTCTGATTGCCTGATAAGTGGAAATATTTTCCGGATACACCTGAATCATGTCGCTTTCATTGTTGGCCAGAATCTCTGTGGTGATATTGTCCCAATATCCGTCGTAGCCTGCGCCCAGAATCTCGATGGTCACCTCCGGATTCTTCTCATTGTACGCCGCCAGCAGGGCGTCAATCGCCTTTTGATGAGGCTCTTCCACATACACGGAGGTTGAAAAAGTCAGCTTGATCTTCCCGTCGCCTCCCTTCTCATCCTTCCTGGCGTCCCCGCCGCTTTTTCCTCCGCAGCCAGCCAACGCGACAGTCATTGCCGTGCATAACAATACGGAGAGTATTCTTGTCCTTTTTCTCATATGTTTTCCTCCTTTCGCCATACATTTTAGGCCGGTTACTCATACCCTTCCCTGCCACGCTCACCCTCTGCACAGCATACGAGGCCGCTGAAAAAGTATCATTTTAACAGAGAGTGATACTTAGTAACCATATTGCACTATACAATCCCTTTGTACGACCTTATTTCTATAAAAATTATACAAATATTGCTTCAATAAAAAAATGTAATATTCTCAGATTAAAATAGTTTTTTTATGAGTATTTTACATCTTATCAGAAAATATCCCATTTTATCCAAATAAATTGCTGTGCTTCTTATAGACACAGGAAATTGTATAGAGTATACTGTTTAGAAACATAGAAAGGAGCTGATACAGCCATGTACAAAGCAATCATTATTGACGACGAACCCTGGACCATTCTGGATATTGAGCAGACCTTCGCATTGAAAGATATGGGTTTTGAGATCATCGGCTCTTTCCGGTCCCCCTTAAAAGCCCTTCCGGCCATCATGTCAAAGAAACCGGAGCTGATCATCACGGATATCCGCATGCCGGGAATGACCGGATTAGAACTGATTCAGAAGGTGCGCGCCCAGCATCTGAACTGTGAGTTCATTATCGTAAGCGGATACAATGATTTTGCCTATGCCAAAGAAGCCATTGCCTACGGCGTTACAGGGTACTGTCTGAAACCTCTGGATCCCGCTGAGACCGCCGCCTGTCTGGAACGGGCAAGAACCGCGTTAAACCGGCGCAGCGTACTTCCTTCCGATTCCGCATATATAGACGACACTTTTGAACGCATACTGAACCATATGAACACCCATTTTCCTGAGAAACTAAGCCTGAAATCACTGGCCGCCGCTTTCGATCTGAATCCCAACTACTGTTGTACACTTTTTACCAAATATCTGGGTAAGACCTTTTCTCAGCATCTGACCGAACTTCGAATCACGGAAGCGCAGTCTCTTCTCAAGACGACGGCTCATTCCCTCGAGAAGATCGCGCAGATGGTCGGATACAACGATTATTTTTATTTTAGCAAAGTATTTAAGAAACATTGCAGCTATTCCCCCAAGGAATACCGGCGGCAATTTTACAATATAAAGGAGTCCGATTCATGAAAAAATCTCTGTCCCGGCAGTTTGTTGCCATTCTTCTGATTCCCATACTGATTATTCTGGGAACCAACTATTATACGATTGCATTTATCCGAAAATCACAGAACGAAAGCCTGATCCGATACTGTACAACTACGCTTGACAACATTGAGATTAACATCTCTACCATGGTTACAAGCATGAAGAAATTGTCTACCATGTTCTCGGCAAACAGAGACATTCAGGAATATCTTCTGAGCGACTCAAAAGATATCCATAAACTTCCGAGGCAGGCGGTTTTTGATCTGGTAGAATTATCCAAGTCGTATATTCCCGACCTTGTGGACGTGGTGCTCTGGGATAAATATTCTTCTGCAAGCATTATTAACTATCTTTCTGCGGATATGGAACGGTTTCTGATTGGAAATTTTAAGGATACCGGTAAAAATACGGAGAGCTATTTTGAATTCTATGTGAATCCTAAGACAGACGAACCCTATCTCATCTATTTTTCCACGGTATCCGTGACTGCTTTTTCAGAGAATTTCAGGAAGCCTCTGGGAAATATCGCCATCATCTGTAAGACAAACACCCTGTATAAGCTGGTAAATTCCACCTCCGACATGCATCTGGATATTACGGACACCAAGACCGGACAGATTTTATACTCGAACATGGCTCCGGATTCATTGGCTCCGCCCTCAGACAAGGAATTCTACAAAACTTCCCATGACGTGACCGCAACCAATCTGTCAGTCACCGGAACCGTGTATACCGGGCAGATTCATTTTTTCCGCGATATACAATCAGGCCCGCTGGTACTTCTCGCCGTTCTTTCTTTTATCTACATTATCTATATCGCTTTCGCGGTACAGCGCTTCATTATTCGCCCGATCTACCGGCTGAACGGCGAGATTGAAGATCTTGATTACGAAAATGAAAATCCTCAGATTCAGACGTCCCTGAAAAATGAGATTGGTTCCATCGCCTCCCATGTCAACTCTCTGCTGGCGAAAATCTCATCTCTGAATCAGCATAACATCGCTTCCCAGGCAAGGCTGTATGAGATGGAGCTGAACAAAAACCAGACCCAGCTCTATGCCTACCAGAGCCAGATCAACCCGCACTTTCTCTACAATATGCTGCAGTGCATGAGAGGTATATCACTGATGCACAAAGTCCCGGAAGTGGCGCAGATCTGCACAAATATGGCGGGGCTTTTCCGTTACTCCATCAAGGGCGATTTTCTGGTGAATCTGGAAGACGAGCTGAACATCATAGACAAATATCTGTATATGATCCGCGTCCGTTTCCAAGAACGGATCACCTATCGGCTGGACATTGGGGAAGATACCAGACAATGTAAGATTCCAAAGATGATCCTTCAGCCGCTGGTGGAAAATTCCATCTTCCACGGGCTTGAATCCATCGAGGAGAACGGGGAGATCCTAATCCGTACCTTCCGGGAACGGAACGGCTTGTATATTACGATTCACGATAATGGTATCGGGTTTGACGAAAGAACGTTAGACGAGATCAACCGTCTTCTGGCCGAAGATATTTCCAAAGGAATCAGCGCTTCATTCCAAGAATCCCCCGGTCTGGGAATACGCAATATCCATAATAAGATCCGCCTGTATGAAGGAAACGAATACGGCGTCCGTATAGAAAGCCGGCCGAGGGACACCGTCGTAACCCTTTATCTCAATGCCGGTCAGGAATCCTTGAATATGACACCAAAACTTTAAAGACAAGGGGGCCGCCTTTTGGCAGCCCCGCTTGTAGACCTATATGAATCAAATCTCATACCAGATAATCTCATTGGCCTTAAGGTCCAGTTGGAAACTCGACCCGTCGCCCTTATATACCGTCGTACTCTGCGGCTCATAGGTATTATTGACCACGCAGTACTTCCCGTTCTTAATATACGCATGAACCTCCACATTATAATTGCTGGAAAACCACCGCAAAAGCTCATCCTCCGCACTCGAAGCCCACAGGATTGCCCTGTACAAAAGCCTGCTGTTCTCGAAGCTGTATGGAAGCCCGCTGATATACACGCCCCGTCCCTCTCCGAAAGAGTTCGCCGCAAGCTGTACTTCCTTATCCCGCTGGCAGATCACGGTCGTTTTGTCCAATGCGAAGATATTCTTCTTTCCTTCACCGAAGTCAATCTCCCCTTTGCAGTCCTCCGTGATAAAGTGCGCATGCTCTTCCCAGTTATATTTGTCCACGTTAAGCGTGAATCCGGTCTCTTCCTCCACGCCTAAGACGCCCGACAACTGGAAGAACCTGCCCTGCCACTGGTATGCGGCCGGTTCCCCGACGCCGATAAAACCGCCGCCTTGATATACAAACCGCTTAATGGCCGTCACGATTCTTTCATCCTTCCAGTTCTCCCCGCCTGTGTACGCCGTATAAGCGTCGCCCACATTCAGGATCACGTCGACGTCGTCCAGCACGGAAGGATCCTTACGGATATCGTCAAAACTGATGAAAACGACATCGAAGGGAGCGCCGCTTAAGGCCTCGATAATCCCTGCATAGGAATAGTTCTGCTTATAATACAGAGCGTGGTGGACCATATGGTTGCCCCATGCCCTCATCCGTCCCCAACTGTTCAGCACTGCCGCCTTCTTCACGCAGTGCGGCGTCGTTCCCTTGATATTCTCATACAGAACGCGGAACTCCTGACAGACCTCTTCCACATAGTCAATAAATTCCGGGAATTCCATGGCCAGCTTCAGATAACCGCCGTAGCCGATCCGGTCGATTGGTTTGCGCAGAATCGCCCTTCTCGCCGTCACCCAGTTCACCTTCGCCTCTTTTACCGGATCGCCGCCCTCATGGAAGGTATCCGGGAAGAAATAAGGCAGGAAACGGCCTTCCGTGTATTTTACGCCCTCTATATCGCTGATCAGCCTCAGCGTAGCCCCATTACCCACGCTTCCGACCACTGCGTCCAGTCCGATTTCCTTGAATTCGTCCATGAAAGGCTCCATACCGATCCAGTGATCCCCAAGGAACATCATCGCCTCTTTCCCACATTCATGGGTAATATCCACCATCTCTTTGGCCAGCTTCGCAACCTCTCTTCTCTGGAAATCCTGAAAATCACGGAACTCCTTAGAAGGAACCCGATAGGTATTGTTCATATAGCCCTGATCAATAATATATTCCGGCCGGAAAGGATAGCCAGCTTCCCTCTCAAACTGTTCTAAAATAAAAGGACTTACCGACGCCGAATAACCATACCAGTCCACGTATTTCTCACGGGCAAATTCATCGAAGATCAGCGTAAACTGATGAAAAAACGTGGTATAACGTATCACGTCAATGTGCGGGCTCGCCGCGATGTACTTTTTCAGACGCTCCATGGAGAATTCCTTCGTCTTTGGCTGACGCACGTCGAAGGTAATCTGCTTCTCCACGCCCTTCCAGTCATTGGTTACCGCATTGTACATATGCACCGGATCCCACATAATATATGCGAGGAAACTTACGGTATAATCATGGAACTCCTTCGCGCCCGTGATCACCACGTCGCCGGTCTCTTCTTCATAATGCCACTCTTCGCCCGGAGAGATCTCTCCCTCCCTGATTCCGCAGCAGGACCCTTCTGCCGGAACCGCTTCCCCCGTGGTACGGTCAATGACCTCCCACCATTTTTTAATGTCGTCTCTTGAATTGACGGCAAGCATGTCCGGATACAGATGATTCATAAGGTGGATACGCAGATTCTCCTCCGTCGCATTATAAAACGGCGTCATAATATACATCTGCTGGATCTCTTCCGGATGCGCCTTCGCCCACTCATTGTCTTTCCTGGTCGTATAATATGTTGAATAGACCTTCGCATCCACGTTCCTCAACTCTTCCGGATACTCAGTCCCGTCGCAGTCGCGGATTGCATCTGCTCCCCAACGTTTTACAAGTTCCAGCGTCTCTGGAACCACATCTAAATCTGTCGGGATCGTAACCCGACCTCTCATACGATCGCTCATATCTTCTCTCCTCACATACCTTAACAGAACAGAACGTACCCCGTATTACTGCGGAACCTTAGAAAGCGCCGCCGCGTCCGCAACAATCGTGACATCATTATGCATCTGAAGGATAGAAGCCGGAACCTCCGGAGTTACAGGTCCGAAAAATGCCTTCGCCACGATATCCGCCTTGTCTTCTCCGCTCACGACTACCAGAATCTTATTCGCCCTCATAATCGTACCGATTCCCATAGTATACGCCTGCCTCGGAACGTCGGCGGCGGAAGCAAAAAATCTCTTATTCGCCTCGATGGTACTCTCCTGCAAGTCTACGCAGTGGGTCTCCTTGTCAAAGGCCTCCGCAGGCTCATTAAAACCGATATGCCCGTTATGTCCCAATCCCAGAAGCTGCAGATCAACCCCGCCGAGAGAGCGGATAATTTCCTCATAAGCCGCGCACTCTTTTACACTGTCTTCCTTCGTTCCGTCCGGCAGATGGGTATTATCCTGATCGATATTCACCTTGTCGAAAAGATGCTCATGCATGAAATAGTAATAGCTCTGGTCGTTCGTACGCGGCAGGCCCTTATACTCGTCAAGATTCACCGTCTTCACCTCAGAAAAATCCAGATCACCCGCCTTATTCTTCTCAACCAACTGTTCATAAGTCCCGATAGGCGTGGAACCCGTCGCCAGCCCCAGAACGCAGTCCGGCTTCATCATGATCTGCGCCGCGATTACATTCGCCGCCTTCCTGCTCATCTCATTATAATCTGCTGCTTTGTAAATCCTCATCGAAATATCCTCCTGATCATCTTCTTATTTTTATATCAACCCTCGGCCGAGGGAAATATACCTTTTATAATTATCCTTGCCCTCCTTCGCCGCCTGCAATCACCGCCTCCCCAAAATATTCCGGCATATGGAAACTGGGGATCTCCGAATGAATCGGGAAACACGACGCATAATGCTCGATCTCTTTCGCCTCGGATATCTTATAAAAATTGCATGTAAACCGGCTTCCCCTTCCCATATTCAAAGGGCCGTAGATCTCGTCCAGAACCCAAAGGGGGATATGTATCCGGAAGCTCCACCGCCCCTCTTCCACTGCGGCGCTGCATTCAAACGCTTCCAGCTCCTCCTTTGTAAAATGCGTCCTGCTTGTACGCCCGCCGCCGTATTCCGCCAGCAGGGCTCCGTTGGCATTCACCTCAAAATTCAGATAAATTGCCGACCCCCGCGCGCCCTTCTCGTGTTCAAACTGAAAAAAAGCCTCCATTGCGCTGTCTTTGTAGACCGGATCCAGAACATTCTCATACGTGCGAAGAGGCTCGTCCTCCTCGCAAACCATCTTCAGGTAAAACCCTTCCCCTAAAACAAACCCCAGATACCCATACGTCCTTGGAATAAATTCTGTCCCCCACAGAAGATGTTCCACAAAGAAAGGTTTTACGCCTTCCAACTCCTTCTTACTTTTAATTACTTCAACTATCATAGATTCTCAATGCCTTCCCACTAACTTATATACTTAATGTACCAAAAAAAAGAGAGGAGCGCAAGGCAAAGAAATTTCAAATATACAATAATACAAGAAAAATCAACAATTATGCCCTACCGCAAAAAAGCTGCCGGGAAACAACTTCCCAACAGCCCATAATCTTCTCTTATAGTACCTTCAATTACTCCTGCACATACGGCATCAAAGCAATATGGCGCGCCCTCTTGATTGCTACCGTGAGAGCTCTCTGATGCTTTGCACAGTTGCCTGTGATTCTTCTTGGAAGAATCTTGCCTCTCTCAGAGATGTACTTTCTTAACTTCGCTACATCCTTGTAGTCGATCTCGTTATTCTCCTTACCGCAGAATACGCATACTTTCTTTCTTCTGCGTCCGCCGCCTCTTCTCTTGAAGCCGCCTTCCGGACGATTGCCTTTATCGTAAGCCATGGTTATTACCTCCTCGTCTCAATTTCAATAAAGCCCTGCATCGCTCCCGCTCTGCCCGGGACCTAATTAAACGGTAATTCTTCATCAATTCCATCCGGAATATTCATGAAGCCGTCGCCTGCATCCGAAACAGGAGCCGGCGCCGGTGAGGGAGCTTGACGGTAACCTCCGGCATTGGCGTCGCTCACAGCCTTGCTCTCGGCAAATTCCTGCTCTTCTACCACAACCTCTGTCGTGTAGACCTTCACGCCGTCCTTGTTCGTGTAACTTCCCGTCTGGATACGTCCGGCGATTACGACCTTAAGCCCCTGACGGTAGAATCTCTCGGCATGCTCCGCCGCTTTCCCAAACGCCACGCAGTTGATAAAGTCCGCGCTTGCCTCTCCGTCCCGCTTAAATCTGCGGTCAACGGCAAGCGTATATCTGGCAATCGCCAATGAGTTCTCTCCCTGAGAGTATCTCACTTCCGGATCTCTTGTTAAGCGTCCCATCAAAATTACTTTATTCATATAATTACCTCTACTTCCTGCTTATGCTTCCTGTCTAACGCATAAATACCTGATCACGTTGTCCATAATGCGGATTCTCTGCTCAATCTCGCCCGGAACATCAGCTTTAGCATCGAAGTGGATGAAATAGTAGTATGCTTCTCTCATCTTCTGAATCTCGTAAGCTAATCTTCTCTTACCCCATTCATCGACGTCTGAGATCTGGCCGCCGAAGCGCTCTACTAACGCCTTCACCTTCTCGACTACCTGTGCTCTCTCGTCATCTTCGATCTTTGCACTGACAACAACAGCTAATTCGTATTTGTTCATGTCGTCTCTGCACCTCCTTCTGGTCTTCTGGCCCCCGTCCTGCCGGAGATTGATCTCCAATCCCTCCTGCGGGAGCAAGGATATCTGCCGTCTGCGACGGACAGATTCATTGTATCACGGTTTACTATGATATCATAATTCTGGGCTTGTTTCAACCTTTTTTCGCAAATCCTTCGTATTTTTTTCCACAAGTTTACGGGCGATCATAATCTGGTGACTGCAGCCCAGACATTTCAGACGGAAGTCCGCTCCGACCCTCAGAATCTCCCACTCCTTACTCCCGCATGGATGCTGCTTTTTAAGCGTCACCACATCCCCGACTTCATATACATAATCGTTCTTCATGATCTACTCCTTTACTTTCACACCCCGGACTACAAATCTGTGGTCATTATTCGCGCTGGTACAGGTAGACAGGGTAACAATGGTATCGCCCGTGGTCACCTCGATCCCCGTGTCATACATCGCAACATCCTTCGTCATATCCAGAAACTTCTGGTAATCGTCATTGGTGGGGAAATCCGTCAGATATGTCTCCGAAGTATCCAGCACCTCTCCCACTGAGTAGATATGGTAAACCAATTCCTGCCCGTCCGGCGTATAGATATAAAAATACGGGTTCGCCTCCCAGAATTTCTTATCCTTATAATCCTCCAAATGGCGGAACATGGAACCGTCGTTCATATAATGTCCGTATATAAGGGAATTCTCGTCAAGAAAATTCGCATTATTATCTACATTCAGGAAAATAGTTCCCAGCGTATTCTCATTGGCAGAAAACGTCTTGTGAAGATATTCCTCATTATCTTTTCCCTGTACCACCGGATAATTAATCGCCGCCGGTTCCGGGTCGAATCTCAGCCAAGCAATCGTGTCGGGATTCAGCGTCCTCAGCTCGTCAAAATTCACCTGGAATTTGGGTCCGTCCTTTTTATTCTTTTCAATCGCCAGCTCGCGGATCTTCTCATATTCGCTTCTTCCGTCGTAGTACCCCTTTCCGATGCGGACCAACTGAAAGGCGGATACACAGAACACGGCCACAGCCACAACCATGATTATATTCGTCAACAGATTGTTCTTTTTCTTCTTTCTCCTTCGCCCCCCATGTCTGTTCCCGGATCTTGCCTCGCCGTCGGCTATCCCTTCATCATGAAGGTTCCTATCGTCCCTGTTCCTGCTGTGGCGTATGCTCTTGCCGTCTGCGTTCCTGTGGCTGATACTCTTACCGTCCGCGCTTCTGCCGCGGATACTTCTTCCGTCCGTCGGCCTCTCCTTCATACCTTCTCGGTTGCCGCTTCTCCTTACGCTCTTTCCGTCCGTCGGTCTTTCCGACGTACCTCTGCCGCGGATACTCCTTCCGTCCGTCGCCTTTTCCGACGTACCTCTGCCGCGGATACTCCTTCCGTCCGTCGGCCTGCCGCCTGAACTCTTCGGACTGATGCTTTTACCATCCGGCCTTCTGCCGCCGGCGCTTTTACTGCTTCTATTCTTAATCTCTTCCATGATCCCGCACCTCACTTCTGCTGCATAATCTCTACGATTGTCTTTTCTGTCTCCGCCATTCCGGGGGACGCGATCATCCCCATATACCGCATGGTATCTTCCGGCGTTCTCCCGTTAATCCCGTGGATACTTTCGATACATACGCCGGCCAGCGCCAGATCCACGGCGCGAAACGCCGCGTCCACGGCAACAATCCCTTTCATAGTACACCCGTGGTTTCCTCCGTCGCAAATCATACCGGTCAGTCCGCTCGCCATATTTTGAATCACACCGGCAATCTCGCCGTCTTTTGCCCCTTTCATAAATGCAAGGCCGCACGCCATCCCTGTTCCTGCCGCAATACCGCAGCCGCAGAATGCGGACAGTCTCCCCGAATATTCCTTTATATACATGGTAACCAGATAGCTAAGCGCAGCCGCCCTCAGAAGCAGCGCCTCGTCCGTCCGGGTTCCTCCCGCCTTATACTGTGCCAAAAGCGGCATGGTTGCAATAATCCCATGAGCTCCGCTTCCGGTAATACTCATTGCCGGTCTTCCAAGCCCCAGCACCCTCGCTTCAATCGCTCCGCCGCACAATAACTGCGCAGTCTTTCGCACGTCGTCTGAAATGACGTCTCCTCCGTTCTCTTTAAGCAGATGCTTTGTAATCACCGTCCTCCCGGACGCTATTCCTTCCTCCAAAAGTTCCATATTCATGGAAAATGCTTCTCTGATAAAAGAGATCTCTTCCTCCGGCGCTTCCCTGACATACTCAACGATCTCGCGCAGCGAATACCGATGCACGGCCGGGATCTCTCCTTCCCCTGCGGGATGTCTTCCATGACCGCTTCCGTCAGTCTCCTTCCCTTCTTCTTTCTGATAAATCCCTATGCCATTCTTCTCAATAGAAACAATATTCGTATGAGCGTCCCGGATATGTACGGTGCAGCAATCCTGTGTCGTCTCTACGGTCGCATCTATCGTTATCTCCGAACCTATATGATCCAAAACTGCCTCTATCAGCCCGCGATCCACCATCTCCGCCGCTTTTATATCATCCTTCGGCGTAATATCCTCAAGTGATTCCAGTCCCTTCCCCGCATCTGCCGCGACTGCTCCCAGGGCCGCCGCATACAGAATCCCGAAATGAGACGAGTTCGGGATTCCGCAGGTATAAGCGTTCTTATACATCCCGGAATTCATTGCAACCCGCACCTTTGTAATCTCTCCTTGTACATAGGTCCTCGCGCTGGCAACCGCATAGGCGATCGCTCCCGGTTCCGTCACTCCGAGAGCCGGTTTCATATCTTCTTTGATTAATCTTGTTAATTCCTTCATAATATTTCACTCTTCCATTTTTTATCCTCAAAGGATATCCTGTAACACAGAGCCTTAAAATCTGCATCTGATTACACATTATACCACGAACGCGCCTTCTATTAAAGCATTTAAAAACTTTATATATTTTTTATCGGCAATTTATTGACTTTCACCCTATACGGCGTATGATTGAACATATATTAGGAGGTTGATATACATGAAAGAAAAACTGATCCGATTTATGTACGGCCGTTACGGAATGGATTCACTCGGCAAATTTACGATTATTACAGGGCTTGTCACTATGATTCTGGCGAGCTGGAACGGCAGCCTGATTCTGTCCGTTATATCCTGGGCATGTATTATTTTCACTTATTTCCGCATGTTTTCCAGAAATATCTATAAACGTTCTTCGGAAAACCAATGGTATCTGAACAAGACATACAAGTTACGGACCGCCGTTTACAAACAGAAGAACCTGATGATACAACGCAAGACCCATCATATCTACAAATGTCCCGCCTGCCGTCAGAAGATCCGTATTCCCCGGGGCAAAGGACGTATCGAGATCCGGTGTCCCAAGTGCAGCTCGACATTTATCAAAAACAGTTAAAGACGAGGTTTCTAATGTTTGGATATATTTCAATCAACAAGGCGGAGATGAAGTTTAAGGATTACGACATATACCACTCTTACTATTGCGGTTTCTGCAAATGTCTGAAAGAGCATTATGGTATCCGCGGGCAGATAACGCTGTCTTTTGACATGACATTCCTGATTATTCTCCTGACCGGGCTATATGAGCCGGATACAAAGAAAGAAACCGTGAATTGCGCCGCGCACCCCTTCCAAAAGCATACTTCAAGAACTAACGAATTCACGGAGTACGCCGCCGCCGTCAACATCATTTTATCCTACTTTAAATGTAAAGACGACTGGGAGGATGATCATAGCCGGAAAGGGTATATTGCCGCAAGGCTCCTTGCGTCCCGCGTGAAGCAGATCCGCCGGCAGTATCCGTCCAAGGTTGCCGCAGTCTCGGCCAACTTAAAACGTTTGTCTGCTTTAGAGCGCGAGAATGAACAGAACCTAGACCTGATGGCCGGCCTGTTTGGAAACATTATGGCGGAGCTGTTCGCGTACCGCAGCGACGAATGGGAAGCTTCCCTTCGGAAGATCGGCTTCTTTCTGGGGAAGTTCATTTATCTGATGGACGCCTACGAGGATGTGGAAAAGGATATCCGCTCCGGTAATTACAATCCTTTTAAAGAAGCATATCGCAGCGATCCCCGATTTTCAGATAATTGCCGGAATCTCATGACGCTTATGATGGCAGAATGTTCCCGTGAATTTGAAAAACTGCCGATCCTCTTGCATACCGACATCCTTCGTAATATACTATATTCCGGTGTTTGGTGCCGTTATGCGCAAGTCAGAGAGAGTATGAATACGCCCTCTGATATCACTAACGATAATAATTCAGATTCAGGAGAAGAAAGATGACAGATCCATACGCCGTTCTGGGAATACCCCGGAACGCATCCGACGAAGAGATAAAGAAAGCATATCGTAACTTAAGCCGAAAATATCATCCGGACGCGAATATCAACAACCCTAACAAAGACCAAGCCGAAGCGAGGTTCAAAGAGGTTCAGCAGGCTTACCGGCAGATTATGCAGGAACGGGAATGTCAGGATTCCGGTTCCTACGGCGGTTTCGGTAATTTCCGGGGTTTTAACGCGCAGTACCAGCAGGCCGCATCCGGAGGCGGGACCGAAGAAGATCTTCATATGAAGGCAGCCTCTAACTTTATCAACAGCCGCCACTATCAGGAAGCCCTGAACCTTCTGAACGGAATCCGGGATCGGAACGCCCGCTGGTATTATTACAGCGCCCTTGCCAATTCCGGAGCCGGCAATAACGCTATTGCATTACAGCATGCGCAGGAAGCATGCCGGCTTGAACCCGATAACCTGCAGTACCAGTTCCTCGTCCGGCGGTTCGAGAGCGGAGGGACCTGGTATCAGCAGCAGCAAGGACCTTATCAGACTATATTTACCGGCGGAAGCGACTGGTGTACGAAACTTTGTATTGCCAATATCATCTGTAATATGTGCTGCGGCAGCGGTTTCTGCTGCGGGGGCGGCGGTATGCCGGGCGGATATATCTGACGGATCATCTAAGGAAAGGAGCAGACAGCCATGCTGGAATATCTCGTATTATATCAAAGTGAATCCGGGAATACGAAAAAAATAGCCGCAACGATCTTCTCGCATCTTCCGGGGACCTCCAAAGACCTGATTGATATTACGACGGACAAGATGATTCCCGAAGCCCGTATTTATTTCGTAGGCTTCTGTGTACATCAGGGCTCCTGCAGTATGACTGTCAGCGATTTTCTAAATGACTTAAGCGGTAAACGAATCGCCCTGTTCGGAACCTGCGGCATGGGCGATTCCCCTGAGTATTACAGCGCTATCGAACACAGCGCAAACGCATGGATCGAATCTGACAATGAATATCTGGGGGCGTTTATCTGTCAGGGGAAGATGCCCCAGCAGGTACGCCGAAAATATGAAGCAATGCGGACCAGCGAGAACGCTTCTCGGATTAATCTGTGTCTGCGGAATTTTGATCAGGCTCTGACTCATCCCGACAGTCTGGACATAGAGCATGCGAAAGTATTTGTTGAAAAGATTTTGAAAAGAATACGGGCAGAGGATCTGTAGATCCTCTGCCTATTCATGTAACAAGTCAGGCTCTCTATATCGGAAGTTCCAGATAGATATCCTTTCCTTCTTTGATAGAAATGACTACTGGATCTATGTCAATACTTTGGACAAAAAAAGTCGAAAGATTATGCTGCTTTTT
>CAJTOH010000042.1 GCA_910577685.1 uncultured Dorea sp. | reverse complement strand
GCCGCCTTGCAGTCTGAAAATCCATTCTGCGTCATTTGTCTGAAAGTAAATGTGTTGTCACACTAGAGTTGGAGAGAATTAACTATGGATAAAGACAAAAGAAAATTAACGGAAAAGGAGTTAAAACGTAAAGAGTATTTTGAAAAATTAACCTTGGAAATGCAGCAAAAAGGATATAAGACAAAGGATATGATTATTAATATTCAGCAAGCGAATTATCTGGGGATTTTGAGTATGCTGCCATTTATGATTTTAACATTTTTGATCTACCGTAATGTGAATGGTTTTGATTTAGAGGGAATTTCTTTAGTATTTGCAGTGGCAGTATTTCTGATTTTTCTATGTCTAGCAATTCTGCACGAGTTAATACACGGAATCACATGGGGGATTTTTGCAAAGAGTCATTTCCGTTCGATTGATTTTGGGATCATTTGGAGTAGTTTCTCTCCATACTGTACTTGCTCGGAACCGTTGGGTAAGTGGCAATATCTGTTAGGAGCTGCTATGCCTACATTAATTTTAGGAGGCGTAGCGGCAGTGATTGCGGTGATGACAAATCAATTACTGCTGTTTTTCTTGGCAGAATTCATGATACTTTCAGGCGGCGGAGATTTTCTAATTATTCTGAAAATCTTGTTATATCGTACTAATAAGAAAGAATGTGTGTACTGCGACCATCCTTATGAATGTGGATTGGTTGTTTTTGAGAGATAGGAGTGAACGCAGCAAATCTTTTAATGTTTATTGCCAGTTCCTTGTTAGGAGAAGAAGCTTGCTCCTCTAAGAAAAGAATACAGTATCACGTTACGTGAAAGTCAATACTTTTTATTCAAAATGTGTGATGATGTGCTATACTTAGATCAAAAAAATGATATTTGACGGAGGATAGGATATTGAACTTAACATATAAACGAGCCACGAGTGAGGATATAGAGACATTAACAGAAACAAGAATAAAAGTATTAAGAGCGGCTAATGAATTGCCCGCTGATATCGATATGAGTGAAGTGGAAAAGCAATCCTATGACTATTACAAAAATGCTCTTTGCGATGGCACTCATATCGCATATTTGATATTTGATGAAAATTGCTTTGTAGGTGCCGGCGGCGTCAGCTTTTATCAGGTAATGCCGACATACCATAATCCAAGCGGAAAGAAAGCCTATATAATGAATATGTATACGCATCCCGATTACAGAAGAAAGGGGATTGCATATAAAACATTAGATATGCTGATTAGAGATACCAAGCGTAAGGGAATTACAGCTATTTCTCTGGAAGCAACCGCTATGGGGCGTCCCCTGTACGAAAAATATGGTTTTGTAAAAATGAATGATGAGATGGAGCTGCCGGAACGAAAATAACAGAAAAAGTACCGAAAAAGCGAAAGATTATAAGTTAGGTAGTAAATAGTGAGTGGAAGAGGTATAATCAAAGGAACAGGCTGTAAAGGAGACAAAACTGTGAAAATATTAAATCAAGAAGCTGAAAAGATAATGGTTGGGCGTTTTGGAAAAGATACTATTATTGCATTGTCGACAATAGAAAAGGAAGTTCCTTATGTGAGATATGTAAATGCCTATTATGAAAATGGAGCATTTTATATTATTACATATGCACTTTCAAACAAGATAAAACATATAGAAAGCAATCCGGTTATTGCAATAGCCGGTGAATGGTTCACAGCACATGGAAAGGGAATTAATTTAGGTTATTTTGGGAAAAAAGAAAATAGTGCGATTGCTGAAAAATTGAAAATTGCTTTTGCCGAATGGATTAACAATGGACATAATGATTTTGATGATGAAAATACCATTATTTTGTGTGTAGAGCTAACAGATGGACTATTGCTATCACATGGTACAAGATACGAATTTTAAATTTATATAATCGGTGAAGCATCTGTTTTCAGAGATGCGCTCTTTTCGCCATTTAAAGAAAGACAAAGTTATAAAAAAAGAGCCTTGTGGGGATGGGATAAAGATAATTTTGCGATGGGGAAGGATGAGGGAATATTTCAAGTCGGCGATTGGAAAATGAAAAGCAAACTGATATGAATATAGTAGTATTTTATGATGTAAGTGACAGCAATGATGTATTTCGATATGAAATGATAAAATCGCATATTATGACAAGGGCAGTTGAGAATGTTGCATATACATTGGGCGTTAATACGATATCTCCATTTCAGACAGCGCCTACAAAACTATTTGACAGAAGCGGTCAAGCGTTCCGCCTTTTCCTGTCACGCAGATGATCAATTAATATCTGACTGATGCAATGTAAACCTCCGGTTGACATTTCGTTCTAAAATAGCGTTTTTGAGTTGGTGTATTTTCCTTAACGGTTATGGTAATATAAATCCATAGCTTCGGCGATATGTGGGTTTAGGAGGAAAATACTATGAGTTTAGGAAAAAATATTCAGTTTTTAAGAAAACAAAAGAAGATTACACAAGAACAGTTAGCGGGGATGATGTCGGTTTCACGTCAGACAATATCTAAATGGGAAGCAGATGAAATTACCCCGGAATTGAATAAACTGGTTTCCTTAAGCGATGTTTTTTCGTGCAAATTAGACGTTTTAGTGAAAGAGGATCTTAATGTTTGCGACGAAGCTTTTTCAGAGATTACAGTGAAAAGAGTGAAAGGATTCCGGATGGCGCGATATGTCATGCTTACGCCAAACCCGGAAGATGACGTCAATTTTTATATGGACAATTGGGCCGGACGGTCAGGTCTGCTGGAATTTCAGCCGGATGCAATGAGAATAGGATGGGATTTCCCGTTCGCCATATCTGAATTGCAGAATCGGTTTGGGCTTCGCGGATATGTAGCCGCTTATATTTTGCCGGAAGGTTTTGAAACAAGCTGTCCGGGAGTGGAATTTGCTGAACAGAAAGAAGCGGATTATGCGGTGATTACAATATACGATCCTTTTGCGGCGTCTTTAGGGCGGATTCCGATTGCCTATAAAAAAATACTGGATTTTTTACAGGCAAACGGGTTTTGTGAAAAACCAAAGGATGGTATTTTATCCTGTTTTGAACATGTGTATGAAAAAGAGGGTATTACATGTATGGATATTTATATTCATGTTGACAATGTTTCAAGGACAGATACTTTCACAAATTTTATGTAAAAAAGTAACGGCAAAGAAGATGCTGGTGGGAGAGTGTGTTAATGCTAAGACAGGATATAAAAGAAATGATCGATAAAAATTTCAGGGGAAACATATATATCGTGCAGGACGGTAAAGTCTTATATAAAAGAGAAAATGGGTTCGAAGATATGCCCAATGAAGTTTCCAACACGGAGGAAACAAAATTCGCAAGTGCGTCGGCCAGTAAAGTATAAGAATGTTACGGTCAAACAGCTCTTAAATCATACGTCAGGAGCACCCGATTATTTTGATGAAAATGTTATGGACGAATATGAAGAGTTGTGGATTGATTATCCCAATTACAAGATCAGGCATAACAGCGATTTGCTTCCGCTGTTTATAAATAAGCCGATGACGTACCCGAGAGGTGAAAGATTTCAATACAATAATTCAGGGTATGTATTGCTTGCAATGATAATAGAAAAAATTACAGGAATGTATTTTGACCAATACCTGAAAGAGAATATTTTTGATAGATGCGGTATGAAATCAACAGGTTACTATGAGATGGACAAATATAATTTCTGTTTTGGTAAGTAATTACGGAGATAATGTGTGGAGGGAAATGAGAAAAATAAGGGAAACTCTTTATTAATTAGGAGGCAAAACATTATGAAATTAAAAAATATTCTGATAGTCGTTAAAGATATTGAAAAATCAAAGCGGTTTTACCATGACCTGTTTGGCCTTGATATGGTTCTTGACAATGACGGCAATATGATTTTAACGGAAGGCCTTGTACTTCAAGATGAAAAAATTTGGAAAGAGTTTCTTGGAAAAGATATTATTCCGGAAAATAATTCCTGTGAATTGTATTTTGAAGAACGGGATATAGAAACCTTTGTTGAAAAATTGGAAAAATTATATCCGTCAATTCGATATGTTAATCCGATTATGACACATAGCTGGGGACAGAAAGTAATCCGTTTTTACGATTTGGACGGTAATCTGATTGAAGTGGGAACACCGATGTAATATAGTTGAAAATTAGTAAGGGGCTGTTGCAAAAAGCAAGACAGCCTCTTTTTCGGCAAGACAGTCTCAGCAGGTATTTTACGCTTTGTCAGTCACATAATATTGCGCCTGTGCATGCCACAATTCATAATATTTTCCATTTTCGTTGGAAACCAGTTCTTCATGGGTTCCCTTCTGAACGATTGCCCCTTCGTGAAATACGGCGATCTCATCGCAGAATTTGCAGGAGGACAGCCGGTGGCTGATGTAGACCGCCGTCTTATCGCCTGCAATATCATTAAATTTAGAGTAGATCTCCATCTCTGTGACAGGATCTAAGGCGGCCGTAGGCTCGTCCAGTATGATAAACGGAGCGTCTTTGTAAAGCGCCCTTGCGATGGCGATCTTCTGCGCTTCCCCGCCGGAGACGTTCACTCCGGTTTCCTTCATTTCTTTATAAAGGTAGGTGTCCAGATCATCCGGCATGGAAGGAAGACGGTCGGTAAATCCTGCCTGCTTAAGGCATTTTTCAGCGTATTCATGGTCATAGTCTGCCGCTCCGGCGACATTTTCCCCTAAAGGAAGGGCAAATAGCTGAAAATCTTGGAAGACAACGGAGAAGAGATTAACGTAATTATTATACTGATATTTTCGTATGTTGATTCCGTTCAGCAAAATCTGTCCCTCACAAGGGTCATAAAGGCGGCATAGCAGTTTAATAAAGGTAGTCTTTCCGGATCCGTTCATGCCAACCACTGCCAGACGGCTTCCGACCTTAAACTTTAGATTCACATGGCGTAAGACGTATTGGTCGCTGCCGGGATATCGGAAGGAGACGTCGCGGAATTCAATCTCATACTGCCGGTCGGAGCGTTTTTCCGTGGTGAGGCTGCCTTGATACATGTTGTTGGGAAGATCCAAAAATTCAAAGGAGGTTTTTAAAAATTCACCGTTGGCATACAGAGGTGCCAGATATCTCAAAAATTCGGAGATTCCCTGAAACAGCCTGTTGATGGCGGAAATATACTGCGTCACGGAGTCGATGCCGAAAGCTCCTGCCAGGAATTTCAGGCACACGAAGAGGCATGCCATACCTGTCAGCAATACGGAAATACCCTCGGAGAGAGCCGCCCACAGCCCCATAGGCCCTTTTGCCCATTTGCCGATTTCAGAATCTGAGGTGAATTGAAGGTTGCGTTTCATGTAAATGCTGTAGACATTTTCATGCTGGCTATAGATCCGAAAGTCTTCCATCCGCTTCCGATACTCGGTTATCATACCGTAGAAACGAAAGAAACGGTTGCCAAGCCTCGTATTCGGCGCATAACGGATCCAGTAACGGCTGGACTGATTGGAGCATACGGAGGAAAGTACCGCAGCCATTAGCATGAGCGTTACAATCATTACTACGCAGAGAGGGTGGTTTAAGAAGGTAAAGCTGCCGCCTTTGGGGATGGGAGACAGGAACAGGCTTACGGTCATGCCGATTCCCCCAAGGCATTGGAGCGCGGCCGTGGCAAATCTTTCGAAATGCAGCACAGTAAAACGGAGCCCCCAGCAGCTTGCAAGATCATTTTGGCGGATCTGGGAGTACAGGTCGAAAACGTACTGCCGGTCAATGTCCGCATAATCCATTTCAAACATTTTTTCCATGTAGATTTTGTCGAAGATGCGGGCGGAAGAATGTTGTTTATAGTTTTTCCAGCGGTTTACCATTCCCCCTGCTAATGCCAGTATTGCCGCCGAAGCTAACTGAAGTATTACCAGCCTTAGAAGCTCCTGCGGATTACGCCTTCCTGCCAGTTCGCCGATGATCCGGGCAGACAGCCAGATGGTCACATAGGGGCTTAGGGCTTCAAAGCCGGAAGATAGCAGGATGGATAAGAACAGCCCGGGGCAGAATTTCTGCCAGACTGTGATGGAGCGATAGTTCAGTTTGATCGCTTCCCTGTAGGATAGTTTAGTGTCGCTCATGGTCATTATCTCCTTATATTTATGTCAAAACTGTTTTTGTTTTGCTGTCTTTATAATAGTGACTCTGTATCTCAAATAATTCAGCATATCTGCCGCCAAGTGAAAGCAGTGAATCATGGGAGCCTTCTTCTGCAATCTGTCCTTGGTCCAGAAATAGAATCCTGTCGCAGAAACGGGTCGAGGCAAGTCTGTGCGAGATGAACAAGGCTGTTTTTCCCTTTGTCATTTTATTGTATTTCAGATAGATCTCATTTTCCGCTATAGGGTCAAGGGCGGCGGTAGGCTCGTCAAGCACGATGACAGGGGAGTCTTTGTAGAAAGCCCGCGCCAGCATCAGTTTTTGTATCTGTCCTCCGGACAGTTCAACCCCGTCCTCGTGGATCTGGCGGCCAATTTTTGTATTCAGGGCGTCGGGAAGCGCGTCTACGGTTTTTTCCATGCCGGCATATTCGAGACACCTTCGGACTTTTTCTATATCAATGTGATCCACCTGCTGGGCTACATTTTCCGCAATGCTGGCGTCCAGAACGGAGAACTCCTGAAACACGGCGGAAAAAAGCCTGTAGTAATCCCTGCGGTTGTACTGCCTGATATCTTCGCCGTTCAGAAGAACACGGCCTTGGGTCGGATCCAGAAATCCGCAGACAAGCTTTACAAGCGTCGTCTTGCCTGCCCCGTTTGTGCCGACGATGGCAAGCTTCTCCCCCGGCTTAATGGTCAGGTTCACATGGGAGAGAATATCCTGTGAAGTATCGGGATACCGGAAGGATACATCCTCCAGACGAAGCTCGTAATATCCGTCCGGGTTTTGGGGGAGCGCGGTCCCATCCTCGAACTTGAAGGGTTCCGGCCATTCCAGATATTCCCGGAGGGCAGACAGATCCAGACTGTGCTTGTGCAGCTGGGTGAACTGCTCGAGAATTTTCGCAACCCAGGTAGTGAAACCGGTGGCGGCAGTGAAGTAAAGCAGAAATTTTGAGACCGGAAGCCCGTCTCTTATGGTCAGCCCGATCAGATAGGCATAAGCGATACCGTTTCTGAGCAAGGTCAGCAAAAGGTCAATGATATTTGCCCAAATGTATGCCTTTTCCCGTCTGGCAAGGAATGACTGGTACAGATGAAAAGCGCGGTCCCATACTTCTGTAAGCCATGTGCGCAGCCCGAAGATACGGATGTCTTTGGCAAAACTGCGCTGGGAGCCTGTCTGGCAGATGTAGTCCATCTGTTTTTCATAAGCGGCTTCCTCCTCCCTGTGTCGGTATCCCCATTCGTTCAGACGCTTGCTGGAAAAGAAACCCGTCATTGTGGTAATGATGATGACTACAATGAGGAACGGATTCAGTTCGGACAGCAGCAGGAGATAGACCAGAAATCCCATGGTGTTTGTCAGGATCATGACCCAGACGTCCCAGATTGCCTCTGCCGCCTGTGAATTGGCAGAGCATGTTTGATAGGCTTTGCTCCTGAAGCTGATAAATTTCGTATCAAGCAGATTGACGTATGAGGTGCGGGCTAATTTACTGCCGATCTGCCGTATGATTTCTGACCGGACTTCCACACGCCCATACAGAGTATTTTCATTTAAATAAGCGGTAAGTCCGTTAAGAATCAAGAGACTGCCGCAAAATAAGCCGATGGTGAGCAGTACCTCCGGCAGCGGCGCGCCCGTCTCAAGCTTCTGTAAGATGGAAGGCGTGAACAATAGCTCCGCTACCTGTCCCCCGGCAATGGACAGCGCCAGAGTAATACATATGAAGATGACGCCGGGATGGATTTTCAAGGCAAGACGTACCATGAAACCAGTATTCTGCCATAGATTATACTTTGATTTTTTTTGTGCTTGTTTTGTCATATTTACCTCCTGATTTGTTGAACTTAAAGGGTTCATGGACATCATAGTATAAAATTTCGTCCCCTGATTTTTTAGGGGACGAATTGCTTAAATGGGGGGATGAATTAGATATAGATGAATGGAAGTTATAATTGAGGAATCAGAATCTCTGTCGTAAATGCCCCGTCTTCACTGTTTCGGCTCAGATATCCGTCCAGCCGTTCGATGATCTGGTCAATACGTACCAGCCCGAATCCATGACCGCTGCCTTTGGTCGTTTCAAACAGCCGGCCTTTCTTATGCTGTTTCTTTACGGAGGTGAAGTTGGTAAAAGACAGATAGAGCTGCGTACCTTTCATATCCATGTATACCCGGATTAAGCGGTCGGCTTCCGCAAGAGAGAGGCTGGCTTCGATTGCGTTATCAAAGAGGTTGCCGATGATTACGCACAGATCTAGCTCTGACATATGAAGTTTTACGGGAATATGGGCATCTACATGGACGGTGATATTTTTGGAACGGGCAAGGGAAATCTTGCTGTTCAGAATGGCGTCCGCCATATGGTTGCCGGTTTTTACTACGGTATCTACCGAATTCAGATCCGTATCCAGTTCGTCCAGATAAGACTTGACCGCCTCCAGATCTCCGTCGGCGGCAAATACCTTCATCGTCTGTATGTGGTTGCGGTAATCATGCCGCCAGCCGCGGATCTGGCGGTACATATTCTCTACCTCCTGATAGTGGGTTTCGATCAGTTCCCGCTGATAGGCGGCCAACCGTTTGTCGATTTGACGGGATAAAAATGACATAATCAACCTCCTGTAAGTATCGTAAAGATAATATAATAAAAAACATTGTCCGGGAAAGACGCCGCCGGCCGGTTAAGTGCAGGTGATGACAGCCCGGTTCAGGGGATCGTACGCGCCTCTGGGAAGAGGGAGTATCGAGCCGTCCGATAGATGGACTTCTGTTTTTGTAATCCGCCGGATATCGTTCAGATTCAAAATCAGCGAACGCCCCACACGGTAGAAACGGTTATCCAACTCTTTTTCAAAAAAGTTCAAAGTTTGTTTGACCGTATAATCTTTTCGGCAGTGGATCGTCACATAGTTTTTCCGGACGTCAAGATAACGGATCTCATAGAGCGGGATTCGCACCATTTCGCCGGATTGATTGAGATTCAGGCAGCGGTCGTTCTGGTTCACTTTTTCAACGGCTCTATTCATCACGGAATAGAACTTGTCTTCGTTCAACGGTTTCATCAGATAATGCAGGGCCGCGACTTCGTAGCCTTCCGCGATATAATCTGAATAGCCCGTAATAAAGATGATCTGCAGGGCTTCATCGCCTTGGCGGACCTGTTTCGCCAAGGTAACGCCGTCCATGCCGTCCATTTCAATATCAAGCAGAATGATGTGAAAGTTTTTATTTTCCGCATAGCGGAACAGGAAGGCTTCGGACGAAGGAAAAATTTCTGTCTTAAGTTGGATCTTCTGTTTCATTGCCCAGATATCCAGAAGCTTTGACAGATATCCGGAGTCTGCGGGATTATCATCGCATATGGCAATATGACAGATCATAGGTACACCGCCTTTTTGATTTAATATAATTTTCGGTCTTATAACGTTTATTATACTATAGAGGAGTCTTTATGGAAAGAATGAAATTGGGGCGTAACGCTGAATGTCAGAACCTCAGTCAATATGTAACAGGATTTTATCATTTCATGACAAGGAGGTTGGAATGTAACAAGATTTTTGGTATTCTGATAAGATAATAAAAAACTGTCCGGACAGAATGGGTTTGCCGACAGTGGATTAATAGTGTGGTGATAAATATGCTTAAAATTGCAGTCTGTGATGACGAACCGGTCATGCGAAAAGAGCTTTCTGATTATTTTTCAAAATATATGGCTGAAAGGCGGGACGCGGCTTATCAGATCAGCGGCTTCGAAAGCGGAAAACAGCTTCTTGAGAGCGGGCAGGAATTTGACTTAATCTTTTTGGATATCCGGATGAAGCAGCCCGACGGTATGGAAACGGCAAGGCGGCTCAGACGGAGCGGAAGCCGCAGCCTGCTGGTCTTCGTGACCGTATTAGAGGAGTATGTGTTCGAGGCCTTTGAGGTGGAAGCCTGCGGCTATCTAATTAAGCCGCTGGATGAAGGGCGCTTCATGCGGACGATGGACCGGGCGTTTCGGTCTATTATGTTAAAGCCAAAGGAGAGGCTTCTGGTGCGGCGGGGAAATCAAAGTCAGGTTGTGCTTCTGTCTGAGACCGTGTACTGCGAGGTTCAGGGACGGAAGATCTATATTCACAAGAATAACGGTGAAGTGATCGACTATTATGACAGGATGGAGAATCTGAAATGCCGTGTGGACGGGCGTTTTTTTCAGTGCCACAGGAGTTATCTTGTGAATCTTGACTGTGTACGGGGATGTGAGGCGGGACAGGTTTTGCTGCCCCAAGGAGAGAGGATTCCTGTGTCGAGGCTGCGGGAGCGGGAGCTGACGCAGGCGCTTCTCATGCATATGAAGGCAAGAAAAGGCAGCTGAAAATCAAAGACGATGATAGTTAATATGGAGGCCGGATATGGATTGGTTCAGTGTACTGCTTGATGTGTTTACTTTAGCCGGATTAAGTGTCGGGCACATTGTGTTTGCCGCCCGTATTACAGGAAAAGAATGGAAGGTTTGGCAGATTATCATATATTTTTTCGTGCTCTGCGTAGTTCAGGTGATTTCCGTCGCGCTGAAGTTTCCCGAAATCATCTGCATTTGTGAAGAGATAGCGGCCTTATATGTTATAAGCCGGAGGGTGTTTGGAAATTGCTCTTCCGTGTCATTGGTATCGTCTATTCTTGCCGTCTATGTCACGCAGTTATCCTTTGGAATTATGAATTCTGCAGAATTCATAATTTTGCCGCCTTTTCTCGGAGGGACGGCGTTATACATGCTCCTTATCCTTGCAACGGCGCTCACATTCGGAATCAGCGCCTTCTTTTATGTGTTTATTGTTAAGGTCTTATCGCTGAAAGAAGGTGGATCTTATATCTGGATCCTGATGTTATCCGGCCTGTTTTTCAGTGCGGCGGAGTTTTACATTATGCAGAATTCATATACCTTTGTGAAGGTGGATCCCTATGATCCGGGAAAGCATATTATGCTGATGCTGCTGCAGATTCTGGGACTGTGCGCGCTTTTTTGCACCCTGTATGCATATAGAAGAGCGTGTTCTGAGCTAAAGACCAAGGCAGAACTTGCCTCCTTATCTCAGGCGGCGCAGGCACAGAGGACTTACATCGCGCAGGTACAGATACGGTATGGGGAAACACGGGCGTTCCGCCATGATATCAAGAATCATTTATCCGTATTGGGCAATCTTTTGAATACAGGTCAGATTGCCGAGGCAGAAGAGTATCTGGAGAAACTGAAAAGCAAGACGGCAGAATTGTCGTTTCCATATCAAACCGGTAATCCCGTGGTGGATGTGCTGATGGGAGAGAAAATGGAGCTTGCGGGTTTAAAGGGGATTGATACGGAGGTGTCTGTCATCTTGCCGAAAACTTGCGGGATTGATGATTTTGACTTATGTGTGATTTTTGCAAATGCGCTGGATAACGCTCTTGAGGCCTGCGCCGACGCCGAGGATGGGCAGAAGGTGATCTCTGTGAAGGGAGAACGGCAGGGAGATTATTATATGCTGGAATTCGGTAATACCTGCGGGGAGGGAACGTCTGTGGAGACAGGGATTGGTCTTTCAAATATAAAGGCTGTTGCGGAAAAGTATCACGGCGCAATGATAACGGAGATGGAAAACCGGCGGTTCCGGCTGAATGTGCTTTTGAATCTTTCGGGGGATCAAATCTGCCGGAACTAGTGTGACGACACATTTACTTTCAGACAAATGACGCAGAATGGATTTTCAGACTGCAAGGCGGCTGAACGAGGCGATGCGGTGGCATCGTTGAGTGAAGCCAACGCTGCAGATGGAAATCCAGGCAAGTCATTTGTCGAACTGTAAATGTGTTGTCACACTAGTGTGCTGCCTGAACATAATGCAGACACTAGTAGAGGTATGTGAAGAGATTACATTTCAGTACATCAAAATGACAGCTCGGTTCAAAGCCGTTGAAATCCAGCGGTATCCGGTTAAAATGGAGGGGTAAGCAGATGAGTTGAGACGCTGTTTTGGCAGCAGGCACAATAAGGAGGGAGCATATGGGACCGATATCAAGAGTGAACAACAGCCAGTCAGATCCGTATTTGCAGTGGAGAGAAAGACTGGAAGAGAGAAGGGCTGAAAAGGAGGGGGATTCTTCTGCAAAGGAAGTAAAAAGCGGCCCGGTACGGCGCACAAGGGATGAATATGTTCCGGGAACAGACGGGGATAGCGAACCCGGCAAGATTCCGGAAAAAGGCAGGGAACCGGATAAGGTATCAAAGAAGCAAGAGGGAAAGAAAACGGAAAAATATCTGGGAAGCACGGATAAGGTTGACCGTGAAATTGAAAAATTAAAGAAGCGAAAGGAAGAGCTTGAAGGCCAGATTAGGACAGAGAAGGACGAAAGGAGAATTCGGAGTTTGGAGCAGGAGCTTGCTCAGGTGGAACGGGAGTTAAGCCAGAAGGATAACGACGGATACCGGCAGCGGAATATGGTGGTAACAAAGATGTAGAATAAGATGAATAAACCCTGATAAAAGGGAGGATGCCGGGTGATTGATGAACTCAATCCCCGGCATGTATTATGAAAAAGTTTAATCAAAAATAGTTTAAAACTATTAGTAAATGGTCTGTATCTTGTCTCGAATTGCTTCGATGAATTTAGTATAAGCCAGACCTGTGAAGAAACCATGTTGAAGAAGTGAAGGTTTTTTGAAAGAAGAATGAACAAATTATGAACAAGGATATATGGAAGATTTTGCCGGGAATAGGTTGGAAAAAAGGAGAAAATGATTTATACTAAGCAAGGTATAGAATCACTCGGGGACTTTTTGTCCGGGGTGTGTATGAATGACCAGGAGGAATGAAGAGAATGAAGTATATTTCATTTGCAATCCCATGCTACAATTCAGAGGATTATATGGCGCGGGCGATCGAGAGTATCCTTACGGGAGGGGATGAGGTTGAGATTTTGATCGTAAACGACGGCTCCGCAGACCGTACGTCAAAGATTGCCCACGAATATATGGAAAAATACCCCGGCATTGTACGGGTAATAGATAAAGAAAACGGCGGCCATGGAGATGCGGTGAACGAGGGGCTTGGCGCTGCCCGGGGCAAGTATTTTAAGGTGGTGGACAGCGACGACTGGGTAGACGAAGAGGCGCTGTGCAAAATCCTGACGCTGCTTCGCAACCTTGAGGATGACGGCGGGCAGATTGATATGTTGATATCAAATTTTGTTTATGAGAAGACGGGTGCGGCCCATAAAAAATGCGTCCACTACCGCAATGCGCTGCCTCAGGACGAGATTTTCCGGTGGGACGATATCGGCCATTTCCGTCTGGACCAGTATATCCTGATGCACTCTGTGATTTACCGTACGGATCTGCTGAAACTGATTCAGATGAAGCTGCCTAAGCATACCTTTTATGTGGATAATATTTACGTGTATTACCCCCTGCCCCATGTCCGTAAGATATATTATCTGGATGTGGACTTCTACCGGTATTTTATCGGCAGGGACGATCAGTCTGTGAATGAGAAGAACATGATTGCAAGGGCGGATCAGCAGATTTTCGTCACAAAGACTATGATCGACATGTATGATTTGAAGAAGATTTCCAGCAAGAAATTAAGACAGTACATGATCAATTATCTGGCGATTATGATGACCGTTTCTTCGATTATCCTGATACGCTCCAAAACGAATGAGAATATCGAGAAGAAGCGGGAGCTGTGGAAGTATCTGAAAATGAAGGATTTTAAGGCGTATCTTAAGATTCGGTACGGGATTCTCGGGCAGACGATGAACATACCGGGAAAGTCCGGGAGGAAGATTTCGTCGCTTGTGTACAGCGTGGCGAGAAGGATTATCGGCTTCAATTGACAGCCTGTCCGTCAGGGTGAATAATCTGGCTTTTCTGTCACATACTAAAGGATAACAAGGGGACTTGCGGGAAATGGCGGCGCTGCTTTCAGCGAACCCCGGAAAATGAAAAGGAGAATGTGACATGGCGGTTGAATTTCAGACGAGTAAGACGAGGGAGAATCTGATGCGGGCGTTTGCCGGGGAGAGTCAGGCGAGGAACAGGTATACGATTGCGGCGGATGCGGCGAAGAAACAGGGACTTTATTCTATTCAACAGGTATTTCTGTTTACGGCGGATCAGGAGCGCGCCCATGCGGAACGATATTATGACCTGCTTAAAAACCTGTCAGGGACGACGATTGAGATTTCGGGCGGATATCCGGTGGATCATTTTGATGATGTTGTGAAATTGCTGAAGAAGGCGGAACACAACGAGATGGAAGAGGCGGACGACGTATATCAGGCGTTCGGAAACGCAGCGAAAGAAGAAGGATTTCTTGAGGCGGCGTCTGCGTTTTACCAGATCGCGGAGGTAGAGGCGGTTCATGCAAGACGGTTTGCGAAACTTTCGGAGCTATTGGAGCAGAATAAGTATTTTGAGTGCGAAGCCGGCGGACAGTGGATGTGTATGAACTGTGGGCATATCCAGTCCGGGAAGATGGTTCCGCCTATGTGTCCGGTTTGCCGGTATGAGCGGGGGTATTTTATACCGGTTGAGATTGCGCCTTATCTGGGGTTTGATTTTATTAAAAAGTAGGGAAGAATTTGTCTTATATGGGGGAAGGACTTTCTTGAAAAGCTGAGAAGAAATGGACTTATATGATGAAAAATTTTCTTGTAAAGTGGAGAAAAATGGATTTATATGATGAAAGAATTTTCTTGTATTTTCTTGTGAAGCGAAGAAGATATGGTTTTTTATGAGGAAATATTTTTTTGAAAAGTGGAGAAGAGATGGACTTATATGAGGAAAGCTTGTTCTTGAAAATCGGGGAAGATTGTGGACTTATGCGAGGAAATATTTTTTGAAAAGTTGAGAAGATTATGGACTTACACGAGGAAATATTCTTTGAAAAGTTGAGAAGATTATGGACTTATACGAGGAATAATTATATTGAAAAGTGAAGAAGATATGGACTTATACGAGGAATAATTATATTGAAAAGCGGGGAAGGCTTTGCTTTATTTGAGGTTTTATATTAGCGTAAGAAGTGAAGCTGATTGCAGGATATTAGGATTGACAAAAGCAGATGTCGGGAAAATGAAGCCGGACATCTGCTTTTTGTACTTGTATATTTATTTGTGGAATGGGGAGAAAGATATACATCTTTAACTTGGGTGCCTTTTAGGCGTAGGGAGAACAGTGTATATATTTAACTCGGGTGATTTTGGGAATGGGAAGAGCAGCATACATATTTATTTGGAGCGTCTTTTGAAAATGGGAAGAATGGTGTTTATATTTATTTGGAGTATCGTTTGGGAATGGTGAGAAAGGTATACAAATTTCTTTAGAGTATCGTTTGGGAATGGTGAGAAAGGTATACAAATTTCTTTAGAGTATGGTTTAGGAATGGGAAGAAAGGTATACAAATTTCTTTAGAGTATCGTTTGGGAGTGGGAAACGGTATACAAATTTTTGGGGAATATGGTTTAGGAATGGGAAGAAAGGTATACAAATTTCCTTAGAGTATGGTTTAGGAATGGGAAGAAAGGTATACATATCTATTCGGAGTACAGGTTGAGAATGAGGAGAACGGCATACACATTTCACCGGAATCCGATTGGGAATGGGAAGAACGGCATGTACATTTCACCGGAATCCGATTGGGAATGGGAAGAACGGCATGTACATTTCACCGGAGAGCCGATTGGGAATGGGAAAACGGTATACACATTTCATCAGAGAACCGTTTGGGCATAGGGAATAAGACTAGTGTATTAGGAATATACTACAGTGTGGGCGGAGCATTTGATATATGTCTGCAAATATGGGAATGGAGAAGAGATTGTATGGCGAGCCAGAAAATCGAAAATTTGTTGAATTTAGCGTTGGATGCGACGGTTGAAGAGCGGGAGAAATCATTGGAATTGGATGTAGGCTATGACCCCGGGGAGCGGGAATGGGATCTGATCATAAAGTATTCCGGGAACCTTGAGAGTGTGAGGGCGTTGGCGTCAAAAGTGGCGGAGCTTCAGAACGAGTATGCCGTCATTACGATCCGGGAGTCGGAGATCGGAGCGCTGGCACAGATTCCGGAGGTAGAATATATTGAAAAACCAAAGAGGTTGTTTTTTCAGGTTGCAAATGGAAGGCGGGTATCATGTATCAATACGGTACAGGATACCCGTTTGTCTCTATATGGACAGGGTACTTTGATTGCTTTGATTGACTCCGGAATTGAGTATGAGAATATGGATTTTCGTAACGAGGACGGGACAACGAGGATCCGTGCATTGTGGGATCAGTCGCTTGCGCCCGGTGAAGGGAGAGTTCCGCCCAGGGGGTATGGGATTGGGGCTGAATATACGGCGGAACAGATTAATGAAGCGCTTAGGCAGACGACGTTCGAGGGCAGGAGGAGGATGGTTCCCAGTTTGGATACTTCCGGACACGGGACGGCGGTCGCCGGAGTTGCGGCGGGAAACGGCAGAAACAGTAATGGGCAATATGCAGGTGTCGCGCCGGAAAGCGAACTGCTGGTAGTAAAATTAGGAAACCCCAGACAGGAAGGGTTTCCGCGGACGACGGAGCTGATGCAGGGTATTGATTATGTGGTAAGAAAGGCGTTGGAGCTTCGGATGCCTGTTGCCGTGAATATAAGTTTTGGAAATACTTACGGGTCCCATGACGGAACGTCGTTGTTGGAGAGATTCATTGACGATATTTCTAATATCTGGAAGATCTGTATCTGTATCGGCTCCGGCAATGAGGCGGCCAGCGCGGGGCATACATCCGGTGTAATGCGGGAGGGGCGGGAAGAGATTATCCAGTTGGCAGTGCAGAATAACCAGCCTTCGTTTAGTATACAAATATGGAAAGAGTATACGGATGTAGTGGATATTTCCCTGATGACCCCTGCAGGGGTTACGGTGGGGCCGCTTCAGGAGATTCTCGGCCCTCAGCGGTTTACGGTTGGGCAGACTGAGATCTTGCTGTATTATGGGGAACCCAGCCCTTATAGCACAGCGCAGGAGATTTTTATTGATATGCTTCCACGGGAGAATTATGTGGCAAGCGGAGTGTGGCGGATAATTCTGAAGCCCCGGAAGGTGGTTTCGGGAGCGTATGAATTATGGCTGCCCAGTGAAAATGTTCTCAACGGGGGGACAGGTTTTTTATTCCCGACGGAGCAGACGACGCTTACGATTCCGTCAACGGCGGGGCGGGTGATTACGGTGGGGGCTTATAATGCCCTTACGTTTGCCTATGCGGATTTTTCGGGGAGAGGGTATACGAGGGAGACGAATTTGGTGAAACCGGATATCGTGGCGCCGGGGGTGGATGTGACTACGGCGGCGGTTGGTGGAGGATATGCGCAGTTTACGGGGACTTCTTTTGCGACGCCTTTTGTGACGGGCGGGGCGGCGCTTATGATGGAGTGGGGGATTGTGAAAGGGAATGATGCTTATCTGTATGGGGAGAAGGTGAAGGCTTATTTGAGGAGAGGGGCGAGGGCGCTGCCGGGGTTTGAGGTGTATCCGAATCCGCAGGTGGGGTATGGGGCGCTGTGTGTCGAAAACAGTCTACCAAGGTAAAATAAAGTAAGTTTTTGGGTTAATAGGTACTCTATTTTTGATATATGGTGTCGAATAGAGCACTTATGTAAATAGACAGATTGTATTTTGAATTTAGTTGTATATACAGTAGGAAAATGATATGATATAAATAAGAAGTACGGAGGATTGTATATGGGGAATATATATGACGGGGCATTTCGGACAATCTTGAATGACTGTAGACAGATGGTCATCCCTGTGCTCAATGAGATTTTTGGGGAAGATTATACAGGAAATGAGAAAATAGAGTTTCATCCCAATGAGCATTTTATCGACCAACAGGATGCAGCAAATCAGGAAAGAATAACGGATACTAATTTCACAATATTTGGAAAGATAAAGAAAAAATATCATCTTGAATGTGAGAGCAGCCTGCCGGATGGGCGAATGACAATCCGGTTGTTCGAGTACGATGCCCAAATAGCATTGGATGAGGGTGAGGTCATTAATGAAACACTGACTGTAACATTCCCGAATACAGCAGTATTGTATCTTAGAACATATATGAAGACACCTGATAAAATGCGGTATGTGGTAAAAACGCCAGGTGGTACTGTGGAATATGATGTGCCAATCATGAAGATACAGGGGTATTCTCTGGAGTATATCTTTTCAAAAGGCTTATTACTGTTAATTCCGTTTTATATTTTTTCACATGAAAAGAACTTTAAGGTGTATAATAGTAATGAGCAGAAGCTGGCAGAATTGAAGGTGGAGTATCAGGATATTTTGAATAGACTTGATAAATTGGAACAGGAAGGGATTATTGGTGCATTTGACAAACGTACAATTATAGAACTATCTGGTGATGTGATAAAAGAAATCGCACAGAAGTATGAGAATGTGCAGAAAGGCATAGGTGGAATGATGAGCGGAGCACTACTTGAGACAGAAGCGAGGACAATTTTGAATAGAGGAAAGGATGAAGCGAAGAAAGAGACAGCACTAAGAATGCTGAAGGATGGGGAATTGCCGATTGATAAGATCGCGAAATATTCAGGACTTGATATTGCAGAGATAAAGCTGCTTGCGGGGCTTCAGACAGTGTAAAAAGATATGTAGATATTTTCATTAGAATTATGAATCAGGGAAATGGTTTATTTTAAAAGCATTTCCCTGATTTTGTTAGTTGATAAATTTCTCTTGTTTATATTTTGATGGTGAATGAGTTTATTAACTGAAAGTTGGATTATTAGTTGCATCGAAAAAGAGTATGTATGTTCTTATGTAATAGTCGACTATTCCAGATTTATGAATGTCGCTACAAGCATGTCACTGAAAAGCATATCGGAAGATCTGAAGTAAGGATGGAAGGGATTAAACCAGTAAAAGGTCAAAAGGAATGCACCAGCACCGGTATTGACGAAAAATGTAGCAAAATGTCATATGTATGTTATAATTACAAATGTAAAGAATGTTTCGTAAGGAGGAGAATACCGAATGCCAGGTATTGAATATATTGATCTTTTTGACGAGGTTCAGAAGAGGGGGTACGAACCGGTTTGTCTTAGTTGCTGCGATTTGGATTATGACACTTTTAGCTTGATGCGTATACAAATGCAGGAAGATATTTACTATACACATAATAGCGTATACATTGCAAACGAAGTTCACGATCGAAAATGTGCCAGCCTTTTGCGTATTGCAAATAGGAATGGGATTGACCTCTTGCTTTTTCCAGAATACTGCATCAGCATCAACCTGTTGAGACAGATTGCCACTGATAAGGGAGTATGGCCGGACGAAATGAAGTTATGGTGTCTTCCTTGTCAGGGAATCCCCAGGAAATGTTTTGAAGTGCTGCTCGATCAACTTAAGGAAATGGAGCAAATCCTCCTGATTGAAAATGCAGTTAACAGTGGAGTAAATCGAAAAAAATTTGTAAATGTGATGTTCTATTGCTTTCGTATCTGGAAAGAAGGTAGGCAATTTTTATGTCTTGCGCCGCAGATGAAAACACAGCATATGAGCGATCCTGTTTGTGCCTGCGAGGTGGCGGGACTAACAACAGGAAGCAAAATCTTTACGTTAGGCAAGCGGATTGTTACTTTTTTGTGTGCAGACACTTTGAATAATGGTATTTCATGGCAGAATTTGCAAAGTGAAAAACTGACGAATGGAATCATCATTTTGCATCCACAAATGAACCGGTTCCCGAAACATAAGGTTTTTAGCAGGGTTCGCTGTGAAATGTGGAATCATAATCAGTTGGGAGTATGTATTACCTGTAACTGGGCAGCAGGTACAAGGCTAGTCAATGCCAATGGTAAGCCTGGTGAAAAACCAAAGTGTATTGAACTGTCATGGTCTTGCATCTATAAGAAGAATGCTGATCTTTCCATTGAAAAGTGGCAAGTGAATACGACAGACGCACGAAAGGAAAGTGCATGTTTTGATTTTTTTGCGGCGTTTATGGAAA
This sequence comes from uncultured Dorea sp., assembly GCA_910577685.1. Classification (GTDB taxonomy): domain Bacteria; phylum Bacillota; class Clostridia; order Lachnospirales; family Lachnospiraceae; genus Sporofaciens. Next base: position 12,674 of record CAJTOH010000042.1, on the reverse strand, counting down.
AGCAGAAAACAGAAGTTTGGTTCAGCACTTCTGCAGAACAGGCTGTGACAATCATCCTGCCAAATCAGATTACAAATCAATATGGGGTTACAACAATACCTTCCCTTAAAGCTACTGATCGTTTTTGCTGGAAAGGGGATGACTGGAAATCTACGGGGTATTCCTTAACGTTGGAAGACCGGATGAAATCTGATGAAGCGAAAGAAAAATTAGGAGAATCCGCAGACATACAGGCATGGTTGGAACCGTGTTACCACTTTCCATTCATAGAATCAGACAAATATCTGGTTGACCGCTTTTTTAGTGTTACTTTATCTAACGCAGCAAAAACGCTACTGACCATTGACGAAGATGAAAACCTTGCAGATTGGGGAATTTTATTGGATAAATCAGATTTTATTGCGGCACGTGCTGCATTCCGTGATCTCTATACGCTAGTATGTAAAGTATTAAAAGGGAGCGCAATTCCTCGGCGGTTATATGCCCTGAAAGGGGAGCATAAATTTATTTGTGAAGATAGCGAAAACAGTCATTCCTGTTTTAATGTATTTTCTCCTGCCGGAAAAATGCTGATTGTTTTTGCAAAAGATGATGTTGTGGCGCGACAGCTATCAAAAACTCTTTTGGAAAAAGTATTTGACAATAACACGAACCTTGCGGAATGTCAGTTGGGCATCGTTTATCCTGATTTTACAGGTAAAGAATTTCATTTTTTGCCCGAATCTACGGTTGATATATCGCATGGAGACCATCTTATTCAGGAAGGGGATCTAACAAATGGTAGAGATTGATACCATCATGGCAATTTTGTCTGAAAAAGGAATGCGGCTTGGCGAAGTGCTTGTCTGGCAGGATATGAAATATTTTTGGGCTGATCAAATATATTCCGAAACAGGGGTAGTTTTCGCAAAATACTTGTTAATGCCACTATCACTTGATAAATGGAGAGACTTTCTTTTATTTGATGAACAGTTTTCTACAGAGGTGATTGAGAAGACTTACTACATGTTACATAGCGACCTTTGTTGGAATCTATATCTTGTCTGTATCCTTTCGGACAAGGATTTTGAGAAGATTGATCGGCATACCCGTTTTGAACTTGAACGCAATACAAATTATATACGTAAGATAGTTTTAAAAGAATCCGAACTTGGTGAGCGGCTACCAGTTGGATACACGCTTTTTCGAACAAACAATCGACCATTGGTACAGCCAGAACACGAATGGCGGGAAATACTGAAAGGAGAATACGAATTTTGTCTGGAGGGTTTTCAAAGTGCAAGGTTTGAAGCGATTGCTTCTGGCATCAGCCCCCAGAAAAAAAGTGTATCCGATATTCCTTCCGCACCAACAGAAAAAATATCTTCTATACACAGTATTCATGTTCCGCAGGGATTCCGTCCGCATTTTTACAGCAGTGATATGAATTTGTTATTTCCCAAAGCAAACCTACTTTCCGGTGCGAATGGAGCAGGGAAAACCTCTGTCTTTTCTGCAATCGAGTTGGCAATGACTGGCACTGTCCGCAAACAGCATCTTGTTCCGAACGATCCGGCAGACCAAGCGGAGGTTTCGCTCATGCTCTGCACAGACAAGGAAAGGATCGAAGTTCATAAGGTATTTACTTCACAGGAGAAAAAACAGAGGGAAGCGAAATGGTACAAAAACCGCGCGGAGAACCGTACTGCCGAGCAGTTGAATGCGCTTTTTCATCGGTATAATTATTTTTCAGTTGACGATACTTACTTGTTCACAAGCGAGCAGCCTGATCATGGTGATATTTTTTCTAAGCTTTTATATGGGCCGGAGGCCACAGTAAAATGGAAGAATATCAAAATGTGGAGGGAGAAATGCGAACAGGAAAGTTCCCGACTATGTGCGGAGATGGAACGGTTGGATGAACTTTTACGAAAACCGCTCTTTACAGAATCTATTGACGAAAGTGGCTTGCGGAGTTATATCAAACGCAGTGGATTGAACCTAGCGCCGAATGCATCCTATAGCCAGATTGCGGAAATTTTGGGAAAAATTCAGGCAGAATTAAATCAGGCGGAAGCTTGTAAACCAATACTGAGCCGGACGATACTTGCTTCTAAAATGCAGAATACTGAATATGAATTATTGCATACTCGTGAGAAAGCTGCCGCTATACAAGAAACATTTAAAAAATTTAATAGCGATTATGAAAAACTAAAATGCGATATAGGCAGAGATGAAAAGCGCCTAAAACTTATAAAGCAGCAAAAAGAAAATTTATCTCCACTGGAAGAATGGCTGCCGGCGCTGGCGATTGAAACAGAACGATTTGAGGTGTTCCAGGACTTTCGGGAATTACGACAGGAACTGGAAAAACTTGAGAAAAAATTTGACCGTTTAGAGAGCTTTTGGGACAAATATTATAAATTGCTAGATTGCGCTGAATTGCCTGATTTGGCGGCACAGTGGGAAGAATTACGATGGAAAGAAACGGAATTTCGTACGAGATATAGCGAGGTTGAAGCAAAGATTAGCGAAGAGGAAATACATGCTGAATTAGGAAAAAAGTTGATGAATCAGCTTCAAGGTATTGGTAAACAGATTGTTCAGGAAATACCCTCCTTGCATCAATGCCCGCTGTGTGGTACAAAAAATATTGGAGCCAAAACGATTCTGCTTCACCTGGAACAGGAACAAGATATTTATTCAGAAGAATTAAGCCAACTCTATCAGGAGAAAAAGAAACTTGAAGGGATTGAATTACAGCTTGTCAGACAGCGAAAGGTGTTGCGACAATTAGGTGAAACGGCAGATATCGTCACTGCCGCCTTTAAGGCTGCACAGAATCTTTATCCCCAGCTAGCCGTTGGTGAACCGTTGAAAGCGGTTAAGCGAGTATTGGAGGAAATACAGATTTGGAAAAGTCGTAAGAGTCATCTTCAAGAGGCGCTTGCACAGGAAAAAAAACGTATCAAAGCACTGTATATTCCTAAACGGAGTAAGGTTTCGTTAGAGGATGTTCTGACCGTAGAGGAGCGAGTGCGTGAACTTTTTCTAAAAAATAATTATCCAGAATGCGGAACGCTTTCAGGTAAGATGTTGCAGGAAAGAGTAGTTGATATTTTTCAGAAATTGGAATGGGAAAAAAATGAATTGGAGAATAATATTTCCAATAAAAAAGCAGAGCGGGATGCAATTTCATTTCAAAATCTCGCAGAACAGCAACAAGAGTGCCATAGCTATCTAGCCGCTCTAGAAAATGATACAGCTAGATGGAAACAGATGATTCTGTTTTGGGAAAATGTTTCGGAATGGGTATTAAGTGAGGCTGTTGACTTGGATGGAATGGCATTGCAGGCACATTGCGAAAAAATATTAAATGATGTAAAGAACATTATGGAATATTCAGCGTATCAGCAAGATCGTGAAAATCTGATTTCCAGAAAAACACAGATCAAAAAAGAATATAACAATTACCAAAAAGTTGTTAAACGTTTGGAAGGGCTGCGTGAATTAGAATTTTACTCCCAGGAGTTTATCCAGCAAAATATTGAACAGATTAGCCGGATTTTTTTGAGCCTGCACTTGCCACAGGAATTCTCTGGGCTTACGATGGAAGGTAAGGAGCTGGTTGGGGTGCGCAGTGGGGAAAAAGTCCCAGTTGTCAATATGAGTACTGGGCAGCGCACTGCTTTGGTACTGTCAGTATTTTTTCAATTGCATCTATCAAATAGTGCCGCACCAGAGTTTTTGTTGATAGATGAGCCAGTTGCAAATATTGATGAGTTGAATGTGCTGTCGCTGATGGATTTTTTGCGTGAGTTGGTCATTTCACACGGCAGGCAGATTTTTTTCACGACCGCTAGCCGCAATGTTGCACAATTGTTTCGCCGGAAATTCAGCTTTCTAAAAGAGGATTTTCAGCGGTTGGATTTTTTACGGAAAAGTACAGAAGATTTGGAAATATCCCAAGTCACATACAATCAGGAAAAAATTATGCAACGAAAGAACATATTATAATATACTGTATTAAATCAGGTTCTATCAGAATTTGGCATATAACGACCATAACAGTGGAAATATGGAAGTTCTGACTTTAGTCAGAAAATGGTTCGGGAAAATGGTATTCATGTAATCGTAAAAGATGAAATAGTAGAACTTTTGCGGTTATAGATGAAGAACTGGTGTGACATAGGGAATGGAACTGCTTGGCAAGGACGACGCAAAGGATAGTCTGATGAAAAAAGTATGTTCAGGTTGCAGGAAGATTATTAGAAATTGCATTGGGAAAAGAGTAAATTTTCTTGAAACAACTTGACACTAATTCACCGTCAATTTTGCCCTAACTTAGCATTAGCGAACCGTACGCCCCACGAAGTCATGCGGGTTTCAGCGATTTTCACGTGGGAAAAGTGAAAAAAGTTTGTGACATTAACTTGACATACGCGGGGTATGGGGCGCTTTGTGTGGAAGGGAGTCTGCCGGGGTAGAAATGAGGGGGGATTTTTGAGGTAATAAACATTTTATTTTAGAATGTATAGTGTCGAATAAAGTGTTTATTATGCGTTGTTTGGAGTTTTTATGAAACATTTGATAGGGCTAAGACGAATAATAATTCATAAATAACATGGAATTTTTAGAATGAAATTAGAACTTATGTTCGAAAATTGATTGAAAAAGTAAAGATAGTATGGTATACTGCTACATGAGTAATAAGATTTTAATCAGTGTTATATGGGAGGAGATGGATGGGAAAAAATAAAGTAATTGTGGTACAAAACGTTAACGTTACTGTTTCAGAGGAAAATTTTGACGATTATATCTGTATTACTGATATTGCAAAAGCCAAAGTTGGCGAGTCCAGAGGAGCAGATGTTATCAAAAACTGGATGCGGAACAGAGCAACTTTGGAATTTTTGGGTACATGGGAACAAATCTATAATCCTGCTTTTAAAGTGGTCGAATTCGACCACTTTAAAAGCGAAGCAGGTTTACATACATTTGTACTAAGTGTTTCGGAATGGATTGAAAAGACAGAAGCGATAGGATTATTTGTGAAACGTGGGAAATATGGAGGAACGTATGCACATAAGGATATTGCATTTGAATTTGCTTCGGCGATCAGCCCTGTTTTTAAACTATATTTGATCAATGAATTTCAGAGGCTGAAAGAAGCGGAGAATGATGCAAAGAAAATTGAATGGGATGCAAAAAGATTTTTGTCCAAAAATAATTATTTGATTCAAACAGATGCGGTAAAAAATTACTTGATTCCATCAGGAAATTATAAAGAAAACTTAGAGTGGTTGGCATATGCAGAGGAAGCAGATGTTTTGAATGTTGCATTATTCGGATTTACCGCGAAAGCATGGCGGGATGAAAATCCTGAATTGGCAAAAAAGAATAATGTGAGAGATTTTGCTTCAATAAATGAACTTACAGTTTTGTCTAATTTGGAAACACATAATGCACAAATGATCCGTGAGGGCAGAAATAAGACAGAAAGATTTCAGATTTTGAAAGAGATTGCAGAGTATCAGTTGAATGTTCTTAAAGCAGCAGAACAGATAAAATTGATTGAGGAAAAGTGATATACGAATATGGCGCTTAATTATAATTCAGCTTGGAGAGGGTTATATGAAATATTCAGCAAAAACAAAACCCGGGATGGGAGATCCATATTGGTATGAGTGGTCTGTTGGACAACAATACATTATTGATATGCTTAATCCCGATAATAATATAAAATGCGTGGAATTACAAGCTGATGTTAAATTGGGAGTGGATGACGTGGTGATAACTTATGAAGATGGAGAAAGGTTATTTGTTCAAGTAAAACATACACGATCAGACAATACATTAACATTTGGCGACCTTGTTTCGATTGATAATACTTCTGAAGATGGCAGTCATAGATATTCATTATTGGGTGAACTTGCACAATCATGGATTGCTGAAAAAAATAATTATCAAAAAACAAGGGTATGTTTGTCTACAAATAGAAAATCGGGAATAAAAATTTCTTCTGCGGGAAAAGAAAATTAAACGGCCGGCATTAAAGCTATTTCTGGAAGAGTTAAAATCTAAAATAATATATGCAGAAACATTCGATGAATTGGAGTTCCCTGAATATGAAGCGGCATGGAATGAATGGAAAGAGCAGCTAAATTATATTGAAAAAGAAGATAAGTTGTTATTTTTGAAATGTTTAGAAATAGAAACAAATCAAATATGACTGGAAGAAATTAAAGAGGATTTGTTACAAAGATTGCAGGCGGTATTTCATACAAAAAGAAATATAGCAGAATTATTGTTGGCAAAACTGGATCATGCATTAAGAGGATGGACAACCTCTGGTAGAAATAGTTCATGTGTTACAATAGAAGATGTATATACGGAACTTGCGTTGGATGAGGATACGATTTCTTACAATCACGATCTTATTGCAGCAGAACCATTTTTCACAAGTAGAGATACTTTAGTAGATGATTTAGAAATAGAGTTGAAGAATGGCAATAGCCGAGTGTTTTTTTGTCTGGAATTCGAGGAACGGGAAAGACAAATATTGTAAGTAAAATCAGTGGTAAAAGGAATAGTATCGTAAATATTCGTTATTATGCATATGAGCCGATTGATCCAATGAAAGAATATCTTCCAATGGATGTGTCTAGACGGGTTGAAAAAGAAACTTTTTGGAATGAATTGTTTTGTCAACTTAGAAGATTATTAAAAGGACAATTGAAAAAGTATGAAGTTCAAGTTGTTAATGGATTTATGGCACTGGAGGAAATGAGAGAGCAGTTTTTTAAAATAGCATCCAAAAATGCGTCAGATAATAATAGTATATTTGTTATAGCTATCGATGGTATTGATCATGCTGCAAGAGCGGGATACACATCGGAAACCTTCTTGGCATCACTTCCGAATCCAGAATATGTTCCGAGCAATGTTAGAATTCTTTTAGCCGGACAGCCTAAAGAAGCTTATAAAAACTATCCTTTATGGTTGTATGAAAAATCGGACAACCTAAAGGAAATATTTGTGCCGCCATTACAAATAGATGACATTTTGGAATTGGTAAAAAATAAGTTTCCAGAAAAAACCTTAATTTATCAACAACAATTAACAGGACTTATTGATAAGTATGACCAAGGAAATACACTTGCGGCCAATTTTTGCTGTACACGAAGCTATTCAACATCCAGTCCCAGTAGAATTAGAAAAACAGCTGCAAAATAGAAAACTTGGAGGAAATATTCAAGAGTATTATAAAACTATATGGGACGATGCAAAAAGAAATATGAAAGTTCCGTTTGTGGATTATAAAATGGCAGGAGTATTTGCATTTTTTAATGAACCAATCAATGCAGTAAAGTTATCTGAGATATTTCCACATGAGCACATATCTGTATCAGGGTGGAATAATGTGTTAAAGGCTTTAAGTCCTTTGCTGATAGCAAACGATGACAACTATACCATTTTACATAACGATGTTAGGGTATATTTATCTGGTATTATAGGTCAAGATATGGACAATGTTCAGGAAGTCTATTCTGGACTTTGCGATTATTATCTGAATCTGAAAGAAAAGAGCCGTGCCTATTATAGTGATATTATCTGCTACTTGAAACTGGCTGGACGCGAAAATGAATTTACAAAGGTCTATTCTGCGGATTATATTATTTCAGCTTATGTTCAAGGAGTTGAGATAAATGAGTTATGGGAGATATCACAAGATATTCTAGAGTATATAATATCCGGTGAACCAATAAATTGGGAGTATATGAGATGTCTGGCTTTTGGTTATATGACGATTGATCAAATTGAAAAAAGCAGTTATGAAATTGAGAATACAAATTTTAGAAAAAGTTTGGCACCACTAAATATCCATCCCTATGAGTGTTATGTGCAATCAGAGTCTTTGTGGAATATCGATATACTAGAGACAGTTATAGCGTTGACAAAAAAATTATATGTTCACGGAGAGTTAAGTCGTGCTACAGCTTTATTTAAAAACTGGTTTTCTAAAATGAATATTCTTCAGATATATGCATATCTAGGACCTCGAAATAAAGACAAAAACTTCCTATCTCCTGATCTCCAAAGTATTACAGGTAATTTAGCGGAGTGTATATGCCATTCGGGAGAGGTATCGATTTTACAGGGAACGATAAATTTGTTTGATATTGATGAACATTTTTCGCGTCATTTTGTTAAGGCTTTGATATAGAATTTTTTTGTATTCCTGTCAGGACAACAACTTCAAAATGCGGTAAGATCATTGGAGGTTGTTTTCATAGAACCTCTTATTGTGGGAGTAAAACGATTATTAGATAAAAATCGATATGATGATATTAAAAGAGTGGAAAATATTCTTCACGATAGGCTGTTTAAAAGTGATATGGGTATATTACTGTCTATATTTATGCAGATTGTATCGTCTCCCAAACGATGGACGCCAGAATACAAGGAAAAAATTTGGGGTCAAATAAAAGATATAGAATTACCGGATCATCAATATGAAAATTTGATGACTTATTATAGTATATATGCTCTTGTTTCGGCATATTTGCAACCTATGTCACGGACATCGAATGTATCTGCAATAACTGAGCGATATATGGGAAAGCATCAGCATAGTAATCGCGCCTATTTTGGAATGTATTTTAATAATATTTGCCTTATTGGTAAATGGTTATGTGCAAAACATACAGAGACAGAATTGTTGGAAAATGCAGCTGATTTGAAGCAACTTATGACAGCATTGTTTATTAAGAAATGGAAACCGAATGACAGAGATTTTGAGACGATTGGTTTACGCCCATATATAATGAAAGCTTATATTATATTGTCAAGGTGTGAATCACACATTTTTAGAAAGATTGTAGATGATATATGTGAGACAGTGTTCTCAACGAAACCTGTTAATCAATTACTGGAAGCAGGTATTTTTTATTATCAAAATGACAAAGAGAGAATAACGGATTGGTTTAATAACTGGTTGTCCGATGATGGATTAGTTTGGAACGAAAGTATAGGTGATAGAAACAGGATTATTCAAGATTTTTGCGTTGTTAAAAAAAGTATGATATATGTAATTCGATTGATATGTCCAATGCATTAAAAAGAGCGAGTTGGTCAGTCATTGGATATGCATCACATAAAGAGTACTCTGCAGATTATTTATTGAGGTGGTACAATAAACTTGTTGAATATGATGATAAATATATTTACGAATATGCAAGATCTGTGAAAGATATATCGGATAAAATGGAACTTGTAGGAGATAATCGTCTCGAATATACCCTAAATTGTAAAATATTTACGGATCTGTTCAGTGGAAGATATTCTAAAATTAAAGAATTACTACAGGATAATCACTACTTGGCACAAGGATTTGAGCAACCCACCTATTTTGTAGATGGTTTAAGTGGCTTTCTGAAAAAAGCACAATTAAAAGAATCAGAATTGCTTTCTATGTGGGCGATAGGTATGGGACTTCTTGATTGGAGAAGTGAAGACAATCATGCAGTGATTCATTCCCTTCAGAGAGCAATAGAATTATGTGCAGAAAGAACTGCAAATAATTCTGTGTTTGATACAATCAGGGAATATGGTGCGGCATATATTGATTTGGTTTCCGACCCGATTAAGTACATTATTCCAGATAGATGGTGTGACGCTAAAAAGGCAGAGCCAATAAATGCTATATCCATTGAAGTGGTTAAGCAATATCTTATGAATGATGATAGTGTAAATCAGTCAGAGTTAAAGAATAGTATCGAGATATTAATACGCAGGAGTGAAATGCCTGAAGAAGTGCTAAATGAATTGTTGATACATGAGTTTGAAAAAGAAACTTCAAGTATACAACACAACAGTTTTTTAGAATATTTGGTCAGCAAATCAGAGGCAGAGATTTCGGACCAGATAATTTGTGAATATTTAAAAAATGTATTAGGGAGGGATCATTATTATCTGGAATTAGATTTGCCGGAACTTGTTTGTTGGAAAATACATCATCAGGGAGAAGCCTATTGCAAGGCTGGATTAGAGGAAGTAATTAAAATGCAGAGAAGTTGGATGACGGCTGTAGGACATTTTAAGGAACCGGAGATACAGCAAGAATATGACTATTGTCAGTTAATTCATTGGAATAAGGTAGATAATGTAGAATCACTATTTTATCAAATATTAAAAATACTTATTCTGTCAGAAGATGCAGATGCTGCTTATATAGCTCTAACAGGTTTATTTGCGTTGCTTCGATCTGATGCCAAGTATCTTAAAAATATTGAAGACGATTGGGAAGAGTATCATTATAGAGCAAAAGAATGGTTGATGATGTTGTATGAGCTATTATGGTATTTGGATTATGGAAGTCGGAATTCATTATATGAGATCATAAAACGGCACTGTAAAGATGATGATTTTAATGTGGCGTTGTATGCAAATATTATGTTAGAGACATTGTGGTCGGATCGATTTGATAGATATTTTATAGAAAAAAAGGATTTTTTTAATGAAATTTCTGAGCAAGGATTTAAGAAATTGATAAAGACAAAAAGAAACACCCCTTGGATTAATAGCTATGATTGTGTTTTGGAAATGAAAGAGAGACTTGAAAAATGTTTTGGTACAGATTTTGACGATTTGGAAGAAAGAACAGCAGATTATGCAAGTGATTTATCAGAACTTCCGGAATTAATAAAGCTTAATAGGTCTTTTTCCAGTTGCAGAGTTGTTCTTGATAAGGTAAATAAGGCTTTCTTTCGTGTGCTTTATAAAGATTGGAAATCTGGCAGATGGGATGGAGTAGAAAACGAATTGGCACGAATTATCTTGTCAGCGTCAGAACCATATACTTTATTGATCACACCATGCCATTGGGTTAATAATAATGGAATATTATTTGATCAAATGGATGGGTTCCAGAAATTGGGAGATGACGTTCAAAAATCAAAAATTAAGGAATTGCTAGAAGCGGGAGTATCGAATGACCATATGGTTATTGCAGGGGCCGTTGTTGACTATACCTATAAACAGGAGCTGATGGCTTTTATGCTAGCATACTTGAATATTCCTGAGATGAAGTCCGAATATGCTGCTTATACATATGAAAGGAATTCAAGGTTAATTTTGCAAATGCGAGAAGATTTTTTGCAGAAAAAGCATTTTAATATTTCAATACATTATAATGGAATAGAAAGTTTTAAGCATAGCAATATTATGAGCGGTTTAAGTAAAGCGGCACTCTTGACTTTTGGATGGCATATTGAAGTGGGAGTAAACGGTATGAAATTGCTCGATGAATGCGGAGAACAGATGGGATGGTTTGAGCATTACTGTGGAGGTAGAAATGATATGGGAAATCGATATAACAGTAATCAGCCATATATGCAAAGGTGGATTGTTCAAAAAGAGAAATTTGATAAATCAATGCAAGAAGTTGGTATACCACATTCTGTAGAAAGAGTAATAGATTTTTGTATACAGAATTATGAGTGAAAAATAATCAGGTAGTTATTTATATGAAACCTGGAAGAAAAGAAAGAAGGCTGCAATATGCAAAGTATCTGTGACAGACTTTTTTACTTGACACTAATTTACCACCAATCTTACCCCAACTTAGCAATAATTTACCACACGCCCCACAAAGTTATGCGAGTTTCAGCGATTTCCACTCAAAAAAGTTTGTGACATTAACTTGACACACGCGGGGTATGGGGCGCTGTGCGTGAGGGATAGTATAATTAAAATATCTATAATTAAATATCTATTAAATAAATATTGACACTGGAAAAGTTATGAGTTAATATAGGTTCATATTTTAAAGAAAGGGTAGAAATGCTATATGTTGGTGGTATCTGTAATGACAAAGAACAACTAAATTTAATAAAGAGGGTAAGCACTAGGGAGAGTGTCTTATTTGTGGTACCCTTTTCAGCATTATTGAATGCTGGTTGTTTCTGCCTTACAGAATACTGCATATACTGGGAACTATTATCTTGTTTTGATGAATGAGAAAAAGGAAAAGTATGGCTGTAGAGGTCATGCTTTTTTGTTTTAGACCAACTATGAAATGGAGTGCAAGTTTTAAGACGTTGCGGGTAACCTTTCATGGAAAGTCTTGTTTTACTACGTCAATTTGAGACATATGGATTCGTGGTTTCAGTCTATTTGTGATAGGCAGAAACCACGTTTTTTTGTGTCTTGAACGAAAATATATTTCATTTGGAGGTTTTAAACATGAAGATGATACGGACAGAAAATATAACGAAAAAGTATAAACGGTATAAGAAGCAGGAGGGAGTGATAGGAAGTATTAAGGGTCTGTTCCATAGAGAATATGAAGAAAAAATTGCGGTAGATGCCTTTAACATGGATGTGAATGAGGGTGAGTTTATAGGATTGATTGGACCGAATGGAGCGGGAAAAACTACCTTAGTGAAGATGCTGACTGGTATTATTGCGCCAACAGGCGGCGAAATTCAGGTCATGGGATTTTATCCTAATAAGCTGGAGAAGGCATTTAAGCATCAATATGCGGTAGTTATGGGGCAGAAAAGTCAGTTGTTTTTTGAGCTGACAGCGGAGGATACGCTGAGACTGTTTAAAGAAATATATCGTATTCCAGAAGACGAGTATAGGAAAAATAAGAACTTTTTTGTGGAACTGTTTCAGGTGCAGGAGCTTAT
>CAJTOH010000041.1 GCA_910577685.1 uncultured Dorea sp. | reverse complement strand
GATGGTTATGGTTAGCCATCTTTTTCTCTTTTTATAGGGATAATTACAGGGAGGCATGTGACTCGACGAGTCACATGCCTCCCTGTTCATGACTATCTATTAACCGACAGCCCCTTTGTTTTAATCAAGCTGACGTGTGAACTGTAACTTTGGATATGCCAAACATTTGTTTGACAAGAAAAAATACTTGACACCCATGTATTTTTGTTGTATGGTAGTACAGGTGATGGAAGTGGATAAGATTCTGGAACAGTCGTTACTGTTTGATTTTTACGGCGAACTGCTGACAGATCATCAGAAGGAGATCTACGAGCGGTTTGTGGCGGATGACCTGTCGCTCGGTGAGATTGCCGAGGAAGCGGGGATCAGCAGGCAGGGAGTTCATGATCTGATTAAGAGATGTAACCAGACTCTGAAGGGATATGAGGAGAAGCTGCATTTGGTCGGCAAGTTTCTGGCGGTCAAGGAAAAGATCGAGAAGATTGAGCAGCTTTTGGACAACTATAATGAAGAGAATACAGAGGAGCTGGTCCAAAGCATCCGGAAGATATCCGGTGAGATTATAGAGGAGTTATAGTATGGCGTTTGACAGTCTGACAGAGAAACTTCAGAATATATTTAAGAACTTAAGAAGCAAGGGACGCCTCACCGAGGACGACGTGAAGGAGGCTCTAAAGGAGATTAAGCGGGCGCTGCTTGCGGCGGACGTGAATTTTAAGGTTGTAAAGGACTTTGTCAAGAGCGTTCAGGAGAGGGCGGTCGGGCAGGACGTCATGAACGGGCTGAACCCCGGGCAGATGGTGATCAAGATGGTGAACGAGGAGCTTGTCAGGCTGATGGGTTCCGAGACGACGGAGATAAAGCTTCAGCCGGGAAGCGCGGTCACGGTCATTATGATGGCGGGCCTTCAGGGCGCGGGTAAGACGACCACCACTGCAAAGCTTGCGGGTAAATACAAATTAAAAGGCAAGAAACCGCTCTTGGCAGCGTGCGACGTTTACAGGCCTGCGGCGATCAAGCAGCTTCAGGTCAACGGCGAGAAACAAGGCGTGGAAGTATTTGCCATGGGAGATAACCATAAGCCGTCGAATATTGCCAAAGCGGCCGTTGAACATGCCCAGAAGAACGGGAACAACATTGTGATTCTGGATACGGCGGGCCGTCTGCACATCGATGAAGATATGATGGCGGAGCTTCAGGAGATTAAGAACACGGTGACGGTACACCAGACGATTCTGGTGATTGACGCTATGACGGGACAGGACGCCGTGAATGTGGCGAAGGAATTCAACGACAAGGCGGGGATTGACGGCGTGATCGTTACGAAGCTGGACGGTGATACCAGAGGCGGAGCGGCGTTATCCGTCAAGGCAGTTACGGGGAAACCGATTTTATATGTGGGTATGGGCGAGAAGTTGTCTGACTTAGAGCAGTTCTATCCGGACAGGATGGCGTCCCGTATTCTTGGTATGGGCGATGTGCTGACGTTGATTGAGAAGGCCGAGGCCGAGATCGACGAAGAGAAGGCTAAGCAGATGGCCCAGAAGATGAAGAAGAACCAGTTTGACTTCGAGGACTATCTGGAGAGCATCAGCCAGATGAAGAACATGGGCGGCCTTGGAAGCATCATGAGTATGATGCCCGGACTTGGCGGCATGGGCAAGATGAAGGGGATAGACGACGAGCAGACTGCCCAGGCAGAAAAGGGTATGGCGCGGATGGAGGCGATGATCTATTCCATGACGCCGGAGGAACGGAGGAATCCGGATATTCTGAATCCGTCGAGAAAGCACAGGATCGCCAGAGGCGCAGGTGTGGATATCAGCGAGGTCAACCGGATGGTGAAGCAGTTCGGCGAGATGAAGAAGCTCATGAAGATGGTGGGCAAAGGCGGCAAGAAAGGAAAGTTCCGTCTGCCTTTTTGACGTAACGGTATAACCGCGCATGGCGCGTTATATAGATGCAAAGAGCATGAGGGGGCTGCAGTACGCAGTTTCCCGTATAAACACTTTTATTTTATGGAGGTAGAATACAATGGCAGTAAAGATCAGATTAAGAAGAATGGGACAGAAAAAGGCTCCTTTTTATAGAATTATTGTAGCTGATTCAAGATCCCCAAGAGACGGTAAGTTTATTGATGAGATCGGTACTTATGATCCGAATTGTGACCCGAGTGCGATCAAGGTTGACGAGGAAGCAGCTAAGAAGTGGCTGAATAACGGTGCGCAGCCAACAGAAGTCGTAAGCAAGATCTTTAAGATAGCAGGAATTGAAAAATAAATCTTGAGGTGCTTGATTATGAAAGAGTTGGTTGAAGTCATTACGAGAGCTTTGGTTGATGATCCTGACAGCGTGGTTGTGACCGAGAGAGAAGAGAAGAAGACGATCGTTCTGGAGGTACATGTCGCTGATTCTGATATGGGTAAGGTGATCGGAAAGCAGGGTCGCATTGCAAAAGCGATCCGTTCGGTTGTGAAGGCTGCGGCCGCAAAAGAGGATAAGAAAGTCATCGTTGATATTATGGATTAAGGGAATAGATATCTATTTATCAGAGGGACAGACACAAGATATTGTGATCTGTCCTTATTTACACTCTGTGGTGTGACGAAGCAGGAGACTTATTATTATGGAAGAATTATTGCAGGTAGGGGTAATTACCCAGACCCATGGAATC
Organism: uncultured Dorea sp.; assembly: GCA_910577685.1. Taxonomy (GTDB): domain Bacteria; phylum Bacillota; class Clostridia; order Lachnospirales; family Lachnospiraceae; genus Sporofaciens. The sequence continues at coordinate 32,329 of CAJTOH010000041.1, read as the reverse complement.
CGCGGCGAAGTGAAGGTATTTCCCACGACGGATGACGCCGCGCGGTTTAGGGACTTAAAACACGTACTGTTAGATACGGGAAAAGAGACGCTGCCGTTGGAGATAGAGAACGTCAAATTTTTCAAACAATTTGTCATATTAAAATTCAAGGGCTTTGATAATATAAATGATGTGGAAGGTTATAAACGCTGTCCGCTGCTGATAGAACGAAGCGAAGCGGTTCCGCTTGAAGAAGACGAGTATTTTATTACGGACATGATCGGGATGCAGGTGTCGACGGATTCCGGCGAGGATTTCGGCGTCTTAAAGGACGTGCTGACGACAGGGGCGAACGACGTGTATGTGATTGACCGTCCGTCGGAGGGGGAGGTTCTCATACCGGCTATTAAAGAATGTATTTTAGATGTGGATATTCCGGGCAGGAAGATGACGGTTCATGTGATGAAAGGGCTGGTCTAGCCTAGCGCTGCGTCCGGTAAGCAGCAATGAAATTATGTAGGAGAAGGAAGATGCATTTTTATATTATGACATTGTTTCCGGAAATGGTGATGCAGGGATTGAACACCAGTATTATCGGAAGGGCTATGGAGAAAGGGATTCTGTCTATTGACGCGGTCAATATCAGGGATTATGCCTTTAACAAGCATAACAGTGTGGATGATTATCCCTATGGCGGCGGCGCGGGGATGCTGATGCAGGCGGAGCCGGTATACCAGGCTTACAGGGCGGTGAAGGAAATGATTGTTTCCGGCAGGGGAGCCGCGGGGCCGCGGGAGGCCGAGCCGGATGAAGCTAAAGAAAGCCAGGAAGGAACCGGAAAGACCCGGGTGATCTGCCTTTCGCCCCAAGGGAAGACGTTCAGTCAGGAGATGGCGGGGGAGCTTGCGAAAGAGCGGGAGCTTGTCTTCTTGTGCGGCCATTACGAGGGGATTGACGAGCGTGTGTTGGAGGAAGTGGTGACGGACTATGTGTCCATCGGCGATTATATCCTTACAGGCGGGGAATTGCCCGCCATGATTATGGTGGACGCCATTTCCCGGCTGGTGCCCGGAGTTCTCCACAACGACGTGTCGGCGGAGTTTGAGAGTTTTCAGGATAACCTGCTTGAATATCCCCAGTATTCCAGACCGGAAGTCTGGCATGACAAACGGGTTCCGGAGATTCTGCTGTCGGGGCATCATGCGAATATCGAGAAGTGGCGCAGGGAACAGTCGGTTCTCAGGACGGCGAAGCTTCGACCGGACCTGCTTGAAAAGGCCCTGCTGACAGAAAATGAGAGAAAACTCTTGTCAAGAGACGATAAATGTGATAAAATGTAAAACGTTGTGAAGAAAAGAGATGGTCCTCTGGTACGATTGTATTAAGAACATCCGGAATATGAGGAGGTCACACAATGAACGATATTATTAAGAAGATTGAAGAAGCGCAGCTGAAGGAGAATGTTCCTGAGTTCCATGTAGGAGATACCGTTAAGGTATACGGTAAGATCAAAGAGGGAAACCGCGAGAGAATCCAGGTGTTTGAGGGAACAGTCCTTAAGAAGCAGGGCGGCGGATCAAGAGCTACATTTACCGTAAGAAAGAATTCTAACGGTGTAGGCGTTGAGAAGACATGGCCGCTTCACTCACCGAACGTTGAGAAGGTCGAGGTTGTCAGAAGAGGTAAGGTAAGAAGAGCAAAACTGTTCTACTTAAGAGACCGTGTCGGCAAGAAGGCGAAGGTAAAAGAGTTAGTAAAATAAGAGACTGGTTAAAAGGACAAGTACATAATGTATATTGTCCTTTTTCTGATATAAGGGGAGTACATGGGACGCAGACGGAAGAGACGTTTTTTTAAGAAAATCAGAAGAAAGAAATTCAAATTCCATATCGACATTCAGAAACTTGCGGCGGTTGGAATGTGGATTTTCAAAATCGGCGTGGTATGTCTTCTGGCGTTTGTGTGCGTCTGGTATTTCGGGCAGCAGGTCAGCACCGTTGGGGACTCCATGAAGCCGGTTCTCGGCAATGGGGACGTGGTTTTAGTGAACCGCATCATCTACAATGCCACGACTCCGAAACGGGGGGATATTATTGTATTTAAACCCAAGGGGAATGAGAACGTCCATTTTTACACAAAGCGGATTATCGGCCTGCCGGGGGAGACGGTGGAGATTATGGAGAACCGGATCTATATCGACGGGGAGAGGCTGGAAGAAGGATACGAGACGACGGACATTGACGACGTAGGAATTGTTAAGGAGAAGGTGAAGCTTGCCGGAGACGAGTATTTTGTTCTCGGCGATAACCGGGCAAGCAGCGAGGACAGCCGGAATGCGGATGTGGGCAACGTGAAACGGGAGTACATCTACGGGAAGGCTTGGTTTGTGATTTCACCGGGGGAGCATTTTGGAAGGATTAGACATAAGGAGTAGGTAGTATGCATTTTCAATGGTATCCGGGCCACATGACGAAGGCAAAGCGTATGATGCAGGAGAATATGAAGCTTGTCGACCTCGTGATTGAGCTGGTTGACGCAAGGATTCCGCTAAGCAGCCGGAATCCGGATATTGACGAGCTTGGGAAGAATAAGGCGAGGCTGATTTTGCTTAATAAGGCTGATCTAGCCGAGGAGCGGTGGAATGACGCGTGGGAGGAGTATTTCAGAAGCAAGGGGTATTTTGTGGCGAAGGTGAATTCCAGAAAGAACAGCGGTATGAAGCCGGTTCATGGGGCGATTCAGGAGGCGTGTAAGGAGAAGAACGAGAGGGACCGGAAGAGGGGGATACTGAACCGGCCGGTGCGCGCTATGGTGGTAGGAATCCCCAATGTGGGCAAGTCTACGTTTATCAATTCTCTTGCGGGAAAAGCGTGTGCTAAGACGGGCAATAAGCCGGGAGTCACAAAGGGAAAGCAGTGGATCCGCCTGAATAAGCAGGTGGAGCTTCTGGATACGCCGGGGATTCTCTGGCCGAAGTTCGAGGATCAGCAGGTGGGGCTTATGATTGCGTTTATCGGCTCTATGAAGGATGAGATCCTGAATACGTCGCAGTTGGCGGCGGAACTGATCCGCATGCTGGAGGAGAATTATCCCGGTGCGCTTAATGAGAAGTACAGGATAGAGGATGCTGCGGAATCCCGCGGGGAATCCGGTGAGAATATGAATATAGATATGGGAGCAAATGAAAACACGGAGTCTGCAAAGTCTGCGGATCCTTACCGGATGCTTGAGCGGATTGCACGAAGCAGGCATTGTCTTTTGCGCGGAAATGAACTGGATACGGAAAAAGCGGCGATACTTCTTCTGGATGATTTCCGCAGCGGAAGGATTGGGAGGCTGACTCTGGAATATCCGCAGGAGGTATGATAGAATATGCCTGTGGCATACATGGGCAGGAAGTATGGTAGAATATGCCTGCATGGAGCAGGAAGTATAGTAGAATGTGCCTGTGGTATACATGGAGAAGGAGATCGTAAGCGATGGCAAGGCAGGAAGATGAAGGAAGCATCCTTAAGGAGCTTGGAGGATGGATCTTATATATATTGATTATAGTCGGGCTGACATATCTGATTATTACTTTCGTGGGACAGAGAACCAGGGTCAGCGGTTCTTCGATGGAGACGACGCTAAGCGACGGCGACAATCTCATAGTGGATAAGCTGTCTTATCGTTTTCAGGAGCCGAAGCGTTATGATATCATCGTATTTCCCTATCAGCATGAGGAGAATACCTTTTATATCAAGCGGATTATAGGGCTTCCCGGCGAGACCGTTCAGGTGGTGGACGGTTATACATATGTGAACGGCGAGATACTGTCCAGCGATGTTTACGGCGCGGAGGTGATGGACTCCCCGGGTATTGCGGCGCAGCCGATTGAACTGGGAGAAGATGAATATTTCGTGCTTGGGGATAACAGGAACCACAGTTCCGACAGCCGTGAAGCGAGTGTAGGCGTGTTAAAGAGGGAACACCTGATTGGGAAGGCGTGGGTCAGGATCTATCCTTTTGACAGTGTGGGAGTGATTCGCCATGAATAAGAGAGAAGAAGAAAAAAGAAGAAAGCAGGAAGAGAAGCTTGCGAAGGAGCGGGCAAGGCTTAAGCGGATGAGCTCTTACGAGAGAGAGTATGAGAGATACGGGTATATCTGCGGGATAGATGAAGTGGGCAGGGGACCGCTTGCAGGGCCGGTGGTGGCGGGGGCGGTGATCCTGCCCAAAGAATGTGAGATCCTGTGGGTGAACGACTCAAAACAGCTTTCGGAGAAGAAGCGGGAGCTTCTGTACGACGAGATTATGGAGAAGGCGGTTGCGACGGGAATAGGGATGGCAAGTCCGGCGAGGATTGACGAGATCAATATTCTTCAGGCGACTTACGAGGCGATGAGAAAGGCGATAGAGAATCTTAAGGTGCGCCCGGACGTGCTTTTGAACGACGCCGTTACGATCCCGGAGGTGGACATTCGCCAGGTTCCGATTATCAGGGGGGATGAAAAGAGCGTGTCGATTGCGGCGGCAAGCATCATTGCCAAGGTGACGCGGGACCGTCTGATGGTGGAATATGACAGCGTGATTCCGGGGTATGGCTTCGCAAGTAATAAGGGGTATGGAACGAAAGCGCATATTGAAGGGCTTAGGGAGCTTGGCGCTTCTCTGATACACAGGAAGACGTTTATCGGAAAGTATGTATAGAACTTGCGCCGAGACGGCTGCAGGAGAGGCAGGTAAGGCTCATGGCAGAGAATAAGAGAAAAACCGGCGAAGAGTATGAGCGCAGGGCAGGAGCATATCTGGCGGAGAACGGATATGAGATTTTGGAGTATAATTTCCGATGCAGGACGAGTGAGATCGATATTGTTGCAAGAGATGGGGAGTATATCGTCTTTTGCGAGGTGAAATACAGGTCGGGAACCGGAAGCGGTCGTCCGGCGGAGGCGGTTGATTTAAGGAAGCAGAAGGCCATCTCGAAGTGCGCCCTATACTATATTGCAAGTCACGGGCTTTCAGACTCGGCGTGCCGTTTTGACGTGGTATGCTTTGAGGGAGATACTGTGACGCTCTATAAGGACGCGTTTGACTATGCGGGCGCATAGGGGCGCTTGTGCGGCTACAAATTTATGAAGAGGATGGGGATCCGGACGGTTTCTGTTTTGAGGGAAATCAGTATCATGCCGGATCAAATTTGCGGAGGATAAAATATGAGTCTGGGGTTAAAATATAAGAATGAGCAGCATATATTTGACGAGAGAGAGGTAAACGGCGTTCCCTATCTTTCTTTTCCCATGTTAGAGCAGACGGGCGTTGTGCGGCACGGGTTCTCCACAAGGCTTGGAGGAGTCAGCAAGGGACACTGTGGGACGATGAACATCAGCACGACCAGAGGGGACGAACCGGAGGCGATTGAGGAGAACCGGCGGAGGATTGCAGCGGCCATCGGGGTTGATCCTTCGGATTTTACCTATACGCATCAGACCCACACTACGAATGTGGCTGTGGTTGAGGAGAAAGACAGGGGAGGTAAGTTCCTTGATACGGACGGTATGGTGACGAATGTACCCGGAATCTGTCTGGTGACGTTCTATGCGGATTGTGTGCCGCTGTTTTTTGTGGATCCTGAACATCGCGCTATTGGGCTTAGCCATTCGGGGTGGCGGGGGACCGTAGGAAGGATGGGAAAGGTTACGCTTGAGCTTATGAAGGAACGGTATGGGACAGATCCTGCTCAGGTATATGCCGCCGTCGGACCCTCCATTTGTCAGGACTGTTATGAGGTGAGCGAAGATGTGATCGGGCGGATCAAAGAGACATTTGATGAAGCCTTGTGGCAGGAGCTGTTTTATGAGAAGGAGAATGGGAAATATCAGTTGGATCTGTGGAAAGCCAACAAGACCGTGATGACGGAAGCCGGAGTAAGGGAAGAGCGGATTGCAGTCACGAATGTTTGTACGCACTGCAATCCTGAGATTCTGTTTTCACATCGGAGCGCAGGGACGGCAAGGGGGAATCTAAGCGCGTTTCTTGCGCTTCGTTAGGAGAGATATACTTTTGTTCACCGGTACGCTTAAGTGAGTATTGAAAGGAAGGATGACTATGGTAATACCAGGACCGCCGGACGGGGGCTCTACAACCGCGGGGGATTTGGCGGCAACCGCCGCAGGGGAAGTGGCTGAAGTAACGCAGGATACGGTGGAGGAAATGGGACGCTTTGCCCAATATATTCAGGACAGTATCCCGAAACTTGCAGGATTCGGAATGAGGGTTCTGATCGCGCTGGCGGTATTTTTTATCGGACGAATTATCATTGGCTGGATACAGAGGGTGGTACGCCGCTCCCTTGAGCGGTCCAGTGCGGATAAAGGGGTTGAGCAGTTTGTAGATTCTTTTTTAAAAGTCGGTCTGTATTCTCTGCTGATCTTCAGCATTGCCGCGAAGTTTGGTGTGGATACCACTTCTGTGGCGGCGCTGGTCGCATCGGGCGGTGTTGCCATTGGTCTTGCATTGCAGGGAAGTCTGTCGAATTTTGCCGGCGGCGTGTTGATTCTTCTTCTTAAACCTTTCGAGGTGGGGGATTATATCACTGAGGATACGAACAAGAATGAGGGGACTGTGAAGGAGATACAGATCTTCTATACGAAGCTTAGCACTATTGACAATAAGACGATTGTGATACCTAACGGGATGCTGACGAACAGCAGCCTGACTAATGCGACGGCGAAGGCGGAAAGAAGGCTTGATCTCAAGGTGTCTATTTCCTATCAGGCGGATCTTCGCAAGGCGAAGGCTCTGCTTGAGGATATCCTGACGTCGGACCCGTGCGTGATGAAGGATGAGGAGATAAATGTGTTTGTGGATGATCTGGCTGACAGCGCCGTGGTCCTTGGGGCGAGGGCCTGGGTAAAGAATGAGGAGTTCTGGCCGACGAGGTGGCGGCTGTTGGAAACGATTAAGCTTACGCTGGATGAGGAGGGGATTGAGATTCCGTATCCGCAGTTGACCGTGCATGTTGAGGGACGGTAAATTATAATGAAAAATCAGATAATGAAGGCGGATATCTTAGAGGGGTGTCAGAAAATGCAGATTTTTAATAGTATTTTCTGGCGCCTGTTTTTATTGTCCGATTAAGATATTCCTGCCTTTAAATTCAAATCTATATTTAATCCGTTCCGGGGCGATACCCTTGGCTTATAGAACAGTGGAATATGCTTTCATGTGAGGTATTATACTGGTTTTAGCAGCATAATATGAGGAGGCAGCATAGGGGGGAGTATTAGGTAAAGGCTATCGGTAAAGTGAAGATTTGAAAGAATTTAATACATAAATTAAAAGTCATTACGAAAAAGTATACTTTTTCGTAATGACTTTTTTGTTATGGGTTCTTAACCATTCTAATATATTATCGACAATACGTCAATATTCTTAAGCCCTATTTTTTGTAATAATTGTCTATAAAATTTTCCGGATAGCTTGTTACGAAAAAGTATACTTTTTAGAAATATCCAAGATTTCGTAATGGAAAAACCCTTATAGACACATGGACCGGGGAGGGAACTATTAATAGAAAAAATATGTAAAACCATTCACCAATATAACCGGGAACCAGTCCCAGAGGCGGATATGCAGAAATTGCTGGAGATTGCCGGGGATTATAAAAAGGTAAAGAACTACGTATATGCGCGCTTTGGCGGGATCGCCAGCCTGTCTAAGATCTATCCGGGGTATACGGTACAGAATGAGATGACGGGCAGCGGTTTCCGGGAGAAGCTGGGTATGCCCTCGGTCTATTTCTATCTGGCAATCTTTGATGCGCTGGGGGATATTAAGTGTCAGTGGACAAGAACGAAGACGAAGATTCTCAAATTGATGAATCAGAATCAGGGGTTCTCAGAGGAGGATAAGCATTACCTTAGATTCCTGCTTAAAGTAAACAACGCCTTTGAGGCGGTTTTAAACCGGAAGATTCTATGCTCCGAAAGCAAAAAAGAAGAGGAGCTGCCCAAAGCAGTCCGAAAGCAGTATGAAAAGGTGGCAAAAGCGGTAGATGCGGACAGGCTTAATAAGTATCTGTGCAGGCAGGTCCGGAAACATCATATGAAGCTTCATACGGACAGGGCGGATGGATTTACCATGGCAGAGCGGGCGTACCGTTATGGGGACCGTGGCATTTACATCACTATTAAGGAAAAGCGGAAACGGGTTTTCGTGCCTTTGACGGATAATAACCGGTATAAGAGTCAGATTTATGTGAAGCTGTATCCCGGCGAAGGAAGGATTGAGATGAAAGTTCCGGTCTATGTGGCCGTTCATAGCCACAGGGACTACCAAAAGGAGGTAGGAGCCGCTGTTGGGATGCATACGATGCTGACGACGGACGAGGGGCATTGTTATGGGGAGGATCTGGGGAGATATCAGATTGAGTACGCAGACTGGACTCGTGAGCAGACCGGAAGCTATAACCGGAATCGAAATGAGAATCCGGGAAGAAAGAAATACAATGCGAAGAAAAGGCGGATGGAAGAGCGGCTTCACAGCTATATTAATCAGGAGTTGAATCGGTTCCTTAAAGAGGAAAAGCCGCAGATTATATATCTTGTAAAATTACCGAGGCCTCACACAAACGGAGGGAATAAGAAGATCAATCATTCGATGGCGCAGTGGCAGAGGGGCTATATTCGGAAACGGTTGCGGCAGAAATGCAGGGAGCAGTCGGTGGAGATCGTGGATGTGTTAGGAAAGGATATCAGTAATGAATGTAGCTGCTGCGGTGAAATTGGGAAGAAGATAAAGGGAGAGTTTGTATGTCCGGCGTGCGGGTATCGGGAGGAAGAGAAGACCAATACTGCGCGGAATGTGAAGAAACGGGGGCAGGGGGATGGAGCGCTGAACCCAAAAGGAAGTTACTCCGTCAAGTAGAATCAATACTTTTCATTTTAGGATCATAAGAATAGCCATTTAGATAAATTTCGGTGATGAGCCGGGATTTTACCGAAAGGACGAAAAGGCGGGTTCATGATATAAAAATAGGAACGGCATTAGAAGTCGGATAGCTATTGGAAATGTCCGAGTATTGGGTATGCCAAGACCTTGTGAACATGAAGAAGCGCTGGACCGGGGAAATGCTCTGGGGTGTGTGCAGGTCATTAACTGTTGGTTGGTGACGAATCATGATGTAGCAGGGAGCGAAGCGGATAATCCGCATCATCTTTGAAGGAAGATGACCAATGTGCCTTATTTAAAAACAGAGAAAGTACCTTATATTTGTATAGTTATAGGGAAATGGAAGCAGGAGACTCTTAGAGGTAAGTAGAGGAGGCGGCATTTATGAAGAAAAGTACGGCAGTTTTATCTGCTTTTTTGATAGGTGTTAATTGTTTTGCCTCGGGAGCTGCGGCGATGGCGGAACAAAATGAAGATAAAGACGTTCGGAAACCGGCGGGGGTAGAAAGTCTGCTGGTACCGCAGAAATTAGAGGTTGTCTTAGACCCGTGGGAATTAGGAAGGAAGGGACAGGTCTATTCGGAGGAGTATGTAATTCAAAATATGGGAGATACGGCAGGGCTATTGACACTGTCGGATTTATCCTGTAAACCGTAGGATCAAGGCGATGTGATTGTAAAAACGGATAAGGCGGGATTACATGATAATGAAGAAAAATCTGTCTATATGGAGCTGGTGTTTGGAAACGGAGAGCGGGTGGTTCTCTCAGAAGAAAGTTCCCAATATGAGGTTCGGCTGCAGGCAGGAGAGGGATTATCGCTTTGCTTCACAGGAGAGATGAATGAGTATGCATCTCAAGGCTGGGAAAATGGGGATGTCGAGGTAGAGGTTGTCTATTCGTGGGACATCGAAGAAGAGGATCCGGAAACTGGCGGGGAAAATGTATCTCAAATAGATGAAGGTCAAAGGGAGCTTGAAGAGGAGGAGTTCGAAAAGGAAGAAGAGCCGAAGATTATAAATTTGGAAGAGTTTCGGACATCAGAAGCTGTCATAGATTCATGGAGAGTGGATGAAGACGGTCAGATGTTGTCGGAAGAATATATAATACGAAATACGGGAGAGAGCGCAGGCATATTTACGTTATCAAATCTTGTGTGCAGAGCCGGAGAAGAAAGCGGAATCCTTGTTAAGGGTGAAAAAGAAGAAATAGAAGAGACGGAAGAGAGAGCTGTTTATGTAGAAATGGCGTTTGGAAATGGGGAAAGAGCCGGTCTGTCTGACGAAAAAGATTACATAGTGGAACTGCGGCCCGGGGAGGAAATATCCGTCTGTTTTGACGGAAAAATGAATTGGGACGGAAGTTTGGAGGAGGGAGACGTTATAGTTTCGGCTCTATGTTTATGGGAGGTGAAAGAAGCGGCCGATGAGCAGAACAACGGAATAGATAAGGGATTGACTGACCAGAAAGAAGATGAGGGGGGAAGATGACGGAAATGTCTGAAAAAGAACAGGAAGATGAGAGGAAGATGACGGAAATGTCTGAAAAAGAACAGGAACAAGTACAGGGAGACCGGAAGAAAAAGAGAAAAAAGATTCTCATCCTAATCGGAATCCTGTTGCTTGTAGTTGTAGCTGCAGCGATATTTTTTATGACCAGAAAACCCAAAGAAGCCATAACGGAAGAAAATTATAAGAAGATTATGGAAGATATGGGGAATGAGGTGCAGGAAGGTTATTTTGAAACCTATATGAATACGGTCTGGACGTTTCCGGACGGGACTTCGGAGTCGGCGGACGCTGTGCTTGGAAATTCGCCGAATAACAAGAAGCCCATACGGTGTGAGGTTATGCTGGCAGATTCGAACGAAGTAGTCCTGTCGACCGGCGTGCTTCCCGTAGGGGCGGAAATGCCGCCGTTTAAGCTGGAGGTTGATTTGGATGCGGGTAAATATGAAGCGGTATGTATGGTTTATTTGCTGAATGAGGAGGATGACGGGACATATACGGATTATAGTAACGCGGGATTTAATGTGACTATAATTGTCGAGAATTAATGAGGATAATCAGTTGCATTGAAAACAAGTGCAATGGTTATAGAAAACACACAAATTTATCAATAATTTAGGAGGTAAGCGTATGAGAAGAAACAAGAGGTTAGCATCAATGGTTGCGGCAAGCTCCCTTGTTGCTACAACAATGGCAATGCCGGTTATGGCGGCTGACGGCGGCGAGGTAGACGTAGATGTTACTACCAGAAATGCTGTAATCAGGGTGGAGGTTCCGACCACGTTAGCGATTGCAGTCAATCAATTTGAGAAAGGGGACAGTGGTTCTCAGATTTATTCGGCTCCTTTCGGAATTACTAACAAAAGTGAAATACCTGTAAAACTTCATGTAACATCTAAGGCGACATTAGATGCGACAGATCCTATTAACCTGGTTTCATCCAAGGATGCGGCAGAGCAGTCTACCGTAGAATCAGGCGAGGCATGGCTTGCGGTTGCAGCAATGACGGAGTCAGGGAAGTATATTGAAGACGGCAAGACACTTAAGGATCTGAACGAATCTAATGACAATGTAACGACATTTGTTCAAGGGACTGAAACAGAAAAGAGTACGGCGACGGCGGAACAGACATTTTATCTTGCATCTGATGCAAATCCGACAGTGACATATACAAAATTGGCGCCGACAGACGCGGATGAAGTAAAGGAGGCCCAGAAAATTTCGTATGCTCAGTTTTATGAGGCGACTGCAATAGCTACTCAGCCAACAGGTGACGATGAATTACAGGAAGCGGTAGATGGAGCAAATATATATGAAATTGACAGCTCCGGTGCTGTAAAGTTTATTGAGAAAGGTACGGCTGGCGTAAAGTTTACAACGGGGGCTACATATTATACGGTTGCGGCAACCACTACTGCTTCTAAGGATTTGGCTGCAGGTAAAATATATGTTTATGGGGAAGCGGGAGCCGCAGCACAGGGCGGAGAGGCTGGATTCCGTTATATAGGTAAATTGTCTGAGGGGAAGGAAACTTGGACAAATGCAGAGATCAGTAATGTTAATATTAAGTATGATATTACTGGTGTTACGACAACCAATTATGATGAAATAAAGGATGAGTGTACTTATGGATTGTATCAGGGGTCTTCCTATCTTTCAGATGCTACTATGACAGCGACTAGTAATAGAGTGACATTAGCATTACCGGATGGCGTGAAAGTTAGCAAGGTTGAACTTGTTCATGCAGATGGATCAGCTCCAATTACATTAACAAATGGAAATCAATATACGTTAAGTGGGACAACATTTACTATTTCTGCAAGTAATATTTCAAATTGGCTTAAAGCCAGTCCTGCTTATAATCGGATTAAATTAACATTTTCTGATCAGAAGAGTGAGACAATAACGCTGCAATAGTGACATTGTAATAAGTAATTTATGTTAGAATTGCTCTGGCGTAAACTGTGACAATTCTTTTTATATACAGATGTTCCGCAGAGTCTTATTCTTAAAAAAACTTCCCCGGTGCAAGTAGGCATCGGGGAATATACCATTCTGTGATTCATTTAGGTGGGAATCTAAATGAGTTGTCTATTGTGTAAAGTAATTATTGTAATGTTCATGAATATATAACAAATTAGGATGAATGGTATATTGGTTATTAATAAGACGGAGGAAAATAAAGTGAAGTTGTTATTAAGTGATTATATTAGGATAGATGGAAAGATTTGGTTTTCAGCGGTTAATTACAACGGACTCTTCCAATATGTACCAGAGACTAAACATACAAAATTAATAGCTTGTTTCAATAATGATGAACCGGGGAAATCTTTTTTACATTCAAAAATGTTAAAACATAATTCATCAATTTGGTTGATTCCTTTCCAAGCAAAGAACATATACGAGTACAACACAAGTGATAGAGTTCTTAATTGTTTTGCAATTCCTAAAGTTGATGAAGAAGCGAAGTGCAGTTTTTTCCTTGAAGGAGAAGTAATAGGAGATAAATTGTATCTCTTTCCTTGTAGATATAAAGGAATTATAGTTTTCAATTTAAATATGAAGAAAGTTGAAAGAATAATTAAATTAGATGATTCAGAAAAAAATGGTACTGCTCTATATGCCTTCAAAGGTGCAAAAATATTTAATAACAAGATATATATTGCAAACATAAAAAAGAATAGATATCAAGTTATAGATTTGATCTCAAATTGTAAAGAAGTGGTTACTCTAAATGACGATTTTGGTGGTATAACCCATCTATTTGTAACAGATAAAAATGTTATCGTGGTTGGATATAATGGTAAAATTGGAGTATATGATATTCATGGAGAGAAGAAATATATTTCTCAATTTGAAAGTAGGATTAATGGACCTAAGTTTTATGATGCTTGTATAAATAAAGAAATGCTTTTCCTTACAGAGAATGATAAAAGTAGGATTGCTATCTATAATTACGAAACAAATCAAAAAAGGGAGAAGGAATATCCAATTTCTGATAAAAAAGTGTTTGAAGAATTTTGGGCAAATGTTTTGTTTTTGAAGTTTGAGTTCGATAAAATCATTTTTCAAAATGTTTTTGACGGTTGTATTTATTCACTAGAAAATAATAAAATTCGGAATTTGGGTGATATTGTCTGGAACATAACGAATGAAGAACGTAAAAAAATGAAATTTAATAATATTGTAATAGTTAAGGAACATTACGGATATGAACTAAAAACATTTTTAAATAATTTCTTGTAAATTGATTTTAAAGTAAAAAATTGATGTGTTATTTAGTAGGGATTATATGAAAAAAATACTTCTTTTATGGTATATGGAAAACGATAACTTCGGTGATACACTTATTTCTGATACAACAAATTCTATTTTAAAAAAGAATGGTTATGAAATTAAGAATTACGAAGTAGGGGAAAAACCGGAAAATATTATTTCAATAGCGAATGAGTGTAATTTTTTGCTATTTGCCGGAGGAGGAATAATTGAGAGATATATACCTCCAATTTTGAAAAAATTTGATATATATGTGGAAAAGATATTGGTTCCATATGGTGTAATGGGTATAAGTGTTGGAAATTTTAATTATGATAATAAATCTATTTCTTTGGGGAAATGGGTTGATAAAGCGAATTTCTTTTATACTAGGGATCAGAGAAGTTCAGATATTTTGAATAAGTATTCGATTAAAAAAAAATCAAAATGTTCTGGTGATTGTGTGCTGTTAAATGAACGTTTGAATAATGAGATATCTAACTTTCGAACTAAGGTAGGAGTAAATTTAAGAGATTTACCATATAAAGATTTGACGGGAGATTTTGATTGGAAAAAAATAATGGAAATAATACACCAAATAAATACAAATAAAATTATTATGGATTCGAGTGATGTTACTAAGCAAATTTTCATCAGTCCTGATGATTACAATAGATATAATGATTATTTGTTGAAGAACAAGATTGATAAAGCAAACCAAATTATAGAAGAGATAAGTGGATGCAGAATTATTGTTGCTATGCGTTATCATATTATATTATGTGCAGCTATGCTTGGGATACCTACAATTTCAGTCAAGTATTGCCCTAAAGTTGAAACATTGGTTGAACAATTGGGAATACAAGATATAGCTGTTGATATATTAGAGTATGAAGAAATTGTCTCAAAATATGGGTATTTAATCAATAATTATGATAGGTATAAAAAGGTCATTATGAGGAATGTGAATATCTTGAAAATCCGCGTTGATTTAATGTATAGAGATGTTTTAAGAAAGATAGAAACAGCAACTAATGGTTAAAAGATATTATAGAAAATTGTTATCTCGAAGCCATTCGGTTCAATACTTGGAGGTAAAATGGGAATTCAATTATTTAAAGCAAAGTATGAAATTGAAGAGTGTTTGGATGAGATTAGAAAATGTTTAGAGGTTGGATGGACAGGATTAGGGTTCAAAACAGTAGAATTTGAAAATGCGTGGAAGACATATACTGGTATACCCTTTGCACACTATATTAATTCATCCACTATCGGACTTTATATGGCAGTAGAGATTTTGAAGCAACATTATGGATGGGAGGATGAAGATGAAATTATTACAACTCCAATAACTTTTATTTCGACCAATCATGCAATTCTTAAATCACATATGAAAGCAGTATTTGCCGATGTTGATGCGACAATGTGTTTAGATCCCAATTCTGTAAAAGGATGTATCAATGAGAAGACACGTGCAATTATGTATGTTGGTATTGGAGGCAATATTGGCAATTATAAAAAAATTGTTGAACTATGCAGGGAAAATAACTTAAAACTTATTCTTGATGCGGCTCATATGGCTGGAACAAGATATTACGGTGCTATACCAGGAAATGAAGCAGAAGTAGTTGTTTATTCATTTCAGGCAGTAAAAAATCTTCCAACGGCTGATAGTGGAATGATCTGTTTTAAGAATGGAGAATTGGATGAAATTGTTCGGAAAAAATCATGGCTTGGTATTAACAAAGATACATATTCCAGAAGCAGTAATAGTGGAAACTACAAATGGAGATATGATGTAACATACGTTGGAGAAAAAGGCCATGGTAATTCCATTATGGCAGCTATTGGTTTGGTACAATTAAAATATCTTGATAGAGATAATGCATATCGTCGGCAACTTGCGCAGTGGTATTATCAAAAACTATGTAATTATAATGAAAAAATAAAATTTGTCCGGATTGAGGAAGGGTGTGAAAGTTCCTGCCATCTGTTCCAGATATTTGCAGAAGCCAGAGATGAATTAATGGTTGCCTTGAATCAGGCAGAAATATATCCGGGTGTGCATTATGCGAGTAATATTAATTATAAAATGTATGAATATGCAAAAGGAACATGCCCATATTCAGATTATGTAAGTGATCATGTTATATCACTTCCTATGAATCTCTATATGACATACGGAGATGTTCAAAAGATATGTGATGAAATTATCAAATTTATTACAAGATAAGATAGGGAGAGGAAGGCTTGGATCACAACTATATTCTTTCGCAAAACAAAGTGTTGATAAAACCAATGTCATATGACGAATGTCAGAAGTATAGGGAACTTCGTAATAAGGAAAATATAAGACATTGGTTTATATATAAAAATTTTATTACGGAAAAAGAGCAATATAATTGGTATAAAAAATATCTTGAATCTGATAATGATTGTATGTTTTCAATTTATTATGATGGAAGATTTGTTGGGGGAAATGCAATTTATAATATTGATTTTTTGAAAAGTGAAGCAGAATACGGAAGATTCTTATTAAATCCAGAAATTGTCAGCGGGAAAGGGGTAGGAAAAATTGTCATGAAATTTGCATGTATCATTGCCAAGCAGTCATTAGGATTAAAACGATTGTATCTGAAAGTCTACACAAATAATATTGCTGCAATAAAGGTTTATAAATATGTTGGCTTTGATTCAATTAAGGAAAAGGGGAAGGGAATGGAAAAAATGATTTGTATGGAGAAGATACTGTAAATAAAATTATATATATATCGAGGAGGAAAACAGTTATGAGTAAAGAAACAATAATGTTTAGATTTGTACCGACAATGCGGTGTAATTTTAGATGTGAGTATTGTTTTGAACCCAATAATCCTAAGAAATATGCATCAACTATGTTTGATACGAAATCTGTTGAAGAATGGGTTGATGGAATTAAAAAATTTGATAAATATAATATAGAATTATATTTTTGGGGTGGGGAACCCTTTTGTATTGATGGAACATATGATTTTATAAAAAAGTGTTCGGAAATGCCTCATATAATATCTGGTTTTCGTATTGATACTAATGTATTTTATGCTGAAAAAATAGCCGCACGATGTCCAAGTAATAAGATAAAATTAAATTGTTCATATCATATGCAGTATCATTCATTGGAAGAAGAGTTTAGGAAGGTAAAACTGCTAAAAGATTTGGATATGGTTGGAATGGTTAATTTTGTTGCAAGTCCGTATAATTTATATCACCTAAAGTATGACAACAAAATGACTGTAAATGATCTTATTGAGAAATTTGCAGAAATTGATGTGTTTGTAAATATTGCAGGAGATTTTGCATATGCCAATAATAGTAGATTTGAAAGGTACAATGAATACAAGAATTTTATTATGCAATTTATATCACCGGAAGAATGGAAGTGGCTGAGAGGCGTTGACAATGAGCGGGAATGTGATGCCGGGAAAAAAATGTTTACCGTTGCGCATGATGGAACCTTTTCAAGCTGTATATCTGATAAAAAATACGGAAATTTATTTGACGGAATACTTATTCCGGATGAATATTCTCAAATCTGTACAAAAAAATGTCCGAGTTTAGTGTCCTATCCATTTAGATTGGATAATGATTTTCCAACTGTAAACAGCTTATTAGCATATATAGAGAGAAATAAAGAATATAGAGAAGGAATAAAGGGGAATTTCGTGGACTTCTCTTTTGAATAGTTTAGTTTATTGATTTGAGAATTGAAGTTGTTGAGGAGTATATATAATTATGAATAATATACTACATATATTTCCATACACTATATTTGCTGTAAATTATATAAATAGTTTTGGTGAAGATAAAAAAAGAAAACATATGTTCTATCTAAGCGGGGATAGAAATATTATGAGTAAAGAAGAAATAGTCTTTAATAATGATAATAATGTTGTATATGAATACAGTGATTGTGGGTATAAACGATTAGAGAAAATGATTCGTAAAAGTAACGTTATAGTTTTACAGTGTCTTCCTGAAAAATTAGATCTTTCTAGCGAGTTGGTAAAACAGTTAGACTTGATAGAGATACCTCTAATAATTGGCCCGTGGGGGCGTGAAATTTTAAAAACTTCCGATCTGTATAAATCATCAAACAAGGAATTATTAGAATCTGTAAATCAAACAAAGATGTATTTTGTGAAAAAAGCACAAGTTATTCTAATGGATGAATATGGATATAAAAGTGTAAAAAAAATATACGGATTTAGTTCCGATAAAAAAAGGATTTTATTTAATCATATTCGAGTTGTCAGCGATTATGAAATTGAAGATTTAAAAGTAATAGATGGGAAAGAAAAAGAAGATATTACTGTTATGGTCGGGCATAGAGGAACTGAAAGCAGTAATCATGAACTTGGATTTAATTATTTAAAGTCGTTGGAGTCTAAAGTTAATATCTTTTGTCCGCTTTCAATAGGCGAGGAAAAATATATAGAACATATCAGAGAATGTGGTGAAAATTTATTTGAAAATCGTTTTATATGCCTTAGAAAGTGGATGAAGAAAAAAGATTATTATGAATATCTTTGTAGAAATGTAGATATAGCTATTTTTAATACTGGTACGGCGGAAGGAATAGTAACGAGTTTAATCCTTTTATCAATCGGGATAAAACTATACTTGACAGGTGAACTATATTCATTTTTTAAAGAAATCGGATTTAAAGTATTCTTGTTTGATCCAGAATTAGAAGAACATGATTTTCTTAATCCGTTATCCGAAGAAGAAAAAGAGTATAACTATAAAAAGGCAATGGACTATTGTTCCTTAGAAACTTTTTTGAGGGAATGGGATGGAATTTTTGAGTACTGTGAGACCGGTAATTGTTAATGATAGGTCATACATAGAAACGGAGATAAATACTTGTGAAGGCAATGGTAGTATTTGGAACACGTCCGGAAGCAATCAAGATGTGTCCTTTAATCTTAGAATTGCATAAACATAGAAAAATAGAAACAAAGATATGTGTTACCGGACAGCATAAAGAGATGCTTGCCCAAGTAATGGAGGCGTTTGGGATTAAGGCAGATTATAACCTTTCCGTAATGCGTGATAAACAAACTCTTAGTATGATTACATCATCCATTCTGGTAGGTATAGATGAATTATTAGAGAAAGAAAAGCCGGATATAGTATTGGTACACGGCGATACTACAACTTCATTTGCAGCAGGATTGTCGGCCTTTTATCATCAGATCCCGGTTGGACATGTTGAAGCCGGATTAAGGACACACAATATGCAGTCGCCGTTTCCGGAAGAGTTTAATAGGCAGGCAGTTGATATATTGTCTGATTTGTATTTCGCGCCAACAAGTAAGGCCAGAGAACAACTGATTTCAGAAGGGAGACTAGAAAACCGCATATTTGTAACCGGAAATACTGTTATTGACGCGCTTAAGACGACTGTGAGAGCGGATTATGAAAACGAGCATCTCAAATGGGCGGAAGGAAGTCAATTAATTCTTGTAACAGCGCATCGCCGCGAGAATATTGGAATTCCTATGGAGAATATGTTTTCGGCTATAAGGCAGGTCGTCATCAATAATCTGGATGTAAAAGTTATTTATCCAATTCATAAAAATCCAAAAGTAAGAGAAATTGCTTCAAAATATTTAACAGGGTGCGATAGAATCCGAATTATAGAACCACTTGATGTATTTGATTTCCATAATTTTATTAATAAAAGTTATTTAATATTAACAGACAGCGGAGGAATACAGGAAGAAGCCCCCTCTCTTGGGAAGCCGGTACTTGTAATGAGAGATACAACGGAAAGGCCGGAGGGCGTTGAGGCAGGAACGTTAAAATTAATCGGAACATCAAGAGAGAATATATATTTAGAAACATGTAAATTACTTTACGATAAAGAGGTTTATAAATTAATGAGCCATGCAAATAATCCTTACGGTGATGGGCATGCTTCTGAAAAAATAGTTAAGTTACTGATAGAGTATTTCATGTAGTTTTTGAGAGGAATAATAAATGCCGAAGGTTAGTATTGTTTTGCCAACGTATAATGGAGGAAAATTTATAAGAAGTTCTATAGACAGCATTATAGAGCAGACATTTCAGGATTGGGAATTGATAATTGTTAATGATTGCTCTACAGACTGTACGCTTAATATTATTAGGAAATACGAGCAGATAGACCATAGAATTAAGATTATTAATAATTCTGAAAATCAAAAATTGCCGAAGGCATTAAATACTGGCTTTCGGACAGCAAAAGGAGATTATTTGACATGGACTTCAGATGACAATATGTATTTGCCGGAGGCATTAAACAAAATGGTTGAATTTATGGATAATAATTCAAAAGAATACATGGTCTGTACAAGAATGAAGTTTATTTCAGAAGAAGATGAATTTGAGTATATAGGCGGAATTTATACGAACGAATTTATGTATTATACTAACTGTGTGGGGGCATGTTTTTTATATAGAAAAGAAGTTTTAAAGGAAATAGGGGAGTATGATCCAAACTACTTTTTGGTAGAAGACTATGAGTATTGGCTGCGGATTCTTTTTAGATATAAAAATATTGGATTTATTAATGAGATTCTATATCTGTATAGAAACCACAATAAAAGTCTTACTGCAACAAGGATGAAAGAAATACGATATTATATTTCTAAATTGAGAATTCAGTATATCAACGATATCGTTTATGGATTAAGAAAACGTAAGGATTTGCTTTGTATGCTCTATTTTGAAGTATGCAAATATTATGAGCGTACAGATTTATTGAAAGATATTGTTTTTTCATATGTGAGAGAGCTTGAGATGGATGACGGTTCTGAAATAATGGATAATGTTATTGTATATGGAGCCGGAAACGTTGGTAAAAAATTTGCTGAGAAATATAATGATAAAATATTTTGCTATGCAGACAAAAGTGAAAAAAAGGTCGGTGCCTGCATTGGAAATAAGAAGATAATAGACGTAAAAGAAATTGGAAGATTTTCAAATGACCATCAGATTGTTGTGACTGCAGGAATTGAAAAAATATATGATTTTTTACATACCTTAAGTGATTTAGGAATAAAAAGATGTTTTATATATAAAGAAGGATGGTAGAAAGCAAATCGGATAAAGTATTATCTGTTTTGCTCTAATTCGTACGAGTTCATGGGCGGTAAATATTATGTTAGTGAGAGTAACTGTTATTGTACCAATATACAATGTAGAAAAATATTTAGAAGAATGTATTTCCAGCTTAATATGTCAATCAGAAAAATTCGACGAAATTATCTTAATCAACGATGGTTCAACGGACAGCAGTGAGAAAATATGCGAAAAATATGTTGCTCAATATTCCAATATAATTTTTATTAATCAAACTAATCAAGGACTTGCAGCAACAAGAAACCTTGGAATAAAAAAAGCAACAGGAGACTATGTGATTTTTGTCGATTCGGATGACTATCTTCATAGAAATGCATGTGCTGCTATAAAAAATGCATTGCAGAAAAAAGAGATGGAAGTTCTATATTATAATGCTGATATACAGTACGATATCCGATCAACGGAAAATAAAGATGCATTTATACACAAGGATAGTTTAAACGGTCAATATATGACCGGTATAGAATATTTTAAAAGCGCATTTCCAAAAGGATATACGGTATCTGCATGTGTAGCGGCATATAATATAAGATTTTTGAGAAAATATGAGATTATATTTCCGGAAGGCCTTTATTATGAAGATAATTTTTTTAGCTTGCAGGTTATATCTAATGCAAAAATTGTTACTGGTATCAGGGAATCATTATATATCAGAAGATGCCGTGAAGATTCAATTATGACAAGCGGATTGAGCGAAAAGAAATGTCGTGACTTGATTGCGAATCAAAGACTAATGTGGGAATATATTTTTAATCATTCGAACTGGATATCAGAGAAGGATCTGGTGAGAAAATACATTTCTTTTGAAGTCTTACATACTTTTTTTAAACTTTCACAATATGATAATGAAAAAGTAATTATCCATCTAAAATATGAACTGGTATCTGCATTTATTCGACTTTGGAAACCTGTATTTCAAGAAGAGTATAAGAGTATAGAAGCACATTTAGCTTTTTTGCTGATACTAAAAGAAGCTTCAAGAAATTTAAAAGTAAAGTGTTATCCTCCGGAAGTACAACTATATGAGCAGATAGAAAGCACAAAAAGAAAAGTGTGCGGGGAATGTATGGAAAGATTATCCGCATTACCATTTAACGGCGGCAAAGTAGGTATATATGGCATCGGAGATCATACCAGAACCTTATTAGAGTTATATCAAAAGGAATTTGGAAAAATTCAAGCGGAATTGTTTTTTATTACATCACAAAAGAATGAAAATCAGAAACAAATTTTTATGAATAGAAAAGTTCTTACATATCAAGATATCCCCGAGGATTTTGATTATATAGTGATTTCCAGTTATGTGTATCAGGGAGAAATGTATATGAATTTATTGAATCAAGAGGTTAAAAAAGAAAAGATTATTTTACTCTATACAGAAACGTCGGCTTGTGATTTGGTGATGATACAGTGGGTGATGAACTATTGATAGAAGAAACTACAAAGTACAAAAACGTAAAGGAATGGATACATGAAACAAAAAAGTCCTGCTATAAGCATAATCATTCCGGTTTATAACGTAGAACAATATTTATCCGGATGCTTGGAATCGATTATTGCACAGACATATAAAGATATTGAAGTTTACCTGATCGACGACGGGTCAAAAGACCTGTCGGGGATTATCTGCGATAGATATGCTTCTATATATCCCTATATCCATGTATATCACCAAGATCATGGAGGAGTAGTGAGCGCCAGAGACCGGGGCGTGTGTCTTGCAAAAGGGGAATATCTTGCGTTTATTGATGCGGATGATTGGGTAGAACCCAATTACCTGCAGAGATTTATGGAAAATCAGGAAAGATACGACCCGGACATTGTGATAACCGGATATAGAAAAGATACGGAAGATAAAAGCAGAGCGATTGTCAATTGCATAGAGGCCGGGATCTACGAAAAAGAAAAATTGGTTCCGTTTTATAAAAAAATGCTGCAGTACAATGATTCCTATACATTTGGAGTGGAGCCATATCTTTTTAATAAGCTGTTTAAGCGTGAATTATTTATGAGGTACGCCTCCGGATTAGATCCGAAAATATATGAGGCAGAAGATGCGGCCATCGTATTTCCATATTTGTTACACTGCCGCAGAATCGCAGTGACAGAAGATTGTCTTTATCATTACGTATACCGCAAATCTTCCGCCACAAATAATAGAACATTTAACTATTTCGAAAATATTTCACGTCTCTTTTTGTATCTGAACCGAAGATTTCAAGAAACCGAATATTATGATATCATGCTGCCGCAGTTAGGTCCCTATATGCGGATGCTGATTTACATAGAAAACCCGGAAGCGTTTGCCCGGGAAGGAAGATATATGTTCCCATTTAAAAGGGTTCCTGTCGGTTCCCGGATCATTCTTTACGGGGCGGGAAATTTGGGGAAGATCTATCATCATCAGGTTATGCTGTCGCAGTTTTGCCGGATAGCCGCTTGGGTGGACGCGGCGTATTCAAAAGAGGAACTTAGGCAGCTTGGGGTAAGAGAACCACAGGCAGTAAAAGAAGAAAAATATGATTATGTTGTAATTGCAATAGAGAATCGGGCGGTCATATCTCATGTAGAGGAAGCCCTCTTGGAGATGGGCGTACCGAAAGAAAGGATTGTTTTTGCAAACGAATTACAGTAAGGAGCTGATTGGATTGAGACCGGAAGTATCCGTAATCATGTACGTAAAAAACGGGATGCCCTATTTCAAGAGAGCGTTGGAAAGCGTGGCAGCCCAGTCATTACAAAACATAGAGATCTTAGTAATCGACGGCGGGAGCACGGATGGTACGATCGAATACACGAAGCAATGCCGGGATACGGACTCAAGAATCCGCTTACTTTTTTCTGAAAAGGGAAGCGTCGGCGCACAGTTCAATCTGGGCGTAGGTGAAGCCGCAGGGGAATACATAGGGATCGTTGAGTCAGACGACTATATTTTACCGGAAATGTACGAAAAAGAATTAGCCTGTGCAAAGAAATACCACTGTGACGTATTGCGGGCAGACAACATGGTCTTTTTCGGTGATGGGGATAAGGAGGTCTGTCTGAGGACAAAGGTTTCCAATAAAGAGGGCGATTATAACCGGCTTATTTGCGCCTCCCGGGAGCCGGAGAATGTTCTGATCGGCGGAAGTTTCTGGACAGGCCTCTATCGAAGAACATTTCTCACAGAGCAGGATATCCGGATGAACGAATCGCCCGGGGCGGCCTACCAGGACTTTGGATTTTTATTTTTGACAGGCGTATTGGCGGAACGTATCCTCCTCATGCCGGAAGCCTTTTACTGTTACAGGAAAGACAATCCCAATTCCTCATGCAACCGGCCGGATCGATTAGAAATGCCGATTGCGGAGTATGATTTTTTAGAAAATGAATTGAAGAAGAGAGGGCTTTGGAAACAGTATAAAGAACATTTCCTTCTATGGAAGATAAGGAACGAAAGATGGTTTTATTTCAATCTTGAAGAGTCCATGAAAGAGAGCTATATTAAGCTGCTTTATCAGGATCTTGAAACGCTAAAGGGAGGAGATTTTACATTTGCATTATTACATAATAAAGAGACAGAACTTTTGTATGAGGCGTCAAAAGGCGAAGAACAGTTGGGCGGATATCTGAGGGAAAAGGACCGGATATGGGAAGAAAGTATGCGGAAGATCGAAGAGAATAAAGGGAGCGAACAGAAGCAGATTTATTTATTCGGCGCAGGAAATATAGGCAGAATTCTTCAGCATTTTTTAGAAAAGCAAAAGGGAATTTTACTGGCATATGCAGATAATGGGGAACAGCTTTGGGGAAAGGTTATGAACGGGTTGAAGGTTCTCCGGCCTCAGGATGGGTTGGAGGATAAAGACGCGTTGTTCATTGTATGCAGTGAGAATTATGCATGTGAAATATATAAGCAGCTTAGAGAAAACGGAGTAGATCAATATCGGATTGCAGTCTGTGACGATATGGATTCTTGTATACGTTTCGTCATGAAAAATGATAGATAAGCAAGAGGTTTGTGTGAGATGCGAAGTGTGAAATATACGTTTTGTCATGAAAAAGATAGATGAGCGAGAGATTTGTGTGAAGTGTGAAATAAGGTGAATCATATGAAATATTTATTGTTTGGCACAGGGGATTATTATGAACGGTATAAGAAATGGTTTCCCAAGGAATCAGTCCTTGCATTAATGGACAACTCCCCCAAAAAGCAGGGAATAAAAATAGACGGACTTTCAGTCATGACGCCCAAAGATGCGCTGCGCCTTCCCTACGACAGGATCGTTATACTGAGCTTTTACGTAAAGGAAATGCGCCGGCAGCTTATAGAGTTAGGAACGGATCCTGAGAAGATCTGTCATTTCTATGATCTTCACGACCTTCTTTCGCGTCAGGGATGGAGGAAGCGTCCGTTGTACTATTGGGAGTGCGGCAGGCCGGCAGAAACAGGGATTAACCCTGCAGGAAAAAAGGTCTTACTTTTGTCCCATGACCTGAACCTCGGAGGGCCGTCCCTCGCGCTTCTCCATGCGGCGGCCGTACTGAAACAAAAGGGGTGGGCGTCCGTCTATGCCTCCATGATAGACGGCCCCTTGCGGGAGCGGTTATTAGAAGAACAGATTCCCGTCGTGGTAGATGAGAACCTTCAAGTGGAAACGATGGGGGAGGCCTTGTGGGTAAGAGACTTTGATTTGATCATCTGCAATACGATTAACTATTATGTATTCCTGTCGGAGAGGCAGGAAAATATTCCGGTGATTTGGTGGCTGCATGATTCGGAATTTTTTTATGATGGTGTGGACGGAAAGAAACTTAGCCGTATCAATCAAAAAAATTTGCGGATTGTGTCAGTGGGGCCGGTTCCTGGACGGGCAATAAGAAAATATCTGCCGGATGTCGAAATATCAGATTTTTTATACGGGGTGGAAACGAGCGATGAATAGTAAGTTTAGATGCCTGACCATTGGATATATAGAGGCGCGGAAAGGACAAGACATTCTTGTGGAGGCAGTCCGGATGCTTGATGGAAGCGTCAGGGATGGGTGTGAGTTTCTTATGGTAGGGCAGGATACCTCCCTTCTCGCACAGGGATTAAAAAAGAGCATCGAGAATCTTCCCGCAGTCCGGATACTCGGAACGGCGGACAGGGAAGGAATCCACAGTATATTGGAGACGGCGGCTCTCCTGATCGTTCCGTCGAGAGAGGATCCCATGCCGACGGTGGCGGCGGAAGCAATGATGCATTCCGTACCCTGTATCGTGTCAGACGCCGCGGGAACGGCGGGGTATCTTACAGAGGGAAGGGACGGGTGGATTTTTGAGAGTGGGAACGCCCTTGAACTTTCCCGGAAGATCGCGTGGTGTTTTTATCACAGGGAAGAGGTAGAGCGGGCAGGAATCTGTGCAAGGGAACTTTATGAGAAAGTATTTTCCATGGAAGTTTTTCGGAAGAACCTGCTTGCGCTGGTAGATGGAATACAGGTGTGGGAAACAAAATGTTAAAACTAAGGGAATTATTTCAAAATTTTGCCGGCCAGAAGATAGCGCTTTATGGGCTGGGCACAGAGACGGAGAAAGCGTTGGAGGAGTTGGCGGGTGAATTCCGTATAGCGGGGCTTCTGGACAGTTTTAAGGAATCCGGGGAACTATACGGGAAACCGATTTTATCATTACAGCAGGTAATTGACATGCAGGTGTCCCAGATTATTGTAGTCGCGCGGCCGGGTTCCTGTAAAGCAATCGCAAAGCGAATGAAAGAGACTTGTCTCCGGCATAAAATCGGGCTGTTTGATATAAGAGGAAAAAATCTGCTGGTTTCTAACCGGGTTACGTATGATTTCCGTCATTTAAACGGAGTGACTAGGGAAGAACTTATCGGGGAGGCAATGAGATCGGATGTTGTTAGTTTTGACTTATTCGATACCTTGGTGACGAGAATGACGCTTTCTTATACGGACATATTTGAGCTGATGGAATACCGGGTCAAAGAGAAGGGATGGCGGATACCGGATTTCGCCAAAAGAAGGCTCTATGCAGAAAAAGAGCTGGCCAAGAGCGGTGCGCCCACATTAGAAGAGATTTATAAAAAGATGCTTGAGGAGTTAGAAGGAGCGCCTTATGAGGGTGCGCCTCACGGGGATGCGCCGGATATTTTGGCAAAATATCTGGCTGAGATGGAATGGGACGTCGATTTTTCCGCGATGGTTCCAAGGGAGGATGTCTGCGGGGTGTTGAATGATATCGTCCAAAGCGGGAAACGGGTCTACATTGTGACGGATACCTATTATAGAAAAGAGCAGCTTATTAAGGCGCTTCAAAGGTGCTGCGTAAAAGGATACGCAGACATTATAGCCTCTTGCGAGTATCATACCGGAAAACAGCAGGAATTATTTTTAAGGTTCCGGGAGAGGTGCGGGGGAGGGAGGTTCCTGCATATCGGTGATGATCCGGCGGCGGATCTGGAAGCGGCAGCCGGATATGGAATCAAAACCATACGGCTCTATAGCGGAGCCGATTTATTGGACGAATTGGGCAATCTGGGACTGGATTCCTGTGGGGAATCGCTGGCTGACCGGATTAGGATCGGAAGTTTTGCCGCGAAACTGTTCAATAGCCCTTTTCAGTTTGAAGGTAAGGACAGGACGGTTGAAATTGGAAAAGCGCATGACATAGGGTACCTCCTTTGCGCCCCTATGATCTGTGATTTCCTCTTATGGTTCTGTGATACGGTAAAACAGCGGGGGATTCAAAATATTTGGTTTTCTGCCAGAGACGGCTATCTAATACAAAAACTTTATCAAATGATGGAAGCTTATGATGCGGGGGATTTCCGGGCGGGGATGGAAGATCATGATGCGGGAAATTTTGGAGCAGGGATGGAAGATCGTGATGCGGGAAATATTGAAGCAGGGATGGAAGATCGTGATGCAGGAAATTTTAGTGCAGGGATGGAAGACCATGATGCGGGAATTTTCCGGAGAGCCGGGGCGGAAACAAGGAAGGCGGTATATTTTCTGACGTCCAGAATAGCGGCGATTCGTGCAGGGATGGAAGGAATCTCGGATGTGTCTTATGTAGACAGTATGAAGTTTTCCGGCACGGCGGAGGAAAACCTTAAGGTACGTTTTGGATTGGATGCCAAAGAGATAGAAGGAACCTGCGGCAGAGAGTCCGGACTTTTGGGGTATGCGGAGGAGATCGTGGAGAGTGCAAAGAAGAAGAGGGACAGATACAGGAAGTATATCGCCGCCCTTAACCCGCAGGAGGGGGAGGCTGCTTTTTTTGACTTTGTGGCAAAAGGAACGACCCAGTTATACGTCCAAAAGATTACGGGACGGTGTCTACTGGGATTATATTTTCTCCGGTTGGAGCCGGAATTTATGAGTGATAAAGGATTGGAGATCGAATCGTTTTATAAGGTTTCTGACAGGGATAACAGCGCGATTTTTGATGATTATTATATCTTGGAAACCGTTCTGACAGCGCCGCATCCGATGGTTATAGAATTTGATGATGGGGGAAGGCCCGTTTATGCAAAAGAGACAAGGAGCGGGAGGGATATTCAATGCGCCATGGAGGTGCAGGAGGGAATCTTGGATTATTTCCGCGACTATCTTAGATTGATCCCGGAAGAAATGCGTAAGGTGAACAGGGAATTGGATGAGAAGATCTTGCGGCTGGTTCATGAGATCAAGATTCCGGATCAGGGGTTCCGGGCGCTTACGGTGGAAGATCCATTCTTTAACCGTATGACCGAGATTGAGGATGTGTTGTAAATCGGCACGATATTTTAGTTCGAGTAATAAAGCAAAATATGTAAAGTTGAGGTAATAGATATGCAGTTTGACTTAATGGCCTCCATGATGTGCGCCGACTATGGAAATCTGGAAAGAGAAGTAAAAGAATTGGACGGGGGCGGAATTGACTCCTTTCATATCGACATCATGGATGGAAGATACGTCCCTAATTTTGCCATGTCCTTAAACGATATGCGTTACATTGCAAAGACTACCGAGAAACCCTTGGACGTACACCTGATGATTGAGCATCCCAATAACCGGATCCATCTGTTTTTAGACAACTTACGGAAGGGAGATACGGTCTACATACATCCGGAAGCGGAATACCACCCCTCGACAACCCTGCAGAGTATTATCAATGCAGGAATGGTGCCGGGAATTGCAATCAATCCGGGAACCTCCGTAGAGACGGTGATGGAGATGCTGAGGATTGTAAAAAAAGTGCTGGTCATGTCGGTGAATCCGGGCAACGCAGGACAGATGTACCTGCCGTATGTGGGAAAGAAGATCACAAAGCTGTTGGCGATTAAAGAAGATATGGAGTTCGAAATCTATTGGGACGGGGCCTGCAGTGCGGATAAGATACTGGAATATGCGCCGAAAGGCGTGGCAGGGTTTGTATTGGGGACAACCCTGTTGTTTGGGAAGGGGAAATCCTACGGGGAGACACTTAATGATATCCGGGAATTGCATTTTTGATTGAAAAGGGATTACCATAACAATGAAAAACGTAATTTGGTATGGGATATTGTTCCACAAGGGGGGGAGGCGGTTTTGTTGATAGAATGGTACAAAAGATCCGAAAAGGCTATGACAAGCTTTGGGCGCTCCATTTTAACAACAAAAAGATCCAACCCTTCGCTAAAAGAATCAGACTTTCTCAACACCCTCAATATAAGGCATATAACACTTTTAATAAAAAGCTGGAAATCGGACTTGAACCGACGACCCCTTCATTACGAGTGAAGTGCTCTACCGACTGAGCTATTCCAGCACAGGACGCCATCCTTGCGACCACGAATATTATTATAACAAATTTTTGGAATTTTGCAACCATTTTTTTGCAAAATTTTTGAAAAATATCAGGAAGTAATAATTGACGAATTTTAGATAATGTGAGAAAATATAAATAAGTATGGTGTTAAAGTTATAACAAGCCTTACGACAGAAAAATCATACATAGTTGAAAGGAGTTTTAAAATGATTTATTCACACGAAGTAGAAATGATGTGTCCTGTAGCTCAGGGTGCAAATCACGGGCCAGCTCCGATTCCGGAAGAAGCAAAATGGGTAAAGGCAAAAGAGGTCAAAGACATCTCCGGCCTGACACATGGCGTTGGCTGGTGCGCACCGCAGCAGGGAGCCTGCAAACTCACTTTAAACGTTAAGGATGGTATT
The DNA here is from genome assembly GCA_910577685.1 of uncultured Dorea sp. GTDB lineage: Bacteria > Bacillota > Clostridia > Lachnospirales > Lachnospiraceae > Sporofaciens. The sequence continues at coordinate 2,315 of CAJTOH010000041.1, read as the reverse complement.
ATCCAGGAAGCATTGGTTGAGACACTTGGATGTTCAGGAATGACACATTCAGCAGCCATGGCGTCCGAGATCCTTCCGGGCAAGACAATCTTAGAAGCTCTTAATACGGATCTTGTCTGTGATGCAATCAACACTGCAATGAGAGAATTATTCCTGCAGATCGTATATGGAAGAACCCAGAGCGCATTTTCAGAAGACGGGCTTCCGATCGGGGCAGGTCTTGAGGACCTTGGAAAAGGACTTCGCTCACAAGTTGGTACTATGTATGGAACATTAGCAAAGGGTCCTCGTTATCTGGAGATGGCAGAAGGCTATGTAACAGGAATCGCATTGGACGACCATGACGAGATCATCGGATACCAGTTCGTTAATCTTGGAAAGTTCACGGACTTTATCAAGGCTGGCGATACGCCGAACGACGCATGGGAGAAGGCAAAAGGACAGTACGGACGTGTTGCAGACGCAGCGAAGATCATTGACCCGAGAAAAGAGTAGGAGGACAAGTAAATGGCTTTATTTGAATCATATGAAAGAAGAATTGATAAAATAAATGAAGTGTTAGGAAGCTATGGCATCGCTTCAATCGAAGAGGCAGAGAAGATCACCAAGGATGCCGGACTTGATGTATACAATCAGGTGAAGGGGATTCAGCCGATCTGTTTCGAGAATGCATGCTGGGCTTACACCGTAGGTGCGGCGATCGCGATCAAGAAGGGCTGCAAGACAGCCGCAGAGGCTGCCGCTGCGATCGGAGAAGGCTTACAGGCATTTTGTATCCCGGGATCTGTTGCTGATCAGAGAAAGGTTGGACTTGGACACGGTAACTTAGGAAAGATGCTGCTTGAGGAAGAGACAGATTGCTTTGCCTTCCTTGCCGGACACGAATCATTTGCGGCTGCAGAGGGAGCTATCGGTATCGCGGAGAAGGCGAACAAGGTTCGGAAGAAACCATTGCGCGTTATCCTGAACGGACTTGGAAAGGACGCAGCAAAGATTATTTCCAGAATCAACGGATTTACATATGTTGAGACAGATTATGATTATTATACGGGCGAGTTAAAGGAAGTGCAGAGGATTCCATACTCTGACGGACTTCGTTCTAAGGTAAATTGTTATGGCGCTAACGATGTACGTGAAGGCGTTGCGATCATGCATAAAGAAGGCGTGGACGTGTCTATCACTGGTAACTCAACCAACCCGACACGTTTCCAGCATCCGGTTGCAGGTACGTATAAGAAAGAATGTATCGAGCAGGGAAAGAAGTATTTCTCAGTTGCATCCGGCGGCGGTACAGGACGTACTCTTCACCCGGATAACATGGCGGCGGGACCGGCTTCTTACGGTATGACGGATACGTTGGGACGTATGCATTCTGACGCGCAGTTTGCGGGATCTTCCTCCGTACCGGCTCATGTTGAGATGATGGGATTGATCGGCGCAGGTAATAACCCGATGGTTGGAATGACTGTTGCGGTTGCGGTTGCTTTAGAGGAAGCGGCGAAGGCCGGGAAGTTCTAACAAATAGTGTATTTATAAGGGTTTCCGTTGATATGAGTTGTCAGCGGAAGCCCTTAATTTTGCCACGTAGCACACAAGTAACACACAGGTAGCACACATGAGGTAGCACACAAATTTTTAGGATAAAGAAAAGGGCATCTGCACTTTGCAGACACCCTTTGATACGGTTTTATGTAACGGTTATTCCTTATATTTAGAAGATTGTGCCAGACAGCAAGGAATAATCCTTTAAATGCTCTAAAATGATATTCTGAACATATTCAAGAAGGGCAGCAGTATCATAAGAGAAATTATGTTCGTCCAGTGCATCATTATTCAATAAATCTTCGGCTATTGCTTTTGTTATGTCGTTTCTATTCATCAGCGGCACCACCTTTCTTTACTGACAACATACCCATGATAAAGCTGTATATGCTTTCGATAGTATCAAGGCTTTCAATATCGTATACCATTCTTGCGATATTGCAGCGGTATTCTCTGGCTTGCTTTTCTTCTGCGGTCTGTTCCGGCTCCGGCTCTGCTTCCTTTGATTTTCTGGAAAACGAGGTAGATCACATTATGGATAAGGACACACTTATAATATAATCTGCTTGCGAATTATGGCAAATATGGCGTTACCAGAGCAGAATTAGAGCCGATTATAGATGATGGCATACAGAACTATGATTTGTCATTAGAAGCTATCTACAGCGGTTTGAGGATGAGCCTTGCATCTGCATTTAATGAGCATGAGTATTTCTCTTTAGATGATGTGATGGCGATAACCGGGGAGAGCCGGGAAGAACTTTTACAGAGGA
>CAJTOH010000040.1 GCA_910577685.1 uncultured Dorea sp. | reverse complement strand
GTGCCCGGTATTGGCCCTGTCTACGCCAGCGGCATCCTTGCTGAGCTTGGCACCATCAAGTGCTTTAAGAGCAATGATGCACTTGCCAAATACTGCGGCATCGTCTGGAAAGAGAACCAGTCCGGAGAGTTCCAGGCGGAAGATACGCCCATGAACAAAGCCGGCAACCGCTACCTTCGGTATTACATGATTGAAGCCGCCGGGAGCGTGATACAGCACTGCCCCGAATACAAAGCCTTTTATGACAAGAAATTTGCTGAGGTGAGAACCCATCAGCACAAACGTGCACTCGCGTTGACTTCCCGTAAATTGATACGCATGCTTTTTGGACTGCTGGCCAATGGCAAACTCTACTCTGTGGAAAAGAGTAGGTAATCTATAACGAGTACCGAACTTACGTTCTTTTTGAGCGGTAGGTCTATTAAAGTTACCCTTCTTCAAGAAAATCTTTTTTATTTTCCTCTTGACATTTCACCAAATTGCTTTCATGTTTCACAATCCGTCCTGCTTCTGTCAGGCGGAAATAACCTCTCCAATAATTAAAATATCTCCCGCATAGACCCTTCCCTGCCAAAATGTCAGCAATGGATTAACATACTCCTTTCGGCGTAATGAGTACACGCTCCTTAACGTTTCTTCACACAACGGAGGAAGAAAACCGTTTTCAATAAGCTTGGCGCAGACATCCGCAATCCTCTGCCCGGGTCTTACCATTACATCCAGTTTTTTATATCCGTCCATGCAGGCTTTGTCAGATAAGGCAGAGTCTCCGCAGGGCCGCTCGGAATCATCCTGCGTTCCCCCTCCTGTCATAAAAGTAATTATCATTTCCCGCCTTCCTTTTTCTCGAAAAAAACATACCGATCGCCATCATCCCCAGAAATATCCCAATCCCATGTATCCCTTCTGTCTTCCCGTCCATTTCCGTTAAAAAACCTTCTGACGGGAAGCCGCATGACGCAGAATATCCCGATACGTCTTGAAAAATCCGGCTGTGGATTGACTCAAGGAGCCGCTGTTCTTCACCGTATCCCTCTGCCTCAAGCACTCCCCGCCAAATTCTCTCTAACATCTGGTTTTCCGCCACACGGCGCTGACGCGTCAGCTCATCCGTATCTTCTCCAAAGACGGGAAGCGCGTACAGATCGCTGAGGGGCGTCCGGCTTCTCAATTCTCCCTCCGTCGTATCTGCGCCAAGCACATCCGGGTCAAGCTTAATATCGCCGTTTCCTTCCACAGCTTCTATCCGCGGTTCATAGAACCCGCCGCCCGGTCAAACTCCGCATACTGCTGCGCATTCATCACAACGCCCTGACCAATAGCGCAAATCAGCTCCCGCATCGCCTCGAAGCTTGGAGCCATCTGTGCGACTCTCTCGGCAAATCCCTCATAACCGCTTCCTTCCCACAACTCCGGCAGTTGACGGTTTACAACATCATTCAGATAATTCTGAAGGTCTGTAACATCCTCCACATGGCTTCCAATCTCCTGACCTCTTGCAATCACATCCTCGGTATTCATCCTGATACTCATAAACTTTATTCCTCCTTCAATAAAAATACCTGATTCGCAGACCTGTCCATTGCACTTAACGGATTCGCTATAAACTGATAGACCTGCGTATATTCCGCACTGCCAATTCTCGTATAGGCAAGTTTCGACGTAAAATCTGCCAGAATCCTCTGATTCATAGAACTGCTTTTTTCTTTTACTTCTTTTGCCGCGCTCAGGCCTTCCGCAATGATTTCCTCAGACGACTGCCGAGCCTTATCAATATTCTTCCGGATTTGTTCCGCATACTGCCTCGAAGCAGCGGAGGATTTCCATGCAGACTCTGCATATGCATAATTGTTATCTAAAAAAGTTCCCAATCGCTGAATACTCTGCTCAAGAAACAGATCGTTCATCTGCGGCTGAAAGCCGTTAAGCTGTCTTTGGAACTCCTCCACCGCGGCAAGCTCTTCCTCGTACCTCTTCCGGAACGCTTTCTTAGCCTCGTCAGCCTGAAAATTTATCGGTTCTATATATTCCGTCTTTATCAACTCCGTTAATTTATCAATATCCGGTTTTTCTGTCCGACCTACTTCCTCAATCAGTAGGTCCAGCTCTTGTGTTTGTTCCACCAAAAGAGACAGTGAATCCGGGCTTTCCGGATCCTGAACTGTTTCCTCCGTATGCTCAGGCTCTTCCGATCCTTTTATGGATTCTTCCATACTCTCAGGTTGTTCCGATCCTTTTATGGATTCTTCCATACTCTCAGGTTGTTCCGATCCTTTTATGGATTCCTCCGTACTCTCAGGCAGTTCCGATCCTTTTATGGATTCTTCCTTACTCTCAGGCTCTTCCGGCCCTTTTTCGGATTCCTCCATACTCTCATGTTCCAATCTTTTTAAGACTTCCTCGTTGCGGTCCCTAAGCTCCTGCAAACGTTCGACCATATCCTCTTTCTCTAATATGTGTTCCGACTGCCTCTCCAATTCCTCACGTAACCGTACTTCTGCCTCCTCGGCAATGTTCTCTCCATTCTCATCAACGGTAAAATCAAGCTCCGGCGTTTGTGCCGTCAGATTCTTTAGAACCTCCGACAACGCAGTTTTGCCGGCGCTTAGAGAAGCTATCTGTGTCTGAATCTTTTGAATACTGTTCTCATACCCTGCATCCAGGGATTCAATTATCAGGGAACCCTGCGCCGAATAGTCAGAGAGGTCCGATTCGTCCGGCATACTTCCTTCCGCCGGCATCTGCAAAACCTCCGTGAAAGTGAGCAGATCCTGCGTCCGGATCTTTTCAATCGCATCAATATCTTTGCGGTCATTCTCTATCACACGTTTTGCCCCATCCTGAGCCTCATGAAGCTCTCTCAATATATTATCCACATACATATAGCTTAAATGATTGCTCAATGAATCAATATAACTTCTTACATTGTAGAAAAGCTCATACTGCTTCTTATCGGGATATGTTTGATTAACCGCATATTCCAACCGGGAAACCTTAGGCTCTGTGTTAATACTCTCCACATTCTGGGAAAACGCCGCAGGAATAATTACATAGGCCCCGTATCTTCCCGTCTCAAGCCCGGTCCTTGCCGCCTCTAAAGACGCATACTCAAAATCCATACTTGGAAATCTGGACAGCTTTTGCGCATAATTCACTTGTCCCTCTTTTCCGGATATACCTTCATCTAAATTGACTACGGCGATCTTTCCGGATTCTCTGCTTTCTCTTTTGTCAGACGCCGCATACGCCTTCTGCTTTGCAGTGTCGCCGCCTCTTTCAAGCAAACTTCCCGCTCCGCAAAAAACTGCGGCTCCAAGTATGCATACCAACAATATAACTATTCTCTTATAATTCATCTTCTCCTTCCTTTTTCAATTTTCAATTCTTTTCATTCACATGGGTTTCTTTGGAATTGAAAGTATCCGATTGGATCCTTCAATACAGATTCATCAACGATCTGATCTGAAATAAAATATGATGTGTTGAACAACACTATATGTATGTGAGACTTATCATACATGATTCCCTTATTTTTGTCAATAACTTCCAAAATCTTTCAAAAAAATTCGCTCGACATTTTTCGACAAATATTCTCATCTATTGACCGGGAGTTTGGCTGCCAGAAATGCAAGTTGAATAGTTACCTTACTGACATTGCCTGTGGACTGTAACACTAAATTTAAGCGTCGGTGCTGAAAACACTCCGCCTGATTTGACAATTTCATATAAATCTGCTAAGATATATTTACATAAAGGTACTGCCGATAGACGGCTAGTCCGAATTATAAGTTGCAAAAAATAGCTGCTAAGTTTTCCAGACCTGGGCAGCTATTTTTGTGGTTTATTATTATCCTTGCTTCCTACTCGCATATCCGAGTCCAAAGGCTGTCAAGCATAAGCTGATGACAGCGATCAGACCTTCCATTGTCAACATTGGCAAAGCCCTCCTTTTCTAGATTCCTACACGCAGGTTTCTATGTAATCGGAGGGTCACAGTCCCTCCGCAGAAGGACTAGCCGCCTACCGTTATGGCAGCACCCTTATTAAGATTTTATCAGAAAATGTCGGACGCTACAAGATAGTTTCGGGCTTTTTTCTTTTTTCTTTTCCCACTTGCTAACCCGCTAAAACAGAGGTACGATACAACACCACGAAGGGATTGAATGGGAAAGGATTCTGCATTGTACCAATTGATGAATATCTTTTTTCGACAAATACTCTCCTCCCTATTGACCTAATCCTCCATTGCACATATGATTGATATAGCAATATTCGAAAGAAGGTATTTTATGTATATAGCAGATCTACATATTCATTCCCGCTATTCCCGGGCAACCAGTAAGGACTGTACCCCCGAATACCTGGACCTATGGGCCAGACGTAAGGGAATTGGAATCGTAGGAAGCGGCGATTTCACACATCCGGCATGGCGTCAGGAGCTGGAAGAAAAGCTCGCGCCTGCAGGAAACGGCCTCTACGTACTAAAAGACGAGTACCGGATCGAGGATCCTTTCCTTGCGGACACCATCCGGCCTCATTTTGTAATTACCGGAGAAATCAGTTCTATTTACAAAAAATATGGAAAGGTGCGCAAAGTTCACAGTCTCATCCTGCTGCCGAGTTTAGAGGACGCTGAAATCATCTCCCGGAAGCTGGAAGCAATCGGTAATATTCATTCTGACGGGAGGCCCATATTGGGGCTGGACTGTCATGACCTGCTTGAGATTCTTCTGGAATTGTGTCCTTCGTCCATATATGTTCCCGCCCATATCTGGACGCCGCATTTTTCTCTGTTCGGCGCTTTTTCCGGGTTTGATTCCGTGGAAGAATGTTACGGCGACCTGTCCTGCCATATCCATGCCATGGAGACAGGACTTTCCTCCGACCCGCCTATGAACTGGCGGGTTTCCGCCCTTGACCGCTACCAGCTTATTTCCAATTCGGACGCACATTCTCCGGCCAAACTCGGGCGGGAGGCGAATCTTCTGGATATTCCTCTATCCTATGAAGGATTAAGAGACGCCGTTCAGACCGGAAAGGGTCTTATGGGAACGATTGAATTCTTCCCGGAGGAAGGGAAATACCACTACGACGGCCACCGCAAATGCGGCATCTGCCTCTCCCCCGGGGATGCGGAAAAATACGGCGGTATCTGCCCCGTCTGCGGCCGTAAGCTGACGATCGGGGTATCTCACCGCATCGAGCAGTTAGCGGACAGAGCCGAGGGATATGAAAAGGAACATGCCGCGCTCTTCGAAAGTCTGGTTCCTCTGCCGGAAATTATCGGCGCGTCCGCAGGATATTCGTCTGCAAGCGCCAAAGTACAAAGAGAATATCAGAACATGCTCAAGAAGCTGGGCTCGGAATTCCACATCCTGCGTGATCTGCCCCTGGAGGAAATCCGCGGCGTGTCGGGTATTCTGATTTCAGAAGGAATCGGCAGACTTCGAGAGGGAAAGATTACAAGAATTCCCGGATTTGACGGGCAGTACGGTACCATACGCCTTTTCAGCCCGGAAGAGCTTGACCGCCTAAACGGCCAGCTAAGCCTGTTTGACGGACAAATCGATCTTACAAGCGCCTCTCCCACAGCCGACTTGAAGGGATTACCTGCCCTTTCGCATACCTGTGAACCTCCGTCGGAAGATACCAAAGCCGCGGAAATTACCAAAGACGCAGAAATTGCCAAAGCCCCAAAGATCCCCCAGAGTCCTGCGGTAAATGAAAACCAGCGCCGCGCCATAGAAGCCGTCGACCGCGTTACCTTAGTAACGGCAGGGCCGGGAACCGGAAAGACCCACACCTTAGTCTCCCATATCTTACATCTTTTAGAGACGAGGCGGGTCAAACCCTCCTGTATTACGGCAGTCACATTCACAAACAAAGCGGCTGAAGAAATGCGGGAACGCGTTCGAAAAAAATCCGGGAAAAATTCTGCCGCCAAGAAACTTACCATCGGAACCTTCCATTCCATAGCATGGAAACTTTTAAAAGAAAACGGCAGCGATACCTTACTTGCCAGCGAGACCGAGACAAAAGACCTGGCGGCGCAGCTAATAAAGACCTTTCATTTGGATATGGGCGCATCCCGTTTTTTAAATGCCGTTTCCGATTATAAGACAAGACCTTACCGTCCCAAAGGTTCGGAAACCGGGACATTACCGCCGAAATTTGACGAAGCGTTTAACGCATATCAGGAGTTTCTTAAGGAATGGAATCTGATGGATTTCGACGACATATTGATCGAAGCCCTGCGCATTACCCGGGACGATCCGGATCAGGATCCCGGCCGCTTCTCCTATCTCTTAGTAGACGAGTTCCAAGACATAAGCCCTCTTGAGTATCAGCTTGTGAAAGCTTGGAACAAAGGCGGAAAAGAGCTGTTCGTCATCGGAGACCCCGACCAATCCATTTACGGTTTCCGTGGATCCGACGCGGGATGCTTTGAACGCCTGACGGAAGAATTCTCTTTCGCGCGCCGGATCGCCCTTGAAGAGAACTACCGCTCCACCCCCCAGATCCTTGATCTTGCTTCGGAGATCATTTCAAAGAATCCGGGCGGCCTAAGGCGTTTAACTCCAAACAGGCCGGACGGAACCCCCGTCAGACTGGTGACGGCGGACAGCGAGACTTCGGAAGCCATCTTTATAGCCAAAGAAATCAACCGCCTTGCCGGGGGAATAGGTATGCTGGAGGCGCAGGAAATATTCCCGGAAACGGAAGGAAACATCCGGAGTTTCGACGACATTCTGATTCTATACCGTACCCACCGTCAGGCGGACCTGTTAGAATCCTGCCTGAAAAAGGAAGGAATCCCTTATGTGGTGTCGGGACGGGACGATTATCTGACAGAGCCGTCGGTACGGGGGACCATCTGCTTCTTCCAAAGTCTGCTTCATCCTGAAAACAGGCTGGCCGGACAGACCGCCCTGAAACTTTTGTGGAATCTGGAAGAAGGGGAGCTTACGAACAGCATCTTTGAAAATATGGCGGAGAAATACGAACCGCTCCTGAAAAAGAAAAAGCCCCTGAAAATCCTTGAGGAATGGATGGCAGATCTTGTGTTAGAAAAGAAAAGGGCTATGCAGAAATTATGTAAAACGGCAGTTTTCTACTCTACAATGGCCGATTTCATAAATGCACTGGAATTCGGTGTGGAAAGCGATCTGAAACGCTGCGGGGACAAACAGTACAAATCCGGAGCCGTCACACTGATGACCCTGCACGGCTCAAAAGGGCTGGAATTTCCGGCGGTTCTGATCTTCGGAGCCAGAAAAGGACTTATACCCTTTGAAGCCGAAAAACAGATCGCCGATAGAGAGGAGGAACGCCGGCTATTCTATGTAGGTATCACCAGAGCGCAGGAAACCCTCATCCTTACCACTACAAAAGAAGAATCCTCTTTTTTAGAGGATTTGCCCAAAGAACTGCTTCAAAGGGAAAAGGCCCGCCAGTGGAAAAACGAGGAAAACGGCAAGCAGATGAATCTGTTTGATTTTATGAAGTAAAGGAGATGATAGTTTGAGAAAAAATAAGGATTTTATCCACCCATACATGCCGAACAGCGTACCCGCAATCAAGAAAAGCATGCTTGACGAAATCGGGGTCGGCAGCGTTGAAGAAATCTACAAAAGCCTCATTCCGGACGATCTTTTATACAAAGAACGGCTGGATCTTCCGGAACCGATCGTCAGCGAGTACGAGCTGCGGAAACATGTGATGGGAATTCTAAGAAAGAATGTCACCACAGAAACGTACGCAAGTTTTCTCGGAGCCGGCTGCTACCGGCATCAGGTTCCTGCTATCTGTGACGAACTGAATTCCCGGGGAGAATTTTTAACCGCATACTGCGGAGACACTTATTCCGACCATGGGAAGATGCAGGCCATCTTCGAGTACGCCAGCATGATGGCAGAACTGCTTGATACGGACGTAGTAAGCTATACGACCTACGACGCAGGACAGTCGGTTTCTTCCGCCTTACGCATCGCCCTCCGGGTAAAGGAAGCACAGGGACGTCCCAAAGACGTTGTCCTGGTCCCCTCTACCATGAACCCTGAAATCTATTCTCAGGCATGCGCCTACTGCCGTAATGCAGCGAAAGTCGTTCAAATCGACTGTGACAAAGCGACGGGACTCATGGACCTTCATGCTCTGGAAGCAAAACTTAAACCGGGAAATGCCGCGGCCGTATTTTACGAAAATCCTTCTTATCTTGGCTTTTTTGAGATACAGGCCCAGCAGATCGCGTCCCTTGCCCACAGCTACGACGCTCTGTGCATCGCGCAGCCGGAGGTCGCTTCACTGGGCATCGTAGAAAGTCCGGCGAATCTGGGCGCGGACCTCTTATGCGGAGACATCCAGCCCCTTGGCATGCATATGCAGTTCGGGGGCGGACAGGCAGGTTTTATCGCATGCCAGCAGAGGCTTGAGCTTATGGAACAATTTCCCACCTATATGTACGGCATCGCCAAGACTTCTCAGGAGGGCCGTTACGGTTGGGGACGGGCTATGAATTACCGCTGCTCCCACGGAAGCCGGGAAAAAGCGCGGGAATATTTCGGTACGGAAACAGGGCTGTGGGGCATTACGGCCGGCATATATCTGGCAAGCATGGGTCCCCGGGGAATGTATGAACTGGGCGAAACCATTCTGCAGAAAACCGCCTACGCTATCAGGCAGTTGTCAAAGGTCGATAAAATCACGGTTAATCCATTCGGCGGCAGTAATTTTCAGGAATTTGTAATTAACTTTGACCAAACCAAAATGACGGCCGCCCAGATTAATCAGGCCCTTCTTTCGAAACATATTTTCGGCGGGAAAGATCTCAGTAAAGATTTTCCGCAGTATGGACAGAGCGCGCTCTACTGCATATCGGAGCTGACAACGGAAGACGAGATCCTCTCCTTGAAAGAGGCGCTAACAGAAATTATCAGGGGGTGTTGATATGGGCAATATTAGAAAAAACCGTGATTTTCACGAGGCGCGGTGGGACGAACCGATCATCATGGAGCTTGGCAGCCCCGGCGAACGGGGCGTGATGATTCCGCTTGCCTCCGACACGATAAAGAACGACGTAGGTTCCGGGGAAGATCTGGTTCCGGAAGGATTGCTGCGTAAAAAATCCCCCGCTCTTCCGGAGATGTCCCAGATGCAGGTACTGCGGCACTACATGAGACTTTCTCAGGAAACCATCGGAACAGATATTAACATCGACATCGGACTTGGCACCTGTACCATGAAATACAGCCCGAAGATCAACGAACAGTTTGCCCGTTCGGCCGAACTCACGGAGCTGCACCCTTATCAGGACGAGAGTACCCTGCAGGGGATTCTGGAGATTATGTACCGTACCGAACAGTATATCAAAGCGATTTCCGGTATGGACCGCGTAAGCCTACAGCCGTCCGGCGGCTCTCAGGCTATATTTGCAAATGTTGAGACCATACGGGCCTACCATGAATCGAGGGGTGAAGGCGGACAGCGCGATGAAATCATCACCACGATACTGTCGCATCCCGGGAATCCCGGCGCAGCGGCGACCCTTGGCTATAAGGTGATCACCTTATTCCCGGACAAGGACGGACTGCCGGATTTGGAAGCACTAAAGGCCGCCGTTTCCTGCCGCACCGCCGTGCTGATGATTACCAATCCGGAGGATACCGGAATTTATAACGACCGAATCCGCCGGTTTGTGGATATCGTCCATGGAGTCGGAGGGCTCTGCGTCTATGATCAGGCGAACCTGAACGGCGTATTCGGCATCACCCGGGCGAAGGACGCGGGATTTGACATGTGCCATTACAACCTGCACAAGTCCTTCTCCTCCCCTCACGGCTGTCAGGGACCTGCCGCCGGGGCCCAGTGCGTCAGTGAAAAGCTGGCGAAGTTCGCGGCTGCTCCAACGGTAGAATTCGACGGAGAAAAATACTATTTCGAGTATCGTCATCCGGACAGCATCGGAAAACTGCGCAAATATTACGGCGTGCCGGGAGTCATTGTGCGCGCCTACGCCTACATCCGAAGCCTCGGACCGGAGGGAATGAAACAGATCGCGGAGCTTTCGATCCTGAATAATAATTATATGCTGAAAAAATTACTGACGATTCCCGGTCTATCCATGCCCATGGCAGAAGGGAAATTCCGGATGGAGCAGGCCCGCTTAAGCTGGGAACAGCTTACAAAAGATACGGGCGTCACGACCGACGATATCTGCCGGCGCATCGTAGACTACGGCTTTCAGGATTATTTTGCAAGCCACCATCCCCGGGTGATTCCGGAACCATTTACCCCGGAACCGGTTGAGACCTATTCAAAGGATGACATCGATGAATTCGTAGAAGCGTTCCGATCCATTGCCGAAGAAGCCTATACGAATCCGGAACTGGTTAAGTCTGCGCCCCATAAGGCTGCGCTTGGCTGTCAGATTGACGAGTCTTATCTGACAGAGTGGAAGAAATTCGCCGCGACATGGCGGGCTTATAAGAAGATGGAAAACCCGGATTCCTGATTGAAAGACTTTGGGGGATAGATGATTTGAAAAAAATAGGATTTATCGTTAATCCCGTTGCCGGAATCGGCGGCAGGGTGGGACTGAAAGGTTCCGACGGAGAAGCCTCTCTTTTGAGGGCGCTGGAATTAGGAGCCGCGCCGGAAAGCGGTAAGAAGGCCCTTCTTACTTTAAACGTACTAAAAAATTCCGCACCTCTCTTTGAGCTTTATACCTGTCCGGGTAAAATGGGAGCCGAAGCATGCAGGCTGGCCGGCATCCCCCACACGGTTATTTGCGCCGATTCTCCGCATACTACCGCCCGCGATACAAAACTTGCCGCCCAAAAACTGCGCGGCATGGGCGCGGACCTGATTCTGTTTGCCGGGGGCGACGGAACGGCTCGGGATATCATGGACGCGGTCGGGACAGACGCCTTAGTTCTCGGGATTCCCGCCGGGTGTAAGATTCATTCCGGTGTCTACGGGGTAAACCCGCGTATGGCTGGAATGCTGGCGGAACAATATGTTCAGGGAAAAATTCACGGGACCAAAGAAGCAGAAGTCATGGACATTGATGAAGAACTGTTTCGTCAGGGAATCGTCCAGGCGCGTTTGTACGGCTATCTGCAGATTCCCGCCGGAAGATCGCTGGTGCAGAACCTAAAAAGCTCAGGCGGCCGAAGCGAAGCGCTTTCTATAGACCTGATTGCAAACTATATTGCAGACATGTGGGAAGACGACGCCCTCTATATCGTCGGAACCGGCTCTACGACCGCCGCAGTCATGGAAAAACTGGGGCTTCCCAATACCCTTCTGGGCATCGACTTAGTATATGGGAAGCAAGTGGTCGCCTCTGACTGTACGGAGAAAGAAATTCTGGAGGTTATGGAGAACTATGAGAAGGTAAAAATTCTCGTTACGGTAATCGGAGGGCAGGGATATCTCTTCGGACGCGGGAATCAGCAGATCAGCGGAAAGGTCATCGAGCGTGTCGGGAAGGAGAATATTATCGTGGCAGCGTCAAAGGATAAGATGCTTTCATTGCTGGGGAAACCTCTCTATGTAGATACCGGCGATGAAAAGATTAACCGTGATCTGGAAGGCTACGTCAGAGTGATTGTCGGATATGGTGAGATGGTGATGTCAAAAGTAACCGGTTAGCTGACTGATACGGGCTTATGGATGGAGCAGCCGGTTAATGCCGATTTCTTCCGATTTTAAAGAAAAATAGAGATACCCTGCAGAAATGATGCCGTTTAGCGCCGGCATATTCTGCGGGGTATCTCTATTTATAGGGGGAAGCATTATTTCCGGCCGCGCAGATTCCTTTGCATCCCTTCCGGATTAAACACCTACATACCCGCAATTACTTCCGTCACAAGTTTTTTGAAATCTGTCGACACACGGTCCGCCGTTTCCTGTACTTCTTTATGATCTAATTTTACATCGGAAACCCCTGCCGCCAGATTCGTAATACAGGAGATGCCGCACACCTCAAGTCCCATATGGCGCGCCGCCATCGCCTCGCAGGCCGTACTCATCCCCACTGCGTCGCCGCCCCACATCCTGCACATCCTGATCTCTGCAGGCGTCTCATAATTGGGACCTGTAAACTGCACATACACGCCTTCCTTTATCTCAATCCCGCACTTTGCCGCGCTCTTTCGGATCACCTCCCTAAGCCGTCTGCTGTACACCTCGCTCATATCCGGAAAACGGCATCCCAGCTCGTCTATATTCGGCCCGATTAAAGGGCTTATAACCCCTGTAGTAATATGATCCGTAATCATCATGAAATCTCCCGGCCTGAAACTCTCGTTCACGCCTCCCGCCGCGTTGGTGAGCATCAGTTTCTCCGCACCTAACATACCCATCAGGCGGGTTGGGAGAACAACGTCCGGCATAGAATACCCCTCATAAAAGTGAACTCTTCCCTGCATGATCACCACCGGCATCTTTTCCACATACCCAAACACAAACCGACCCTTGTGTCCGGCAACCGTCGATACCGGAAACCCTTCGATCTCCGTATACTCAACCACCGCTTCTACGTCAATCCCGTCTGCGTAATCGCCAAGACCGGATCCCAGAATCAATCCTGCCTTTGGCCTGAAATCCGTCTTTTTCCGTACGCTTTCCAAACAAGCCGCTAATTTTTTATACATACCATACCTCCTGATCTTATTTTAGAAACTTAAGAAGCGATACCCCGATCCCATCCTTTGGCATACTGACGCCAAAATTCTGTGCGGCCGTCGCTCCAATCACACCAAACGTATCCTGCTCCGGCAGCCTCCCGCTTCCTTCCATAGACTTAGAATATGCCAGAAACGGAACCTTTTCCCTCGTGTGGTCCGTACCGGTATACGTAGGGTCCGTACCGTGGTCTGCAGTGATAATCATCAGATCATCTTCCCTCAGTACCTCCAAAAAGACCGCAAGTTTCTCGTCAAAACGCTCCAATTCGTCCCGATACCCCTGAGGATTCCTTCTATGTCCCCATTTGGCGTCAAAATCCACAAGGTTCACGAAACAAAGACCTTCAAAATCCTTCTGCGCAATCTCGATCGTCTGCTCCATACCGTGGACGGAGGACTTGGACTTGTGCGCCTCTGTGATACCCTCCCCGGCAAAAATATCTGCAATCTTTCCCACGGAAACCACCTCGAAACCGCCGTCCTTGAGCATGTTAAGCACGGTCTCTCCCGAAGGCTTCAGCGCATAATCATGACGGTTGCTTGTACGCTCGAATTCCCCTTTCCTCCTGCCTATATAGGGTCTTGCAATAACCCTGCCAACCTTCCACTCTTCCCGCAGGGTCAGCTCTCTGGCAATCTCACAGCATCGGTATAGTTCCTGCAGGCCGAAGGTCTCCTCATTGCCGCAGATCTGAAGTACGGAATCTGCAGACGTATAGACGATCATATTGCCGGTGGCTATCTCTTCCTCCCCCAGCTCCTCAATAATCTCGGTACCGCTGGCGCTCTTGTTTCCTATGACCTTATGACCCGTCCGCCTCTCCAATTCCTCGATCAGCCCTTCGGGGAAACCATGTTCCGTAAAGGTCTGAAACGGCGTCTTTGTCTCAATCCCCATCATCTCCCAATGGCCGGTCATAGTATCCTTCCCGTTGCTTGTCTCCCTCAGCACCGCCTGATATCCAAGAGGCCTCTCAACCGCTTCTACCTGCTTAAGCGGCGTCAGATTCGCAAGCCCAAGCCGCTGCAGGTTCGGAATATGAAACGTATCAACCGATTCTGAAATATGTCCCAGAGTATTCACCCCGTTATCGCCGAACTTTTCCCCGTCCGGCATAGGCCCGATTCCCAGCGAATCAATCACAATAACGAATATTCTTTTATATCTGCCCATAAACCTCACCCCATATCTCTTTTTTATAGATTACCCGGCCAAAATCCTCTCCTTGTCCTTTGCAATCAATCTTCGCAGCGCCCCCACCGCCGTACGGACCGCCGTATCCGTATCATGGACCACAGGGTTGTCAAGCCCCTCTTTCTCCCGCTCCTGATTTGCCACCACAAGGAAGCAGGAACCTACCCTGACACGAAGATGGCTTCCAACGACGAATAATGCCGCCGACTCCATCTCCGAGGCCAGACATCCCAACCGCTTCCACGCCTCCCATTTGTTCAGCAGCTCATAACCCACCGGCTTAGTTTCCGGAGAATGTTGTCCATAGAAGGAGTCTTTGCACTGGACAACCCCTACATGGTAATCCTGTCCGATTTCCCCGGCGGTTTCTATCAGAGCGTTTGTAACCTGAATATCCGCTACGGCCGGGAATTCGATAGGCGCGTACTCCCGGCTGGTTCCCTCCATCCGTATCGCCCCGCTGGCAATGACTATATCGCCGCTCTTAACCTCGGTCTGCATGCCTCCGCAAGTCCCGATCCGGATAAACGTATCCGCTCCCGACATCACCAGCTCTTCCATCGCTATGGAAGCCGACGGGCCTCCGATTCCCGTAGACGTCACGCTTACCTTCTCGCCGTCCAGATATCCCGTATAGGTAACATACTCTCTGCTGTCCGCCATAAGTTTCCCATCGTCGAAATACTTGGCAATCTTCGCGCATCGTTTGGGATCCCCCGGAAGGATCACATACTTTCCCACGTCTCCTCTGCCTACCTGGATATGGTACTGTTTATCCGGATTTTCTGAATACTTCATAAAATTCCCCCCCTTTTTGGTCTATATCTACATTATATTTGATTACGGTCAGAAATAAAAGCTTTAATGAAAAAGGAGATGCCGTAAAATTGAATTTACTGCATCTCCAAGCTTATGTCTACCACTCGAATTTCTTTGCAAAATATGCGTCAAGCTCGTCTATCCTGACTCTCTCCTGCTTCATTGAATCTCTCTCTCTCACGGTCACCGCCCCGTCTTCCTCAGACTCAAAGTCGAAAGTCACGCAGAACGGCGTCCCGATCTCATCCTGACGGCGGTAACGCTTGCCGATATTACCGCGCTCGTCATACTCGCAGTTATACTTCTTAGCAAGCTGTGCGTATACCTTCTCAGCGCCCTCATTCAGCTTCTTGGAAAGAGGAAGCACGCCGATCTTTACCGGAGCCAGCGCCGGATGGAACCGAAGAACCGTTCTCATATCCCCGCCCTCAAGCTCCTCTTCGTCGTATGCGCTGCAGAGGAATGCCAGCACCATACGGTCCGCTCCCAGTGAAGGCTCAATAACGTAAGGAATGTATTTGATCTTCTTCTCGTCGTCAAAATAGCTCATATCCTGCTTGGACGTATTCTGATGCTGAGTCAAATCGAAATCCGTCCTGTCTGCAATACCCCAAAGCTCGCCCCATCCAAACGGGAACAGGAACTCTACATCCGTGGTCGCCTTGCTGTAATGGCTTAATTCCTCCGGAGAGTGATCGCGGTAACGAACCTCTTCTTCTTTCAGCCCAAGAGCCTTAAGCCAGTCAAGGCAGAACTGCTTCCAGTATGCGAACCACTCAAGGTCCGTATCCGGCTCGCAGAAAAATTCCAGCTCCATCTGCTCGAACTCCCTGGTACGGAAGGTGAAGTTCCCCGGCGTAATCTCGTTACGGAAGGACTTGCCCACCTGACAGATACCGAACGGAATCTTCTTTCTCGACGTGCGCTGCACGTTCTTAAAGTTGACGAAGATACCCTGCGCCGTCTCGGGACGCAGGTACACGACGCTTTTTGCGTCCTCCGTAACGCCCTGAAAGGTCTTGAACATCAGGTTAAACTCCCGAATCTCAGTAAAATTATGTTTTCCGCAGGTAGGACACGGGATCTCCTTCTCCTTAATATACGACTCCATCTGCTCATGGCTCCATCCGTCAATGCTGTCGCCAAGATCTATTCCATTCTCATGCGCATAATCTTCAATCATCTTATCTGCGCGAAAACGCTCATGACATTCCTTACAATCCATAAGAGGATCGCTGAATCCGCCAAGGTGCCCGCTTGCTACCCATGTCTGTGGATTCATCAGGATTGCACAGTCCACGCCAACGTTGTACGGAGACTCCTGTACAAACTTCTGCCACCATGCTCTCTTTACATTGTTCTTCAATTCCACACCAAGATTACCATAATCCCATGTATTGGCAAGCCCGCCGTAGATCTCGGAACCCGGGTACACGAATCCTCTGGATTTCGCCAACGCTACAATCTTCTCCATTGTCTTTTCTGCCATATCCTCTTCCTCACCTTCTATAATATGATTGTTAATTATTATACCGTCAACATTCTTCCTTTTCAAGTAGTATTTACAGAATTGTTTCCAGTATTTCCAGTGATTTAAAGGATTTTCCCAGATATTCGGCAAGATAATCCGACGCAATCCCCTCCAGTTCTTCCATCACTTCCTCTTTAACGGCAAAAGTATACAGCTTCTCAATGGGGGAGGAAACGATATATTGAAGCGTATACAGTGTGGACGGATGCAAGGCTCTGGCATCCGGGAAATGTCCCGTATCCATGCAGCGGCCGCATATAAGTCCGCCCCTCTTTACGCTGAACAGCATCTCCCGATCCTTTCCACGGCAGGAAGCGCACTCAAACATCTGGGGACCCTCGCCGTTGACCGTTACCGCCCTAAGCTCGTAAATCCGGCGAATCAGCCGATTCGGGATACTGGGTTTCACAAGGGCGCGGCAGGTCTGATATAGAAGCTTAAGAAGCGCTGTCTCGTCGTTGGCCTCCCGGGCGTAGTAACCTGCAATCTCGAGAAAATAGAACCCGTAGTACGCCCCCTCCACATCCATCCGGAGTTCCTGAAAATAATTGGAAATAGAGGCCGACATCAATGTATAAGATGTCCGCCCCTCATATACGGTAAATTCTCCGAAAGAAAACGGGCTTGTCACACCCACCAGAGCGCTGTTGGGCTTTCTCGCCCCTCTGGCAAATGCCGATATCTTTCCCCGCTCCCTCGTCAGGATCACGATCCTTCTGTCATATTCACCGATCGGTGTTGCCGCAAGTACCATTCCTGTCACACTAATCTGATTCACCTGCCGCCTCGCTTTCCTTCATGCCTGGACGGCTCTCCCCATACCTCTCCATTACCTGTCTGCAGATTGCCGTCCCTTTATAGTAGAGATAATCCATGATCTTCCCTGTCTTAAGGAAACATTTCCAGTATTCTTCTTCCATGCTCTCACCTCGTCCTCAGTACCTCTGTTTCAATCTTTCATAGGTTTCTAAGGTTAGGTTGTCCCACAGGCATGTCATTTTATTCTTCTTCCCGATATCCAAAATTTTTCATCAGGTATTCACTGTCCCGCCAATCCTTCTTGACTTTCACCCAGAGCTTAAGGTTTACCTGCATTTCCAGCATTTTTTCGATCTCGTAACGGGCCGTGCTGCCGATCTTTTTCAACATATTTCCTTGTTTGCCAATGATTATCCCCTTGTGGGAGTCCCGCTCGCAGATAATGGTCGCATCGATGTGCATAACCTTATTATTGACTTTCATACGGTCAATCGCCACTGCGATTCCGTGGGGAATCTCGTCCTGCAGGCAATGGAGCGCCTTTTCCCGGATCAGCTCCGCCACGATCTGACGCTCCGGCTGGTCCGTCACAGTATTCTCGTCATAGAACCGGGGCCCATACGGAAGATACCGCATCACTACCCGGAGCAGTTCTTCCGTATTATCGCCGTTTCTGGCCGAGACGGGAACAATCTCTGCGAAATCATAGATATCCTTGTAGGCGGCGATCGCCGGAAATACTTCCTCACGCTTCACGCTGTCAATCTTGTTGATGACCAGCACAACCGGAGTCTTCACCTTCTTAAGCTGCTTTGCAATATGCTGCTCTCCGGCTCCTATGAAAGTGGAGGGTTCTACCAGCCACAGCGCCACGTCCACTTCATTCAGCGTCTTTTCGGCAACATTCACCATATATTCGCCAAGCTTATTCTTCGCCTTGTGGATCCCCGGCGTGTCCACGAATACGATCTGTCCTTCCTCCGTAGTCAGGACCGTCCGTATCCTATTGCGCGTCGTCTGGGGCTTGTTAGACGTGATGGCTATCTTCTGGCCGACCAGATAGTTCATCAAGGTAGATTTCCCTACGTTCGGACGGCCGATCAAAGTTACAAACCCGGATTTATAGTCTCTATTCATATGTTCTCCTGTTTTTCTTTTTTTAAAACTGCTTATCTCCCTATACTTCCGCCCCAAGGGGCGGAAGCTTCGAAAATCAGAACCCCGTCACCGTCCGGAACAGATCTCTGCTCTCTTCTATCTTCTCTTCGCTTCCGATTACACAGAACTCACCTGCGTCAAGCACGGCTTTTGCTACCTTTGCAAGCGCCCGGATATCCTCCTGATTTGCATCTAAGATCTGGCCGCGCTCTTCTCGTATCATTTCGGCGCTCACCTTATTCATATAGAGGTTCATGGAACGCTCTCCCTTGATTGCCGGGGTCATCGGATAGTCGATATTGCTCATGGTCCCGATGATATATTTGGTCATGTCACGCTCGCTGACGGTAAAATTCTCCAGATAGTCCGCTACCCCTTCATAGACTTCTACCGTCCGTTTCAGGTTCGGGTCGCGGTAGGATACGAAATATCCCTCGCCGATCCTGTTAAAATTACTCATACAGCCGTAGGCTCCGCCTTTCACACGAATGTTCTGCCACAGGTAATCATAACTTAAGATCACCTTAAGAATCTGCAAAGCCCCGGTATATGACGCGCCGCCGTCGATAAAGTTCCCCGTTCTCGCCACATACTGTACCTTGGACGCCGTCTTAAAACCTTCATTCTTCTTCTCGCAGTGGATCACGCAGTTCTCTTCCTTCGGCGCGCCGTGATACAGGCTCTTCTTCAGCTCTTCAATCTGCTCCTTAATTCCTGTAAGGCCTTCTTTAGAAGCCGTAAAGCTGATCATCATATTATCCGGACGGAAAAGCTGCTCGGCAAGGCTTTGAAGCGTCTCTGCCAACCGGTCTTTTTCTTCATCGAAATGCTCCTCGATACGTGCGACCGTCTGATAGAATTCGATTCCGCTGGTCATATCCTTTAGTTTCGAGGATGGAGACGCATAGGACATGGCTCTTAAAACCGCCGTCCTGTGGCCGGAGGACTGGAACCGCATCAGAAGCCTTGACTTTGCCATAGCAAGGATCTCCCTGATCCGCTTTGTATCCGTAAGCTTCGATGCCGTCAGAATCTCGCTCATCATGGAGAATACTACCGGCAATTTCCCATACAGCGCTTTTCCCTTAATCTCAAACGTCGCCTTAAACGCTTTCTCCTGAATATTGGTCACATCGGAATAAAGCTCTAAGGACGTGCCGATTCCGCCGGTATGCATATTGATTTCGTTGAACAATTCCCCGTAATCGTAATTCTCTGTGTCAATAATGCCCAGAACAGACTGGAGTATTCCCACATACGGAAGCAATTCCTCCCTGATGCCGGACATATCGAACAGAATGTTCAGGTATGCGATTCCGTTAGTCTCGATCTCATGGAATATCACCGGAACGCCCGCCAGATTCAACTCTTCGTTCACAATCGGCTCGATCTCCCGCGAGAGGTCCTCCCGTTTCAGCACGGGTATGCGCTCTAAGTCCTCCTCCTTCTCCGGCTCAGACTGGTAAGCCTCAAGAGCCGCTGTTTTCTTTACCAGATCTTCTATCTCCGCCGGCGTAAGCCCCGCCTTATACTCCTGAAGTCTCTCGTGAAGCTCCGCGTCCAGCCTTGCGGTACGCCCCTTCTCCGGCTTGACGATTACCACGGCTCCGTGGGGATTGTTAAGAATATATCTGCTTATCAGCTCTTCATAGTACCGGGTTCCCAACTGCTTTTTCAGGAACTCAAACGTCTCTAACGCCTGCACATGAATAAACGGCTCCTCTTCGTCATAGAGCCAGCTATCCATCATCTGCAGGCCGTACATCAGCCCCTTGGGATGACCTCCGAAATCCGCTTCCCGGTAACGGAACTCATGATAGTTAATCCCCGCCTCCAACGCTTTCCTGTCTATGCCATTCTCTGCCAGATCCGTAAGCACCCGCTCGATCAGATCAACAAATTCCTGCGTCTGGTCCTCATTTGCATTTTTTGAAATCACCGAAAAGATGGGCTGGTAAATCTCGTTGTCGTAAGATCCCATGATATCCTTGCCGATTCCGGCATCCGTAAGGGCTTTTTTCAGCGGCGCGCCCGGAGCTGACAAAAGCGCATAGTCCAGAATCTGGAACGCAAGATACAGCTTGGGATCAAGGCTGGTGCCGATTACCTTATTATAGGAAAGATAGGTATTATCTTCCTCCGGCTCCTCGCTCGTTATGGAATAGGGAATCGTCTTCTTTCGCATCTTCTCAAAGGGTTCCTGAAAACGTATCCCGGAATCTACCTCTTTTGCATCGAAATCCTTAAGATATTCCTGATCCAGCCACTTAAGTTTCTCTTCCATATCCATATCTCCGTACAGGTAGATATAGCTGTTAGACGGATGGTAGTATTTCCTGTGGAAATCAAGGAACTGCTCATAGGTCAGTTCCGGAATCGCATCCGGGTCTCCTCCGGATTCATTCGCATAGGAGGTGTCCGGGAACAGCGTGTTCATAATTACCCGGTCCAGCACTCCCTCCGGGGAGGAAAACGCTCCCTTCATCTCGTTATATACGACGCCGTTGTATTCAAGCTTGTCTTCGGCGGAGCCAAGTTTATAGCACCATCCTTCCTGTCTGAAGATCTCCTCATGCTCATAGATATTCGGATAGAAAACAGCGTCCATATAGACGTGCATCAAGTTCTGAAAATCCTTGTCATTGCAGCTCGCCACAGGATACATGGTCTTGTCAGGATAGGTCATGGCATTCAAAAACGTATTCAGCGATCCCTTCACCAGTTCCACGAAAGGGTCCTTCGCCGGAAAATTCTTAGAGCCGCACAGGACCGAATGTTCCATGATATGAGGAACTCCCGTCCTGTCTGCCGGCGGGGTGCGGAAACCGATACTGAACACCTTATTGTTGTCGTCCGTCTCTATCAAAAGAACCCTGGCTTTGCTCTTCTCATGCCTGAGCAGATACCCCTTTGCATGGATTCCTGTTAGTTCCTCTTCTTTCAGCAGTTTATATGCCTTCAAATCTGTGATACTCATCTTTTATGATTCTTCTCCTTTCGTTTTTACGGTTTTAAATACATTCTATCCAATTTTTCCCTGCTCTACAAGAGAAAACTGAAAAATCCCCACGGCAATATTCTGCCGCAGGGATTCCGACCTTATTCCGCCGACTTCTTTTTTATAACCAGCAATGTTCCGACCATCAGTACAATTCCGATGGGAAGACATATAAACACGTTCTTAGCAAATCCAGCCACAGCATACGTCACGAAAGATACGGCCGCGACCGTAATCGCGTATGGAAGCTGCGTCGTTACATGGTTGACATGGTTGCTCTGCGCACCCGCCGAAGCCATGATTGTAGTATCCGAGATCGGAGAACAGTGGTCGCCGCAGACGGCTCCCGCCATACATGCGGAGATGGACATGATCATCATCGTCTCGTTGGTCCCGGAAAATACGTCTACTACGATCGGGATCAGAATCCCGAAGGTTCCCCATGATGTTCCGGTGGCAAATGCGAGGAAACATCCGACAATGAAAATAATCGCCGGAAGCAGATTCACAAGCCCGTCTGACGCGGTATCCATAAGACCCGCAACATACTCCGCCGCGCCGAGGCTGTCCGTCATCGCTTTCAGCGTCCACGCAAATGTAAGGATCAGGATCGCCGGAACCATCGCCTTGAACCCGTCCGGAACGCAGGCCATGGATTCGCCAAACTTAAGCACCTTTCTTACCGCATAGAATCCAATCGTGATTACAAGGGCGAAGAAACTCCCAAGCATGAGCCCAATGGAGGCGTCGCTGTTGGAAAATGCCTCGATGAATCCTGCGCCTCCAAAGAAGCCGCCTGTATAGATCATCCCGATTACACAGCAGATAATCAGCACGACGATCGGAACCACCAGATCAACAACGGTTCCCCTGCTTTCGAGCGCGTCCTCCTCCGTATTCGCATAGGGCCTGTCCGGGGTCGTGAAAAGATCCCCCCTTAGCGCATTGTTCTCATGGAGCTTCATCGGGCCGTAATCAATATTCAGGACAACGATCGTGATCATCATCACAATCGTCAGGATTGCATAAAAGTTATAAGGAATTGCACGGATAAAGATGGAAAATCCATCTTCCCCTTCCACGAAACCGGTCACAGCAGCAGCCCATGAAGAGATGGGCGCGATAATACACACCGGGGCCGCCGTGGCGTCAATCAGGTATGACAGTTTCGCCCGGGAAATATTGTGCTTGTCCGTTACCGGGCGCATGACGCTTCCAACGGTCAGGCAGTTAAAATAATCGTCGATGAAAATCAGCACTCCCAGCAGGACAGTGGCAAGCTGTGCGCCCACCCTGCTCTTAATGTGTTCGCTCGCCCAGCGCCCGAATGCGGCGGAACCTCCCGCCTTGTTCATCAGGCAGACCATAATGCCGAGCACTACCAGAAATACAAGGATTCCTACGTTATAGCTGTCGGATAGTACGCCTACGATACCGTCCTGAAAGACATGGGTAATCGTTGCCTCAAAGGTGAACCCGGAATAGAAGATTCCTCCAATCAGGATTCCGACGAACAGGGAGCTGTATACTTCCTTTGTAATCAGAGCCAATGCAATGGCAACGATCGGCGGTATCAGCGACCAGAAGGACGCGTACATCTTCGGTACATACTCTGCCGCTTCGTCTACGGCGAATACGGTCATGGAGCCGCATACCAAAATACTTAGGAATACGAATCCCCCCATAAATAATCTTTTGTTTTCTTTCATTGTAAAGATTTCCTCTCTTTCCCTTCTAAAAATAATGAATATAAAAATGCCATGAACAACGCTCCGTTCCGAGCGCTTTCATGGCATAATCAATGTCCAGATATTATTATCTGACATATTCCAATTGTTATATCTGTCAATCTTCACAATCTTATACCTATGATAGCGCTCCACTGATGTGACAGTCCGCAGCATATTCTGACTGCGTCCCAGGAATGTGGGCCGGGATACCCGCGGAATCATCTGCGCAATTCCTTACACTCCTTCGGCGGTATTCCCTTTCCTCCGTGACAGCTTCCCAAGCCGTCGTCACGGGGTACTCTTGAAAACCGCGCCTCTATCAAGTTGGTTATTCACATAGTGCATTTATATCACTTTTCGTCCGGATTGTCAATAAGACATAGTCAGTTTAGAAGTTTAGAAGTTATTTTTGTCGCATTTGTATGTTATAATAGTATAAAAAGGTAAAGCAAAAACGATTCTAGAATGGCGGTGATGACCATGAAATATAAAATAGCAATCTGTGATGATGAGCAGGATCAAATCGAATATATAACTTCTATTGCGGCATCATGGAGCGCGCATGAAGGACATAATTGCGAGACCCTCGCATTTGCATCCGCCGAAGCGTTTCTATTTGAATATGAGGCAGACAAGGCGTATGATATTCTCCTGCTTGATGTTGAAATGAAAAACATAAACGGCATTGAGCTTGCAAAGCGTATTCGCAAGGACAGCAGCCGAGCCGAAATTATTTTTATTACTTCACATTTTGAATTCATTGGCGAAGGCTATGAGGTGGATGCTCTCCACTATCTGATCAAGCCGATTTCTGCGGATAAGCTCATGCAAGTGCTGACCAGAGCCGCCGAAAAGCTTTCGATTGAACCTCCGTCGGTGGTAATCTCCTGCGAGGGCAAGACCGTCAAATTGTATGAATCGGACATCCTCTATGTAGAATCACTTCTGCATTACATTGTAATTCACACGAAAGATAAAGAGTACAAGATAAAGGAAAATATTTCTGTGTTTGAAAACAAGTTAAGCGATGACTTTTACCACATTCATCGTTCTTATTTGGTTTCGCTTAAACACATAACACGAATTTCCCGTACCTGCGTTAATATCGGCAGCACCAAACTTCCTCTTTCAAGGGGAAAGTATGACGATATCAACCGGGCGTTTATCGAACATAACTGAGGCGGCCTATGAGAAAGAAAACATATTTGAAGCTGGTTGAATATCAGACCGAACAATCGGAAAAACACTTAAATGAGGTGCGGAGCATCCACACTGAAATGAGAGGCTACAAGCACGATTTTCACCATCATTTGCAAACCTTGAAAGGTCAGCTCGAAGCCGGAGAAGTTGATCGTGCGCTTGCTTATATAGAACAGCTTGATCATCAACTAATGAATGTAGATACTCTGTTGAAAACAGGGAATGTATCACTTGACGCTATTTTGTCCGCAAAAATTGCCCAAGCCAAGGCAGAAAATATAGCCGTTGCCGTTAAAGCCAATGTGCCGGATACGCTGACGATTTCTGATTTAGAATTGAGTATAATCATCGGAAATCTGCTTGACAATGCTATTGAAGCCTGCCGTACGGTAACGGGAGAACGGTTCATCCGCATCTTCATCTCAATGAAAGGCAATATGCTTTACTTTTCCACGCTCAATTCGGCAGGTGCAAAGAGGAAAAAGACAGGTTCTTTGTTTGCAACCCACAAGGACGGCGTTCATGGTTTCGGTCTGCGCCGTGCTGAAGCAATCCTTGAAGAACACGGCGGATGGGTCAAGTACAATAGCGAAAACGGCGCTTTCACTTCGGAATTTTTGGTGCCCGCCGTCGAGTGATTTGCAATTCGTGTACTGGCAGGAGCATTTGGTGTACGGATTTATTTTCCTTTTCTTTTTTCGGATATACTGTAAGCGAAAGGAGTTGATGTGAAAATGAAAAAGCCGGCATATTCCGTATTTTCAAACTTTGCCTGGTCACTGAAAATGCTCTTAAAATATAGTAAGGCGGCTTTCTTTATCACCGCTTTGTTTGTACCGATTAACATTGGACTTAGGTATCTGGAAATATACCTGCCGTCGCTTGTAGTATCAGAGGTAACAAACGGCCAAACGCTTAATCACGCCATGCTATCTATAGGCCTTATTATGCTGTTGACCATGCTTGGCTATATCATGCTTCAAGCCCTTGGTCATATCAGAAATTCTGCGCTCGGAATTTACCGATACAAAATGACCGATCTTGTAACGAGGAAACAACTCTCCATGTTCTATCAAACCTACGAACAGAAGGAGGTTCGCGACCTTGCCGGCAGAGCAAGTATTGCCACCGAAATGTGGGATGGCGTTCAACCCCTCACCGATATTGTATATAACGGTTTCGGAATGATTGAGAATCTTTTGGGCTATATACTTTTCGGTTCCGTGATTTCTTTTGCAAGTCCTTGGCTGGTTCCGATATTGACTGCTGCGCCTATTGTTAATATTCTCTCTGTCAAAGCATATAACAAATGGGAATACGCTCATAGAAGCAAGATGACCGACTTGAATCAAAAGCTTGGTCATGTTGGGAAACTTCCCGACGATTTCTCAGCGGCAAAGGATATCCGTATCTACAGCATGGCCGTCTGGCTCCGTGAGTGCTATCGTGATTTATCCGAACAGAGGGCAAAATGGGACAGAACTACTGTAAAAAAGAGTTTTCTTTCCCGCATTGCTGATTTAATCGTAATTCTTGTTCGCGATGGCGGAGCGTATGCGTTTTTAATCCATATGTTCTACAACGGCGAAATCAGCATCGATGAATTTGTCCTCTATTTTGCCGCTATATCTTCTTTTGCCTCATGGGTGGGAGGTATCATATCCTGCTGGAACAAGGCTAATACGGTAAGTCTCAAGCTGTGCGATTTTAGAGAATTTGTAGACTATCCGGAATATGACGGAAGCGGAATTGCCAGCGCTTCGGATCATATAAACACTGTTCCGGAAATTGAGTTCAGAAATGTCTGCTTCCGATATGACGGCGCTGAACAAGATACCCTTCACAATCTGTCGCTTAAAATCAAAAGCGGTGAAAAACTTGCCCTTGTCGGACTCAACGGCGCAGGCAAAACCACACTTGTAAAACTGCTGTGCTGTCTTTGCAGGCCTACCTCCGGCGAAATCCTTTTCAACAACGTTCCGTTGTCTGATTTTAAGCGGGAAGACTATTACAAACTCGTATCCCCCGTTTTTCAAGAGATACGAACAGCATTCTTTTCTCTTGCCGAGACGGTTTCGGGTAAAAGCATAGCAGAAACAGATTTGGAAAAAGCAGAAGCCTGTATACGCCAAGCGGGCTTAGGCACAAAAATCGACGCGCTCCCCAACGGTATTCATACGAAGCTGAACAAAAAGGTCCATGTAAACGGAACCGAGCTATCCGGCGGCGAAGCACAAAAACTTATGCTTGCCCGCGCACTTTACAAAGACGCTCCGTTGTTAATCCTTGACGAACCAACCGCAGCGCTTGATCCGATTGCCAAATGTAAGATATACACCGAATTTAATATGATGGCGAAAAGCAAATCCTCGCTGTTCATTTCTCACAGGCTTGCATCCACATCATTTTGCGACAGAATCATTCTCCTTGAAAACGGCAGCATCGCAGAAGAAGGCACGCATCAAGAGCTGATGGCAGCAAACGGAAAATACAAGGGATTATTCGACATACAAAGTTGTTGGTATAAAGAGGATATGGAAGGAGGCGTCGGCAAATGAAACTAAGAAATCATTTTCGGATTTTCAGACGGGCGGCTAAGTTTACCTTCTCGATAAACAGGAAATACACGGTACTGTTGATTGTAAACGCAGTTCTTTCGTCTGTCATTGGCTATGTGCCGATTTATTTCTCCGCTAAAGTTATTGACTCGCTGGCCGCCAAAGCTTCCGCGGAAACGATTATTCTTTATGTGGCGCTGACGGTAGGCATTGTATTTGCGGTCAATCTTCTGAACGCTTATATTTCTTCCGAAAAAAATGCTGCATACACTGCAATGTGGAGAAATGAAGATTGGTCTTATTCAGAAAAAGCCATGCAGATGGCATATGAATCGATTGAGGATCCGGCGGTTACAAAATTACGCTATCGTATTAGGCGTGAAAGCCAAACGGGTTTTAATCTGTTCTTCCTATATCATAACATTGAGCGATTCACAGAGCAGATCACTAAAATTTTTGCTTCCGCAGCGCTTACGGTATCTTTTTTTATGATTTCTTCCATACCAATCGTATTTAAGCTCTCTATTGCGGCCGGTTTGGTTATAACGCTGTTAATCCGGATGTATGCTATAAAAAGAACAAATAAATTGGAACAGGATTTTAACGCGTCGTCTGTTGATATGAATATTATATCAGAACATTTTCTCAACTATATCGAACATTATGAATCGGGAAAAGATATTCGTCTTTACAATATGGGGGATTTTCTCGGTGATTCTTATGTAACGCTTGAGAGAGACTATTACGAGCGCGAGCTGAAAAATTCATATAAAAAAGCAGCGTGGACGCTTCCCGCATCGATTCTCAATACCGTATTAAAATTTGGTATCTACGCTGTCCTGATCTATGCCGCTCTGCAAGGCGGTATTACAATTGGTTCGATTGCAAAATATGTAACCTGTATCATGCTGCTTGTTGAAAACATGATCAATATCGTCACAACGACCCAGCAAGCCCTGTATAACAACCATTACCTTAAACGCTACTTCTCTTACTTCGACATTCCGAACAATATGTATCAAGGTTCCTTAACGGTCGAAAAGCGTGATGATAATGAATACTATGTTGAGTTTCGAAATGTCAGCTTCAAATATCCTAATACAGAAGCGTACGCATTGAGAAATATAAATCTCAAATTCAAGATAGGTGAAAAACTGGCAATCGTGGGAATGAATGGTTCCGGAAAGACTACTTTCATCAAATTGCTGTGCCGGCTTTATGATCCGGCAGAAGGAGAAATCCTGCTGAACGGTGTAAACATTCAAAAATACGATTACGACGAATATATGTCTGTATTTTCCGTCGTATTTCAGGATTTCAGCTTGTTCTCCTTTAAACTCGGGGAAGTTGTCGCATCAAGCAGGAATTTTGATGAAAACAAGGTGCGTGAATGTTTACGGAAGGCAAATTTCGGCGATAGGCTTCTTGAAATGCCGGAGGGCGTTCATACTTATCTGTACAAGGGTTACGACCAATCCGGCATAGAGATTTCCGGTGGAGAAGCACAGAAAATTGCTCTTGCACGTGCGCTCTATAAAGATTCGCCGTTTATTCTTTTAGACGAGCCTACGGCTGCGCTTGATCCGCTCTCCGAATATGAGGTTTACTCCAATTTCAATGCAATTTCGGGAGATAAAACGACAGTATATATTTCGCACCGTCTGGCTTCATGCCGTTTCTGTAATGAGATTGCGGTATTTGATAACGGCCGTCTTGTTCAGCACGGTTCGCATGAAGAACTTCTGGCTGATGCAAACGGCAAGTACCATGAATTATGGAACGCACAGGCACAATACTATACGGCGTAAAACCGCAGAAATGGGGCTATTGCAATAAGTAAAACAATTTTTTGCTTAATGCGGCAGCCCCATTATTTCCACTCTATTCGTATAAAAATCTCTTTTCAGCAGGCAAGCGCCGCCGCCAAATAATTATTTCTTCCTGACCGGAATCCATATCTCCGTATAATAATTTTCGTCGTTTGTCCCATTCGGGTACTTGTCTGGCGCATCATACATTTCAACGCAGTATCCCGCCACAAATTCATAATCCTGCAGCGCCGGAAGCCATTCCGAGAATATCTTTTTATTTACATCCTGCAGGGCATCGGGCATGGCTCCTTTACAGGGAAAAACAGCCCATGTGAATGCCGGGATTCCCTTTACCTCAAACCCTTTCGGAATATCTACGGACGGATTATAAATATCGGCAATCAAATATTCAAACCTTTCATTCCCCATTTGGGGGTCGATATTGATGCCGAACATTCCGCAGACATATTCGCCCTTCCCCGAAGAATAATGCTCCTGCCAGTACAACGGTATTTCCTGTTTTGCATTCTCATAGGTAAACTCCTTTGACGTGCATAAAACTGAGAATGCTTCTTTTTTCACGATTCTGTAATCCATAACATTACCACCTTTCAATGAAATTGTTAGTTTCAGCGGTGCGAAAGTTCTAATCATCGTCTTGTCCTTACGCACTGTCAGAGGCGTATTCCCATGGAACCGGGAAAATGCTTTGGTAAAACTGTCCGGGGAATCATAGCCATACTTCATGGCAAGCTCCATAACCGTTATATCACTGGTAATCAGTTCTTCCCCGGCAAGCGCCATTCTCCGTTTTCTCACATATTCCGCTATCGTATATCCACATAAGATACGAAACCCTTTCTGAAAATAGAACGGCGAAATATTGACGTGGGCCGCCACTTCATACATAGTCAGCTCTTCCATAATATGGCTCTCGATGTAGTTGACCGCTTCCCCTATTGCCTCTGCCCATTCCATGACAACCACCCCTCCCGCTGCAGTTAAAGTATAGCCTGAATCCTTTCCTGTGTCCCGACATTACTTGCCTTCTTTTGTCTCCGGGAACGCAGCCTTATATGCGCCGCCCATTTCTGATTAACCCGTCCAATGTGGAGGAAAATTCAATCCCGTTTTTCCTGATCTTCTCAACGTTCATACTGATATCCCTGGGAGCCGTCGCAAAAGCCTCCTCGTTCCTCCGAATCTGCCCCACATCCCATCCAAGCCCGGTAAACATGGCATAAACCGTCTCATAGGTATTCCTGTCGTTTTGTGAGCCGAAATTATAAATCCCGCCCTCTAAATCCCATGCCTTCTCCAGATTACGTACGACTTCATTCACATCCGTAATCCCCCGCACGTCATGTACCGGATAACGTAATACTTCTTTTGCCCGAAGCCCCAAAGCCAGCGTCCGGAAGAAATCTCCATGTTCATATCTGCTTTTCGTATTCATGTCATACATCCATGACAGCCGCAGCATCACACATTCAGGATTTTCAGCCAGGCACTCTTCCTCCGCTTTCTTCTTCTGCCTCCCATAGACATTGAGCGGAACCGCCCTCTCATCTTCGCTGTGGGGTCCTGGTATCCGACTCCCAACATAAATCTGGTCAGAGCTGCACATCAGGCATTTCGAGTGATGTTCTGCAGATGCCGAAGCGATGTTCCGGCTTCCGTCCACATTCATCTTCCAAGACCTCTCCGGCTCTTTTTCACACGCTCCCACATCGGAGATTGCCGCGCAGTGTATGACAAAATGCGGCTTAAAATCATGGAATACCGAAAAAACTCTTTCCCTGTCGGTAATATCCATTTCCCCATGCCCCGGTGCATAGACCTCGTAGTTTCCGCCGTAAAATTCCGCAATTCTCCTTCCGAGAAAACCGGACGCACCTGTAACTAATAATTTTTTCATTGCTTGTCTCTTTTCCATAGATATTCTATTTTAATGAATTTTTTTCAGCCGGAAAAGCCTTGACAGATAGTCGCCCTGCTTTTCTCTTGCCACGCCGTAAAGCCCGGACGCCGCATCCGAAACGGAAAGCCCGGCATACATCAGCTCATCCCCGAAGCAGACGTTTATCTCCCGGCTCAGCGGCTTTGACGTCCCGCCTGGGCATTGCTCCTGAACGGAATACTCCCAATCCGCACAGAGCCCTGCCAGCCGTATCCGCTCGAACCCTGCCTGGGCAGGCTGCAACACACGGAAATACGCCGCCAGCGCCTCCGTCCGGTCCTCGGACACCACCATCCACGCCGACGAATTATTCTCAAACGGATTCTTAAGCCGATAGAACACGCCCTGCCGGATCAACTCCCGTACGTCCTTCATAAACGAAATCTGCCGCTTCATCTCCAAAAGCTCCTGCCCGGGCAGCGCCGTCAAGTCCAGCTCATAGCCAAACGTCCCAAAATACGCCACGTTTGCCCTCGTCTCAAGGGGCGTATACCGGAACAACTGATGATTGGGCGACGCGCTTACATGGCTGCCCATACAGCTCAGAGGATAGACGTAGGACGTGCCGTACTGTATCTTAATCCGTTCTATGGCGTCCGTGTCATCGGACGTCCACCCCTGAGGCGCATAATGGAGTATCCCCGGGTCGAACCGCGCCCCGCCGCTTGCGCAGGACTCAAACAGAATATCCGGGAATTCCTGTATCAGCCGCTCATACAGGCCATAGACTCCCAGAATATACTTATGGCGTACCTTCCCCTGCCAACTCCGGTTCATCCCATTGGAAAATACTTCCGAAAACGAACGGTTCATATCCCACTTCACATAGGAAATATTCGCTTCTCCCAAGACTTTCCGAAGCTGCCCGTGGATATGGTCCACTACTTCCGGTTTCGAAAAATCCAGCACATACTGGTTTCTGCTGTGGCAGTAATTCCTGCGGCTGTCTGCAAGCACCCAGTCCGGGTGTCCCCTAAAAAGGCTGCTGTCCTTATTGACCATCTCCGGCTCAATCCACAGGCCGAATCCCATCCCCATTTCATTTATCTTCTCCGACAGGCGTTTCATGCCTTGCGGCAGCTTCTCCGTATTGACCTGCCAGTCCCCCAGGGAAGACGTGGCGTCGTTGCGTTTCCCGAACCAGCCGTCGTCCAGCACGAACAGCTCTACGCCGATATCTGCGGCTTTTTGGGCAAGGGCAAGAATTTTATCTTCATTGAAATCAAAGTACGTCGCTTCCCAGTTGTTAATCAGGATTGGGCGCGCCTTGTCGCGCCATTTGCCCCGCGCAAGCCTTGTGCGGTACAATTGATGGAATGTCTGGCTCATGCCGTTCAGCCCCTTTTCCGAGTACGCCAGAATCATCTCCGGAGTCTGGAAATGCTCTCCCGGGTTTAACTCCCAGCAAAACTCATTTGGATGGATTCCCATGATGAGGCGTGTCACGTCGTAATTATCTACCTCAACCTGGGCAAGAAAGTCTCCGCTGTATACAAGGCTGGCTGCGATTACCTCTCCGGAATGTTCGTCCGTATTCTTCCGCTTGAGCGCAAGAAAGGGGTTGAACTGATGGCTGCTGCATCCCCGGAGGCTGTAGATGCTCTGGATTCCATAGCCCAGAGGCCTTATGTTCACATGCCGCTCCCGCGACCATGCGCCTGCCAGTTCCACCATCTCATAATCCTTGTCCGGCAAATCCAGGGAACCGCTCATTGCATTCAGGAGCGTGATGCATTCTCCGCCGCAGTAAAAGCAGGTATTCCTTGCAATAACCGGGAACGCCTCGAATATGGTGTAAGACAGCACGATTCTTGCCCCTAACTGCGCATCTTCCAAAGTGACCTCAAGGGTTTCCGCCTCATTTTCATCTTCCACGTATACCGCCGGAAGCCCGGGAAGTTTCTTCTTTCCTCGGTAAATCTCATGCTTTTGATACTTGAAATCCACCGCACGGCTTCCGTCCGCCCGTTCCAATTCAAACGCCGGGAAACGCATGTCGCCGGAACCGAAAGCCGGGTATTCCTGTTTCAGATGCTCAAGGGAAAATGTGCTGTTCCCCTCAAAGGCGCAGGGCGCCATATCCCGCAGAGCATACTCAATCATGCCGCCGAATCCTTCCCGGTCGGCAAGCCTTTTTCCGTAATAGATATGCCCCGGGTGCCCGTTTGCCAGGATTTTAAATATGTAACTGATTTTGTCGTTGTAAATGTGGAATTCCTTCGTCTTATTGTGAAATATGATTGGCATTTTTATCTCCTTACCTTTTAATTAAAACAGTATACCATAGACTTAAAAAAATAGATATAGCCATATATAGCATTTTCCACTGACGCCCTTATATTCTATCCAAGATTTACAGCTTCCGAATCATCTCAAATATCCGGCCTGCGCTTTGCCGAATCATTTCTTCAGAAAGTTTCCCCTCTTCATAGGCCTTACGGATATTTTCATCATCGTCCTTATTGCCCGGCATAATGATATCGTTGCCTGCAGCAATGCACTGCCAAGCTACGCTTCCGTCTTCCGGAACCGTTGTATTCCAATCTGACATGATTACGCCTTCAAATCCCCATTCCTCACGGGCAGCTACCGTGCAGAGAGCCCGGCTGTTTGCCATATGGGTGCCGTTGACTAAATTATATGCAGACATCATAGCCACAGGCCTGCCTTTCTTTACTGCAATCTCAAATCCACGCAAATAAATTTCTCTGAGAGCCCTCTCGGATACTCTTACATCTACGCCCATTCGGTTATCCTCCTGGTTATTGCAGGCGAAGTGCTTAATCGTCACGCCGCATCCTTTATGGCTCTGTACCCCTTCTGTGACATACGCCGCCATAATACCTGATAGCAGGGGATCCTCAGAATAATATTCAAAATTCCGCCCACACAATGGGTTCCTATGGATGTTCATACCCGGCGCCAGCCACAGATCAACGTGAAACTCCTCCATTTCGTCGGCAACCACTTCCCCAAATTCCCGTAAAAGATCTGTATCCCAGGACTGAGCCAAAGCTGTTCCAATCGGAAATGCAGTACAATACTGGTAATACATATCTGCATTTTTATGATGCTTTGTTTCTTCCAAAAATCCATTTTCCAAAGACCCAAGGACGCCGACGCCATATACGTTATTCGTTTCACGGTCTACTTCATAGCTTTGCCGCAGGCGCAGGCCTGCCGGTCCATCCGCCATAACCAAAGAACGAATCCCATACTCTTCTTCCAGCGCTTCCGTCGTCTCCCTTGCAGATCCCGGCACCCGGATTCCTGATGAACCAAGCGTGCCGGCTCCCTGTGTAATATTCCCGTATAAGAGCGGTATCAGTTCTGTGACCGGCTGTATATCTGCCAGCGGCGGTAAAACGCTTCTCATCTTCTCTTCCTGCGGTACAAACACCAGACTGGGTATCTCCATCCATTCTTTCGCTTCTATTCTCACAGTTTCATCCGCACTAAGCTCATTCAAAACCGCATTGGGAGGGCAGACAGCCCTTGTCCGTTCAATAATCGTCTGCTCATGCACAATAAGCTTCGCCCCAGGCCTCAGAGATTCTATATGTTCTCCAATCCAGATGCCATAGGTTCCTGCATCCATCATCCATGCATGCTGTTCTTCGGAATAACTTGCAAGATATGACTGTTCTATTGATATGACAAGTCTTTGGGATTCCTGAGGTTTTAAATTCCTCGTTTTTGCAAAGCCAACCAATCGCTTAAGTTCCTTTCCTCTTCCTGCCTGTGGCAGCGACGCATAGACCTGTACTACTTCCCTTCCTGAATAAACATTCCCGGTATTTTTCACGGTAACTGCCATATCAACTCCGCACTCTGTTCTTCTAATCTCCTCAGCTCCCATAGAAAAGGATGTATAAGAAAGTCCATATCCAAAGGGAAAAAGCGGTCTTTTTCCAAAGGTGTCAAAATACCGATATCCGACGTAAATTCCTTCCACATATTCCTCTGTATCCAGATTCCCATTCAAATAGCCGAAAGTTTTTGCTGAAGGATAATCTTCATAACGCCTTGCCCAGGTGGCAGTCAACTTTCCCCCCGGTACTGCACGGCCAAACAACACGTCGGCGGCCGCTCTTCCGCCCTCCTGTCCGGGCAGGGAGATATTTAAAACCGCCCTGATATTTTTCGCCTCTTCCAGGATATCCGCCAGCTCTATCGGGGCCCCTACGTTTAAAAGAAGAACAATTGGAATGCCTGACCGATTCAAAAATAAAATATCTTCCCGTTCATGGCTGCTTAAATAATAATCTCCTTCCTCTTTTCTTCTGTCCTTCCCTTCCCCACAGATACGGCTGATTACATAAACCACCGCCTGGGCGTCCTTAAAATCTTCTTCCAGGACTTTTCTTCCTTCCGGCATTGAAAATGGATTTGCAGCATATGCGTCAAAGGGATTCTCTACGTTTTCCGCAGCCTCAAGTACCCTTTTCTTCCATGCCATTCTTGCACTTTCATAACAGGCTTCATACTCCATAAGCCAGCTTTCGCTTGTAATCGCCGCTCCCGCTTCCTTCATTCCCTGATAAACAGAGATATTCTCCCTGTTATTTACGTCTCCCGAACCGGTTCCTCCTTTTACTGTCCGGACCGCCCCGCCTCCGAAAAGCGCAATAGAAGAAGCCGCATCCAACGGAAGCGTCCCTTCATTCTTTAAGAGAACCATTCCCTCCGCCGCAGCTTTCCTTGCAAACCGGCTGTGCTTTTGCTCCCGTTCAGAAGGCTGTATCTCCATAGTACCGCTGTGTATCTGATTTATCATAATTTTCCTCCCTGCATTTTTTTGGTATTGTAAAGTATTACAATCCTATTTTTCTTAAAAACCTCATGTTTTCAG
>CAJTOH010000039.1 GCA_910577685.1 uncultured Dorea sp. | reverse complement strand
GCTATTTTTTAGCCGGTGCATTGCCAGTTAGACAGCCGGAAGGCTGAATAGTAACCTTAAATTTACTTTTTCTTCTCTGTATCCTTGACAAATTGATAAATCTATAAATATCATTTACCAAAAACAAGACAAATCAAATATAGTTAGGGAGATTTATTGGCTGTACATAACAAAGAGAGCGTCTTTCATCTTGACTGTTGATTGCTGGCTGGCTTTGCTATCTCTCCCTCCTTACCTGCACATATTGTGCTCTATGGACATAAATTCGTCTTTATTATATTTCCCGTATCAATCCCGACATCGAAGCAATCACACAAGACATAGAAGACACCCCATGTAATGTCTTTAATACTGTCGTTATACTGTTCAAGCATATTATACCGAACATTGTTCAAAAATTTAAGACTATACACGATTTTTCCAATATTTCCTTAATATCTTCAAAGCATCATATGTTAATGTGTTTACCCAAACTTGTACATATTATAAACCGCACCAATTTTAAGTTGTACTTGAATTATGCACAAAAAGTTATATTCATTTTTGTAACATATCACGTCTTGAAAATTCAAAATTTGTACAGTACAATATTTATATAAAATAAAGATGTTCAAAAGAAAAACATCAGAAAAAGGAGGTAAAAAAGATGAAACAAAGGATTCTCAGCGTGGCTCTGATTGCAGTCATGGTACTTTCTCTTACACTTACCGGGTGTGGAAACAGTAGTTCGAGCAGCGGTGGGGAAAATCAGCGGGGCAACGGCAAGAAAGTCGGCGTAGCCATGCCGACTCAAAGCTCGGAAAGGTGGATCAAGGACGGCAGCAATATGAAGGCAAAACTGGAAGACCTTGGATATGAGGTATTTCTTCAATATGCGGAGGATGATGTACAGGTACAACTTGCGCAGATCGAGACGATGATTGCCAAAGACGTAGACTGCCTCGTCGTTGCGGCGGTGGACTCCTCCGCCCTCATTAACGCCTTGAAGACTGCGCGTGACGTAGGAATCCCCGTCATTTCCTATGACCGTCTGTTAATGAACACAGATTCCGTCAGCTATTACGCCTCTTTCGACAATGAGGGGGTCGGAAGAAAAATTGGGGAATATATCGAAGAAAAGGCGAATCTAAAAGACGCCAAAGAACCTCTGACGATCGAATTCTTCATGGGGTCGCCGGATGACAACAACGCAGTTCTTCTATATAAAGGCGTTATGAGCGTATTGGAAAAATACCTTGAAGACGGAACACTGGTATGTAAGTCGGGAAGAACCACCTTCGACGACACCTGTATCCTACGGTGGTCTCAGGAAACGGCGCTTCAGAACTGTGAGAATTATTTATCCGGATTCTATTCCGATGAAAAGTTAGACATCTGCTGTTCTGCATTCGACGGATTCGCCTACGGGATCAAGGCGGCCCTTGAAGCAGCCGGATATACGGAAGAAGACTGGCCCATCATTACCGGACAGGACGCGGAAGTCATGGCAGTTAAAAACATTATTGACGGAAAACAGACCTCAACTATTTTCAAAGACACCGGACTTCTCGCCGATAAATGCGCCGGAATGGTCAAGGCTGTCATCGAAGGAAGCGAACCGGAAATTAACGACACAGAAACCTATGACAACGGAAAGATGATCGTGCCTTCTTATCTGTGCGAGCCCCAGTCTCTGGATAAGGATAATTACGAAGAACTTGTAATTGACAGCGGATATTACAAAGAGGAAGAGATTATGAATGCAAAATAAAGGAAAGGAGTTGAGAAAATGTCTGATTATATTTTGGAGATGAACCATATTGTCAAGGAATTCTCAGGTGTAAAAGCATTAAATGATGTCAACTTGAAAGTTAAGCGCGGCGAGGTTCATGCACTCTGCGGTGAAAACGGAGCAGGAAAATCAACTTTGATGAACGTACTGTCCGGAATCTATCCATTCGGCACATACACAGGCGATATCGTGTATAACAAAGAAGTGGTCAAGAACCGCAGCATTAAAGACAGTGAGAAAAAAGGAATTGTTATTATTCATCAGGAGCTTGCTCTAAGCCCTTATCTGTCAATCGCAGAAAATGTTTTTCTTGGAAACGAACAGATGAAGGTAAACGGCGTCATCGACTGGACAGAAACAAGAAACAAAGCGCAGGAAATGCTTGAAAAAGTAGGACTTGGCAATGAGAATCTCGACGCTCCCATCAATACTCTGGGAGTCGGCAAACAGCAGCTTATCGAGATCGCGAAGGCTCTTGCCAAAAAGGTCGACTTGCTGATTCTTGACGAGCCGACGGCGGCGCTAAATGACGAAGAAAGCGCCCAGCTTCTGGAAATCATGCTGAAACTAAAATCTCAGGGGATCACGAGTATCATCATTTCCCACAAGCTGAACGAAATCAGCTATGTTGCGGATGCAATCACCGTCATCCGTGACGGACATACCATCGAGACGCTCACGAAAGGTGTGGATGACTTTTCCGAGGACAGGATCATAAAGGGAATGGTAGGCCGCGAGCTTACTAACCGCTATCCGGAACGTACCGACTGTCCGATCGGCGACGTGGTAATGGAAGTCAAAAACTGGAACGTATATCATCCTGAAGACCCTCACAGACAGGTTTTAAAGAACATCAATTTTAAAGTGCGGGCCGGAGAGGTGGTTGGACTTGCTGGATTAATGGGCGCAGGAAGAACCGAATTAGCCATGAGTCTTTTCGGACGGCAATATGGTCAGAAAATTTCCGGCGAAATCCTGATGCATGGACAGCCTATACAGATTAAGAATGTAAAGGACGCTATAAACCACAAGATCGCCTATACTTCGGAAGACAGGAAAAATTATGGATTGATTCTTTTTAACGACATCAAATGGAATATGTCGCTGGCAGCCCTGCGGAGTTATTTTTCACAAAAAGGTATTGTCGATTCCAACAAAGAGGTTTTGGAAGCTGAAAAATATAAAAAGATGATTAATATTAAATCAAACTCCGTTCACCAGGCAGTAGGCAGCCTGTCCGGCGGAAATCAGCAGAAGGTCATTCTCGCAAAGTGGATGCTTACGGAACCGGATGTGCTGATCCTTGACGAACCCACACGAGGCATCGACGTAGGCGCGAAATATGAGATTTACTGCGCGATTAATGATCTGGCGAAATCCGGCAAAGCCGTCATCGTCATATCGTCCGAGATGCCGGAAATCCTCGGGACATGCGACAGAACATATGTATTGAACGAAGGCCGCATTGCCGGCGAAATCTCAAAAGAAGAATTATCTCAGGAACGGATTATGAAATGCATTATGCAGGATAATAACAAGAAAGGGGAATAACGATGGAAAAGAAAAAAACTGTAAATCTTAGTTTAAAGCAATACGGCATGGTTTTTGCAATGCTTATTATCTTTATTATCTTTTATGCATTGACAGGAGGCACCAACGCCACGCCAATGAACATGAACAATCTAATCATGCAGAACAGCTATGTTATTATCCTCGCAACCGGTATGCTTTTGTGTGTGCTGACCGGTAACGTAGACCTCGGCGTCGGATCATACGTGGCTCTGTGCGGCGCGGTTGCGGCAAAATTGATCGTGGAACAGAATATGAACATTCCCGCCGCATTTTTAATCGCAATTTTAGTCGGAACTTTATTCGGGGCATTTAACGGTTTCTTCATTGCCTATCTGAATATACCTCCGTTTGTCGTTACCCTTGCCGGAATGTTGATTGGCCGCGGGCTTACATATACATTGCTGGAATCCAAGACCGTAGGCCCTCTTCCCGATTCCTTCGTAAAGGTCGGCGCGGGTTTCTTTCTCACAAAAAAGATTGAATTCGGAGGAGGTTCTATCGATCTGATTACGATTTTGATCGCAGTTATTGCCACAGCGCTGGTAATCGGCACAGAATTCAAGAAAATCAAAACACAGCAGAAGTATGGATTTGCCATGGTTCCTACATGGCAGACCGGGATCAAATTAGCCGCTACGCTTCTCATACTCTGGTTTTTCTTCTTTAAGATTGCCTCCTACAACGGAATTCCGATTATATTGATCCTTATGGGCGTAATCGTAGCTATCTATCACTTTATTACCAGCAAGACGGTCGCTGGACGCCAAGTCTACGCGCTGGGAGGCAATGAGAAAGCGGCAAGGCTTTCCGGTATTGATACAAAGAAGGTCTATTTCTGGGTATATACGAACATGGGATTCCTTGCGGCTATCGCCGGTATCGTACTTTCCGCCCGTAACGCTTCCGCAACGCCAAAGGCCGGAGACGGGTTCGAGCTGGACGCCATTGCCGCCTGCTACATCGGCGGAGCCGCCGCATCCGGCGGAGTCGGCACAGTCATCGGCGCGGTCATCGGAGCATTCGTTATGGGTATCCTGAATAACGGCATGTTCCTGATCGGTTTGTCAACAGACCTCCAGAAGGTAGTAAAGGGTCTGGTTCTTCTCGGAGCCGTTACCTTCGACGTACTGTCAAGCAAGAATAAAAACTAAGCTAACAGCATCATAGGGTTTTCCGGATAATGTGAGATATGATCATTTTTCGGAGCCCTTTTTTATATTAATATATTTTATAAAAGGCATTTATGTACAAAACTTGTACAATCTTTTTGGTACATTTTACGGATTGTCAAAAGAAAAGTTGTATTGTATATTAGTGAATAGTTATTCTATAAAATGTACTATTATTAGACATTACGGAGGTGGGTAATTGGGAGAATCAGTTGCGAAATATAAAGAAATATGCCTTTGGATTAAAAATCGTCTGGAAAACGGAGAACTCAATCCCGGAGATAAGATAGAATCAGAATATCAGCTATGCAGCCTGTTTCACGTCAGCCGGCAGACCGTGAGGCATGCGATCGCCGTTCTGGAAGAGGAAGGAATCGTACAAAGATACAGGGGGAGCGGAACATATATCAGTGATTCCGAACAACTTGTCCCCCAGAAAGAAAAGACAATGCAGATTGCAGTCATGACAACTTTTATACAAGAATACATCTTTTCTTCTATTATCAGAGAATTAGAAACGCAGTTTTCCAATGCCGAATACAGTCTGCAGATTTCTTTTACGAATAATTCCGTAGAAAAAGAACGGTTGATCCTAAAAAATATCTTATCAAAAAATGCGGTTGACGGGCTGATTGCCGAGACTACGAAAAGCGGTCTACCGAATCCTAATCTTGATATATATCAAAGGATCAGGGACCGCGGGATCCCGGTTCTTTTCATAAACAGCTATTATCCCCAATTGGACGTCCCCCATGTCAGTCTGGACGATAAGATGGCAGGTAAACTGGTAACTAACTACCTTCTTCAATGCGGACACCGGAATATCGCGGCAATCTTCAAAAGCGACGACGGACAGGGACATCAGCGTTATGCGGGATACCTTGAGGCTCTGATGGAATCCAACGTCAGGATTAATGATAAGTGGATTGTGTGGATCGACACGGAAGTACTCTCTGATTTTGAACAGAGCGCGGAATTCTTTTTCGGAAGGCTTTCGGACTGTACGGCATGCGTGTGCTACAATGATGAAGTAGCTGGTAAACTGCTGACTGTCTGCCAGAAACATAACAGAAAAGTCCCCGACGACCTGTCCGTTATCAGTATAGATAATTCCGATATCGCAGACTATTGTGACGTTCCTTTGACGTCTGCCGATAACCCAATCAGGAATATGGCAAGAATTGCCGCTTTACAGATGCTGGATATGATCGGCGGAAATGAAGTTCCTCAATCTACGGAACTGGAAGCAAAAATCATTACCAGGGATTCCGTGAAAATCTTAAATATCTCAGGACTATAAAAGTTTATATGAACAAAAAACCGTCAGAAACATTGTTCCTGACGGTTTTTCAGCGGAGAAAGAGGGATTTGAACCCTCGCGCCGGTTACCCGACCTACACCCTTAGCAGGGGCGCCTCTTCAGCCTCTTGAGTATTTCTCCGAACGTTTATGATTATACTAGACTTCTCCAACATTGTCAATCACTTTTGCACTTTTATTATATTTTTTACTATTTTTACTAGTAATTATCGATATTTTGTGGTATTCTTATTATATTATAACTGAACTTGTAAAAGTTCATATTTAAAAAGGAGTAGGGATAAGGGATTATGAATAAAATGAAAATAGGCGACAAATTATTATTATCATTTTTACTCGCGGTATTGATTTCAAGCCTTGCCGGCATTGCCAGCATGTTTCTGCTGTACCATATGGACAGTACGTACGGCTCTGCCTTGACAGACTATGGTTTTCTGCAGGGCGATATCGGACAGTTGGGCATGGATTTTCAGGCGCACAGAACGACCGTGCTCTATCTGATACAGGAGACAGACCCTGCCAGACGCGAGGAATTAAAAGATGA
Organism: uncultured Dorea sp.; assembly: GCA_910577685.1. Classification (GTDB taxonomy): domain Bacteria; phylum Bacillota; class Clostridia; order Lachnospirales; family Lachnospiraceae; genus Sporofaciens. The sequence goes on along the minus strand of CAJTOH010000039.1, from coordinate 29,259 downwards.
ACTGCAGAATTATGTAACCAGCATAGCCGCAGATTTGGATGAACTGAAAAATGACTGTAATCTGGAAGCCGACAAAGAATTTTGTTCAAATCTGCAGACTCTCATGGATAACTATACTATTGCCCGCGATGAGACAATCAGTATCAGCGACCGCTCTCCTGAGGAAGCAACCGCCTATTTCCGTGCAAATGCAGCTCCTCTTGCAAAAGAACTCAGCCAACAGATTGACACTATGCTGGCAGAAAAATCCACGGCAGGTAATACACAATCGGAAAATCTAACGAAACAAGCCAAGATTTCTCTGTTCGGCAATATAGCGCTCCTCATTACGGCAGTTATAATTTCAGTATTGATTGCATTAAGACTGACCAGAAGCTTCGTCCGTCCTCTCAAAGAGATCGAGGCCGCCGCAGAGGAGACCTCCAAAGGTAATTTCGATATTTCTATTACATATACCGGACAGGACGAGTTAGGCCATCTTTCGGAGAGTATCCGTAATATGACGGAAAACCTCCGTACTATTATTAAAGATATCAGCATCCGCCTTTCAGAGATGGCGAACGGCAACTTTACCTACCAAAGTAATGTGAGCGACGCTTATCAGGGTGAGTATATCGCGATTCACCAATCTATATTCCGCCTGCGTAGTAATTTGAGCAATACCTTATCGGAGATTGATATTGCAGCCAAACAGGTAGATGCCGGCGGACTTCAGGTTTCTGACAGCGCACAGGCTCTTGCCCAGGGTACAACCGAACAGGCTTCTTCTGTTGAAGAACTGGCGTCATCTTTCAACGAAATATCTAACCAAGTGGCGACCACAGCCGAACATGCCAGGATTGCGAAGGAGGAAAACAAATATACCCATGACCAGATTGAGGTTTGTTCTTCCCACATGAACCGTATGATGGATGCAATGCATGCGATTGAAGTGAAGTCTCATGAGATCCACAATGTCATTAAAACTATCGAAGACATTGCGTTCCAGACGAATATTCTGGCGCTCAACGCCGCGGTAGAGGCTGCGCGGGCCGGAGAAGCCGGAAAAGGGTTCGCAGTAGTGGCAGATGAAGTCCGAAGCTTAGCGACCCGTTCTCAGGAAGCTTCCAAGGGAACGACAGCACTTATTGACGATACGGTGAGAGCCGTTGCAGAAGGCACGCAGCTTTCTAATGACACGAATACGGCGCTGCATGATGTTATTATGAGCGCTCAGAAGGTACTGAAAGAGATGACGTTGATTTCTAACGCCACGGAAGAACAGGCTGACTCCATTTCACAGGTTACCATCGGAATCGACCAGATTTCCAGCGTCGTACATACTAATTCGGCTACTGCTGAGGAATCTGCCGCTGCAAGCGAACAATTGTCAAGTCAGGCTGATATGCTGAAAAAGCTGGTGGGACAATTCAAGTTAATGAGATAATTTTATATTTTAGCATAAGGAGAGGGGCTTGCAATAGCCCCTCTCCTTAGTTGGGTATCTTTAATTAGTATCGGGATTTTGCTATAATTCATACAGATACTATGCAGGACTCGTTATAGAATGGAATCAATTCATCATGTGTAAGAAAAAGCATATTTTCTGCTTTGGCTTGAGCTAGAAGTAATCTATCAAAAGGATCTCGATGTTCTCTTGGGGCATTATCAGCATGTTTCAAAGTTTCAACAATAAAAGCATGGTTACACTTGGTTTCAAGAAATGAATATCCCGCTAATTTACACATCTCTTCAAAACATTGAGAAGAAAAGGTTATATTTGATTTATGAAGAGAGTGTTTAATTGCTATTTCCCACACATTGGCAAAACTATAATAAATATTATTATTTTCTGACAACAAAATTTCTCTTGCTTTTTTGGATAATTTAGGGCTATCTGTTATTGCCCAAATTAAAATATGTGTATCTGCCAGATAATTCATTTTTTTATGCCCTCAAACAAATCAGCAATTTCCTCGTTCCATTTATCAAAATCGGCTGGGTCTTCAATAATTCCCTTCCCAATTCCGATTCTTTTTGACACATCTATCACCTCTGTACTAGATTTTAAATTATTTTTATTAATAAAAAAAACAGGATTCATATTATTTATTACTTGTTCAATAAAAGCAGCTCCTTCATCTGACATGTTAATAATGCGTGCGCATACCTGTTGCTGTACGGTCATTAGACCACATCCTTTCTGATTTATGATTGTATTTTTAACGTTAATACTTTATATTATATGTATCATAACATGGTAATCTTTAAAATTCCACCCTCTTTTAAGTGTAAATCCTATCTGTGCCATATTGACTATTTCCGCCAATTTTGCTGCATTAAACTTAATTAGCCATTTTTTTCTCTTTTTTAGGGATAATTACAGGAGGCACATGACTCAACGAGTCACACGCCTCCCTGTTCATAACGATCTATTAACCGACAGCCCCTTATGTCTCATTAGACAACGTTCAATTAATATCTTGCCGCAGAATCGGGTAATGAATATTCCCGGATCGTACTCTGTACCTTCTCCCTCACCAAAGCGGCAATCTCCTTCGTCTTCATATCCTTATAATCCTCATAGTACAACGGCTTCAGGAAATGCACCTGCACAGCCACAGGGCTGATGGTATTCGTATCAAAAGGCTTGAAAGCATCGATCAATGCCACCGGGACGATCGGACACTTCGCCTTCGTCGCCGCCTTAAAGCTTCCGCCTTTGAATTCCTGTACCTCATTGCCATTCTTAGACCGTGTTCCCTCGGCAAATATAATATAATTCCTTCCGTCCATTACCTCTTTCGAGACATTCGAGATCACCTTCATCGCCTGCCTCACGTCATCCCTGTCTATCATATACGCCTTCATACATGCAAAAACCTGTTTCAGGAATTGTATATGCGCCACCTCCTGCTTCGCCACAACGGAAAAAGGCTTCGGACACGCTTCAACAATTGCCAGCACATCATACAGCCCTTGATGATTAGGGAAAAACATAAATCCATTCTCGGAAGGAATATTCTCCTGCCCATATACATAAATCTTAACATTCCCTCCCTTATTTGCCCTGCTTACAATGAACTTCAACATCTTATAATGCTGCTCTTCCGTATATTTATCCACATGTGACGCATGATAACACAGCTTGATCCACATAAACGGAACCAAAACTATATTACGCAGCACCATATACAGTATTCTTTTCATAGGTTCCAATGCTCCTTATCAATAAATAAAATTTTCCTTCCCCATTTTACCATATATATAGGATTTTACCAACTTTATTTTTATGAATAAAACTTTTTGTAAAGTCATTTGTCAAAATAGCAAAGCCGCCGTAAAAAGATATTTTACAGCGGCCCCGCTCCGGTTACATCCGGTTATTATTATGATTATAATCTTTATGTTCTTCAAGAAACTGATCGGCCGCCTTCTTCGCCCTGATTCTGGAATAATTGGCCTTTCTAAAATAAATATCTTCATTGTCGACGGAGATATTTAAAAAGTAATTATACATACTCTGCTTTAAATAATCATTCTCCACCAATTTCCACTCCTTGTCATCCAAGTCAACCTTGGCTATCTCCGGCGCCGCGTCAATGGACAGGGTTTCATACATGAGATAGAAGAAATCCTGGCTATCCCCATTCTTCCACTGTGAAATATCATATTTCGCTATAATGACATCCGGTCTTGAGAAAGAAAACCCGATATACATCACAGAAACCACCGCAATGATATATTTGAACAGCGGAAACCGTTTTTTGTATATACTCACCGTCATTCCAATCATAATCAACGCCAGCACTACCAAAAACCACAGTACAAGGATCCTGAGAAAAGTGAGATTATATTCTTCTACATACATCTTCATCCTGTATGCGGAGGAGACAATCATCACAAACGTACACCCGCACATAATCGTAAGGATAATCTTCAGCACAATATTTTCACGGAACAGATACAAGCACAGCAATATTATAATAAAATTAATGACGCTGACGAACAACAGCTCCCAGAAACCTCCCCTTGCATACTCTGCATACGTCACATATTGCGGCAGCCCCGTGCTCATTCCAAGGAATAGATACATAATCTGTATTGCGCAGTATACCATATATATCAGGCTAACGATGCTGGTAAAGGTAATTCCGATCACAGGATCAAAGTACTTCATCTTCCGCTCTCGCCCTTCCGGGAAATTGTACCGGCAAAGAGCGGTAAAAAAAGCATACGGAAGGGTAAACCCAATGATAAACGTCAGGCTTATCCAGAACAAGGTCGAAAAATTAATATAACTTAACAGCTCCCCGAATATCTTTGAAAACATAATATCAGAACTTAGAAGAAGCGGGAGCGTCACGCACAGGATTCCCATTGCCACTACAAACCCAACCACAACGGCGATCAATGTATTATCCCTTCCGATATTCTTGTTCTTGCTGAAAAACCATCCTCCATGCCAGTACGGATAAGGAATGGACTGGACCGTAGTTCCCATCAATATAAAAATCCGTTTCAGATACGCCGAAAAATTCCATAGATAATCATTATAAAACTGATGAATCATAAAAACCATGAACAATAATAAGATACCGACAATATTAAAAAAGATCATAAAGGCCGAGGTCGTATATGCCGAAGATACGCCAAGCAGTCCCATTCCCACCAGATAAGGAAGAGAATTCTTCATTATCCTGTAATTAATCTTCCGCATAAACAATATTGCAAAACCAATCGTCGCCCCTACGCATATCGGAAATGTAATTCCGGATATATTCTTATAAAGGCAGAAGGTAAATATCAGTCCATAGACCAAACTTAATCCTCCAAAATATCTGTAATTGTCACGTATCTTCATAATCAGCATATTTTCTTTCATGAATTGCACCTCCATAATTCTATTCGTAATTCCTTACTCCTCCGGCTGATATTCTATAATATCTCCCGGCTGGCACTCAAGTTCCCGGCAGATTGCCTCCAACGTAGAAAACCTCACAGCTTTTGCTTTGTTATTCTTCAATATAGAAAGATTTGCCGGAGTAATATCAATCTTTCCGGCCAATTCCGTCAGCCCGATCTTCCTCCGCGCCATCATAACATCAATATGGATCTTTATCCCCACAGCTCCACCCCCTATACCGTCAGGTCGTTCTCTTCTTTATAGCCGACTGCTTTTTCAAATACGCGGGCAAGTACCTCGCAAAACAGAGAAGCAATGAAGAATACGAGAACAATTACTCCTGTTGCCGGAGTAGGGAGGACGCAGATCTTGATAAAGCACATCACAGTTATGCACAGGCTTAAGACCGCCATCGTATTGAGGCTTTTAACATTCTCATATACAAAACAGGAATCCTGTATCACAGTCTTCATCATCCCTCGGAGCTGCCTGATAATCAGAATACCAAAGATTCCCGAAGCCCCAAAAATAGCAAGCATAAATAGAAAATATTCGTTAATAATGCCAGAATAATATTTCCCAAGAAACTTTAAACTTAACGGGAGTGTAAAGAAAACAATCCATCCGCTGAAAAACATAAAATCCAGCACAAGCTTTGTGAACCGGACAAGCCGTTCATTCATAGGCCATTCACATCCTCTTTTCATTTATTTTTTTATTACTATATCACATAGCTTATTGATTTTCAATATGTTTTTATCGTTTTTCAATAAATGCATCTTATTCTTTACACCTCTCGCATTTATTGCTATAATATGACTGCATAAGAAACGACATTTTTATTTTTTACAAGATAAGAGACAGGAGGCTATTCATAATGACTGTAAATATTAATATGGAGCAACTGAAACAGGACGCCGTCGATATCTTTCATCAGGGTTTCGCTTGTTCCGAATCCGTAATCTATGCCATCCGTAAGAATTTTGAATTGGATATGTCTGACGATGCAATCGCAATGAGTTCCGGTTTCCCTTGGGGGCTTGGCGGCGGCGGATGTATCTGCGGAGCGCTGGCAGGCGGTACGATGTGCATCGGGTATTTCTTCGGGCGCACGGTTCCCGGGGATCCGAAGATAAACAGATGCTTTGAACTGACCAACGAGCTGCACGACTATTTCAAAGAAACTTGCGGAGGTACATGCTGCCGCGTACTTACAAGAGGGATGGAGAAGGATTCTCCGGAAAGAAAATCACAGTGTACCCGTTTTGTGGAATCTACGGTTGAGAAAACTGCTGAGATCATTTTGCGAGAATTAGAGAAAGATAACGTATAAGATAAGGGGATGTTGCGAAATAACCGTTATACGCCATATATGGTGTATAAACTGTATTTCGCAGCATCCCCTATGGTATTCTTCTATTCTGTCATCTCCGGACTCTCATCCTCATCTGTTTCTACATTCTCCGTATTCTCCTCATCCTCTTCTTCATCGCCCTTCCTTACCTTAGCGATGCTTGCGACGATATCCCCTTCCTGCAGGTTAATCAGTTTCACCCCGGAAGTAACACGTCCAAGGACAGAGATTCCGGAACATTTCATACGGATCACAATTCCCTCCGTATTGATAATCATAATCTCATCCTCGTCGCCGACAGCTTTGATTCCCACAACATTACCGGTCTTTTCCGTAATCTTGTAGCATTTGATTCCCTTGCCGCCCCGGTTCTGGCAGGTAAATTCGTCAAGCGGGGTCCGTTTCCCCATTCCCTTCTCAGACACGATCAAAAGGTCGCTTCCCTGTGAACTGAGCTGCATACCGATAACATTATCCCGGTCAGACAGGTTCATTCCCCTGACTCCCATGGAATTCCGTCCGGTCGGCCTTACGTCCTTCTCATCGAAACGGATGCACTGCCCATATCTGGTAACAAGGAATACCTCCTGATCACTGTTGGTATATTTTACCTCGATCAGCTCGTCTTCCTCCCTAAGAGTGATCGCCGCGAGCCCGGTCTTTCTCACAAATGCATACTCCTTAATCGGAGTCTTCTTGACAAGGCCCTTCTTAGTCGCCATAAACAGGTACTCTCCATCCCTGTACTCATCAATCGGAATAATGGCGCTGATCTTCTCACCCGGCATCAACTGCAGCAGATTCACGATGGCCGTCCCTCTAGACGTACGACTCGCCTCAGGAATCTCATATCCCTTCATCCGGTACACCCGACCCGTATTGGTAAAGAACATGATGTAATGGTGGGTATGGGTCATAAACAGCTCTTCCACATAATCCTCTTCCAAAGTCTGCATCCCCTTGATGCCCTTGCCGCCCCGGTTCTGAGACTTAAAGGTATCGTTAGACATACGCTTAATGTAACCTAACTTCGTCATTGTAATGACTACGTCCTCCTTAGGAATCAGATCTTCCATAGATATGTCAAATTCGTCAAAACCGATTGCGGTGCGTCTGTCATCGCCGTATTTATCTCTTATTATAATAATCTCTTCTCTGATCACTCCAAGCAACAGCTTCCTGTCGGCAAGAATTGCCTTCAATCTGCTGATCTGCTCCATCAGCTCGTTGTATTCCTTCTCAAGTTTCTCCCTTTCCAGACCTGTCAAAGCGCGGAGGCGCATATCCACAATTGCCTGCGCCTGTACATCCGTCAGCCCGAACCTTTCCATCAATTCGGTCTTAGCGGCCTGTACTGTCTGGGAACCTCTGATGATCCGGATTACCTCGTCAATATTATCAAGGGCAATCAGCAAGCCTTCTAATATGTGCGCCCTCTCTTCAGCCTTGTTAAGCTCATACTTAGTGCGGCGGGTCACCACTTCTTCCTGATGCAGCAGGTAATATTTCAGCATCTCGGGAAGGTTCATGACCTTAGGCTGGTTTTCGACAAGGGCAAGCATGATCACGCCGAATGTATCCTGAAGCTGGGTATGCTTATATAGCTGGTTCAGAATGACGTTGGCATTTACATCCCTCCTAAGCTCAATAACCACCCGCATCCCTTCACGGCTGGACTGGTCGCTCAGTTCTGTGATTCCGTCTATCTTCTTATCCTTGACAAGCTCCGCAATCTTCTCGATCAGCCTTGCCTTATTGACCATGAACGGAAGTTCCGTCACCACGATCCGGCTCTTTCCGTTGGGCATCGCTTCAATATCCGTTATCGCACGGACGCGGATCTTACCCCGCCCGGTTCGGTACGCCTCCTCAATCCCCCTAGTACCGAGAATCATTCCTCCCGTAGGGAAATCCGGTCCCTTTATGATCTGGAGAATCTCCTCTATAGTCGTCTCATCCTTCTCCTCAATCTGGTTATCAATAATCTTAACGACCGCATTAATTACCTCGCGGAGATTATGGGGCGGGATATTCGTCGCCATGCCGACCGCAATTCCCGACGTCCCGTTGACCAAAAGGTTCGGGAACCTTGCAGGGAGTACGGTAGGCTCCTTCTCCGTCTCGTCGAAGTTCGGTACAAAATCAACCGTATTCTTGTTAATATCAGCCGTCAGCTCCATGGAAATCTTGCTCAGCCTTGCCTCCGTGTAACGCATGGCCGCGGCGCCGTCCCCGTCCACGGAACCAAAGTTCCCGTGTCCGTCAACCAGAGGATATCTGGTCGACCATTCCTGCGCCATATTCACCAACGCGCCGTAGATCGAGCTGTCGCCGTGGGGATGATATTTACCCATCGTATCGCCGACGATACGGGCGCATTTCCTGTGCGGCTTGTCCGGACCGTTGTTCAGTTCGATCATAGAGTAAAGAATCCTTCTCTGCACCGGTTTCAGTCCGTCCCTTACATCCGGCAGCGCACGCGAAGCAATAACGCTCATGGCATAGTCGATATAGGAGTTTTCCATCGTCTTCTTTAAATCCACTTCATGGACTTTATCAAAAATATTATCTTCCATAGTCATTCGGAAAACAGTATCTGTTTTCTCATCTTCTCCTTTCTTCGGACACATCTCCGCCATCCGGAACCGGAAAGTTCCGCATCTCTTCTATACGTCCAGATTCTTTACATACTTCGCATTCTCTTCGATAAATTCACGTCTGGGTTCCACCTTATCTCCCATCAGCGTGGTAAATGTAAGGTCAAGCTCTGAAGTCGTCTCTTCATCCATCGTAACTCTTAGAAGAACCCTGTGCTCCGGATCCATAGTGGTATCCCAGAGCTGGTCCGCATCCATCTCTCCAAGACCTTTGTAACGCTGGATCTTATTATTCCCATCCCGTCCTACGTCCTTAAGGATTCCGTCCAGCTCTTCGTCGCTGTACGCATACCAGACCTTCTTATTCTTCTCCAGCTTATACAGCGGAGGCTGCGCCAGATAAACATATCCTTCTTTGATCAGGTCAGGCATAAACCGGTACAAGAACGTCAATAATAAGGTACTGATATGGGCACCGTCAACGTCGGCATCCGTCATAATGATAATCTTGTGATACCTGAGCTTTGAGATATCAAAATCATCATGGATCCCCGTCCCGAAAGCCGTAATCATCGCCTTAATCTCCGCATTTCCATAGATCTTGTCAAGTCTTGCCTTCTCCACGTTGAGGATCTTTCCCCGAAGGGGAAGGATAGCCTGTGTCGCCCGGTCCCTTGCCGTCTTAGCCGAACCTCCGGCAGAGTCTCCCTCAACGATATAGATCTCGCATCTGGCCGGATCCTTGTCCGAACAGTCTGCTAATTTCCCCGGAAGAGACATTCCGTCAAGCGCGGACTTCCTTCGCGTCAGCTCCCGCGCCTTCCGCGCCGCCTCCCTCGCCCGCTGCGCCATTACGGATTTCTCCACCGTCAGCTTCGCCACGGTAGGGTTCTGCTCCAAATATATCTCAAGCTGCTTACTCACAACGCTGTCGACGGCCCCTCTCGCCTCGCTGTTGCCAAGCTTCTGCTTCGTCTGTCCCTCAAACTGAGGATCCTCTATCTTGACGCTGATAATCGCGGTCAGCCCTTCCCGGATGTCCTCTCCCGACAGATTCTGCTCATTGTCTTTCAGCAATTTATTCTTTCTCGCATAATCGTTAAACGTCTTCGTCAAAGCATTACGGAACCCCACTACATGCGTGCCGCCCTCCGGAGTGGTAATATTATTCACGAACCCGTAAGTATTGTCGCTGTAGGAATCGTTGTGCTGCATGGCCACTTCCACCGCCACATTATTAACCATTCCTTCACAATAGATAATATCTTCGTAAAGAGCCGTCTTGCTCCTGTTCAGATACGCAACAAACTCCTTAATACCGCCTTCATAATGGAACGTCTTTTCAACCGCCTTATCCTGCGGCCTTTCGTCCCGCAGCACGATCTTAAGTCCCCGGGTCAGGAAAGCCATCTCACGGAAACGCTGTTTTAATATGTCATAATCGAAAACAGTATCTTCAAAAATCGTATCGTCCGGCAGGAATACAACCTTCGTCCCTCTCCTGTCAGGCTCACATTCCCCGATGACCGCCAGCTTTTCCACGACTTTTCCGCGTTCATAGCGCTGCTTATACACCTTCCCCTCATGACAGATCTCAACCTCCAGCCAGTTAGACAGCGCGTTCACGACAGAAGCCCCCACTCCGTGAAGCCCCCCGGATACCTTATATCCGCCTCCGCCGAACTTTCCTCCCGCATGAAGGACGGTAAATACCACCTCCACCGCCGGAAGCCCTGCTTTCTGGTTAATTCCCACAGGAATACCTCTCCCGTTATCAAGGACCGTAACCGAATTGTCCTTGTTAATAGTCACAACTATCGTATCACAGAAACCCGCCAGCGCTTCATCCACGGAGTTATCCACAATCTCATACACAAGGTGGTGAAGTCCGCGCGATGATGTGCTTCCGATATACATGCCCGGGCGTTTCCTTACCGCCTCAAGCCCTTCCAATATCTGAATCTCATCTGCACCATACTCATGCTGTACCTTCTCTGTACTCATTCTTCTCCTCCTAGTTTTCATTCGTTACCTGTCCGTTATGGACATGGAACACTTTGTTTATAGAGAAACGATGATTCACAAAATCCTCTACCCCTGTACAGGTAATAAGCGTCTGTATATCATTTATACTGTCTAATAGATAGTTTTGCCTATGTTTATCCAGTTCAGACAAAACATCGTCAAGTAATAAAACAGGCGTATCCTTTGCAGCCTGCTTTACCAGCTCAATCTCAGATAACTTCAGCGATAACGCGGCAGTCCTCTGCTGGCCCTGCGACCCGAAACGTCTGATGTCCAGATCTCCCGTCATAAAACACACGTCGTCCCTGTGGGGACCTACCGACGTACTCTTTATACGTATATCCCTATCTCTATTTTTTGATAATGCTTGTTCTAACGTAAGACTCCCGTTGCTGGGCTCATAGATTACTTGAATCTCTTCCCGTTCCCCTGTCAGTTTTCTATGTATTGAAAAAATAATGTCGTTGATCTCCCGGACGAATTCTCTTCGCCTCTCTAAAATCTGGTTGCCATACCTGACAAGCTGCATATCCCAAATATCCAAAGTATCCCTTAAGTTCCCGGCCTGTTCCGTCCGCATCTCCTTAAGGAGCCGGTTCCTCTGGTTCAAAGTCCTGTTGTAATTGGACAGGTCGCTTAGATACACCCTGTCAAGCTGGGATAACTCCATATCAATAAATCTCCTCCTCTCGGAAGGACCGTTCTTAATGATATTCAGGTCCTCAGGAGAGAAAAAAACGAGATTCACGATACCGAATAATTCGCTTGCCTTGCGGATCGGCATCTTATTAATGGCAATCCCTTTGGCCCCATTCTTCTTCAAATGCATATCAAGCTGGTAATCAATTCCATTTTTTTCCACCACTGCCTCGATGTGGGACTCATCCTTCCCAAAACGGATCAGTTCCCTGTCCTTGGCTCCCCGATGCGACTTTGTGGTTCCGGAAAGATAGACTGCCTCTAAAATATTCGTTTTGCCCTGTGCATTATCCCCATAGAATATATTGGCAGCATCATCAAAATCAAGTTTTAAAAGATCATAATTCCTGTAATTCTTTAACTTTAAAGACCTAATTTTCAATTTTCACTTCTACCCCGTTAAAAGTGATGATGTCCCCGGCGTATAATTTACGTCCTCTCCTGGTATCGGTCTCCTCGTTCACCTTGACAGAACCTTCCACAATAACTTCTTTTGCCTCCGCGCCGGAATCTACCAGCCCGGCAGCCTTCAAAGCCTGACCGAGCTTAATGTACTCGTCTCTCAATCTTATAACATCCACTCTTACTACCTCTCTATGCCGCGGCGTTGAAATTCACAGGCAGGATCAGGTAAATATAGCTCTCCTCGTCATCCTTAATGAAACACGGCGCCTTTGCATTCATCAGATACAGCGTTACTTCCTCGTCCTCAATTACGCGCAGCGCGTCAATCAGGAACTTTGGATTGAAACCAATCAGAAGATCCTTCCCCTCCTTGCTGATAAAGATCTCCTCATTCATGGAACCAATCTGCGACTTAATCCTAAGCTCCATCACCTCGTCGCCGATATTGATAATAATAGGCTTCTTATCTCCTTCTTTTACCAGAAGCGTAGCCCTGTCGATACAGTTCAATAACTCTCTCTTGTTAATCTTTACCTTCGTCTCATAATCGTTGGACAGCATCTGGTCAATCTTAAAGTATTCCCCTTCAATCAGTCTGGACACTACGACCGTATTGTCAAACTCGAATACAATGTGGTTGCTGGTATAGGAGATGGAAACCATGCTCTCCGCTTCTCCTGACAGGATCTTGCTGACCTCTATAAGCGTCTTGCCCGGAACGATTAACTTTTTATCGCCGACTTCATTCCTCAGTTCAATCCTTCGGATCGAGATACGGTGGCCGTCGAGAGAAATAACCCTAAGCATGCCGCCCCTGATTTCAAATAATTCGCCCGTCATTAATTTGTTGCTCTCAGTATCCGCAATGGAGAAGATGGTCTGCCTGATCACTTCTTTCAAAGTAAACTGAGATATTTCTATAGATTCATCTTTTTCAATAATCGGAAGATAGGAAAATTCTTCTCCCGGCTTCCCGGACAAGTCAAACTTCGCTTTTTCACAAGTAATCGTCATGCGCAGATTTTCGTCCGTCTCGATCTTAATCTCATTATCCGGAAGTTTGCGCACAATCTCAGAAAATATCTTGGCGTCAATGGCGATCATTCCTCTTTCCGCAATCTCGCCTTCTATGTCCGTCTGTATTCCAAGTTCCATATCATTGGCTGTCAATCTGATAATATCGTTTGTAGCGTCAATCAGGATACACTCCAGGATTGGCATGGTAGTCTTTGAAGGCACGGCCTTATATACAGTGCTGACTCCTTTTGAAAGATTTGCTTTGCTGCAGATAATCTTCATATGTGTAAAACTCCTTTCAGGCGCAGACGGATCCATATATCTATAAAAGATTTCCGTCTTCTTCTTATTAGGGGGTGTGGAAAAGTGGAAAACCACTTCCAACCCAGAATTTAACAGTGTTTCCGGCAGGAATAACCATGTGGATTGGAGTGAGACAAGATGTGGATGCTGTGGTGAAAACTTGTCTTAAAAAACTTTTGAGTTTCTTAGAAAATATTTTTCCTCTAGTTATTCCCCATTATCCCTAAGTTGTCCACAATGTTATTCACATTATGCAGGATTAATCTTTTTCATAATGATGCTGATAGTATTATTGAGGGTCTCGTCCTTAACGATACCTTTTTCAATCTTTTCCACACCGTACTTGATCGTTGAGTGGTCTTTTCCGCCAAGAATGATGCCGATAGCCTGCAGAGGCGTCTCTGTCAGGGTGCGCATCAGATACATGCAGATCTGCCTTGGGACGGAGATGCTTGCGCTTCGCTTATTCCCTTTCAGATCGGCAATTGTAATATTAAAATGGTCGGATACAATATCAAGGATAAGTTCCGGCGTGACGACTCTATTGTTATAAGAAGATACGATATCCTTCAAAGCCTCGGCGGCCAGCGGGATATCAATAGTCTCCGGGTTGTTCAGCTTATAAAGGGCGATCAGCTTGTTCAGCGATCCTTCCAGTTCCCGGATGTTGGATTTGATGTTTTCGGCAATATATGTAAGAACATCCTCCGGAATATTGTACCTGTCCAGATGATCCAGTTCAATCTTCCTGCGCAGGATTGCCATACGCGTCTCATAGTCCGGCGCGGAGATATCCGCAATCAGACCCCACTCGAATCTGGTACGAAGTCTTGCCTCCAGAGTCTCGATGTCTTTCGGCGGCTTATCGCTGGAGATAATGATCTGCTTGGCGGAGGTGTGAAGGTGGTTAAACGTATGGAAGAATTCTTCCTGCGTACTCTCCTTGCCGATGATAAACTGGATATCATCAATGAGCAGAACGTCGTTATTGCGGTACTTGTCGCGGAACTGTGCCATTGCAGACTCGTTATCCGCAGTCTTACCTTTCTTCAGCGCTTCGATCAGTTCATTGGTAAACGTCTCGCTTGTGACATACAGTACCTTTTTCTTCGGATTCTTATTCAAGATGAAATGTGCGATCGAGTGCATCAGATGCGTCTTGCCAAGACCTACATCTCCGTATAAGAATAAGGGATTATATACCTCTCCCGGGGATTCCGCCACAGCAAGGGAGGCGGCGTGCGCAAAATTGTTGTTGCCGCCGACTACGAACGTGTCAAAGGTGTACTTGGGATTCAATCCCGCCTTCTCGCTTGCAGTCCGCGTCTTCTTCTTGTGGCTTGCATCCGCAGACATACTCCGGATCTCGCCGATTCTGGAATCGTCCTCGGATACAAATACAACTTCATAGTCAATCCCTGTAATTTCAGAAATGCATACTTTTAGAGGGAGAAGGTACTTCTTTTCAATATATTCAACGCTTGCATTCATATTCACAAGTATAAATACAGTGTTGTCGATAATCTCAAATACTTTTAACGGCTGTATCCATGTAGTAAAAGAGACGTTGGATAGTTCATGTTCTATCCTTAGATGTTCGATAATTTCCGGCCATTTTTCATTAACAATATCCATTACAGTAAACTCCTAATCTCTCTTAATGTCAAAATATACATCATAACCCCAGTTTTCTATCTTATATATTTTACATCAAAACGGCAAATTAAGCAATCTCAAAATAAATGTGGAAAACGTAATACGCAGTGGAAAATTGTAATTTTTCAAGGAAAAAGAGGGCTGAATTATTTGTTTCCACCTCTTTTCCACAGAAATTCCGGATATTATCCACAATTTGTGGATAAATAAATTTAGAAAAATCGCGGAATAGCTTGACTCAGACGCATTTTTTCTATATAATCAAGGCTGATGTCTTAGGAAAATTTGTAGGGAGTTTCCCTTAGTATATAAGGAGGTGGATATTATGAAAATGACATTCCAGCCAAAGAAAAGACAGAGGGCTAAAGTCCATGGATTCAGATCTAGGATGAGCACTAAAGGTGGAAGAAAAGTTCTTGCTAGCAGAAGAGCAAAAGGAAGAAAGAGATTATCAGCGTAGGCCGCATATATGTGGCCTTTTCTTCTATAAAAATTGGACGGTGTGTGAATGAAGTATTCCGAGTCATTGAAGAAGAATCAGGATTTCCGAAATGTCTATGGCAAAGGGAAATCCTGTGCGAATAAGTATCTGGTAATGTATGTATTGGAGAACGGAACCGGCAGGAACCGGTTAGGTATCTCCGTAAGTAAAAAAGTAGGCAATAGTATTATAAGGCATAGATTGACAAGATTGGTTAGAGAAAGCTATAGACTACAAGAGGAACGGTACAGGTGTGGGTTGGATATCGTCGTGATAGCCAGGGCAGGCGCAAAAGATAGGAATTACCATGAGATTAACAGCGCAATGCTCCATCTGGGCCGTCTTCATGCCATTATAGATTAGGGGTAACGTATTATGAAATATATTCTGTTAGGCTGTATTAAATTCTATCGGAAGTATTTGTCTGCTCTGAAGGGATATTCGTCCTGTATTTACTATCCCACGTGTTCTCAATATGCGATAGAGGCTATCGAGAAATATGGAGCGTTGAAAGGTACAGCTCTGGCGGCGTGGAGGATACTGCGCTGTAATCCGTTTGCAAAAGGAGGATACGACCCCGTACCTTAAGAATAGAATACATTTGGAGGAATGAGTATGACATTTAGTTTATTATCGACGGCTAACTGGCCGATTGTGGGACAGATTAGCTGGCTTTTGGGGAAGGTTATGAACTTTATCTATACGATATTGGATAATGCCCTTCCAAATGATAACGGACTGGTGGGGTTATCAATCATATTATATACGATTTTTGTATATACTTTGATGCTTCCGCTAACCGTCAGTCAGCAGAGAATGCAGAAATTATCCGCTGTTACGAACCCTGAGGTTCAGGCGATTCAGAAAAAATATAAGAACAAAAAAGATCAGGCATCCATGATGAAACAGCAGGAGGAGATCCAGCAGGTATATGATAAGTATGGAACTTCGATGATGGGAGGCTGCCTTCCTCTTCTGATCCAGATGCCTCTGCTTCTGGCGTTATATCCTGTAATCTATGATATCCAGAAGTATGTTCCGGCTATTAAGGACGCTCCGGCAAGTGTAAACCGGTTTCTCTCAATACCGGACATGACGGTTTCTCCGATTACGATGATCAGGGACAGCGGTTCTTACGGAATGGCGCCGGCAGTCATCATTATTACGGCGATCGCAATTCCTGTATTATCCGGACTTACGCAGTATTTGAGTGTTAAGATTTCTCAGGCAATCTCCGGACAGCAGATGGACAAGGATAACCCGATGGCGAGCACTATGAATACAATGAATGTGACGATGCCGTTGTTTTCCGTATTTATGGTATTTTCACTTCCGACAGGTATCGGCCTTTACTGGGTGTTCAGCGCCATAGTAAGGATTGTTCAGCAGGTAATTATCAACAAGCATCTGGCTAAGATTTCTGTTGAAGAATTGGTTGAGAAGAATAAGGAAAAGGCTGCAAAGAAGCGTGAGAAACGAAGTGTGAAGGCTGAGAAGATCAACGCAATGGCTCAGACGAATACGAGGAGTATCAGGGATTCAGCCAACAGAAGCACATCTGGGATGAGTGATAATGAAAGAGAGAAAAAAATAGAACAGGCAAGATCGCGTGCTGAGAATGCCAAGGAAGGAAGCCTTGCGGCAAAGGCTAACATGGTTAAAAAATTCAATGAAAATAATTAGGGGGCTTATTCATGGAATATATTACTGTATCAGCGAAGACGTTAGATGATGCGATTACAGAAGCATTAGTGCAGTTAGGAGTGACGAGTGATCAGTTAGATTATCAAGTGATCGAAAAAGGAAGCGCCGGATTCCTTGGAATCGGGATGAAGCAGGCAGTGATCAAAGCACGCAGGAAAGAAGAAGTCAAGGAAAAAGAGCCTGAGATAGAAATCCCGAAGGCAGATCTTTCTCAGGTCAAGGAACCTGTCAGGAAAGAAGAGAAAAAAGAAGTACCGAAGAAAGACAGTATAAAGAAGGAATCTCCCAAGAAGGATCATGGGAAGAAGGAGTTTGCGAAGAAAGAGCCGAAAAAGAAACCGGTTGTTAAAGAGCAGCCGGCGAACGATGCGCCTGAGAAGAAAGAGGTAGAGCTTGCGAAGGTGGAGGCTTGTACGATCGAGGCTTGCGAGAAGTTTGTAAGCGACGTTTTGAAGGCGATGGATATGACGGATGTGAAGGTTACGTCTGTGGTGGATGAAGAGGGCGCTCTTTCTATAGATATGGAAGGAAGCAACATGGGAATCCTGATCGGAAAGAGAGGACAGACTTTGGATTCTCTCCAATATCTGACGAACAGGGTTGCAAATAAGATGCAGGAAGGGTATGTGCGCGTCAAGCTTGACACGGAGGATTACCGAAGAAGAAGGAAAGAGACTCTTGAGAATCTTGCGAAGAATATAGCAAGTAAGGTGAAGCGAAACAGAAGGACCGTATCGCTGGAGCCGATGAATCCTTATGAGAGAAGGATTATACATTCAGCTCTGCAGGCAGATCCGGCGGTTTCCACACATAGCGAGGGTGAAGAACCTTATAGGAGAGTGGTAGTCACTCTGGTACGTAATAATAGATAAGGTGAAGAACCTTATGGGAGAGTGGTGGTCACTCTGGTACGTAATAGATAGGATGAGAGGAAATAGGGGTGTGTTCAACCCCTATTTTTTAATATATGATATAATTGTGCAAACGGCTTTTTTAATATTTGTTATATAATTGTGCAAACGGCTTTTTTAATATTTGTTATATAATTGTGCAGACGGCGGACAAAAGATGCTCAATTATTTAGCGTCAGTTAGAGCAGATAGGAGGCAGGAATGAAAGGGCTGTATAATGATACGATTGCTGCAATCTCTACCGCAATGAGTGATGCCGGTATAGGGATTGTGAGAATGAGCGGTCCAAAAGCATATTCCATTGCGGATAAGATTTATAGGGGAAAGAAGGAAAAATTGCTTTCGGAACAGAAGACCCATACTATCCATTATGGGTATGTGGTGGATGGAGAATGTGTAGTAGATGAAGTGCTGGTTATGCTGATGAGGGGGCCTCATAGTTATACGGGCGAAGATACGGTAGAGATTAATTGTCACGGCGGAGTCTATGTCGTAAAGCGTATATTGGAATTGTTGGTTGACAGAGGAGCAAGGCCGGCAGAACCCGGCGAATTCACAAAGAGGGCGTTTCTGAATGGCAAAATTGATTTGTCTCAGGCAGAGGCGGTAGGTGATCTTATATCTTCCAAAAATCAGTATGCGCTCCAAAGTTCCGTCAGCCAGCTAAAGGGGAATATCAGGAACAAAATAAGTGAGATTAGAAATGAAATCATTTACCACACGGCGTTTATAGAGTCGGCTTTGGACGATCCGGAACATATCAGTGTGGACGGATATGGGGATAAGCTGTGGAAAACTGTGGAAAATCTTATGAGTCAAATAAAGAGGCTTATAGATACTTACGATAATGGAAGGATTATAAAAGAGGGAATCAGGACTGTAATTTTGGGAAAACCCAATGTGGGAAAGTCTTCCCTTTTAAACGCGCTTCTCGGGGAAGATCGCGCAATTGTTACAGAGATCGCCGGAACGACAAGAGATATTTTGGAAGAGCATATTAACCTGAGAGGAATATCTCTTAATATCATGGATACTGCCGGAATAAGAGATACAGAGGATTTGGTGGAAAAGATCGGAGTTGACCGGGCAAAAATTTATGCGGATCAGGCAGATCTGATTCTCTATGTGATTGACGTGTCAAAACCTTTGGATGAGAATGACAGGGAGATTTTTCAATTGATCACGCATAAGAAAGCGATCATTTTGTTAAATAAAACAGATCTGGACGCGGCGGTTACGGAGGAGGATGTAAAGAGGTTTTATTTTGCAAGTGATCCTTCAAAAAATAATTCTAAAGCAATGGATAAGTTTACAATTCCCCTTGTTTTAATGTCCGCTAAAGAAAAAATGGGAATAGATGTTCTGGAAGAAACTTTAAAGGACTTATTTTTTGAAGGAAATCTTTCATTTAACGATGAAATTTATATTACCAATGTACGGCATAAAGCGGCGCTTCAGGATGCATGTTCTGCGTTGGCGAGAGTAAAGGAAAGTATTGAAAGCGATATGCCGGAGGATTTTTATTCTATTGATTTGCTGGATGCTTATGAGGCGCTTGGAAGTATTACAGGGGAAAAGACAGGGGAAGATTTGGTTAATGAAATATTCAGCAAATTCTGTATGGGGAAGTAGATAGGGCTGCATTTTGGTTTATAAGTTATTACGGGTATGGAAATAAGGACATTGTAACTTGTGATATTTTTGGTGAAAATTGGTTAGGAAAATGTAAAAAGGGAAAAGATAGGAGAGGATTTGGTTAATGAAAGATTTAGCAAATTCTGTGTGGATTAACGAAGATGGATATGATGTTGTTGTAATAGGCGCGGGGCATGCCGGATGTGAGGCGGCGCTTGCCGCTTCCAGACTGGGATTTCGTACGATTGTATTTACTGTAAGCGTGGATAGTATTGCATTGATGCCGTGTAATCCCAATATAGGGGGAAGTTCAAAAGGTCATCTGGTGAGAGAAGTGGATGCTCTTGGAGGGGAGATGGGAAAGGTAATTGACCGTACCTTCATTCAGTCGAAAATGCTTAACAAGTCTAAGGGGCCGGCGGTACATTCTCTTCGTGCTCAGGCCGATAAGGCAAATTACAGCCGGACTATGAGAATGGTGTTGGAGAGCCAGGAGAATCTGGAAATTAAGCAGATGGAAGTTACACGGATTCTGACGGAGGAAGGGAAGGTGACAGGTGTACAGACATTTTCAGGGACGGTTTATCCCTGCAGGATTGTAATATTATGTACGGGAACCTATCTCCGGGCAAGGTGTATCTATGGAGAGGTAAGCAGCAATACTGGGCCGAATGGATTGCAGGCTGCGAATTATCTTACGGATTCTCTGAGAGAGATGGGAATTGAGATGTATCGTTTTAAGACCGGAACTCCGGCAAGAATAGATAGGAATACTGTTGATTTCAGTAAGATGGAGGAACAGTTTGGGGATGATAGGGTGGTTCCATTTTCATTTACCACGGATCCTGAGGAGGTACAGATTGATCAGGCGTCGTGTTGGCTGACTTATACGAATCAGAAAACCCATGATATTATACGGAAGAATCTGGATCGTTCCCCTTTGTTTTCCGGAATGATAGAAGGGACGGGGCCGAGGTACTGTCCGTCTATTGAAGATAAGGTGGTGAAATTTGCCGATAAAGAACGACATCAGGTATTTATAGAGCCGGAAGGATTGGAGACGAATGAGATGTATATCGGAGGAATGTCTAGTTCGCTTCCCGAGGATGTGCAGTATGCGATGTACAGGACGGTTCCTGGTCTGGAAAATGTTAAGATTGTGAGAAATGCATACGCGATTGAATATGACTGTATTGACGCGAGGCAATTGAAACCGTCTTTGGAATTCCGCAATATTGAGGGGTTATTCAGCGGCGGCCAGTTTAACGGGAGTTCCGGATATGAGGAGGCGGCGGCTCAGGGGCTGATGGCCGGGATTAATGCTGCAAGGAAGCTGCAGGGCAAAGATGCCGTGGTTTTAGATCGGTCGGAAGCATATATCGGGGTGCTGATTGATGATCTTGTAACGAAAGAGAGTCATGAGCCATACAGGATGATGACTTCGAGGGCAGAGTATCGGTTATTGTTGAGGCAGGATAACGCGGATCAGAGATTAACGAAGATTGGGTATGAGATTGGATTGATTCCGGAGGAGAGATATCAAAAACTTCTGAGGAAAGAGGAGTGGATAGAATCCGAGATTGAGAGGATGAAGCGTACGAATGTGGGGACTTCCAAGAGGGTTCAGGATTTACTGGAGCGTTATGGAAGTACGCAGTTGGCGTCGGGAACATCTCTTGCTGAGTTGATACGGCGTCCGGAATTGTCTTATAGGTCGTTAAAAGAGATTGATGAGAAGAGACCGGAGATACCGGAAGAGTTAAAAGAAGATGTTATAGATCAGGTGGATATTTTTATAAAGTATGAAGGATATATCAGCAGGCAGAAGAGGCAGGTTGAACAGTTTAGAAAATTGGAGAGTAAGAAGATACCCGGGGATATTGATTATGATTCGATTAAGAGTTTGAGGATAGAGGCGGTTCAGAAGCTGAAAGAGTATAGGCCGGTTTCGGTTGGGCAGGCATCGCGGATTTCCGGGGTGTCTCCGGCGGATATATCTGTGCTGTTGTTATATATGGGGAATGGGAGGTAGAGAGATTTTTTAGGATTTTATAGTGATGTGTGTAGTTGGATGAGAACTAATATTATAGAATGAGAATATATGTTTGTTTCCTTTGTACAGATGAGAGGCATAAAAAGTTATTTGGATTAAAATATTAAAATGTAAAAAATTAATTTTCTGTATTAATAATTTGTTGAAGGTATAAAGTTTTATAGTTTATAGTGTTAATGTGTTGTAAAGATCAATGTATTAGTATGTTGATGTGTTGATGTATTAATGTGTTAATATATTAATACATTGGTATATTAGTATTTTAACATATTAGTGTATTAATACGCTAATGCTTTAATGTATTAAATAAATATTGTGGTTGAATTATGTACATATAATACTAATAAAAAGTTAGTGTCAGGCTAGTATTTGTCAGCTGTTTTATTTTTATCACGTTTCAGAGATATTAGTTGTTTTGTAAAAGTTGATGATATGATATTCAGGTTAGAAGGTATTTCAAGTTAAAATTGTTTTAATTGTGGAAAATTGATTGATAGTTTAGTTTTAATTTGATCTGTAAAATATATTATTGAAATGCACAATTAAAAAATAATTACTATAATTTATTTGTTGAAGATCTTTCGAATTATTCTTGGGAAATATAAGTTAATGAAATAGAGGGTAATATGGTAGTATATAATAGATTATGAAAATTAGAAAATTTTTTTAGGGTATATAAAGTTGATATTATTGTTAATGTTATAAGGAATAATGGATATTAGAGAATAATATATAAGATAATGTTATGAAAGCTAGTGTTGGAAAGATAAGGCTGTGAAAGATAATACTGAGAAGGCTAGTGTTAGAAAGATTAGGTTGTGAAAGATAATATTGAGAAAGATAGTGGTAGAAAGATAACGTTATGAAGGATAATGATGTTATGAAGGATAGTGTAGTGAAAGATAATTTTAAAAGGATAGTGTAGTGAAGGATAATGTTAAGAGAGAGGGTATTTTGAAAGGTAGTGCGGCGTGTAGATAGGATATTAAAAAAAATATGTTTTTAGTTGAGACGTGGTATTTTACATATACAAATTTCATTAAGGATGGGGTTAGTCAGTTTTAGTATAGTGTGCTGACACATTTACTTTCAGACAAATGTAAATGTGTCGGTACACTACACTAGTCTTGGTCAAGTTTACGACGGAGATTTTGGTTGGTCAAATAAAAAAGGAAAATAGATATTTATAATATTTGCAAATATCAGATTTTTTTAAGTGCAAAACGATTTTAAGTGTGCAGGGGTGAAATTATCGATGATGTTATGAAAGTTAATAATATAAAAGAAAATGATATATAGATATAATATTAAGAAAATAATATATAAGAGAATGATATGAAATGAATATATATAAGAGAGTGATACGAAGGAGAATAATATGAGAGAAAATGATATGAAATTAATATATATAAGAGTGATACAAAAGAGGATGAAATAAAAGAAAATGTTAAAAAAGTTATTGGATAGAGAATATGATATGAAGAATAATCTTATGGATGTCAATGATATAAAAGATTAATTTTGGTGTAGATGCATGAGGTCAAAGATTTTTATTTAGATATAAGATATAGTTACTAACTTATGATATTAGTTCTCGAAGATATCAAATAGATGTATAAATATATATGTATTTAAATAGAAGGTAGTTAAATTTATAGATGATGTAATGAAAAGATGTTAATATTTTTATAAGAGGTTAAGAATGGATAATTTTTTAATAGAAAAGATGCAGGAGATTCATGTTGAATTAGATGACGGGCAGGTAAAGCAGTTTTATAGATTTTATGAAATGTTAGTTGAGTGGAATAAATTTATGAATCTTACAGGTATAACGGAATATAAGGAAATTGTGGAAAAGCATTTTGTGGATAGTTTATCTATTGTAAAAACTATTGATTTGAAAAGTGTAAACAAAATTATTGATGTAGGAACAGGAGCCGGTTTTCCGGGAATTCCATTAAAGATTGTTTATCCGCATCTTGAAGTTGTATTATTAGATTCTTTGAATAAGAGATTAAAATTTTTAAATGAGGTAATTCATGATTTGGGATTAGAGACTATTTATACGATTCATGGAAGAGCGGAAGATTTTGGAAGAAAAGAAGATTATAGAGAACAATTTGATTTGTGTGTATCCAGAGCTGTTGCTAATCTTGCAACATTATCGGAGTATTGCCTTCCTTATGTAAGGAAAGAAGGAGTATTTGTGTCATATAAATCCGGTGATATTGATGAAGAAGTCGACGTATCAAAAAAGGCAGTACAGGTGTTAGGTGGAAGAGTAGAAGAAGTAATAAAATTTCAGCTTCCTGGAACAGATATTAGAAGATCCTTTGTAAAAATCAAAAAAGAAAAAAATACAAGCGGTAAATATCCTCGTAAATCTGGAATTCCTGCAAAGGAACCTATAAGATAAAGCAGGGCGTCGAAAAATAATATTTTATTTTTCGACGCCCGTTTATTTTAAAATTCGTCTTCTAAAAAAATTGTTACTTTATCTATAAATTCTTGTGGTTTTTCTAATTGAGGAAGCTGTCTTGTTTCCTTTATTATTTCCATTTCTATTGATGGCAAAATGTTACGGTATAGATCTGTACTTTCGATGTTACCTTCTTTTTCACTGCCAACGATAAAATAGATACTGTTTGTCATTGATTTTAAGCAGTGTGTCAAATTGATCGTAGTGTAATGACTGCAGATACTTGCTAATAAATATTTGGATCCTGATTCCATGTGAGCAGTTTCGTAATAAGTAGTGATTAGATCATGGTCAAGTAAATCAGAATTATAAAAATAATATTCGGAGAATAGATTATTTGTATATTCTCTTCCTGTGAGTAAATTGTATATGAAAGTGCCAATGACAGGAAGTTGTAATACATTAAGAAATATTTTGCTGCGTTTATCAGGAATCTTCGCCAGTTTTTCAATTTCAGGAGGATTGACAAGTATTAATTTGCGAATGATTGAATTATTGTTGTGACATGCTGCGATCGCAAACGCCCCTGATTCACCAGTCGCAAGGATATCAGTTTCTTCTCCGATTACTTGTTTGATAAAATCATTAATTAATTGTACATAAAGATAATTAGTATATGTAATGTTTGGTTTATCAGATCTTCCGCATCCTAAGAGATCAATACGGTATACGGTATTTGTTTTAGAAAGTTCCTTCAAGACTTTATTCCATTCATGGCCGGAACTGTAAGTGTCTAAATTATGAATTAATAGGAGGGGATGACCTGTACCTACTTTTTTGTAATAAATCTTGCCAAATTTCCAGTTGTAGTAAGAACCTGAGTTGTTGGCTAATAGGTTGTCCATTGTAGCGGAAAAGCAAATTAATTTATTGATTATATGAATTATAAGTGTAGTAAAACTTGTCAATGTTATAATACTAATAAATTTCTTTTTCCAATTCATGTGTACACTCCTTTCATATAAGTATATAATTTATTTTTATTTATTATACTATAGAATTGTAGTTAAGTAAATGTTTCACGTGAAACATTTTTTGAAAGAATTTGTCGGTTATTCCTTGGAGTTGAGATAATGAACTAAGATTTGTTAGATGTTTTTACAGTTGAGATAATGAACTAAGATGTATCAGATATTCTTTACAGTTGAAATAATGAGTTGAGATGTGTTAGTTATTCTTTACAGCTGAGATAATGAGTTTAGATGTGTCAGATATTCTTTACGGCTGAGATAATAAGTTTAGATGTGTCAGATATTCTTTACAGTTGAGGAATTGAAATATGGCGAGAGGTTATGCAAAAATAGAATAAAATAGTGCTATCACGATTTATTAAGTGAATAAATATTAAACATGATAGATCTGTTTAAAGAAAAGCAAATACATGTAATAATAATTTGTATGCGAATTTACGAATATAAATATAAAATAATATTGTAAAAAAGAGAATAATTTGTTGCCAAGATTATACTTTCATTATAGATTTGAAGTATATTAGTGCAAAGAATAAATGTAAAAAACATGGTTTTGATAATAAGTTATGAATTCAACTTGAGTATTAAATTGTATTATATATATTTGGATTAGATAGTAAAAAAGTTTGAAGCTAATGGGTGATTTTTATTTACAGGTGTATAAATAATAACTACTATTAAGCTTTTATTATTGTACAAAACAAAAGCAGTATTTGTTTTATACAATAATTCCTTATACTTAGAGGAAAATACTTTATGCGTGAAATGACAATGTTAAGATTAATAGCATACAGGTGGTTATTTATTAGAAAATCATGTGAGTGCATCTGTAATTGAAATTATTACGATAATCTATTGAAAAATCTATTTGGCTAAGAAATTACTTTTCGATGAAAATTAAAATGGACTTTTATAGAGAAGCAATACAAATAAAAGTAATAAGTGACTGTTAAAATGCTAATAACAAAATGGACTTGTTTATTATTCTCTTAATGATTATATATCCGGCTTGTAAAAATGGGAAATGTAATAGGGTGTTTATATACTTAAGTCAATAATGAAATATACTGATTTTGATTATAAATTGTTTTTTTCTTTATAAATAGACAAGTTGTTTTAATTGTTTAGTTGAATAAGGTCTATATTAAGAGGGGAAATGTTTCACGTGAAACATTATTGCGTAAAGAGAGTGTCATGAAATAGTATTACAAATAATATTTCTATTAGTTTTTGTTTGAAAAATAAAAATGTGAAATAAACAATGTTTTTATTATCACCTTAAAATCTGTGGTAAGATATAGAGTTTTGTTTAAAAGTATATAAATTGATAAAAGTTAAAACCTTTTGTAACCATTATTATTTACAGGTCGTAGTTTGCTTTTTTTAAATTGTATATCTGAAAAAGATGGCAGGTAAATATTGCCTTAATTATCAAAGGTGAAATTATATCATCGAATATCTATAGAAGTAATATCTATGATGATTTTAAATCCCTAATTTATTATAAGTACATCAAAATATAGAAAGTAGATACATTGAAATAATAAGTATTAAAAATGAATTATAAGTAATTTTGCTACCTACAATTTCAACCTGAAATAGATATTATAGCTGGAAATTATTTCTGATACTCCTATTATATAGAAAAATAGCAACAAAATAAATAATGTTTCACGTGAAACATTGGAAAATAAAGAAAATATATATTATAAATAAAACATTTGCTAGATAAGTAGAAAGAAAAGTGTTATACTATTTTCAATGAAAAAGAAAGGTGATTATAGATGGGAAGAATTATAGCTATTGCTAACCAAAAGGGTGGTGTTGGCAAAACAACAACTGCTATTAATCTGTCGGCTTCTCTTGCTGAAAAGGGTCGAAAAGTTCTTGCTATTGATATGGATCCACAAGGAAATATGTCGAGTGGACTCGGTTTAGATAAAGGTTCAATAGATGGGACAATCTATGATATGATTATCGGAGAAGCTGACGTAGAAGAAGTAATCCATAAAGATACCATTGAAAATCTGGACATACTACCTTCAAATGTCGATTTATCAGCAGTTGAAATTGAAATGATTGATGTGGAAAATAAAGAATTTGTAGTTAAAAATTCTATTCAAAAGATAAGGGATGATTATGATTATATAATTATTGATTGTCCTCCGTCATTGAGCCTGCTCACTGTGAATGCTATGACGACGGCAGACTCTGTATTGGTTCCGATTCAATGTGAATATTACGCTCTGGAAGGATTGAGCCAGTTGATACATACTGTTGAATTGGTGAAAAGCAGGTTGAATCCGGTATTAGAGATAGAGGGAGTCGTATTTACCATGTATGATGCAAGGACAAACTTGTCATTGCAGGTAGTGGAAAATGTAAAAGATAATCTTGAACAGAATATTTATAAGACGATTATACCGAGAAATATAAGGCTTGCAGAGGCTCCGAGTTTTGGGACGCCGATCAATCAATATGACCCAAGGTCAGCAGGAGCAGAAAGTTATATGAGGCTTGCAGAAGAAGTGATAAGCAAAGAATCATAAGGGGAGGATATAGATGGCGGTAAAGAAAAAAGGACTGGGAAAAGGGCTGGACAGCCTGATCCCCGACAATAGGGGAACAAAGTCTGCTGAACCGGAAGTAACATCAAAAAATGAACCGGAATCAGAACCGAATTCAGGTGAACAGATGATGAAGATCAATCTGGTAGAACCCAATAGAGAACAACCGCGAAAGAAATTTGAAGAAGATGGTCTATTAGAGCTGGCTGATTCCATTAAGCAATTCGGTATATTACAGCCGTTGCTGGTGAGGAAAAGAAATGATTATTATGAGATTATAGCAGGCGAGAGAAGATGGAGGGCAGCCAAGATTGCCGGGATCAAAGAAGTGCCTGTAATTATTAAGGAATATTCAGAACAAGAAATTATTGAGATTGGATTGATTGAGAATATACAGAGGGAGAATCTTAATCCAATTGAAGAAGCAATGGCATTTAAAAGGCTTTTGGAAGAATTTAATCTGAAGCAGGATGAAGTAGCAGAGAGAGTTTCAAAAAGCAGGACTGCAGTAACGAATTCTATGCGTCTATTGAAATTGAATGAAAAAGTTCAACAGATGATTATAGACGATATGATAACGACAGGCCATGCAAGGGCATTACTTGCAATTGATAATAAAGAACAACAATACATACTTGCTAATAAGATATTTGATGAAAAACTGAGTGTAAGGGAAACTGAAAAGTTAATTAAAGATATCAAGAATCCCAAGAAACCAAAAGAGAAGAAAACAATTGAAAATCCATTTGTCTACAAAGATATTGAAGATAAGATGAAAGAAATAATGGGAACCAAAGTTAATATTTCATCGAAAGGAAATGGAAAAGGGAAGATTGAAATAGAATATTATTCAGATAAAGAGTTGGAACGAATGTTCGATATGATAATGAGTATACGAAGGGAAGAAGAATAATATATGGAGAGTAAGATACTGGTCACATTGGGAATAGACCCGGCATTCATACTTATATTCCTGCTGATTTTGATTGTCGTGTTGTTTGTTTTGTATGTAAACCTTACCGTAAAATATAATAAATTACAAAGTAGTTATAATACGTTTATGAAAGGAAGAAATGGGAAAACTCTTGAAGAGAGCCTGAAAGAAAAATTTGGAGAAGTAGATTCTATCCTTAAGATAACGAAGCAGAATCGTTCAGATATAAAAGATTTATTTAAAAAGAATGAAAAGGGATTCCAGAAAACAGGTATTGTGAAATACGACGCATTTAATGAAATGGGAGGAAAACTTAGTTTTGCAGTGGCTCTTTTGGACCGGAATAATAATGGGTGGATTTTGAACGCCATGCACAGCAGAGAAGGATGTTATACTTATATAAAAGAAATTATTAAGGGCGAGAGCTATGTGGAGTTGGCAGAAGAAGAAGCAGAAGCATTAGACAAAGCAATTTTCGAAAATTATGAGATGGATGTTAAGGATGTAAAAAAATAAAACACTATTAACTTAGGTAGTGTCAAGTAATTTATGAAAAACTGAGCTGCAAAAAACAGGCTCAAAT
>CAJTOH010000038.1 GCA_910577685.1 uncultured Dorea sp. | reverse complement strand
CTGGAGGAATTCACCGCCAGCTTTATTCAGCGGCTGCCAAAGTACATGCAAAAAGCATTGGAGTGCGGTTCAGCGGCTGCCTGAGCGCTATTTTGTGAGCTAAAGTATTGATTTTTCAAGGAGCAAATCCCATTTTTAATGTGGGAAGTTTGAGTAATATAATATGTAAACGTACTTAGAATTAAGACATCATTTATAGATTTTGGAATTCGGTCGGCATGACCGGTGCAAAACACATCAAGAATGGAGAGAAAGGCAATGGGAATGGATTATACGATTTATGAGAATTGGTACAAGTATATGAGTAATGTTCTGAACCAGATTCAGGGGATATCCGATTACCCGTCTTATACGGGACGGACGGCGTCTTCGGCTCAGAACTTTGCCGATATATATAACACGATTCTTGGGCTGAATTCCGTTCAGCAAGAGTCTGCGGCGGCGGAGAATACTGCGGCTATACGGACCGGAAGTACGAGTATGGATGCAATTTTTGAAGAGGCGGCGAATATGTACGACGTGCCGCTGAATCTGTTGAAGGCAATGGGGAAGGCCGAATCGGGCTTCGACGCGAACGCGGTGTCTCCCGCGGGAGCGCAGGGGGTTATGCAGTTAATGCCCGCCACGGCGCGGTCGTTAGGAGTAGAGGATCCGTTTGATGCAAGAAGCAATATTATGGGAGGAGCAAAATATATCTCTCAGCAGCTTAAGAAATATAATGGTAACATAGATCTGGCATTGGCCGCATACAATGCGGGTAGCGGGAATGTTGCGAAATATGGGGGCGTCCCTCCGTTTAGAGAGACAAGGAATTATATTCAAAGAATCAAGGGGTATATGAATTCTGACTTGACAACCGGAAAGACGGTGGAAGTGAAGAGCGCAGCGGACAATGGATCAGATGGAAAGTACGCATACGGCACATATCTTACGAGAAATGAATCGGGATTGCAGAACAGTAGCTCCCAAAGCAGTACATATAATCTGTCGCAGGAGAACGCGCAGTATTTAGTTGAGATGATGCGGCTTCAGATGATGAATCGGGCGAGTGTGATTACTAGTTCCTTGTCAAATATGAACGGGCAGAGTACATTTTTATAGAACGTAATCCGGGGAAAAGAGAATGGGACATTTGGCAGGAATTTCATGCTATGTTCACGTTAATTTCTAACAAAAAGTGTAGACTTTTTGTAGAATAGAGTCTATAATATATGAGAATAGTTGTATTATGTCAACCAGTGAATCGGAAAAGTTATCAATTATTTTAAGAAGGAAGTGACATGCTATGTTTGGAAATACGATTTCAATGGCGCACAAATCTCTTGATTTCCTTTGGAAACAGCAAGAGATTATTGACTTGAATATTGCGAATGTGAACACTCCGGGATATAAGTGCCAGTCCGTGAGTTTCGAAGAGATCTATCGAAAGCGTTTGACGGCGGCAAGTCAGACAAAGAATAATGCTACGATGCGTCAGGCGATTGACGGAGCGGATTGTTTGGTATACAGCAGAGACAACTCGGGCAGAGTGGATGAGAACAATGTCAACGCGGATGTGGAGAATACCAAGATGGCCAGAACAACTTTGCATTATCAGTATTTGATTCAGTCGGTAACCAATGATGTCAAGCGGTTGCAAAGCGCAATCAAATCACAATAAGATATACCGATGATAAGCGCACCATTATAATAGGAAGAGACAGTGTTATAAAACAAGGGAAGTTATAAGTATTTAGAAAGGATTGGTACAATATGGAAGAGAGATTTATTACACCATTGCAGCCGTTAAGAAGTATAACAGACGTCTCAGGCATATCTGGTCTGGGAACTGTGGACGGGGGAGCAAGGGTCACAGGCTCAGACGAGATAAAAGGACAGGAAGGAATATCCGCCTTCAAATCTATTTTTGAGGAAGCGATTGATAATGTAAGGTCAACAGACGATACACTGGCGAAGAGGCAGTATGAATTGGCGACAGGTCAGATTGAAGACCCGCATACGGTTGGAATCGCGTCATCAGAGGCGCAGCTTGCTGTTGATATGCTGGTATCATTGCGTACCAAAGCGTTAGAAGCTTATAATGAGATTATGCGTATCAGTCTATAGTACGACGGCGTGCGTTGTACTTGGTAGACGGATATTTTTTGCTGTAAAAAATAACGATGATACATAGAATCGGAAAGTAAGAGAGTTTTGGACAATGAAGGAAAAGTTTGGGCAGTTTAAAGAATTTGTCGGCAATTTGAGCAGAAAAGTGAAGATCATGATCATTGTCGGCGCGGTGGCGTTGATCGGCGGCGCCGTGGCGATTGCGATTATCCTGAATAACCAGCCGTATACGGAATTGTTTTCCGGGCTGGGTCAGGAAGAGATGCAGCAGATTGCGCAGAAATTGACAGAGGATGGCATAGATTATAAATTTAACGGCGAGTCGACGATCATGGTCAAGAAGGATACTGTGGATCAGACGAAGGCGACTCTTGTTCAGGCAGGGTATCCGAAGAATGGATTTACATATGATACGTTTAAGGATAACGCAAGCATGTTGACCACCGATTCGGATAAGAAGACCTACAAGCTCTATGAACTGCAGGACCGTATCGGTTCCACGATCCGTCTCTTTGACGGGGTGAAGGACGCTAAGGTTACGATAGCGCTTGGGGAACAGAGCAAATATGCGCTGAATGACGAGGAAGAAAAATCCAGCGCTTCGGTTGTTGCGATCATGCAGGACGGCGGTTCTCCGACGGAGGAGCAGGTAACGGCGATCCAGCGTCTGGTAGCGAAGAGTATTCCGGGGATGGAGCTTGAAGATGTGGCGGTCATTGACGGTAACGGTAATGATGTCTCTGTTGACGGCAACGGTAATTCTTCTAATAGTTCTACTACGGAAGAACTTGCCCGGATGGTCGAGAACTCTGTTTCGAACAGCGTTATGAAGGTTCTCGGACCAATCTACGGACAAGAGAACGTACGTGTTACCGCGCATGCGCGTTTGAATATGGAACGGTTAATACGTCAGCAGACGACTTATACTACTCCCGATAAGATTGACGAGGAAGATAAAACAGGAATTATCAGTCATGAGGAGCTCTATCAGGAAGAAGCCGGGACGGGCGAAGGAGCCGGCGGAGTTGCGGGTGCGGAAACCAATGCCGATACACCGGAATATAATACGAATGGAGATACCGACGGAGCGAATTCATACAGCGAGAGCGCGGTTCGTGATTATCTGGTCAATGAGCTGAAGGAAGAGGGGCAGATTGATCCGGGCGAATTGGAAGACCTTACGGTTTCTGTTGCGATTAATGGGAATGGATACGGAAGCTTGAGGGAGAATCAGCTTCGTTCTCTGATAGGAAACGCGGCGGGTATCGCCGTAGATGATCAGGGAGATAAGATTGCGATCGTGAGCGCTCCGTTTGATGGAATCGGCGAGGATGAGGAGTCCGAGGAAGTTTCATCCGGAGGAATTCTTGAGAGTATTCCGCTGTGGGCGATTATTGCAGGTATCGCGTTGCTGTTGCTGCTGATTATAATAGTTATTGTTCTGGTTGTCAGAAGGCGTAAGCAGGACGATGAAGAGATCGAGGAGCTTGTAGAAGAAGCGGAAGAGACGGAAGAGATTCAGCCTGTACTCGATATGAACGAAGAGCTTCTGCAGCTTCAGAATGACAGGAGTATGGAACTCAAGAAGAATGTACGGGAATTCGCAGAACAGAATGCAGAGATTTCTGCCCAGTTATTGAAGAACTGGCTGAATGGGGGCGTTGCAGATGGAGGAGAGTAAAGAAAACAAAGAGAGCAAGGAAGTCAAAGAGAGCAAACTGACACCGGAACAGAAAGCAGCGGCCGTCGTAGTTTCACTTGGAGCCGACAAAGCGTCGAAGATTTATAAGCATTTGAGCGAGAGCGATATTGAGAGACTGACGATCGAGGTGGCGAAGTTAGGGCATATCACTCCGGACGAGATGGAGCTTGTTCTGGATGAGTTCTATAAGACTTGTCTTACTCAGAAGGTTGTAACCGACGGCGGTATGGAATATGCCCGCGCGGTACTTGAAAAAGCTTTCGGAGAGAGTACGGCTCAGTCGCTGCTGGATAAGCTGTCAAAATCTTTGAAGATCCGGCCGTTTGAATTTATACGGAAGAGTAATGTGAAGAATTTGATTTCATTTTTGCAGCATGAAAGACCTCAGACGATTGCGCTGGTTCTGTCTTATGCGGATTCGGATCAGGCGTCCATGGTAATCAGCGAGCTTCCGAGAGAGAAGCGTATTAAGGTGGTAGAAGCTATTGCCAGGATGGAGAGCGCGTCGCCGGAGGCGATTAAGGTAGTAGAGGATTCTCTGAAGAAGAGGTTTGACAGTATTCTTACGACCGATGTTACGACAATCGGCGGTATTGATTACATAGCGGACGTGATGAACCATATGGACAGAGCGAACGAGAAATACATCTTCGACGAATTGGGCAAGAGCGACGAAGAACTTGCGGAGACGATCAGGAAGAAGATGTTCGTATTCGAGGATATTGTGTCCATGGACAACAGATCGATCCAGAGATTTATCCGCGAGTGCGATGTCAAGGATATTGTATACGCGCTCAAGGGATCCGACGAGAAGATCAAAGAGCTTGTGTTCTCCAATGTATCTTCTCGTATGGCTGAGAGTATCCAGTCCGACCTTGAGATTACGGTTAATGTACGTCTGAGGGACGTAGAAGAGGCGCAGCAGAGAATTGTCGGCGTAATCAGGAGACTGGAAGAGGCCGGAGAGTTGATTATTGTTAAGAGCGGAAAGGATGAAATCATTGCCTAGGATTGTAAAAGAACCGGAGAAGGAGCAGGATATCAAGCCTTTTGACTTCTTCGCCGGATTCAAGATTGTCAATGAGCCGAAAGAGGATGATGAAGACCCGGAAGGGGATTCGGAAGAAGAGGAAGAAGAGACTGCTTCGGTAGAAGAGATTCTTGAGGAGGCGCACGCGCAGGCGCGGCTGATCATAAACGATGCCCGGTCCCAAGCAGAATATCTGCGGGATCAGGGCTATCGGGAAGGTCAGGAGGCCGGCCGTCAGGACGGGGCAAGGGAAGCGTACGATGAGCAGCGGAGGATCTTAGACGCCGAGATACAAGAACTCCGGAATAATATTTCGGAAGTAATACAGAGTGTTTCGGCGGAGAAGGAAAAGCTGCTTGAGCAGTATGTGGATGATCTGAAGAAGATTTCCCTTACCGTAGCCGAGAAGGTGATCCAGACTAGTCTGCAGTCCAGCGGCGATATTGTGAAGCGTATGATTCTGGCGGCGACTGATAAGATTACGAAGAAGCAGTGGGCGAAGATTTATATTACGAAATGTGATACTGCCGTTTCCATGGATGTAGATACGGAATTTCTGGAGAAGTTATCTAAACTTTCCGAGAATATTAAGATTGTTACCATGGATAACGGAGAGGAAGGAACCTGTATTATAGAGCTGCCGGATGAGATTATTGACGCAAGCGTTGGAACGCAGTTGGAGAACATCAAAGACATACTGAATAATGTCAGAGTGTAACCAGGGAGAGAGAGTATGTTTTCAAAATTGCCGGAACTGATACAGAAAGCAGAGACGATCAGTTACATAGGAAAGATAGAGAATGTCATTGGAATGGCAATGGAATCTTCTGGCAATCGGGCCAGTATCGGAGATATTGCCATGATCTATAATGAAGAGAAGCATAGGCAGATTCCCGTGGAGGTCGTAGGTTTCCGCGGAGATAAGATGCAGCTTATGGCATACGAGAATTTGAACGGCGTAGCTGCCGGCAGTTTTGTAAGAAATACCCGGAAGCGTTTAAAGATTCCGGTGGGAGAGTTTTTAAGAGGAAGGATTATTGACGCTACAGGGAATCCGATGGATGACTTAGGCCCTCTTCCTTCTTCGCGGTATTATTATGTAGAGAATAATTATATTAATCCGCTGACAAGACCGCCGATTACGGATCCGTTGGAGTTTGGAGTAAAAGCGATCGACGGGTTGAACACGGTAGGTAAAGGTCAGCGTATCGGTAT
This sequence comes from uncultured Dorea sp., assembly GCA_910577685.1. Taxonomy (GTDB): domain Bacteria; phylum Bacillota; class Clostridia; order Lachnospirales; family Lachnospiraceae; genus Sporofaciens. The sequence continues at coordinate 30,995 of CAJTOH010000038.1, read as the reverse complement.
TTTTGCGGGCAGCGGCGTCGGCAAGAGTACCTTGCTTGGAATGATTGCTAGAAATGTAAAAGCGGATATCAATGTAATCGCCCTCGTAGGAGAGCGAGGCCGTGAGGTACGCGAGTTTATCGAGAAGGATCTCGGGCCGGAGGGAATGAAGCGCAGCATCCTTGTTGTCGCTACTTCCGACCAGCCTGCGATGCTGCGTATGAAGTGCCCGTTGGTTGCGACGACTATTGCGGAGTATTTTAAGGATCAGGGGAAGGATGTTCTGTTGATGATGGACTCTCTTACCCGTTTTGCCATGGCGCAGCGTGAGATCGGGCTTGCAACCGGAGAGCCGCCGGTTGCAAGAGGCTACACCCCTTCCATATATGCGGAGTTTCCGAAGCTCTTGGAACGGAGCGGGAAGTTTGAGAAGGGTTCAATCACCGGTATTTACACGGTACTGGTAGAAGGTGATGATACCAACGAGCCGATCGCGGATACTGTGCGTGGTATACTGGACGGTCATATCGTGCTGACAAGAAAGCTGGCCAACGAGAATCATTTCCCTGCGATTGATGTGAATGCCAGCATTTCCCGTCTGATGACGAATATCGTGCCGGAGGAGCATCGTGAGGCGGCCGCTAAGATGCGGGATATTCTGAGTATATATGCGAAGAACGAAGACCTTATTTCCATCGGCGCGTATAAGTCGGGGACGAATCCGAGACTCGACGGGGCTATTTCTAAGATTGACAGGGTTAATGCCTTTTTAATGCAGAAGATTGACGAAAGTTTCTCGGGAGAGAAGTCTTTAGAGATGATGAAGGAGATATTGCGGTGAAGAAGTTCTTTTTTTCATTGGATACGGTACTTAGTTATAAGGAACAAGTGCTTGACGGTCTGAAGGCTGAGCATGCCAGGATCCTCATGAAGGTCAGGGAATGTGAGAATGTTATTGAGCGGATGGAGGCGGAACACCGCCGCTGCGCGATAGAATTTCGGGATAGCAAGGTGAAAGGTATGAAGATCAGCGATATTCATACTTACGAGCATTATTTAGAGGCGCTGGGAATCAAGATTAGGAAGAAATACGAAGAGCTGGAGAAGCTCAAAGTACAAGAAGAAGCTAAGCGCAGCGAAGTGGTAGAGGCGAAGAAGGAGACTTCTTCTATCGATAAGTTAAAAGAGAAGAAGTTCAAGGAATATGAGAAGGAAGTTCAGAAAGAAGAAGAACAATTCATAGAAGAATTCGTGACCACAAAAAGGGCGATGGCGAGGATTGTCGGGTGATCCTGCGGTTAAATACCTTATGCTTTTTTACATACCGGCATATGGTTCGCAGATTACTATAGATGTAACTGAAAATATGCAAGTATTGGGAGTTACACCATATTATGAATAAGAAAGGAGGAGGAGACCCATGGAAAAGGTGAGTATGAAGACGGTGGATATCGGACTTCAGACAACGGGAAAGGCGAAGCCGGGTAATCAGACCGGAGACGTGTCGGGCGATTATGATTTCAGGAAGATGCTTCAGAGCAAGAACGAAGACGCTCAAGGTAAACAGGACAGCAAGGAAGTGTCCAAGGATCAAGATCAAGACACGGCGGCAGACAAGACGGACAAAACCGGCGATAAGAAGCAGGACGGAGTATCTAAAGAAGAGGGAAAGACAGACAAGACAGACAGCAGTGAGACAGATACCCGGCAGGCGGAAGTGATGATCGCAGCGCAGATTCGCGAACGGTTCTCTTATGGATTCGCAGCAGCAGAGCAGGAGACGGGAGATCAGACCGGGAGCGCAATAACTGAGGCGATGGGCGTGTCTGACGGAATGTCGGAGACCGGAGAGAATATCTCGCAGATGATGGGCGCCGAAGAACAGACGGCAGTTCAGACGCAGACCGGCGAAGAGAAGCAGTCAGAGATGCCGGAGGTCGGAAGGGTTCAGCCTATGCAGCCTGAGAAGTCGGCAGTTCAGCCAGAACATGTACAGAAGCCGGAGGATGCGAACGCAACAGAGGCAATACCGGTTATCCGGAACCAGAATACATCCGAGACGAAGCAGCAGACGCAGGATTTTTCATCGAACCAGAAAGAGAACGTACGGACGGTGCAGCCGGAGGAGAAGGCAGATACGCAGCCGGAGAGCTTTGCGGCAGAACAGGCAGCGGCGGCAGCTGCAAGACCGCAGACTGATCAAGTAATGCGGAAGGAACCGGAAAAACCGGAGATGCCTGTAAGAGTACACGTAGAGCAGCCGGAGGAATTGCCTGAGAAGGTGACGGACACACTGCTTGCAAAGATGACGGAGGGCGTGAAGGAATTTGAGATTCATATTGAACCTGTGAATCTTGGAAAGATTGCTGTGAAGGTACTGTATGAAGGAAATCAGGCGACTATCTCGATCGTCTGCTCTGAGAAGCGGGCCATGGACACGCTTAGCCAGAATGTCCGTGAGATCGGTAATATTATCGACCGGAATCTGGGCGGAGAGACGACGATCATCGTAGATAAGCAGGAGACGGATTACCTGAATCAGACGCGGGATGAGAATCAGCAGGAAGACCAGAACGGTAAACAGCAGAAGGAAGAGAAGAACCAGAATCAGGATGGAGAGGATGCGGAACAATTTTTGCAGAAACTGCGTTTGGGATTAGCATGATAATCTAATGTATTCTATACACATTCGGAACTGGATTTTTTGAATTAGAATAGAGAAAGGAGAAGAAAATATGGCAGGAGTTGAAGACGTATTAAAAAGCGACGCCGCCCAATATCAATATGACGCATCAAAGTCGACCCAGACATCTGCGGTATCCAATAAGAGCGATATGACGATGGATGATTTCTGGAAATTGATGGCTGCGCAGCTTCAATATCAGGATCCGATGAATCCGATGAGCAACAGCGATATGATGAACCAGATGACACAGATGGCGACTATGAACGCTATGACTCAGGTAACGGATGCGGTAGCTAAGTTTGCGACGGTGTCTAACAATCTGTCACAAGTAACGCTGACGACCTACTCGACCGGATTGCTTGGCAAGGAAGTAACGGTTGCGATTACCAACGAAGAGGGAGAAGTAACCGGAACTAAGAAGGGGACGGTAACGGGTGTGGATCTGACCGGAGCGACAGCGGTATATATTGACGGAAAGAAGTACGAATTATCGCAGGTAATGGGTATCGGAGACGTACCGGTGAAGATTCCGGAGAAGGATGAGGATAAGACCGACACAGATAAGGAAGACGAGACCGATAAGACTGATACAGACAATACCACAGATGGCGGGGATAAAGAGTAGTTTGAGGGGATAGCGCGGGAATAGAGATCAAAGGCGGTGCAAGTGATGAGTAAGATGGAACAAATTACCAATGCCGGAGCGCTTAAGCTGCAGCACGTATCAGCACAGCTGCAGGCGCAGACCGTTGCCGGTACAGGCGCCAATACAGGCACGAAGGTACAGTTCGCGGATGTTTTGCAGAAAGAAGCCGATAAAGCTCAGTCCGTTCAATTCTCCAAGCATGCGGTACAGAGAGTCCGGGAGCGGGGAATCGAGATGACAGACGGTCTCCTTAAGGACTTGAACCAGGCAGTTTCCAAAGCCCGGGAAAAAGGCGCAAGAGACGTAGTTATCATCGGCGAGAGCGGGGCTTTTATAGTGAATGTTCCACACAACGTCGTAGTGACAACGATGTCGGGAACAGAGATGAGGGAAAATATATTTACGAATATTGACAGCGCAGTCTTAATGTAGACCGGACCATTTGACGGGGGTTTCGTATCTGTATGACTTGCAGATACATACGGAACCGCAGAGAGACCGAAGCAGGAAGCGTAAGGGAGCTGCGGTTCCAAAGACGGCGCAGAGTATAATTAAGAAAGGATGTATAACAAATGGTTAGATCAATGATTGCGGGAGTCGCAGGGCTCAAGGCGCATCAGTCCAAGTTGGACGTTATCGGTAATAATATAGCGAACGTTAATACATGGAGTTTTAAGTCCTACAGCTACAACTTTCAGGACGCGATGTATACTAATTCAATCAGCAGTACGGGCGGAAGCCAGATGGCGGGAGCTGCCGGCGGACACAATGCTTCGCAGGTAGGTTATGGATCACAGTTGTCATCCATCTCCAACGAGTTTCACACCGGCGCTTTGGCTCCGTCGTCCAATAATATGGACTGTATGATTGACGGTACGGGATTCTTCCTTGTAGGTAATATGGTAAACGGTACTTTTGACGATGTAGAGTCTTCCGGATTGAGCTTGTCAAGAGTTGGTATCTTCCGTGTGGATAACAACGGTTATCTGGTAGACAATCAGGGAAGTTATGTGTATGGATATGCTCCGATTGAGGGAACGGGAACGCCGGAGACGCCGGCAACACCGAGTTCATCGACGCTTAAGGATCTTCCGGTTGAATTGACGCCGCCGGCGGCTGGTGCTGATCCAGGTACAAAATGGACAATTACTATAGCCGGTATTAAAGTAGAAACAAGTGTTACGACGGTAAATGATTTTGAAGATGCAGTTAATGACTGGGTAACATTTGTATCGAAACAGAAAGCTATGGTTAAAAATGACAAGTATGATCCTAACGATCCTAATTCAGAGGAAATGATCCAGAATCCTAATTTAATGGTAGACGATGGTACCGGTAATAAGACGAAGTTTCTGGATTTTACGAAAGTAAATATCAGCTTAGACCGTATTGGACGTTATTTGAATAGCGCAACAATAACAATTACTGCAAAAGAATCTGGTAACACATATGATGAACCGTATTTTCAAGACCTTAAGACGGCATTAATTGGAAGCGGAAAAGTGAGTGATCCCAATAAGCAGGGAGCAGATCTTACGACAACTGAATCCGCAAAGAATCAGGGAAATGACTTGATTCCCGGAATTGCAGCAGAATACGTAGATGAGTTATCCGCGATCCGGATTCCAATCGACCCGCAGACCGGACAGCGTTATGATATCCAAGGATGGAAGATGAATGAAGACGGAACCATCATGGGTACCGACAGAAGCGACCGTACAATTCCGATCGGACAGCTCGCGCTTGTATCCGTAGAGAACCCGAACGGTCTTGAGAAGCAGAACGGTTACTACTACTCCGTAGGACCTAACGCCGGAGCGGTAGAGGCAATCAAGCCTAACGGCGGACCGGTCGGAATCATCAGGGGCGGTTACCTTGAGATGGCAAACGTAGACTTAGCGAACGAATTCTCCAACATGATCACGACCCAGAGAGGTTTCCAGGCGAATTCAAAGATTATCACAGTAACGGATGAAATGTTACAGGAGCTTGTTAATATGAAACGTTAATAGCCGCCGGCAAGTAATAGATGTGATTTTGACAGCATATTCCAAGATATGGCTAATACTTCTTCACCATATCTTGGGATATGTTTGAAATTTATGAGGAACTATGATATGATAATGCTGACGAAATTAAATGACACGAAGATCGTATTGAATTGTGCGCATATAGAATCTGTGGAATTGATACCCGAATCAAAGATCCTTATGACAAACGGCAAGTTTTACATCGTAAAAGAGGGTGCGGAAGAGATAATCGAGAAAACAATTGAGTACAATGGTAAGATACATTGCTACCGTGGAGATAGATAGTATAGTAATTAGGAATAGGGTGGTGAAGATAAGTGGATATAACTAGTATTTTAGGTGTGGTTATCGGAGCGCTGCTGATCGTATTCGTAGGTATCGGTCCGGCAAAGCTTGGGAACTTCTGGGATCTTCCCAGTATTGCGATTGTAGTTGGAGGTACAATTGCAGCGGGAATCGCAAGTTACCCGTTCAATATGCTGCTGACTCTTCCCAAGCATACGAAGATGCTGTTTCAGGGGAAGAAGTATAACATCGGCGAATTGATTGATACGTTGGTTGAGATGGCTCAGCTTGCCAGACAGAACGGTCTTCTGGCATTGGAAGAGAAAGCGAATGAGCTTGACGATATGTTTTTCAAGCAGGGTATCATGTTGATTGTAGACGCCACGGAGCCGGAAGAAGTCCGTACCCTTTTGGAGAGCGACGTGGAAGCTATGCTGTCGAGGCATGAAGACTGTATAGGAATATACGATACTCTGGATGCGAAGGCGCCTGCCTTCGGTATGATCGGTACGCTGGTCGGACTGGTCAACATGCTTAAGGGTATGAATATGGATGAAGGCGGCGCGGGGGACATCGGTCCTGCGATGGGAACTGCGCTGATTACGACATTCTACGGCTGTGTACTTGCCCACATGATATTCTCGCCGATTGCTAAGAAACTGAGAGTAAGGAATGATGAAGAATTATTGTATAAGCAGATTATGATTGAAGGAATCCTCGCAATTCAGGCAGGAGATAATCCGAAGTTCTTACGTGAGAAACTGGTTACCTTCGTATCTCAGAAGCAGCGTCAGAAACTTCTGGATCCGGATGCGGTTGCTGCGAAGAGCAAGAAGGCAGAAGAATAACAGGAGGGAGCTATGAAGAAGAGGAACAAAGGCGGCGGTGGCGGCGCCAACTGGATGGACACCTATGGAGACCTGGTAACTCTGCTGTTATGTTTCTTCGTATTGTTATACTCTATCTCTACTCTGGACCAGACAAAGTGGATTATGATTGTCAAGAGCTTCAACCCGGAAGCGGAGGAATTGTCTCAGATTGCAGACGAAACAGATCCGGGAGCGCCTAACGATATGTCGGGAGCCGTGGATGCCGAGGCGTTTGACGAGTTGTACGAGAGTCTGAAAGCCGCGGTGGATGAAGCAAATATGAATAGTGAAGTAGAGTTGTTTAAAGGGGACGGCTATACTTTTATCACATTTCAGGATAATGTATTCTTTGACGGAGACAGTTCCGTAATTAAACAGGAAGGAATGGATGTGTTGGCGCAGTTTGCGTCGATTCTTTCAGGAGTCAAAGATTCCGTGAAGGAGATTCAGGTATTGGGTCATACGACGCAGGCAGACCCGGTAATTCCAAACAATCCGGAGAATGACAGAGTTCTTTCGTCGGAGAGAGCGGCAAGGGTTGCGGCATTCATCCAACAGCGTACGGAAGTGACGCCGGATAAGATTGTTCCAATCGGATATGGACAATTTCGGCCCGTTGCATCGTTTGACACACCGGAAGACCGTGCAAAGAATCGAAGGGTTGAGTTATTGATCACGAAGTCTGATGCGGTAGAACATACTCTGGAAGAATATTATCAGATGATGAACAGAACAAGCGAGTAAAGTAAGGAAAGTGGGAGTTTAGGATGGCAGATGTATTATCGCAAAGTCAGATAGACGCATTGCTGAATTCCATGCAGAATTCCGGTGCGGATGAGGTGGTAGAAGAAAAGAAAGAGGTCGTGAAGGAGAAGGAGTATAAGAAGTATGACTTCTTCAGTCCAAAGAAGTATACCAAAGATAAGCTGAAGATGCTCAGCAGTATCTATGATAATTACTCCAGAATCGCTGCTTCACAGATCAATGGATTGTTCAGGGCTGCCAGCGAAGTAGAAGTAATGGGGGTAGAAGAGCAGCGGTATTATGAATTTGGAAACGCGCTGAATGAATCAGACGTACTTACGATCGCCAATATAGACTTGCCTGACCGGTCCAGTAATCCCCCGATGCTGATGCATATCAGTCCAATGCTGATGGCGTCGATGATAGACCGTATGCTGGGGGGGACAGGGCTGGATATGTCGGTAGATATGTCCTATACATATACGGATATTGAGTTGGCATTGTATGCCAAGATTATCAAGTATCTGGTTATGATTACAAGGGACGTATGGGCCGGTTATATTAATTTGGACGTCCAGTTCGAAAGGGTGGAGGAGAACCCCAGTATGTTTCAGGGGATTAGTGTGGATGAGACCGTTGTGATTATCATGCTGCATATTGCCCTTGGCGGAATAGACGGAAGTATGAATATCTGTATGCCGGGTACGCTTTTGAGTAACATGTTCGAGATCATTGATAAGACGAAGCATCTGGCGAAGAAGAGCGACGCGGCGCATCTTCGGAATTCCCGGGAAGATATTTTGGAGAATATCCGGGAGTCCAAGATGGATATCATGGCGCAGCTTGGCGTTGCAAAGCTGAATCTGGACGATGTATACAATCTTCATGTGGGGGACGTTATCGATTTGAACAAGCCGCAGGATTCATTGATCTCCCTTTATATCGAAGGTCAGCCATGGTTCAACGGTCAGCTTGGAGTGCATAATAAGAATGTGGCAGTTAAGATTGAAGATCGTCTAATCGAGCCGAATAAACTGCCGGAAGAAGCAGAAGAAGGCGTAGCAGTATAACTACCAGATAAATCCAAGGAATTATCTGAGTAAATAAATTATAATGATAACAATAACATTAACAAAAGTGAGGTAGAAGAAATGGCAAAGATTTTATTAGTGGATGATGCGGCGTTTATGAGAATGATGTTGAAGAATACGCTGTCACAGGCAGGGTATACGGATCTGATCGAGGCGGAGGATGGAGTGAAGGCTGTAGAAGCATATACTGCCGAGAAGCCGGATCTTGTATTCATGGATATTACCATGCCGAACAAAGACGGATTGGAAACTTTGAAGGAGATTAAGGCGATGGATCCGGGAGCTACTGTCGTTATGTGCTCTGCAATGGGACAGGAGACGATGGTTATGGATTCTATTAAGTCAGGAGCGAAAGATTTTATTGTAAAGCCATTTAAGCCGGAGCGTGTATTATCAACAGTTAAGAAAATCCTCGGCTAGTTTAAGGAGGTTTAATATGTCTTTTTTGAGTTCATTTGATATAAGTGCATCAGGGATGACGGCGGAGAGGCAGCGGCTTGACATAGCGGCGGAGAATATATCCAACGCCGAGACAACCAGAACTGCAAGCGGCGGTACTTATCGCCGAAAGATGGTTGTACTGCAGGAAGTTCCGGCTACTTCTTTTCGTACCAGATTTAACAGCCTCCTGAACCGGACTGCTTCTAAAGGCGGAGTGAAGGTAACGGAGATCGTGGAAGACCAGAGAGACCTGAATCCTGTCTACAATCCGGATCACCCGGATGCGAATGAGGAAGGCTATGTTATGATGCCGAACGTAGATCTTGTAAAAGAGACGATAGACGGTATGTCTGCAACGAGAGCTTATGAGGCGAACATTACGGCCTTTAATGCCATGAAGCTGATGGCGCAGAAAGCCTTAGATATCGGCAAATAGAAAAAGGGGTGATTTTCCCGGAAGGAGAGAAGGGTTAATATGAATTCAGATTGCTTTAGTAAACTGGAAATAGACGCAATAGGCGAGATTCTTAATATCAGTCTTGGTGCGTCGGCGACAGCCGTTTCCACGATGCTGAGTGCAAGGGTAGATATAACAACGCCTATTGTCAACGTCGTGAAGAAAGAAGAATTCGAATTAGACAGGGTTGATCCTGCAGTCTGTGTTGAGATTACTTACGTTGCGGGTCTGGAAGGCCAGAACGTTATGCTTCTTAAGAGGCATGATATCAAAGTAATCGTCGAGATGGCCATGGGGATGGAAATTGCGGATGAAGATTTTGAATTAGACGAGATCAACATCAGCGCGGTCTGCGAGGTCATGAATCAGATGATGGGGGCGTCTGCGACAGCGTTGTCTGAATTCTTGGGTAGAGTGGTAGATATCTCCACACCAATTTCTTTTGAGGTGGAGAATGAGCAGCAGTTTGTAGATAAATATTTTATAGATGAAGAGCCAAAGGTATTAATTGGCTTTACTTTGAAGATTGCAGATAAGTTGGAGAGTGAGTTCTTTAACGTAATGCCGATCGCGTTAGCGAAGGGGCTGGTTGAAGGGTTCCTTCCGCCGGAGGATATTATTCCGTACGTTCCGGGCGGACAGGAAAGCGCGCCGCAAGCCGAAGCGCCTGCTCCTGCAGCGCCGGAACCGACTCCTGCTCCGTCAGCGAGCGAACCGGCGGAGTCGTCGGGCGGCAAGATGTCTCAGGAGGAGATCGAGAGAATGCTTGCGGGAATGATGGGCGGCGATCCGGAACCGGAGCCGGCTCCAGCGCCAACACCAGCGCCAGCGCCGACACCGGAACCGACGCCAATGCCAGCGCAGACATCTGCTCCGGCTCCTGCAGCTCCGGCGGTAACAGCGCCGGCAGCAGACCAGATGGCGGGAGCGCCGGCACAGCCGACGATGATGCCGATGATGCAGGGTGCGGTACAGCCGACGGTAAGTCCGGATGTATCGATGATGCAGATGCAGATGATGCAGCAGATGATGCAGCAGATGCAGCAGATGCAGCAGCAGATGCAAGAGCAAAACAGTGCGCCTAAAGCGGCGGCAGCGCCGCCGGAGCCGAAGATGATCCACGTGCAGCCGCCTATGCAGCCAAGTCTGAAAGCCGATAACGGAATTGTATTAGAAGGCGAGCAGGAAGAGAATATGGAATTGATCATGAGCGTTCCTTTGGATGTTTCCGTAGAGATTGGAAGAACGAAGAAGCTTGTGAAAGATATTCTTGACTTTACAAAAGGTTCCTTGGTCGTTCTGGACAAACTGGCAGGAGAACAGGTAGACTTATACGTAAACGGCCAGTGTATTGCGAAGGGCGACGTGGTGGTCGTGGAAGACAATTTTGGAATAAGAATTACAGAGATCATGAAAGTGAATCTGATTGCGTTAGAGCAGCATTAAGAGAGTAAGGAAGGGAAGATATGTGGAGAGTGATTGCCACCTTTGTTGCGGTAATAGTGATTATATATCTGAGTTATCTGGCCAGTAAGTACATAGGCAAAGGGTTAGGCGGAAGAAACAGTTCCCGTTATATGCGCCTGATCGATCAGATTACACTGGGGCAGGACAGACACGTTGCAATCATGCAGGTGGGTGGTAAGTATCTGCTCGTTGGCGTCACGTCAGGTCAGATCAGTCTTATATCCGAGGTTATGGATGACGACCTGTTCCCTTTAGAGCCGGATGAAGAAGACGGCGGCGGGAAGATACCGGATTTCAAGACGATGATGGATAAACTGGGTGACATAACGAAAAGAGGAGGTAGAAATTAGTGTACGATTCATTAATTAATGTGAATGGCAATCAGGTTCCGACGCTGGATATTTTGCTGATGCTGACAGTCATATCACTTCTGCCCTCTCTTTTGATCATGGTGACGTCTTTCGTAAGAACAGTAATTATCCTCTCTTTTCTGAGAAATGCGATAGGTGTTCAGCAGACGCCGCCCAATATGGTATTGGTTGGGATTGCCGTCTTTCTGACTCTGTTTATCATGGATCCTGTCATTAAGCAGATCAATACGGAGGCGTATACGCCGTATAAGAATCAGGAGATTTCGCAGGAAGAAGCTATCGCCCGGGCGCAGGTTCCGCTTAAGGAATTTATGCTTAGCAATACGGAGGAAGGTTCTTTGGAACTGTTCGTCAGTATGTCCGGTGCGGAGGAAGTGGCGGAGAATCGGCTGGATCTTCCGATGACGGTCGTGATCCCCTCCTTTATGACGAGCGAGCTGAAGCGGGGATTTACCGCAGGATTTTTATTATATATTCCATTTCTGCTGATCGATATTGTGGTATCGTCTACCCTGATGTCTATGGGTATGATGATGCTGCCTCCGGCGATGATCTCGATGCCGTTCAAATTACTGTTGTTTGTAACCGTAGATGGATGGGAACTTCTGTTTTCCACAATCGTCAATAGTTTCCGATAGCGGGAAGGAGGCATATAGATGACGAATGGAGAAGTCGCGGATCTGATGTATGAGGTATTTATATTGATTATCCAGCTTGCAGGTCCGCTTCTGGTGATCAGTATGTTGGTAGGTATTCTGATCTCCATTATACAGGCGGCGACGCAGATTCATGAACAAACGATTACATTTGTGCCGAAATTATTGGTAATAGGTGTCATACTTGTATTTGCCGGCAGTTCTATGCTGGAGTCGCTACAGGAATTTACAACGAAAATCTTCCGAATGATACAAGGCTGATACGAGGAGTGATGACATGTCGATAGATAATACCGCACAGCTAACCTTGTTTTCGCTGATTCTGATGCGGATGTCAGGGTTTGTCTTAATGAATCCGATATTAGGAAGAAATAACATACCGGCAAGAGTCAAGGGAGGATTTGTCTTCATCTTAACGATGATGGTATATTCGGCCTCTATGGAAGAGGCGGTGGAGATTGCAAGTACGATTGAGTTCGGATTCCTTTTGCTCAAAGAATTTGCGGCAGGATATGTGTTAGGATATGTCATGCACTTGTTTTTTTTTGTTATAAGTTTTGCAGGCTACATCATAGATTTTCAGATTGGGTTGTCTATGGCTACGGTGTATGATCCCCAGAGTAATGCGCAGATGCCTGTAACAGGAAGCGTATATCAGGCATGGATGATTATGCTTTTTTTCGCGGTAGACGGACACCTTGCACTGATGAAGATCCTGCTGACCTCGGCAGAGGTTGTCCCGTACGGCGGGATTGTAATTACTCAAGGGCTTACATTGAAGATTATTGATATTTTTTTAGAATGTGTGGGGATGGGAATCAGTTTTGCGCTGCCCATGATTGCTGCGGAGTTTCTTGTTGAAATCGGAGTAGGAATCTTGAATAAAGTGGTACCGCAGATTAGTATTTTTGTAATCAATATTCAGATGAAATTAATTGTCGGTCTGGGCCTTTTGGCGCTTTTGTATGCGCCCGCAGGCGAATTCATCGAAAAGATCATGACGACTATGATGAAGACGGTCCAGGGAATACTGACATTTTTATAAAAGGAAGTGAACACCTTTGGCGTCAGATGAAAAAACCGAAAAAGCCACCCCTAAGAAGCGAAAGGACCAACGTAAGAAAGGTAATGTTCCTACCAGTAAGGATGTTATCTCGGTCGTTTCGCTTGTAGGGTGTTTCTATTGTTTGCAGATGCTCTTTCCGGGGATTGTCCGGAGGCTTAAGGATCTCATGCTTTTTCAGGTGTCCCGGATAGCGGATATGAACGAGCTGTCTCTTGCGAATCTACAGCTTGTAGGTATGAAGGCGGTGGAGACCGCGGCATGGTGCATTTTTCCGCTGGGATTGATCAGCCTGGCGATAGGGGTGCTTGGCACCGGAATACAGACCAGGTTTCTTTTTACAAGGGAACCGCTTAAGTTTAACCTTGGCAAGCTTAATCCGCTTAAGGGGATTAAGAATCTATTTTCCACAAGGCAGCTTGTAGAATTGCTGAAGGCGCTCCTTAAGATTACGATTCTTGCGGTGGTCCTATACGATATTTTGAAGGATGAGCTTGTGGTAATCGCCCAGATGATGGATGTGAATCCGGTTTCGGCTGCCGTCTACGTGCTGAGAGAGATCATAAGTATGGTTTTGAGGATTGGGATGATCTTTGCAGCCATTGCGGGATTCGATTTTTTCTTCCAGCGTTGGAAATATGAAAAGGACATGAAGATGTCTAAAGAAGAGGTCAAGGAAGAGTACAAACAGATGGAAGGAGATCCGAAGGTCAAAGGTAAGATCAAGAGTCTCCAGCAGAGTATGGCGAGAAGCAGGATGATGCAGGCGGTTCCGGATGCAGACGTAATTATCCGTAACCCTACCCATTTTGCCGTTGCCCTGCGATATGATATAGACCATGACAATGCGCCTGTCGTTGTTGCAAAGGGACAGGATTATATTGCTCTTAAGATTGTAGAGATCGCAGAGAAAAGCAAAGTCACGGTGATTGAGAATAAACCTCTTGCGAGAGGAATATATGCTTCGACTCCGCTTGGAGGCCAGATTCCGGCAGAATATTACGGAGTGGTAGCGGAGATATTGGTTGAGGTATTCCGAATGAATAAAAAGTTGGTGTAGAGAATGAAAAATATATTAAATAATGCGGTATCATTAATTGTAGTTATGATCGTACTGCTTTTGATCATACCGCTTAGTCCGTTTTTTCTGGACGTTATGATTATTTTAAATATAGCTGTGTCGCTGATTATTCTTCTGATCAGTATGAATATCAAAGAGGCGCTGGAGTTCTCTATCTTTCCGTCTCTGCTTCTGATTACGACCTTATACCGTATCGGAATCAACATCTCTTCAACAAGAAGTATTCTGAGCAATTCCGGTACGGCAGGACAGGTAATTAAGTCCATGGGCGACTTTGTTCTTCAGGGAAACGTGGTTGTCGGGGTTGTTATCTTCATAATTATCGTAATGGTACAGTTCCTTGTTATTACCAAAGGTGCGGAACGTGTCGCTGAGGTAGCGGCAAGATTTACATTGGACGCTATGCCCGGTAAACAGATGGCGATCGACGCGGACTTGGGAAGCGGACTGTGTTCGGAGGACGAGGCGAAGGAAAGGCGTTACAAGATTCAGAAGGAAGCGGATTTCTACGGTTCTATGGACGGTGCTACGAAGATCGTTAAGGGAGATGCAACCATGTCCCTGATCATCACGGCAGTCAATTTCTTGGGCGGCTGTATCATCGGTATGGTACAGGGCGGTATGGAATTTACGGAAGTGCTTCAAGTATACTCCATTTCAACCATCGGCGACGGTCTGGTATCCCAGATCCCCGCGCTCTTGATCTCAACGGCGACGGGTATGATCGTAACCCGTGCGGTTGCGGAAGACAGCCTGAATATTGATGTAACGAGACAGTTCTCCGCACAGCCGAAATCTATAATGATCGCAGGCGGCGTTCTTGCTGTTCTGATTGCTGTTCCGGGGATGCCCAAACTTCAGCTTGCGGTTGTTTCCCTGGTAATGATGTTAGGAGGATACTATCTCCTGCGCCGTATGGAGTCATTTGCAGCTCTTCCGGAGCAGGGCGGCATGGCAATGGGCGGCGGACCGGGCGTTCCGGAAGTCGATCCGATGCAGATGATGGAGGATGAAGAGAACTTTAAAGATATCAACAGCGTATATTCGCTGATTGCGGTAGAGCCGATCGAGATGGAATTCGGGTATAGTCTGATTCCTCTCGTAGACGAGGCAAGCGGCGGAAGGATGCTTGACCGTATCGTTATCTTCCGGCGCCAGTATGCGCAGGAGATGGGACTTGTTATTCCTTCCATTAGACTGCGCGACAGTTCCAGTCTGAACACGAACCAGTATGTTATCAAGATTAAGGGGGAAGAAGTTGCCAAGGGAGAGATTCTGGTAGACTACTACCTTGCTTTAGAGCCGCCGAATCTTGAGAAGGAGATCGATGGAATAGATACTATTGAACCTGCATATGGTATTCCTAGTAAATGGATTACCGTGGATAAAAAAGAGATGGCTGAGATCTACGGATATACGGTTATCGATCCGCTGTCTGTTATGCTGACGCATTTATCGGAGACTGTGAAGAAACATGCGCATGAATTGCTGAATCGCCAGGAAGTTGTCCGGTTGATTGACAACATGAAAAAGCAGTCGCCTGAGCTTGTGGACGAACTGATTCCGAATCTGATTTCATACGGTAACTTCCAGAAGATTCTGACGAATCTTCTGAAGGAGGGTATCCCGATTAAAGATATGGAGACGATTATGGAGACGATTGTAGATTCGTCGATGACGGTGAGGGATTTAGATACTATTTCGGAGAATATCCGTGTTGCGCTGAAACGTACTATTACCAGAAGATTCTGCGAAGGCAACAGTATGAGGGTCGTAACGCTGGACGCGGATCTGGAAAAGAACATTATCACCAGCCTGACGAACGGCGACCGCGGCGTATATCTGGCGCTCAGCCCGGAAGTTATGCAGAATGTGATTACGCAGATGTCCGAGGAAGTGAAGAAGTTCCAGGAACTTGGCCAGCCGCCGATTATCCTGACGAGTCAGGTGGTAAGAATCCATGTTTACCGCCTGATCGAGCAATTCTTCCCGAATGTATATGTACTTTCGTTTAACGAGATCAGCAACAATATCCAGATACAGGCGGTTGGAAATATCACGATGTAGATAAACTTTCGGCGCAGGGACAAGGGCTTTGGCATATATCAGTTAATAACTCATATGTAACGAAATCTAATGGAGTGCAGTATGAACATACAAGAACGGTATAAGGATAAGACGAACGAAGAGCTTTTAAAACTGTATAAAGAGACAGGAAACCTGGAGGTCAAGCAGGAGATCGTCATGCGCTATATCTATCTTGTGAAGAGTATCGCACTTCAGATGAGGGATATCTATATGAGTTTTTCCCAGGTAGACGATATTATCAGCGAAGGCGTCATTGCGATCATGTCCGCTCTTGATAAGTTTGACATGGATAAAAACGTAAAGTTCGAGACGTTTATCTCCAAACGTATTAAGGGAATGATAATAGATCTTGCCAGAAAACAGGATTGGGTGCCAAGAAGTACAAGAAAGAGTACGAGAGATATTGAAGAAGCTGTCACAACGTTATATAATAAACATGGGTACTATCCTTCCGTGCAGGAGGTGACCGATTATCTGAACATCACTCCCGAGAAGTATCAGGAGACAATGCGCAAGGCGTCGCTGTTTAATATTCTTTCACTGGATATGGTGTTGGCAGAGGCTCAGGGGAACGAAGTCGGAGTGACGCTGCCTCAGGGCGATAAAAACGAACAGCCGGAAAGCAAGTTTCTTAAGAAGGAACTTACGCAGGTGCTGGCGGAAGGCGTGGGTACGCTCAAGGAGAACGAACAGCTTGTGATTTCGCTGTATTATATAGATGAATTGAATATGAGACAGATTGCGGATGTGCTGAATGTGAGCGAACCGCGAGTCTCTCAGATTCATACTAATGCAATAAAGAAACTAAGGAAACACATGGAGAGATTCAACGAAGAAAAGGAGAGCAGGAATGTTTCAAGGGTATTATGATCTAACTTCTAATATGATCACACAGAACCGCAATCTGAACGTCATCAGCAATAACATGACGAATGTGTCCACTCCGGGATATAAGATGGACAGAATTATGCAGAGTACCTTTCGGGATGAGATGATCTACCGATATGACCGGGATGGTAAGACAGCGGTCGGCACGGTGTCCCGGATGAATATCGCGGACGAGAGGGTAACGGACTATACAGAAGGAGGCATCCGGGAGACAGGGGACGCGTTGGATGTGGGACTGACTGGTAACGGTTTCTTCGTAATCGATACCGGTGAAGGGCCTGTATACACGAGAG
This sequence comes from uncultured Dorea sp., assembly GCA_910577685.1. Taxonomy (GTDB): domain Bacteria; phylum Bacillota; class Clostridia; order Lachnospirales; family Lachnospiraceae; genus Sporofaciens. The sequence continues at coordinate 13,860 of CAJTOH010000038.1, read as the reverse complement.
ACGGTTCGTTTAATCTGGACAATGAGGGATACCTGACATTGCCGGGAATAGGCAGGGTGCAGGGGACGAACGGAGCGATTCGCCTGACGACGGATAACATCATTATCGACAAACAGGGTAATATTATCAGTGAAGACGGCAATCAGTTCTTTGGGACGCTTCAGATTGTGGATTTTGCAGATTACGGTCAGCTGACGAAGATTTCCGGAAGTGTGTTCCGGGCGAACGCGCAGCCTCAGGCGGCAGACCGGGGAACAACGGTCACACAGAGATATCTGGAAGATTCTAACGTTTCTATGGCGGAGGAGATGACCCGGATGATCAGCAGCCAGCGGATTCTGCAGAGTTCGGCACAGATCCTTAAGATTTATGACCAACTGGAGGCGAAGATGGTAACGCTTGGTTCTGCAACGTAGAACGGTTAGAAGGCTGATTACAGATGACTGCCGGAGGGAATGGTTTTCTGGCAGTCATGACAGGGAGGAGAGGCATATGTATACATCATTTTACACTGCGGCAAGAGGAGCCATGGAAGAACAGCAGAAGCTGAACGTGGTTGCCAATAACCTTGCGAATGTGAATAACTATGGTTATAAGGCAAAGACACCGGTATTTACGGATCTGATGTATTATAATCTGAATAACTATAACGGGGACGATACCCCGCTGAAAGCGGGGACAGGAATCCTTGTAGAGCAGACGAAGACGGATTTCAGCCCGAAGGGACTGGTGACGACACAGGGAGATTTCGATTATGCAATCATTGATTCGGGATTTTTCATGATGAGAAGTCCGGTGACCAATGAGATTACATATACGAGGAACGGGCATTTCAGCATGTCCAAGCGCGGCGATGAGTTCTATCTGGTGAACGATAACGGCAACTTTGTTCTGGATCAGAACCGCAACCCTATCCGTATCACAGACGGAGAGTTAAGCGGACAGATCGGGGTATTCGGTTTCAATATCATGGACGGGATGTTAAGCGTCGGCAATAATGAGTATGCGCCGACGGTGAAGAATGGACAGCCGTTTTTGACGGCGGGAGCACAGGTGAAAGATCATGCACTGGAAATGTCAGGCGCAAGTGTTTCCGATGATTTTACCCGCATTATTGAGGCACAAAGAGCGTATTCCTACGCATTGAAGATGGTTCAGACATCCGATGAGATTGTGAATACGGTTAATACGTTAAGGTCATAGAGAGGTGAATTATGGGGATAAAAACATATGAAGAAATGAACGAGCTGGAGATTGATATTCTGAAGGAAATCGGCAGTATCGGCGGCGGCAACGCTGCGACGGCGCTGTCCAGTATGCTGAACGCCAAGGTGAATATGTCTCTTCCCAAGGTAGAAATTCTGGATTTTAATGAGGCGTTGGTCAATGTGGGAGACCCGGAGGAAGTGGTCGCGGCTATATTGGTTGAGATGTCAGGCGAACTAAGCGGTATTATGCTGTTCATTCTGACGAAGGAATTTTCAGATGAGATTTTGTTCCGGATGCTGGGAAAGACGGAGGCAAATTTCTTTGAGCTGGCGGAGATTGATTCCTCAGTTCTGATGGAGATCGGTAATATTGTAATCTCCTCTTATATTACGGCAATGGCATCCCTTGTGAATATGAGCGTTGAATTGTCGGTTCCGCAGCTTGCGGTAAATATGCTTGGCGGTATTATGAGTGTACCGATCGCTATGATGGGCCAACATTCAGATAGGATTATGATGATAACAGGCCAATTCAAGATAGACGGGAAAGCGTTAAACAGCAATATGCTGCTTCTACCTGATGTAGGGTCTTTGAATGTTCTTATGAAAAAGCTGGGAGTGGAATGATAGATGGAGAAGAAGATATCCGTTGGAATTGCTGATATGAAGATGACGAGGCAGGAGGGTGTACTTATTACATATGCACTGGGGTCATGTATCGGGGTTTCTTTTTATGATCCGATGATTAAATTAGGAGCGCTTCTTCATATTATGCTTCCTGAAAAGAGTGGTGCGAAGGATGGAAACGTATTTAAGTTTGCGGATACTGGAATTCGTGAGACGCTTCGCAAACTTACTGCATTTGGGGGATCAAAATCGCGGATGGTATGCAAGATTGCAGGAGGAGCCAAGATGTTCGAGATGAAGGGCAGCGCGGGTCTTGGAAATATCGGAGAGAGGAATGCACAGAATGTTAAAAGGATTCTGATGGCGGAGGGGCTGCGTGTTACCAGTGAAGATGTCGGGGCAAATTATGCAAGAACCATGCTGTTGGACGTGGCGACGGGGAATGTGTACGTCCGGTCAGCGGGAAAACCGGAGAAGATGCTTTAGCTCTTATTTCGGATGAATATTGCGCCGATAAATATACATAGAATGTAAAGGAGTGAGTGTATGGCTAATACAGAAATTTTATTGGAATCTGGAACAAATGAAATTGAAGTTATGCAGTTTACCATATTCGGTGAGCTGTATGGAATTAATGTGGCAAAAGTGCTGGAGATTATGATGGCGGATAAAGTGAAGCCGATCCCACATTCTCACAATGCCGTTGAAGGAATCTTCAAGCCAAGGGAGACTCTTTTGACTGTAATCAATCTCCCCAAATATCTGACGGGAGAGTGCGGAGATAAGAAGGACAGGGATCTGTTCATTATCACGAATTTCAATAAGATGCACATTGCATTCCGCGTACATTCTGTGGTTGGTATCAGCAGGATTTCCTGGGAAGCCATCCAGAAGCCGGATAAGGCGCTGACGAATGGCGAGGACGGCGTTGCTACGGGTATCGCCCAGTGCGGGGATAATCTTGTTACGATTCTTGATTTCGAGAAGATCGTTGCGGAGATCGCGCCGGAGACGAGTATTCAGGTTTCGGATATCGACAGACTCGGCGAGAGGGTACAGAGAGATCAGAGTATCATCCTTGCGGAGGATTCGATCCTTTTGACCAAGATGATCTCGGATTCATTGTTCCGCGCGGGATATACCAATCTTACAACTTTCAATAACGGACGGGAAGCATGGGAGTTCCTTGAGAGTATCAGAAATGAACCGGATTTCTATCAAAGAGCGGCATTATTGATCACTGATATCGAGATGCCTGAGATGGATGGGCATCGTTTGACGAAACTTGTGAAAGAAGATGATAACATGAAGAAGATGCCGGTTGTAATCTTCTCGTCCCTGATTAATGAAGAGATGAGAATAAAAGGCAAGCAGCTCGGAGCAGACGAGCAGATGTCAAAACCGGAGATCGGACGTTTGGTCGAGGTCATGGATGAATTACTGGACCGGAGGGATAGATAGATGAAGAATTGCGTTGTAAGACAGGCTATAAAAGATCTGAAAGACACCGTCATCGGATATGAGCTACTAATCCAAGAGGATGAGAGCAGCCTGTATAACTCGAGTTCGGACAATGTGGCGGCAAATACGATGGTTGCTTTTTTGTCTGAGAATTCGGAGAGGATATTCAAAGATAAAAAGACTTTTATGACCTTTACTCCTACTCTTTTGTTCCGTAATACGCCGAAGATCTTTGATAAGGATAAGGTAGTGATCCAGATTGAGGACAACATTGTTGTCCACTCTCTGGCCGCAATCCTAATCAGTAAGTATCGTGAAGACGGCTATCACTTTGCGATTAATGATTTCCAGTTTACCCCGAAATATTTCAGTATGCTGGAGTATGTGGATTATATTAAGATGGATATTTCTAACAAGCTGGAAGGAACCCAGAGACGTTCTATCGCCAATGTAATTGATATGGCCCATGGGTTCCAGAAGCAATTTATCGCTACGGGAGTGAACAGCAAGGAAGTATATGACTGTGCGGTCGAATTAGGCGTTGACTATGTGGAAGGCAATTATATTGCGGGAGCTACGACGTCAAAGGCAAGCAAGATGGACTTTATGCAGGGGAACCTCTACCAGCTTATTGTGGAGATTACCAAGGATGAGCCGGATGTAGAGATTCTGGAGGAGACGATCATCAGGGATGCGTCTCTCACCTATGCTCTGCTTAAGATGGCGAATTCCGCATATTTTGCGGTACATCATGAGACGACGTCCGTTCGTCAGGCTTTGGTGCGTGTCGGAATCAGCCAGTTGAAGCAATGGGTTTACCTGCTGAGTTTCGAGGATAAACCGAATAAGTCAGAATCAGAAGAATTGCTGAAAGCCTCTTTTATGCGCGCTAATTTTGCGTCAGCGTTGGTAAAGAGGCTGAAGGATTTCCCGATTAACAGCTCGGATGCGTATCTGCTTGGTATGTTCTCTATGCTGGAATATATGATCGACGCGCCGCTTGCGGAGATCCTCTATGAGATTCCGATCTTGGAAGAGGTAAAGGATGCGCTTATCAGAAAGGAAGGTAAGGCGGGCCGTCTGTACGAGCTGGTACTCAGCTATGAGAGGGCCGACTGGAGTGAAATCAAGGAGATCTCGGAGGAACTGGGACTCAAGACGAATGAGATGGCACAGATCTATATGGAATGTGTAGAAGAAGTGAATAATATCTGGGATAATGTCGTAGGCATGAATGAGGAGTAACAGGAGGTGAGGGTTCATGGTAGGCGGAATCTCAGCGGTTAGTCCATATGTAGGTACGTCTTATCGGTATATGGGCTGCGGACGCTCAAACGGAGCGCAGCAGGGAATGGACGTTCAGGGAGCGGGCGCTTTAGGGCGCAGTAACGCTGCGGCAGGAGTACAGGTTTCACGCAGCGCAGGCCCCGCTTCGGGTATAGAAGGCGCTCAGAGTTCGGCCGCGCAGGGGGAACAGAGCGCGGCGGGCGTATCGGGAGTGCAGAATGGAAAGAATGTTGGTTCGGTGTTCGGCGTACAGGCGAATCTGGGCGTCGGGGCGGCTATGGCCGCGGGACGTCCGGCAAGTCCGGGAACACCTGTGGAGCCTGTCAAACCGATATCTGCAGTTGAGACAAACGCTCCGCGAGGGATCGGCTATTCCATTCCCTTCCTGAGGGAGGGAATGGATCCGGCAGAATTGGCGGTGCGTATGCGGATCAAGTATGCGGATCCGGCAGGTCTGGGCAGCGGGAAACAGGCAGAGAATGGCGCCGGGAAGAACTTAGAGGATGCAGGCCTTGCGTCGCCGGGATCTTCGTCGGCTGAGCTGGGTGCAGATGCGGTTCAAAAGACAGCGGAAGAAGGCGAATGTCAGACCTGTAAGGAGAGAAAATATCAGGACGGTTCTGACGACGCAGGGGTTTCTTTTAAAACACCGACCCGGATTGCACCTGAGCAGGCGGCGTCCGCAGTGCGCGGTCATGAGATGGAGCATGTCGTGCGGGAACGTGCGGCGGCGGCTCGTGAAGACAGACGGGTAATTAGTCAGTCGGTATCTATTCATACGGCCATTTGTCCGGAATGTGGAACGGCATACATTTCAGGAGGAACGACAAGAACAACAACGGCGGCGAATCCGAAGACGGAACAGCCAAAGCGTCAGACGGAAGATGGGGATTCCGTCGCTGCGTAGGAAATATCCGGAGTTACTGATCACGGAGCGAACTGTAACGGCCCGGAGAACGCAGGCGAATGACTTGGCAGGATATATTATCACATTTTTTTAATATTGCATAATATGTTAGTGAGAGGATCTTGAATAGTATGATGAAACTTCCCGGGATATGAGGGAGGATATAGAAAGAAAGAGGGGATATATTTCCATGCGTAAGAGTATTAAGACAATGGTTGGGATTCGAGTAGCATTTGCGTTTGCTGCCGTACTCGTGTACAGCCTGGTGGTAACATTCAATGTTTTTCTTATTAAAGATGCGGCGAATTCCAGTAGTGATGCAAGTACGATGCTGGATACAATTGAGAAGGCGGAGACGGCTCATTATAAGTGGTCCAGCAGTCTGAGCAGTGCTTTGTACGCAGGGATTGATTTCGAAGGAAGTATGGATCCTACGGCTTGTGTACTGGGAAAGTGGCTTTATGCTGATCTGGATACGGATGATGCGCTTGTTCTTGAGAAGAGAGATCAGATTGAGCCTATGCACAAGGAGCTGCATGAGTCGGCCAGTTATGCGTTAGAGCTGTTAAAGACAGATCCGGAAGCAGCACGGGACTATTATCAGACTACCATCCGAACGAATCTGGCTACGTTGGTAGCGAATTTGGAAGAGATTGTGGAAGAAGGGGCTAAGCTGAATGAGGAGAGTACGGAGAGCATGTTCCGGACGATCCATGTGGTACAGGTGTTGGCAGGTATTTGCTTTTTTGTAGCGCTTATATGTCTCATAAGTCTGATTTCTTACGTAATGAAGAGGGTTATCAGGCCGATTATGTATATTAGTGAATGTGTCCGTCCTCTTGAGGGGGGAACGCTTGATCTGGAGCTGAATTATGAATCCTGCGACGAGATTGGCGCATTATCAGAGATTTTGAAGAGATCCCTTACGGGAATCCACGGATATGTCGGAGATATCAACCGCATTATGAATCAACTGGCACGCGGTGAGTTTAATGTACACACGTCCACACCATTTATTGGAGATTTTAAATCTATCGAAACATCGATTGAGAGTTTTACGGATACATTATCCGCGTCTATTGGAAATATCGGCAAGGTAGAACATCAGATCTCCGGAAGTGCGGAACAGCTATCCAGCGGAGCGCAGTCATTGGCTCAGGGGGCGACCGAACAGGCGAGCGCCGTGGAGCAGTTATATGCGATGCTTGAGGAGCTCTCCAGAAACGCTGCCAAGAATGTTGAGATGGCGCAGAACGCACAGGAGAATGCACGATTGACCGGGGAGCAGGTAACGGTCAGCAGCAAGCAGATGGAAGAGATGATTTCTGCTATGAATGATATTACGCAGGCGTCCCACCGGATCGGCGAGATTATCGCAACGATTGAGAATATAGCGTTCCAGACCAATATTCTGGCATTGAACGCGGCGGTAGAGGCAGCCAGAGCCGGCGACGCAGGCAAGGGATTCGCCGTAGTTGCCGACGAAGTGCGCAGCTTAGCCGCACAGTCTGATCAGGCTGCAAAGGCAACGAAAGATCTTATCGGCAACTCTGTTCAGGTGACGGAGAAGGGCAGTCAGATCGTAGACGAAGTTTCCGATACATTGCAGAAGACGCTTGACCTTGTTGTTGAGTCTAACAGTGCAATTGGTTCGATCGCTGAAGTGATTCAGGGAGAGGCAGAATCCATTAAGCAAGTTACGGACGGAATTGGGCAGATTTCGGAGGTCGTTCAGACGAACTCGGCAAGCAGCGAGGAATCGGCTGCTGTCAGTCAGGAGCTCTTTGCACAGGTTACGATGCTGAAACAGCAGACGGAAAAATTCAAGCTTAAGAAGTAATACGAATATAGATTACTAAAAAGGAGTGCATATGCACTCCTTTTTATACTGGTTAATAATTTTATTAATGTCTCGGATTGTCCTTCACGGTTATGCATGCCTTTGTTGCCTCAACTGTTACGTCGGAAATCAGTTTATTGGTATAGAAGCTGATGAGCGGGTCGACGGCAGCCGGTGAAGTGACGATATATTTCGGCGTCAGGCCGTTCAGTGTCAGCGCGGTAGTGTCGGCAATGCAGCGGTCGCAAGTGCAGACGTCGAATTGCCGCATATAATAAATAATCTTATCCTTAACGATGGATTCCATAATATTCACATAAATAAAATCCGGTTCGGGTTCCGGTTCGCAGACCGGCGTCGTCTCAGCCTTGGAAACCGTTGTAGGACCAGGGCCGGGGACGGATTCCGGATCAGGTATCGGTATAGAAGAAACCGGCTCCGGCGTAGGAACAGAAACCGGAACAGGGTCCGGCGCCGGTGACGGGGGCGGAACGGTAACATTGTCGGAAGCAGCTTCCATAGAAAAAGAATCTGCCGCATCCGGCGCGGCAGCGCTATCTGCCTCGGAAAGAGCAGAAGGCGTAACAGAAGTATCTGCGTCAGCCGCTTCTTCCGCCGGTTCGGAAACGGGGGGATCAGACTCATCTGAAACATCAGAAACCGGCTCTTCAAACTGAGCGGACAGTTTCTGCTGAATTAAATCGGCAACAGGATCTTCGCCTGTCGTATCTATCACAGAAATATTCTGAACCTGCGGGGTACTGGCGGCAGGTGTTTCGGAATCTGCAGGAGCGGGAGACTCAGAGGCGGACATCTCAGCCGGCGTCTCCGCCTCCGCAGAAGTTGTCTCTATTGTCTCGTCCGGATTGGAATGGTTATCATGTCCGGCAAGCAGATTCAATACATGAGCCGTCTTATTGCTTTTTCTTGCCATTGTAAATGCCTCCTTATATTGTCTCGGAAGAAGTCATATCCACTACTTCACGGATAAATTCCTGATAATCTATAGATGGCTTCGCATGCGGAGCATGATCAAATATACTGAGACCATGGGCGGGCGCTTCTGCTACGGCCACGCTTGTACGAATCTGGGCATTAAATACGCACGCTCCTATCTGAGAAGCGATATTCTCAGCCATCTCCTTTACCTCGCGGGCAAGCAATGTCCGGGGATTGTATTTTGTGAGGAGGATGCCGAGTACGTTCAGATTGGGATTCACACTCTGACGGACCGAATCAATAGTGTCTTTTAGCTGGGAAACACCGAGCAGGCTTAGGATCTCCGGAGCCATGGGAATAATCAGGTGGTCGGACGCCGCGTAAGCATTCACCGTAAGGACGTTCAGGGCCGGCGGAGTATCAATAATAATATAATCATACTCTGCGATTACAGGGAGCAGCGCTCTCTTAAGAAGTATATCCCGATCGGAAGAGGTAAATTCCAGTTCCGCGCTGCTAAGTAAAATATTTGAAGTAATAATATCACAGTAATCCGTATCTTGGATTGCATCTTTAATAGAAACCTGTCCCTTCAGTACGTCGTAAATCGTACTGCAATTCTCAATATCCAGTCCAAGGCTGAAACCCATACTTCCCTGAGGATCCAAATCGATGGCCAGCACCTTTTTATTGTAAAAGGAAAACAGCCCGGCAGCCAGAGCGCTGGATGAGGTTGTCTTGCCTACGCCGCCTTTTTGGTTCGTAAGTGCGATAATAGTAGCCAAAATAAATTCCTCCATTCGTAATTAAAACTTATCTAACTATTATTTAAAGTATACTATATGCCGATAAATAAGTACAGAATAAATTTGAATTTATAAAAAGGTGCGGGAGTAATACTGGGCATTAAGTACACAGAGCTATCGTATCGCACAAACAATAAGCATTATTAATGAAAGAGAAAAGGAGAGATTTGTATGGCAACAATAGGTGGATTGACTAACTCAACAAGCAACAACATCCGCGGATACGGCGGCTTGGCCAGCGGTATGGATCGTGATACCCTGATTGAAGGTATGACAATCGGCACTACAAGCAAGATTACGCAGCAGCAGCAGAAGAAGCAGCAGCTTGAGTGGAAGCAGAGCGCGATCCGTGAGATTACTGAGATGATGATTTCATTTGCTAATAAATATACGGATTCATGGACTTCTTCGACTCATTTATTTAGTTCTACATTCTGGGGAAGAAACCTGATTAATGCTACCGGAGCGAACAGTAAGTATGTTTCTGTTACGGGTAATGCTAATACGGCAGATGCGGTTACGGTAATGGGCGTAAAGCAGATGGCGGAGAAGGCAAAGTGGAGTTCGGGGGCTATTTCCGACAAGCTGGTTACGACGGGTGAGGTTGATTTTAATGACGTGCAGAATCTTGCAGGTAAGACTCTGGATTTTAAATATGGTGATAAGACATATTCTCTTACTCTGGCGGCAAACAAGGCAGATGGTACGGCGTACGATTATACATCGGCGCAGAAGATTGCAGATGCAATCAATGATCAATTAAAAACGGTAAAAGCAACAGACAGCAAAGAACCTTCTATAGATTTAAGCAAGATGATTACGGTAGGGGTAGATGGAGATAATATTAAGCTTACTGAGGCGACAGGGAGAACAGATATGACGTCCCTTAAGCTGACAGGAGGAAGCGCCCTGCAGTATTTAGGCTTAAATAGTCCGGCGGATGGCAAAGAATGGAATCTTGAGGATGGGTTTGAGGATATAGGAAGTAAGTTAGGTAAGCTTACCACGACATTTAGTGAAAGAGTTGGCGGGAAGGGATTATCATTATCCTATAACGGAACTTCTAAGACTGTCTATATGCCGTCGGCAGATGAATTAAGCAATCTGTCAAATAATGATGCCAGATTGGATAAGATCGCAGAAACACTCCAAAAACAGGTGGATTCAGCATTTGGTAAGGATAGAATAGAAGTTAAAAAAGACGGCAACAAATTAACATTCAGGACGACTGATCCTGCAAAAAAGAATAAGCCAGGCTTAGACGACAGTGATCCAACTTCTACACTTTCAATTACGGGCGGCGATGCAGATCTTGTGAACGGCGCTTTGAGGACGAGATCAGGGGAATCAAACCGTGTGAATCTGAATGTTGGTCTTACGGAAGCAGGATTATCCGGTTTGAAGAGAGATGCAGCCGGCAATATTGTAGATAACGATGGAAACAAGATTAATTTCCAGGAAAAGGTAATCGGCAAAGATGCGGATGGAAACGATATTAAGAAAAATGCGGTAACTGTAAAAATAAATGGTGTAGATGTAGACATTTATGACGACGACACTATGAATTCATTGATGTCAAGAATCAATGAGAAGACAAATGTAAATGTAAGTTATCAGTCTGCATCGGATAAGTTCACATTTACAGCAAAAGAAAATGGTGCAAGCGGGACGATTAATTTTAGTGGAAACAACGCTGACGCCGAGCAGCTGTTAAAGGGAATTTTTGGCGGAGATGTAACAAGTGTTGCTGAACAGGGAAAAGATGCGATTGTGTCAGTAAAATTCAGCGGCTCAGACGAAGAGATTGAATTGCATCGTGATACGAATACTTTTACTGTTGACGGTCTTTCGATTTCTGTAAAAGGCGAATTCGGATATAAGGTAGACGATTCCGGCAATAAGGTCAGAGACGAATCGGCAGAAGAGGTAAAGATAGACGCCCGCGTAGATGCAGACAAGATCGTAGACGGTATCAAATCTATGATCGAAGACTACAACAAGATGATTGAGGTTGTAAACAAGCAGTTGACAACAAGACCGGATAGAGACTATCAGCCGCTTACCAGCGAGCAGCGCAAAGAGATGTCCGAGGAGGAGATCAAGCTCTGGGAAGAGAAGGCTAAGACGGGTATGCTTTACAACGACAGCGATCTGAGAACCTTGAGCAGCGACCTTCGTTTCATTATCAGCGGCGGAACGTCACAGCAGTTGAGCGAGATCGGAATCACAACCTCCAATCTCTACTCCGATAATGGTAAACTGACGTTAGACGAGACGAAACTCCGCGCGGCTCTTGAGAAGGATCCGCAGAAGGTAGAACAGCTCTTTACCGCAGGCGAAGGAGTAAACGACAAAGGCTCATCTATCGCAGGTATGGCGACGAACCTTAAGAATACCATGAAAAAGTATGTGAATACATTAGGTTCTTGGGAGTCCAAAGGTATTCTTGTTAAGAAAGCAGGCGCAGAGAGTTCCCCGATCAGTCTTACTGAGAACTATATGTATAAGCAGCTGCAGGATATCAATAAGGCGATCACGAAACTTCAGTCAAGACTGGAAACAGAGAGAGACCGCTACATTAAGCAGTTTACAAGTCTGGAGACGTTAATCTCCCAGATGAATAGCCAGAGCAGCTGGCTTAGCCAGGTTGGCGGCTATTAAGATTAAAAAAGGGGAAGAATATGTATCAGAACGGATATCAACAGTACAAGATGCAGTCTGTAAATACGATGACACGCAGTGAGATGCTATTGCTTCTATATGATGAGCTGATCAAGCGTCTAACCAGGGCGCAGATCGCTCTGGAAGATAAGAATTATGATTTGTTTGATAAGTCAGTGAAAAGGTCGAGAGAGATTGTAGAATATCTCAATAAAACTCTGAACATGGAGTATAGAATCAGCTATGAACTGAGAAGAATGTATGAATTCTTTCTTTATGAGCTTGGCAGACTGCAGGCTGGAAGAAACAGCGCTGTAATCCAAGAACTGAAGCCCCTTGTAGCGGAACTTCGGGATGCATTCAAAGAAGCCAGTAAGACGGCTGCTGTATAGGCAGGAGGTCATATGGAGAGCAAAGAAGAATTGATGTCGGAAGTTTTGAAGCGGGTGCAGCGGAATTATGTGCATATGGCTGAGATAGAACGAATGACAAAAGAGCTTGGGGATGCTTTATCAAGGAACGATCAGGAATCTGCGCAGCTTTTAATCAAGATGCGGCAGGAGGAGATGGATCTGGTCAGCGAGACGAAGGGTGAGATTCGGCTCTTAATTCAGGCAAGCGGCGACGAGCAGGAAAAGCTTTTGTGTTGGCTGAAAGGTGAGAACGCATATCCGCCTGATAGTTTTGAGGAAAAGAAGATTGTCGAATTGAGCGGCCAGTTGCTGCAGATATTAAACCGGACGATTGAGAGAGACAGAATGGTGAATTCCAAAGTGGCTGGAAAGGATTCTTATTACCAATCGGCACAATAAAAAGACATGATGAAGGCTGTCGGAAAATGATAGATAACATTTCCCGGCAGCTTTTCTTAATTAGAAACATTGAATTATTTGGGAGAGATACTCCAAACAGGACCTCCGGAGTTAGCCACATGGCTAAGCTCGTCGAGGAGAGTCCGGACTTCCCAAGGAGTCTGAGTATTCTCGAGACTTGCAGGGTCGGCGACCCGAACCTGAGTACCGGTCCAGTAATCCGTTATTATAATGAAGTGACCACTTCCGGTAAAATGACCGGGGCCCATCAGCGCAACCAGAATATGGCCTCCGGACAGTTCGGATAAGACTCCCTCCACAGAAAAGTCCTGAAAGGAATTAACCTGCAGGCCAAAGGCGGCCGCACATTCAGGGATAAAATTATGCGCCGTGCCGCCGCCGGGCGCCCAGTAATGATTATCAGCCGCCCAGTCTGCCATCTCGGAAGGCAGAAGGGTATGATTGGTGAAACTTGATACGATCATAGCAAGAACAGTGGGGCCGCAGCCATACTTTTTAATGGGGTCCTGACCTCCGTAAAGATAATCTGCCCAACGGGCATCAGCCTGATTATAATAAGTCAGCATACCAATGCTGCTCTCAACGGTCAGGGAATACTGTCCGTCTATGACAACCGGGGATTCAATCGGATCCGGCGCAGCGTCGGGTAAAGAGGGAGCGGTGCGAAGAGCGCCTGATGCAAGGTCAATCTGGGAAAATGGCATGCACAGCAGCAAGGTTATTGCCGCAATTCCGGCAATAGCTCCGTAGAATAATTTCTTTTTCATCTTTGTCTCCATATTTCGGAAATTTAGTTGACTGTTTTTATAAATAATAGTATATAATCCTGTCTTTGACAGTTAGTAAATTAAATAATCGCTGTACCCCTTGTGTTTTCTGGGTTACAGCGATTGTTGTCGTTGTTACGAATTATAGTAATTTATTCTTTCCCTTTACTTTTTTTCTGAATGGTTCTCATGCTGCTTTTGGTTATGAATTGATAATCCGTTCGGAAACCACAGGCTTCATGGAGAGCATCCGTGATAAGCTCCCGCCTGTATAGTGGGATAAATCCCTGCTCCTGTATTTCGGCGAAATTCATTGCTTTTAGCGTATCTAATAATTCTCCGCAGGTGTACTTATCATCCAGTTTTTTCTCAAGAAAACGGTAGAGTGTTAATGCGAGAAAACAAATCAGGAAATGTGCTTTGATCCGGTTTTCATCCTGTAAATAAACAGGTCTTGCAGAAAAATCTGTTTTCATGATCCGGAAGCATTCCTCGATCTGCCATCTGCCCTCACTTACTTTCAG
>CAJTOH010000037.1 GCA_910577685.1 uncultured Dorea sp. | reverse complement strand
CAGAAACTAAATTCCGCCATATCTTGTAATTGTTTTGCTTATTGCAACAGCCCCTTTTAATGCACCCAAAAGTTATGTCCTGTCCAAGCAGCTTTTATCTTATAATGCTTCCAAAAGTTTACGCCCTGTCTGAACAGCCTCTATCCCGTAGAGAGAGAATTTTGTCTAATATATGAAAAGCAACTTCTTCTTTGTCCATAATGGGGAGTTCGGTGACCTCATCATGGGTAATCATAGTGACGATATTCGTATCTGCTTTAAATCCGGCGCCGGGAACCTTAAGGTTATTAGCGACGATCATGTCCAGATTTTTAGTGTTTAGCTTTTTTATGGAATTATCCAACATATTCTCTGTTTCCATGGAGAAACCGCACAGGAATTGTGAAGGTTTCTTGTGTTCTCCCAAATACTTCAGAATGTCGCGGGTTCGTTCTAGAGAGAGGTATAGCTGGGAATCCGCCTTCTTAACCTTTTCTTCGGCGATTGTGCTTGGACGATAATCGGCTACGGCCGCGGCTTTAATAATAATATCCATGGAATCGCTTCGCGAAATAACTGCGTCGTACATATCCCCGGCCGAGACGACAGGAATTACATCTACGAACACAGGCGGTTTCAGGGATGTCCTGCCGGTTACCAGCGTGACCTTAGCCCCTCGGAGCATACAGGCTTTTGCAATGCTGTATCCCATCTTTCCGGAGGAGTGGTTGGAAAGAAAACGGACAGGGTCAAGAGCTTCCTGAGTAGGTCCGGCGGTTACGAGAACCTTTATGCCTGACATGTCTTTGGAACAAGCGCAGGCGGAAAGAATATGTTCGAATATAACCTCTGGTTCTTCCATCTTTCCTGCGCCGATATCGCCGCAGGCGAGGCGTCCGCTTGCGGGAGAAATAATTTTCATTCCGTATCGTCTAAGAAGAGCGAGGTTATCCTGAGTAACAGGATTCTCGTACATGCCTGTATTCATGGCGGGAGCGATGAGCTTTGGAGCTTTGCTTGCCAGTATGGTAGTCGTAAGCATATCGTCGGCAAGGCCATGGGCAAGTTTCGCGATTATATTGGCGGTTGCCGGTGCGACGATGATCAGATCGGCCTTTTTGGCAAGGGCGACGTGCTCTACTTTAAATTCAAAATTGCGGTCAAAGGTATCTGTGATGCATTTGTGTCCTGTCAGAGATTCAAAAGTAATTGGATTAATAAAATTGGCTGCGTGTTCCGTCATAATCACATGGACTTCCGCGCCGGATTTTACCAGAAGACTTGCCAGAGATGCGCTTTTATACGCGGCAATTCCGCCGGTAACTCCAAGAAGGATTGTTTTATTATTAAGATTCATAAGAGTTCCTTTCCACATAGAATTATAAATAATACTACTACTATAGCCTCTTTAGAAAAATCTTGCAAGAACCTTACAGATTTTAGAAGAATTTTTAAAAGAAATTTTAAAGAATAAAATAGACTTTGGAGGAGAGACATGCTAGAATATAGAATGTTGTGGCATGCCCTACTCCATTGCAGGCAGGAAAGACGATCACCAGAGAGAGGATCCTGCAACTTGTGAAAGACAGAATGGAGTCATATAAAAACAAAGGATGAGGTCGTGTATATGAAAAGGATTATTATTGGATTAATTGTAGCTTCAAGCATAGCATTTACAGGATGTGGAGACAAGGAAGAGACAAAGGAATCGCCGGAACCAGCCGGACAGGAAACGTCCTTAGAGGCTAAGGGAGCCGATGAAGAGGCAGAGAAGCAGCCGGAAGAGCCGAATGAGGCGTCGGAAGATGGGATTTCTGCTCTTTCTACGGAGGATGGAAGCATTAAGATCTCACTTGTAAGACCGGAAGGATTCGAGGATGTAGAATTCAGTTCGGAACAGCAAGTGGCATTTCAGCGGATAGGAACGGACGGTACAAGCAGTACGCAGATTAATCTCCGCCTGATGGCAGAGGATGAGAATGTCGTTATTACGACGGCTCAGCAAGAGGTAGAGTATCTTATGAGCGCGAATACCGACGAGCAGGAAGCGTCGGTGGGAGAGATTCAGACACTGGCGGAAGGAGACCGTCAGTGGTCATTCTTCTCTTATTCTTTGGCGGGAGAGGAAGGATATAGACTATGGACATGTCTTTCTAACGGATGTATTCTTTCCTGCGCCGTGGAGAATATAGGAAGCGGACTGGAACCTCTTGCCGCGGACAGTCTGGTTTCGATGCTGTCCGCGTCTATTCAGGAATAAGGAAGTTTTGTTATAAATTTATTCGCGCTTTACGAACGGCGCAATATCGGCTACAATAGATAGCGGTAAATCAGCTGAAATCAGCAGGAAGAGAGGAAAGTAAAATATGGAGAATCCAATTGTAACATTCGAAATGGAAAACGGGGATATCATGAAAGCGGAACTATATCCGGAGATTGCGCCGAATACGGTGAACAACTTTATCTCATTGGTTAAGAAGGGGTATTATGACGGCCTGATCTTTCATCGGGTAATCAGCGGTTTCATGATTCAGGGAGGATGTCCTGACGGCTCGGGCATGGGCGGTCCGGGATATTACATCAAGGGTGAATTCAGCCAGAACGGTGTCGATAATGACTTGAAGCATACGGAGGGCGTCCTTTCTATGGCGCGTTCCATGAATCCGGATTCCGCAGGTTCTCAGTTTTTCATTATGCACAAGAATTCGCCGCATCTGGACGGGTCTTATGCGGCATTCGGGAAGGTTATCGAGGGTATAGAGGTTGTGAACAAGATTGCCGAAACGGATACGGATTACAATGACAGACCTCTGGAAGAGCAGAAGATGAAGACGGTTACGGTAGATACGCAGGGGGTAGACTATCCGGAACCGGAGAAGGAATAATGGAACGTTTTTATCAGAATACGGCTGTTAGATCGGCCCTTGCTTTAATGTGCTGTGCCTTATGGGGCAGTGCATTTCCATGTGTGAAGATAGGTTATGAATTATTCCATATTGAGAATGCAGGCAGTCAGATTTTATTTGCCGGATACCGGTTCTTTATGGCGGGTGCGTTCACTTTCCTGCTTGGCTGTGTGTTGGAGAAACGAGTGATCACGATAAAGAAGTCTTCTGTCCCCTATGTGTTCGGGCAGGGGATTCTGCAGACGACGATTCAGTACGTGTGTTTCTATATCGGGCTTGCCAACACGACGGGGGCGAAAGGCTCCGTAATTAACGCATCAAATGCGTTTTTTTCCATAATCGCGGCACATTTTCTGATGAAGTCAGAGAAGCTGACCTGGAAGAAGGCTGCGGGGTGTCTGGTAGGATTTGCAGGAATTATTGTCATCAATCTGGAACCGGGAGCGTGGGGCAGCGGATTTTCATTTTCGGGTGAGGGAATGGTGCTGATCTGTGCGTTCTCCTACGGCCTGAGCAGCGTGACGCTTAAGATGATTTCGGACCGGGAGAAACCTGTGACGATCACGGCGTATCAACTGCTGTTTGGCGGCGCGGCGCTGATTCTGATCGGAGCTGCCGCCGGCGGAAATGTTCAGGGCTTTACCGTAAAATCATCGCTGCTGCTTCTGTACATGTCCCTGCTGTCCACGGCGGCGTTTAGTATATGGGCGGAATTGCTGAAATATAATTCTGTGGGAAAGGTAGCGATCTTTGGTTTCAGTATCCCTGTATTCGGCGTCGCAATGTCGGCCCTATTCCTTGGCGAGCAGGTGGCGTCCGTAAAGAATCTCGCGGCGCTGGTCTTGGTAAGCGTCGGAATTATCATTATTAATCGGAAGGGACGCGAGATCAAAAGCGATTGACCGACAGATCGATAGATGTTGATGGATGGAGGTAAATAATATGTTGTCATGTACATATGTCGTAGAAAGAATCGACGGGGATTATGCCATGCTCAGACGGGATGACGAGACGGAGCAGAATGTTGAACCGAAGATGGTAGCGCGTGCGCTGCTTCCGCCGGAGATTACGGAGGGGACGAGATTGCTTTATGAATATCTGCAGTACTCTGTCCTGGAATAGCTGTAAAGTTAAGAGAAAGACGACGGGCCGTACCGGCTGCACACTGTTTAGGGCGCAGCCGGTACGGCTTTTTGATTTTCATTAAAACAGAACCTTGCAAAACAAAAACCAATAACGTACAATAAGAAAAGTATAATGACAGATGAAAGGCGGGGGCGCAGGCATGGTTCAGACGGAGAAGCTGGTATTTGAATACGAGAAACGGGACGAGGAGGGCAACGTAATCGGAACGTCAAGGGCGATCGACGAAGTGGATATTGATGTGAAAGAGGGGCAGTTCATCGCAGTCCTGGGGCATAACGGCTCCGGGAAATCCACGCTTGCCAAGCATATCAATGCTATCCTTGTGCCGACGGCAGGCACGATGTGGGTGGACGGACGCAACACCAGCGATCCGTCGGAATTATGGAATGTGCGCCAGTCGGCGGGAATGGTGTTCCAGAATCCCGACAACCAGATTATCGGTACAGTGGTGGAAGAGGACGTAGGATTCGGTCCGGAGAATCTGGGAGTCCCTACGGACGAGATCTGGAAGCGTGTGGAGGAGAGCCTGAAAGCAGTCGGGATGATAGAGTACCGCAGTCATTCGCCGAACAAACTCTCGGGCGGACAGAAGCAGCGCGTAGCAATTGCGGGAGTAGTGGCAATGGAACCTAAATGCATCGTGTTGGACGAGCCGACGGCGATGCTGGACCCTGTTGGACGCCGGGAGGTATTGAAGACCGTGCAGAAACTAAGGAAGCAGAAGCAGGTGACGGTGATTCTGATCACCCACTATATGGAGGAAGTAGTGGATGCAGATAAGATCTATGTGATGGATCACGGCCATGTGGTGATGGAAGGGACGCCGAGAGAGATATTCTCCCGGGTGGACGAACTGAAATCTTACCGGCTGGACGTCCCGCAGGCCGCGCTTCTGGCGGATGAGCTGAGGAAACGCGGGCTTAAGATCAGGGAAGGGATACTGAGGAAAGAAGAGTTGGTGGAAGCGTTATGTCAATTAAATTAGAACATCTGAACTATGTTTACAGTCAGGGAACCGCATATGAGAAGAAGGCATTGAACGATATCTGTCTGACGATTCCTCATGGGGAATTTATAGGCGTCATCGGCCATACGGGTTCCGGTAAGTCCACGCTGATCCAGCATTTGAACGGACTGATTCGAGCAACCAGCGGGGAATTGTATTATAATGGAGAGAACATTTACCGAGAGGGATATCCCATGCGTGAATTGCGCAATGAGGTAGGACTGGTTTTTCAGTATCCGGAGCATCAGCTCTTTGAGATCGACGTGCTGACGGATGTGTGTTTCGGCCCGAAGAATCAGGGCTTGTCCCCGGAAGAATGTAAGGAACGGGCGCTTTCGGCCCTGAGGCTGGTAGGACTTAAAGAGAAATACTATGAGTCGTCTCCCTTCGAGCTGTCCGGCGGGCAGAAAAGAAGAGCCGCCATCGCGGGTGTACTTGCCATGCGCCCGAAGGTCCTGGTGTTGGATGAGCCTACGGCAGGCTTAGATCCAAAGGGACGGGACGATATATTGGATCAGATTGCATTTCTCCATAGGGAGACAGATATGACGGTGATCTTGGTGTCTCACAGTATGGAGGATATCGCCAGATATGCGGACAGGCTGATCGTGATGAACAGGGGAACGGTCATGTACTACGATGAGCCTAAGAAAGTATTTGAGCATTATCAGGAATTGGAGAAGGTGGGGCTTGCCGCGCCGCAGGTCACATATATCATGCACGATTTGGCTAAGAACGGGATTGCGGTCAGGACGGATGTCACGACGGTCTCTGAGGCGGCGGATGAGATTATGCGGGCTTTGTCGTAGGGGATTTCGCATGAATTTATAAACCAGTTACGGGATGGAGAAGGAAGTATGATTCGAGACATTACGATAGGACAATATTATCCGGCAAAGAGTGTGATACACAGGCTAGACCCGAGAGTTAAGCTTGTGTCTACACTGTTATATCTGATTTCGCTGTTTTTATTTAAGAGCATATCCGGGTATCTGATAGCAACATTATTTATGGCGGCGGTAATCCGGGCGTCGCGGGTGCCGCTGTCATTTATCGTAAGGGGGTTAAAGCCTGTGATTATGCTGTTGATGATTACGGTTCTGTTTAACTTGTTCCTTACGAGAAGCGGGGAAGTGCTGTTCCATGCCTGGATCTTTACCATTACAGAGGGAGGCCTTGTGACGGCGGTATATATGGCGGCCAGACTGGTATACTTGATTATCGGGTCGTCGCTTATGACGTTTACCACAACGCCCAATGAGCTGACCGATGGGATTGAAGCTCTGCTTCATCCGCTGAACAAGGTGCGTGTGCCGGTACATGAAGTGGCGATGATGATGTCGATTGCGCTTCGTTTTATTCCCATTCTGCTGGAAGAGACGGATAAGATTATGAAGGCGCAGATTGCCAGAGGGGCGGATCTTGAGAGCGGGAATATGATTCAGAGGGCGAAGAGCATGATTCCGATTCTGGTGCCGCTGTTCGTGTCCGCCTTCCGCCGCGCGAACGACTTGGCCATGGCGATGGAAGCGAGATGCTACCGGGGCGGAGAAGGAAGGACTAAGATGAAGCCGCTGCATTACAGGGGAAGGGATTATACGGCGTATCTGGTTATGGGTGCGTATGTAATTACGGTGGTTGTAATCGGAAGATATATGCCGCTGCATGTGTGGATATTCTAAGATATAAAAAACTATACGGCGGATATTTGCAGAAATGTAAGGGAGAATTATGAGACGAATCAGAATCTTTGTAGCATATGACGGAACGGATTACTGCGGTTGGCAGATTCAGCCCAACGGAATCACCATCGAAGAGGTTCTAAATAACAAACTTAAGAAGCTGACCGGGGAGGATATTCATGTTATAGGGGCGAGCCGTACGGATTCAGGAGTCCATGCGCTGGGAAATGTGGCGGTGTTCGACACGGAGTCGCGGATCCCGCCGGAACGCATGGCATATGCGCTGAATCAAAAACTTCCAAAGGATATCGTAGCGGTACGGTCGGATGAAGTGCCTCTTGACTGGCATCCCCGATATCAGAAGCAGGTGACGAAGACTTACGAGTACCATATCTATAACGCATCGGTTCCCAATCCTCTGAAACGCAGATACAGCGCATTTGTCTCTTTCCCGATGGATACGGAGAAGATGAGGCGGGGCGCAGGCTGGCTGGTGGGGGAGCATGATTTCGTCAGTTTTTGCAATGTCCGGACCAATGTGGAGGACACGGTCCGCAGGATAGACGGGATAGACATCGAGAAATCGGGGGCGGACATTACGATACGGGTAACGGGAAACGGTTTTCTGTACAATATGGTGCGGATCATTGCAGGGACATTGATTCGTGTGGGGCGTGGTTTTTACGCCCCGGAAAAAGTAAGGGAAATATTGGATGCAAAGAAGCGTACGGAAGCCGGGGTAACCGCACCGCCGGAAGGATTGGTTCTTGTGGAGATTGCGTACGGAGGCTCTGATATTTGAAAGAAGGTAATGAGATGGAAGAAGGCAGGCGGATTTATTTTGATAACGGAAGCACTTCTTGGCCGAAAGCTCCTAATGTGGCGGAGGCAATGGCAGGATTGCTGAAAAAAGGAGCTTTTAACATTAATAGAGGGAATTATGAAGGCGCCTATGAAGTAGAAGAACTCGTGCTTAATACCCGTGACCAGTTGGCGAGGCTGTTCCATGCAGGGGATTCAAGAAACGTGATATTTACGCCGGGGATTACATACTCGCTGAATTATTTTATCAAAGGCTTCCTGAAATCCGGAGATCATGTGCTGGTTTCCGGAATGGAACACAATGCAGTTATGCGTCCGCTAAAGCAGATGGAAGCCCGGGGCGTGTCGTGGGATATCGTAAGGACAGAGGATGACGGGACTGTGCGTCCGGAAGCGGTGGAGGATTCCATAAGGAGCAATACGAAGGCGGTTATCATGCTCCATGCGTCCAATGTCTGCGGGACGATCCTTCCTCTCCGGGAGATTGGAGAAATATGCCGAAGACGCCGGCTGTTTTTTGTTGTGGATACGGCGCAGAGCGCCGGGACGATTCCTGTGGATATGGAAGGATGGAATATTGATTTCCTTGCATTTACCGGTCATAAGGGACTTTTGGGACCTCAGGGGATTGGAGGTTTCCTGATCTCGGAGGAATTGGATGGGTATATGGAGCCCTATATTGCCGGCGGGACGGGGAGTCTGTCGGATTCTCTTTACATGCCTGAAACTCTTCCTGACAAGTACGAGAGCGGTACGCTGAACCTTCCGGGCATAATCGGGCTTCATGCAGCCCTTTCTTATATAGAAGAGACGGGGATAGAGACGATCCATAACAGAAAGATGGAGCTAACAGGATATTTTCTGGAAGGAATTAAGGAGTTTCCGGATATCCGCGTTGCAGGCCGGCCGGGAGTGGACGGAAGGGTAGCCGTCGTTTCTTTGGATTTCCTTGGGAAGGACAATGCAGAGACGGCGTTTGAACTGGAACAGCGATATGGGATTATGACGAGAGTCGGGCTTCACTGCGCGCCGGCGGCGCATCGGACGCTTCACACTTATCCCCAGGGGACGGTCCGGTTTGCGTTCGGGACGGAAAATACAAAGGAAGAGATTGATTTGTGCCTGAAGGGACTCAGGATAATTTGATTTGCACGGAAATCTATGATAAGATATCCGTATAAGAAAGATGGGCGGGTTTGATTTGGAAAATTGAGGGATTATCATGAAAACAAAAGAGAAAAAGAATGGTATCCGATATAAGGGAGTTCGGGACGGTCCGATTTTGCTGATTCTGCTCATGGTTGCGGTGATGGTGACCGTATCTGGGAGGTACTTGAAATTCTTAGACTCGCAGCTCTTTGAAGAGCGAAAGGGGAATATTGTTGAGTTTACGGATAAGGCCGCCCAGATTGTGGACAGCGTTATTACCTATTCCTGGCAGCAGGTATATGCCTGCGAGCATATGATGTCGATCGATACGATTGCCACAAGAGAGGAGCTGATGGATTCCGTAGTGTCAACGAAGAATTTCATAGATGAGACCAGCTCTCTTGTGCTTGCGTTTGATGGGGATGGGAACTACTATTGTTCCGACCGCAAGTCCGGAGTCTGGCAGCAGACAGAACTTCTGGCGGAAGATGCGGAGGATCAGCAGCAGCTTGTTGCCGTGGTTCCCCATAGGGATGATATCATATACTTCCTCTGTATCAAGAGGCTTGAGGAACCCATCCGGTTTCAGGACGGCAGCAGTGAGGTAACTCATCTTGCGGTTGCCGTAGATTTGGGAGCAGTGCAGAGGAAGATTACTGTGAAAGGGTTCGGGGACAAGTGTTATACCTATCTGATCAACGAGGAAGGAATGTGGTTGTTTAAATACACCTTTGCAAATGGGTTCTTTGAGGAAAACGACGTGATAGCTTCGGTGGAGGATTGTGAGATCATACATGGGGGGACCATTGAAGATTTTGTGCGGGAAGTTGAGCAGGAAGGCCACGCGGCATTAGAATTCAATTATACGGGAGACGACGGCATAGAACAGAAATGGTTTGTCGGCAATGCCGTAGTTACGGAAGAGAGCTGGTATGTCCTTTTATTCGTGCCGACATCGGTGCTCGGGGCGGCCTCGGATATCCTGCTTGAACGTACGCTTCGTTTTTTTGCGATGGTGTCTATCGTATTTCTGGTGATGACCGTTATCATTATCACCGTTATCATGCTCGGGCGGGCAGATAAGCGGCTAGTCCGGCAGAAGGAAGAGGCGAATCAACTGCTAAAAAGCGCTGCGGAGCAGGCGAACAGTGCGAACAAGGCGAAGAGCGATTTCTTATCCCATATGAGCCACGATATCCGCACGCCGATCAATGGAATTATGGGGATGACGGATATTGCCATGAAGAATATCGGCAATGACGAGAAGATTCAGGACTGCCTGAATAAGATAAGCGGATCCTCACAGCATCTTCTGGGACTGATCAACGACGTGCTTGATATGAGCCGGATTGAATCGGGAAAGACGCGGGTGAAGAATGAGAATTTCGATATACGGACCTGTATTGATAACTGCATTTCTATTATCGGCGGTCAGGTTGCGACGCGGGATTTGGAGTTGGTGCGGGAGCTAGGAAAGTTCCGGCATCCATGCCTGATCGGGGATGAACTGCATCTGAGGCAGGTATTTATCAATATTCTCGGTAATTCTGTGAAATTTACCCCGGACGGAGGGGAGATTTCTTTCCGCGCATGGGAGATGGAATGTACGGAGGAAAAAGCGCTGTACCGGTTTGAGCTTGCGGATACCGGAATTGGAATGAAAGAGGAGTTCCTGCCCCATTTGTTCGAGGCGTTTGCCCAGGAGGATGACGGGACGAGGACAACTTACAAGGGCACCGGACTGGGGATGGCGATCACCAAAGAGTTTGTGGACTTGATGGGCGGTACGATTCAGGTGGAGAGCAAGCTTAACATAGGGACCAAATTCACTATTGAGCTTTGGTTTGATATTGACCATGATGCAAGAATTGGCGAATCACAGGTTGATTATCAGGTGGATCTGGTGGGGATGAAGGTTCTGTTGGTGGAAGATATCGAGCTGAATATGGAGATTGCCCAGTGCATGTTGGAAGATGAAGGAGCTGTGGTTACGCCTGCTATGAATGGGCAGGAGGCCGTAGATTTATTTTCAGATAATCCGCCGGGTACGTTTGACATGATCATTATGGATATTATGATGCCTGTGATGGACGGAATTACTGCGGCCAAGACTATCCGGGCAATGGAGCGGAAGGATGCGAAGACGATTCCGATCGTTGCGATGACGGCAAACGCTTATGAGGAAGATGTCCAGAAGACCCATGACGCCGGAATGAATGCGCATCTGTCCAAGCCAATCGATATCGACCTGATGCTGAAAACCTTGTCTATCTTCTATTCGTCGAACCGCGGAGAGTGAGATTGGGCGCATATTTATAGATAAAACCAATAAAATGATGTTTTTTATTATAAAAAACAATGGCGATTCCGTATTGAATCCATTGCCCATATCAGCCAAACGTGTTACGGTTAATCTATCAGTATTTGAGGTACAAAGGAGGATTTAATTATGGCTGATTATCGCAAGATGTGGGAAGATCTGGGGATGGATCTGGAGACCCATGACCAGTTGTGCGCCGTACTGCCCCAGGCATTCGGGGATGTTTATCTGTCTCAGGAGAACCGGCCGGAGGGCATGGACTACTATAACATGGTGGTGGCAGATATCCACGGGATCCGTCCGGCGGAGCTGATCGAGCATCAGAAGAAGGGCGGAAAGGTATTCGGGACATTCTGTGTCTATGTTCCGGATGAGATTGTATTTGCGGCGGACGCTATTGCGACAGGATTATGCGGCGGCTCCCAGTTCTGGGTTCCCGGCGGTGAGAAGGTTCTTCCGACCAATACCTGCCCGTTGATTAAGGCATCCGTGGGCGCAAGGCTTGACAGGACTTGTCCGTTTTTTAGGATCGCTGATATGTATGTCGGGGAGACAACCTGCGACGGTAAGAAGAAGGCGTGGGAGATCTTAGGAGAAGATGTACCGATTCATATCATGGACCTTCCGCAGATGAAGCGCGCGAAGGATATAAAGGCGTGGGCGGAAGAGATTGAGACATTTAAGAATGCGGTCGAGACATTCACAGGCAACCAGATCACGGCGGAGAAGCTTTCGGAAAGTATCAAGTTAATTAACGGCAAGCGCAGGGCGTTAGAGCGTCTGTATGAACTGCGCAAGAATGAAAAGCTGCCGATCAGCGGATGTGACGCGCTGCTGATTTCACAGATTGCCTTCTATGACGATCCGGGAAGATTTACTAAGATGACTAATGCGCTGTGCGACGAGCTTGAACAGCGCGTGAAGGACGGAGTGAGCGTAGTTCCGGCAGGAACGAAGCGTATCCTGCTTACCGGTACTCCCCTTGCGATTCCGAACTGGAAGCTTCATAACATCGTTGAGACCAGCGGCGGCATAGTTGTCTGTGAGGAGATGTGTACAGGTACGCGTTATTTTGAGCATTTGGTAGATGAGACGAAGACAGAAGTCCCTGAACAGATCGAGGCGCTTGCAGAGCGGTATATGAATATCAACTGCGCTTGCTTCACGCCGAATACGGGCAGGATCGACGATATTGTGCGGCTTGCGAAGGAGTACAAGGCGGACGGTATCATTGACGTTAATTTGAAATTCTGTAATCTGTATGACACGGAAGGATATCTGGTTGAGCGTGCGCTTAAGGATGCCGGCATCCCGGTACTGGGAATCGAGACAGACTATACGGACAGCGACGCGCAGCAGCTTCGGACAAGGGTCAGCGCTTTTATAGAGATGCTGAATAATTAAGAAGGAAGTTTACATATGTCTGAGATACAGCATTATGTTTTATTTCCCAATCATGATAATGCGATGCGGCTTAATCGGGAATTAAAGGCTTTGGGGGTAAAGACGGTGATTGCGCCTACCCCCAGGGCGGCCAGTAAGTGTTGCGGGGTCTCTCTTTTGGTCAGGAAAGAGGATCTGGAGACGATAAAAGCCTGTGTGAAAGAACACGGGATTGAGATCCTTAAAATCGCAGACATTGAGCGGGATGTGAACCCAAAAAGAGACAGATATTGTTAGTACAAGTATCAGTGAATTCTGCACGTGTGGACAGGATTCGCTGTTATTTGCGTAATGGAGTATGGAGTTCGTGGATGAAATCGGTATTGGGTCATTCACGTTTCTTTAGATTGAGGTAAATAACATGAATTATGTAGGTATTGATATAGGATCAACAGCGTCTAAAGTAGCGGTAATCGGGGAGAAGGAATTAGAGTTTGTGCTTCCAACGGGATGGAGCAGTAAGGAAACGACGCAGACAATCAGGGAGAAGCTGCTTGAGGACGGCATCGACGTGCTGTCGGAAGAGACGAAGGTGGTAGCCACCGGATATGGGCGTGTAGCGGTAGAGTTTGCGGATCACGTGATTACGGAGATTACCTGTCATGCGAGAGGCGGAAGAGAGATGGCGGGAGACGACTGCGGGATTATAGACGTGGGCGGGCAGGATACGAAGGTCATTCTCGTAGAACACGGTATGGTGCAGGATTTCCTGATGAACGACAAGTGTTCCGCGGGAACAGGGAAGTTTCTTGAGATTATGGCGAACCGTTTAGGCGTTACACTTCAGGAGTTGTTTGACATGGCTGAGGCGGGAGACGTTCTTCCTATAAGTTCCCTTTGTACCGTCTTTGCGGAATCCGAGGTGATCAACTATATCGGGGAAGGCAGAAAAAGGGAAGATATTGCGGCAGGGGTCGTGGATTCTGTTGCGGCGAAGGTGGCGCAGCTTGGACAGAGGAAGAACCTGTCCGGAAGGATTATTCTGACAGGGGGATTAAGCCACAGTACATATTTTACAAAAATCCTATCCGAGAAGATCGGGCAGACGGTCGAACCGACAGAGAAGGGCAGATATGCGGGGGCGCTTGGAGCCGCTCTGCTGGCCAGAGAAAAAAATAAAAAATAATTTTAATTTTTTGAATGGTTTTCCATTCTTTGGTCGTATTATAGATAGAGATCAGAAATGATCCGGCAGAACAAGGAAAGCATGTCAGGAAGAATGGAGGAAGATCATGAAGAAAGTTGTAACAATTGTCTTGGTTTTTGTCTTGGTTCTCTCATTGGGAGGAATTGTGGCGTTTGCCGAGAAACCGGTAGAAGCGCGTTGCTTCTATGGTACGAACAACGGCTGGGTCTGCGATTACCAGAATCTGGGGTGTGCGTTTGGTAACGGCTGTTTAGCGAATTACTGCGGTAATTACGGTACGGGCGTGAATGTATCAGGCTATGTGTCTGAGAGGCCTGTTGTAAACCAGACTCCGGTATCCAGCGGAAGCAGTAATCAGAGCTATAGCGGAGGCGGCCAGAGTTACGGCGGAAGCAGCCAGAATTACAGTGGAAGCAGCCAGTCAACCGGATGGTCCGGAGGCGGTTATCAGGGATCAGGTTATGTGGATAATAACGGCGACGGATATTGTGATAACTGGTCAGGATCCTACGGCGGAGGCCATCACGGCGGAGGTCATGGAGGAAGACACCACAGATAAGAGATGAGGTTCTATTGTGCGGAGCGAGCAAGAGGTAAACAGGGCGCTGGAACAGTATGCGGATACGATCCAGCGGCTCTGTATGATACATTTGAAGAATTATCATGATACCGAGGACGTATTTCAGACGGTGTTCTTGAAGTATGTCCTAAGTTCCGTTATTTTTGAAAATGCTGAACATGAAAAAGCGTGGTTCATACGGGTGACGATCAATGCCTGTAAAGATCTGCTCAAAAGCTTTTTTCACAGCCATACGGTTCCGTTGGAAGAATGGACGGGACAGATGGAGAACCAGGTGCCGGAGCACAGTGAAGTGCTGGCAGCGGTCCTTTCTTTGCCTGTGAAGTATAGGAATGTAGTATACCTTCATTATTATGAAGACTATTCTGCCGCCGAGATCGGTCGTATCCTTGGAAAAAATGTAAATACGGTCTATACGCTTCTGACGCGTTCTAAGAGGCTGCTCAGGGAGAAGTTGGGAGGTGAGAGGTTTTGAGCGACAGACGATTGAAAGAAGCATTTGATAATGTTCGTGCGGACGATGAGATTGTAAGGCGTACAAGGGAATATCTGGCGTGGAAGACGTACGGGTACAAGAAAAGGACGGCGTCTGCCTATCGGATAGCGGCGGTTCTTGCCTGCTTCCTGATTCTTATGTTCGGCGGGGGAGGCTATTATCTCTTTTTTATACCGGTATCTTCAATCAGTGTAGATGTCAATCCCTCCATCGAGCTTGGTATTAACCGGTTTGATCGGGTGGTAACGGTGGACACATATAATGAAGGCGGACATAATATCATGTCTGGGCTGAACGTCCGTTTTCTTAATTATCGCGACGCAATGGATATGATCTTGAATCAGGAAAGCGAGGAAGCGTACTTAACGGATGATACCTGTATTGCGATTACGGTTTCCGGAGCTGCGGAGGGGAAGCAGAGGGAGATGCTTGCGTGTCTTCATACGTGTGCGTCCTCTTATGGAAACGTCCACTGTTCTTCAGGAAGCCATGGGGATGCGCTGGCGGCTCGTGAGGCGGGAATGACCCTTGGGAGATATCAGGCATTCCTTGAGCTTCAGGCGCTGGATCCCTCTGTTACACAGCAGGATATAGAAGGGCTGACTATAAGCCAGATCTGGGATAGAATCGCAGAATTGTCAGGAAACACAGGGGATGCAATGCAGAATGAAGAAGCTGCGCAGAACGAAGAGGCTGCGCAGAACGGGGAGCAGGGCTCGTGTCAGCAGAACGGACATCATGGAGGCCACGGTCACGGCCATGGCCGGGAACATTGATTGTTACTGGTGACGGAGTGAACGGTTATAATTAATTTGTATATATTCACGAAAATTTCAAAAAAACTATAGACAATTTATGCAAATGTGATAAGATAGAAGTATAATAAGTCTACGGGAGGTTAAGTTATGGGAATTTTCTTGAATGTGGTTCCGATTCTGGGAATCGCCGCCCTGATCTTTGCGGCTGCTTTAGCTGCCAAGGTCAATAAGCAGGATGCGGGAACCGAACGGATGCGAGAGATCGCGGCGTCAATCAGTGAAGGTGCCCAGGCATTCCTGACAGCCGAATATAAGATACTGGTCTTTTTCGTAGTCGTGTTGTTTGTACTGATCGGTATTGGGATCGGCAACTGGATCACAGCCGTATGTTTTGTAGTCGGCGCAGTCTTCTCAACGCTGGCAGGCTACTTTGGAATGAGTGTGGCGACGAAGGCGAATGTCAGGACGGCGAATGCGGCGAAGGAGAGCGGAATGAACCGCGCTCTTTCTATTGCTTTCTCCGGCGGCGCGGTAATGGGGATGTGTGTAGCGGGACTTGGGGTTCTCGGTGTCAGCACCATCTATCTGATCACGGGGAATGTGGACGTGCTGTCTGGTTTCAGTCTTGGCGCTTCTTCCATCGCATTATTTGCCCGTGTGGGAGGCGGTATCTACACGAAAGCGGCGGACGTGGGAGCCGATCTGGTAGGTAAGGTAGAAGCGGGGATTCCTGAGGACGATCCCCGTAATCCGGCGGTTATTGCGGATAACGTGGGAGACAATGTCGGAGACGTTGCCGGAATGGGAGCTGATTTGTTTGAGTCTTATGTGGGCGCGCTGATCTCGGCGCTGACTCTGGGTATCGTGTACTACAAGGCGCAGGGCGCGGTTTATCCGTTGTTGATTGCGGGGCTTGGCCTGATCGCGTCTATAATGGGGACGTTCTTTGTGAGGGGGGATGAGAATTCTAACCCGCACAAAGCTTTGAAAATGGGTTCTTATGTAGCAAGCGCGTTGGTTTTGGTGGCTGCGTTTGTGTTCAGCCGGTACCTTTTTGGAGATTTTAATGCGGCGGTCGCTATTGTTGCCGGATTGATTGTGGGGCTTTTGATCGGTTTCATTACGGAAGTCTACACATCAGGGGATTATAAGTCGGTTAAAGAGATTGCGGAGCAGTCGGAGACCGGGCCTGCGACGACGATTATCAGCGGTCTTGCCGTGGGTATGAAGTCGACGGGAATTCCGATCCTGCTGATCAGTATAGGGATTTTCGTAGCGTATCAGTTCTGCGGTTTGTACGGAATCGCTCTGGCGGCGGTGGGCATGCTGTCTACAACGGCGATTACGGTAGCGGTAGACGCATACGGTCCGATCGCAGACAATGCGGGAGGTATTGCGGAGATGTCCGGTTTGGATGCGAAGGTGCGTAAGATTACGGATAAACTGGATGCCGTGGGCAATACGACTGCGGCGATGGGTAAGGGATTTGCTATCGGTTCCGCGGCTCTGACAGCGCTTGCGCTGTTCGTATCCTATGCGGAGGCTGTACAGCTTAAGAATATCGACTTACTGGACAGCCGCGTAATCATCGGATTATTCATCGGCGGCATGCTTCCGTTCCTTTTTTCGGCAATGACGATGGAATCCGTGTCCAAGGCGGCGTATAAGATGATTGAAGAGGTTAGGCGGCAGTTCCGGGAGAAGCCGGGGATTATGAAGGGGACGGAGAGACCGGATTATAAGTCCTGCGTTGCCATATCCACGACGGCGGCGTTAAAGGAGATGCTGGTTCCCGGAATCATGGCGGTGTTGGCTCCTTTGGCGGTTGGCTTGCTGTTAGGGCCTGCGTCACTGGGCGGCCTGTTGGCAGGCGCTCTCGTTACAGGCGTAATGATGGCGGTCTTTATGTCTAATGCCGGCGGCGCATGGGACAATGCGAAGAAATATATTGAGGACGGAACCCACGGCGGCAAGGGCAGCGAGGCCCATAAGGCGGCGGTAGTCGGAGATACTGTGGGAGATCCTTTTAAAGATACGTCCGGACCGTCGATCAATATTCTGATCAAGCTGATGACGGTTGTATCGTTGGTATTTGCACCGCTGTTTTTGGCGGTCGGCGGTCTATTATAGTTTTATTATGAATTAGTATTTACTCCTTCTTGGCGGGGCGAACCCGCCGGTCATATCATAGTTTTACGCAAGAGAGAGGCTTTAAGATACAGAGGCCTCTCTTTTGTGTTTCCTATGGAAAGAGAAGGAAAGATTGTTAAAAATTTATCTTTTTTTGAAAAATTTAGATGATTTTTATTGATTTTATTTTTTTATTATGTATACTATTTATCAGAGGAAGTAAGAGAGTTGGCTTCCGGGATGATATACCGTGGATTCCGCGTATTGCAGGTATTCGTAGATGGTTATCATTAAGAAACTGTATACTATTAAAAAAGGAGATTATGAAAGATGGCAGAGATTAATTTGAGCAAGTATGGCATCAGCGGCACCACTGAAATCGTACACAATCCTTCTTACGAGACATTGTTTGAAGAGGAGACCAAGCCGGAACTGGAAGGTTTTGAAAAAGGACAGGTCAGCGAACTTGGCGCAGTGAATGTCATGACTGGTATCTACACCGGACGTTCACCGAAAGACAAATTCATCGTTATGGATGAGAATTCCAAGGACACCGTGTGGTGGACCTCCGATGAATACAAGAACGATAACCACCCGGCTTCAGAAGAGACATGGAAAGCAGTGAAAGACATCGCCCTGAATGAGCTGTCCAACAAGAAGCTGTTCGTAGTAGACGCTTTCTGCGGCGCGAACGAAGATACTCGTATGTCAATCCGTTTCATCATGGAGGTTGCATGGCAGGCTCATTTCATCAGGAATATGTTTATTATGCCGACTGAGGAAGAGCTTGAGAAGTTTGAGCCGGATTTCGTTGTTTACAATGCATCCAAGGCAAAGGTTGAGAACTATAAGGAATTGGGACTGAATTCCGAGACGGCTGTTGTGTTCAATATCACAAGCCGCGAGCAGGTTATCATCAATACATGGTACGGCGGAGAGATGAAGAAGGGTATGTTCTCTATGATGAACTACTATCTGCCGCTTAAGGGCATCGCTTCTATGCACTGCTCAGCGAACACAGATATGAACGGCGAGAATACCGCTATCTTCTTTGGACTTTCCGGAACAGGTAAGACGACTCTTTCTACCGACCCGAAGAGACTTCTCATCGGCGACGACGAGCATGGATGGGATGACGACGGTATCTTTAACTTCGAGGGCGGATGTTATGCGAAGGTTATCAACCTTGACAAAGAGTCTGAGCCGGATATCTACAATGCGATCAAGCGCGACGCTCTTCTTGAGAACGTTACTCTGGACGCAGAGGGCAAGATTGATTTTAATGACAAGAGTGTAACGGAGAATACCCGTGTATCTTACCCGATTGACCATATCGAGAAGATCGTGCGTCCGGTTTCCGCAGCTCCGGCAGCGAAGGAAGTAATTTTCCTGTCAGCAGATGCGTTCGGAGTACTGCCGCCGGTATCCATTCTTACTCCGGAGCAGACACAGTATTATTTCCTGTCCGGATTTACGGCTAAGCTTGCAGGTACGGAGCGTGGAATTACTGAGCCTACGCCTACCTTCTCAGCATGTTTCGGACAGGCCTTCCTTGAGCTGCATCCTACAAAGTATGCGGAAGAGCTTGTTAAGAGGATGGAGAAGAGCGGAGCAAAGGCTTATCTGGTGAATACAGGTTGGAACGGAACCGGAAAGCGTATCTCTATCCGTGATACCCGCGGTATCATCGACGCAATCCTGAACGGAGATATCCTGAAAGCGTCAACAAAGAAGATTCCATACTTTAATTTTGACGTTCCGACAGAGCTTCCGGGTGTGGATACAAATATTCTGGATCCGCGCAATACTTATGCAGATGCTTCCGAGTGGGAGGAGAAAGCTAAAGACCTGGCACAGAGATTCGTTAAGAACTTTGCGAAGTATGAAGGAAATGAAGCTGGAAAGGCTTTGGTTCCGGCAGGCCCGCAGTTATAATTGAAGATTCTTTTTAAATATTAAAGAACCGGCGCCGAGGGATTTGGCGTCGGTTCTTATTAATAGACAAAGTCTGTCCGACCGAAGGTATGTATTACGGCGTACCCTTGGGTGTACACATGAAAACAATCATGTGTTTGCAGGAACGCTATTGTTATCTATTCTGATATTAGATATAATATATTAAAAGAAATCAGATATCGAACGGCGTTATGGCAGTATATCAAGGCGTTCTTCTGGCAATAATTTAGAGGACGCTCTGGCAGGTAGAAGATGGAAGCAATACGTTGGCCGTATAAAATGGTGAAAGGGAGAGAGGAAGATCAGATGACAAAGGTAGACATTATATCGGGATTTTTAGGAGCCGGAAAGACGACATTCATCAAGCAGCTTATTGATCAGGTATTTACAGGGGAAAAGCTTGTTCTGATCGAGAATGAGTTCGGCGAGATTGGTATTGACGGCGGTTTCTTGAAGGATGCGGGGATTGAGATCACGGAGATGAATTCAGGATGTATCTGCTGTACGCTGGTCGGTGATTTCAGCAAGGCCCTTCAGAAGGTATTGGAAGAATATGAACCGGACCGTGTGCTGATCGAGCCGTCGGGGGTAGGCAAATTATCGGATATCGTGAAGGCAATCGAAGATGTGAAAAAGGAAGCCGAGATTGAGATTCATGGAAGGATTACGGTGGTTGACGGAAAGAAAGCGGCATTGTACCTTAAAAATTTCGGAGAGTTTTTCGAGGATCAGGTAAAACACGCATCTACGATTGTCATCAGCAGGACGCAGATGATGGCGGATGAGAAGATGGAGGAATGTGTCCATATGCTCCGTGGAGTGAATCCGGAGGCGTCGATTATTTCCACACCATGGGATGAACTGGACAGGGAAGCGGTCTGCCGTGCGCTGGAGCATGGCGTTGAGATAGAAGAAATCTTTGAAGACCACAGAGGGCATGGATGTGGGCATCATCATGAACATGGGGAAGGTGGGGATGGCCATCATCATGATCACGAAGATGAGCGTAGGTGCAGCCATGGGCATGAGGATGAGTGCGGTCATCACCATCATCATGATCACGGAGAAGAATGTGGATGCTGTCAGGAGCATGAAGATGAGTGCGGTCATCACCACCATCATGATCACGGAGAAGAATGTGGGTACGGCCATGAGCACCATCACGATCACGGAGAAGAATGTGGGTGTCGTCATGAACACCATCACGATCACGGAGAAGAATGTGGGTGCTGTCAGGAGCATGAAGATGAGTGCGGTCATCACCACCATCATGGACATGGAGAAGAATGTGGTCACGCCCATCATCATGCCCATGAAGAGGAAGGGCATTGCTGCGGACACGGACACCATGGTCATCACCACCACCATGCGGACGAGATATTCACAAGCTGGGGGAAAGAGACTGCTCATAAATACACAGACGAGGAGCTTGACTTCCTGCTGAAAGCGCTGTCCGAGACAGAGGGATACGGAACGGTCCTGCGTTCAAAAGGAATTATCCCGATGGCAGACGGCACATGGAAACAGTTTGACCTTGTCCCGGAAGAGTATGAAGTCCGTGAAGGCAAGGCTGACTATACGGGGCGGATATGCGTTATCGGGACAGATTTGAAAGAAGAGGAACTGCTGAAATTGTTCCATATCTAAAATGTACCGGGTATTCTGCCCGGTAAGATATATTGGGATGAGGATTCACCCCTTATTTGACAATTAAGAAATGAAGGTGATTGCATGAAGACTCCTGTATTCATATGTACAGGTTTTCTCGACAGCGGGAAGACGACGCTTGTAAAAGATACGCTGATGGAACAAGACTGGATTGCTCCGGGGCTTACGCTGCTGATTCTGTGTGAAGAAGGAGAGGAAGGATATCCCGAGGAATATCTGGACTCCCGCGAAATGCTCCTATTGAAAATCGAAGAATTCGGCCAGTTGACCTCAGCTTTTTTCAAGAACTGCGAGAAGAACTATCATCCTGCCCAGGTGGTGATTGAATACAATGGGATGTGGAAACTGGAAGATTTACTGTCCGTCAAGTACCCGAGAAGCTGGGAATTGCAGGGCGTCTATTCCACGGTAAACGGCATGACTCTGGACATGTACCTTAAAAACATGAGAAATCTGCTGATTGAACAGTTAATGGAATCGGAGTTGATTGTAGTGAACCGCTGTCCAAAAGGAGCAGACCGTTCCGGATTCCGCCGGGCGTTAAAGGTGCAGAACCCCATGGCGCAACTGATATTCGAGGGAACGGACGGCAGAATCATACAGCCATCAGAGGAAGACCTGCCCTATGATGTAAAAACGGACAGGATACAGATAGAACCGGAAGATTTCGGAATCTGGTATGTGGACGCGTACGACCACCCGGATTTGTATCTCGGAAAAGAAGTGGAGTTCGTGGCGCAGGCGTTCCGTCCTAAGGGGATGGGAGAGAACATGTTTGTCCCGGTACGTAAGATTATGACCTGCTGTGCCGACGATTTAAAATTCTATGGATATCCCTGTAAATCAGAGCGTCCCATTGAGTTCAAGAAAGGCGCATGGGTCAGGGTATGCGCACGGTTTGCGTATGAACAGGCCGTATCTTTCGGAAATCAACAGCCGGCGCTGTATCTGATAGAAATGGAGCCGGCTGAGAAACCGGAAGAAGATGTGGTCTATTTAATGTAACGTGGAATGGGCAGGGGCGGCAGATTTTGTCAGTATGAAGAATCGGCGGGATTTGTTCCATGAGTGTTGGCGGCCGAGTTCAAAGTGAAGAACCCGGACTCCGAGGACACGTTGGAAGATACGGTAAGGAATGCGAACTATGACGCAATGCTGATTGCGAAAGGAATCCCTAAAGAGCGAATCAGACATTATGGTTTTGCTTTTGAGGGGAAGAGGGTACTTATTGGCTAGTTTAGAGAGTTTATGTGCCGGAAGAAGGGTGCTTATGAAATTTGGGGGATATAGGAAGAGACGGCCGGTAAAAATACTGGCGTTTGCAGTTTGTTTATTTATCTGTGCCGCGATGATTCCAATCGGAACAGAAGCTGTTTCGGGCGGCGAAAAGGAGGTGGGGCGGCCGCAGAAATGGGAAGGCGATACCATTTACTGCACAGCATTAGGAGACAGCATTGCAAAAGGTTACGGCGGAAAGGGAGAGGAAGATTTGAGGAGTTATACGCAATTCATCGCGGACGGGGTGTCTAAGGAAACGGGGATACCTGCGGAATGTGAGAAATTTGCGAAAAACGGGCTGGATTCATCACGGCTTAATTCTGATATCCTGGCCAGGGAGGAAACATTGGCGTCCCTTGGCCGTGCGGATATCATCACACTGACCATTGGAGCCAACGATTTGATGCAGGAATTTAAGCGCGCGGCTCAGGAGGTCTTAGGGACAGACCGTAAGTTCCTGAGCGTATACGACGCTTTCGATGCCTTACAGGAAGGTGTGGAAGGCAACCCGCTGTTAATCGTAAAGATTCTGGACGTACTGAATAATTGGGATTATACGATATTTGAAGAACAATGGGTAACAGCCATGGAAACCATAGGGGCGCATAGGAAAGAGACGGCGCAGCTGGTGGTGACGAATATCTATAACCCGGTAGGGCGGTTTGAGCTTCCGGGAGCCATGAACGGAATCGTGGAGGATATTATCCAAAACATGAACCAGATTATGTATGAGCATGCAGGAGATTACGATTACCGGGTGGTGGATTTGTTTGAATCGGAGATCTGCAGCCACACTCAGGAGGACGGGCTTCACCCGGATGAAGAGGGGCAGGAGCTGATTGCGGCGCTGGCGGCAGAAAAGATTGATACCGGCAGGTTCAAAGGAGAGCCGGAACAGGAAATCAAAGAAGAACCGCGTCCTAAGAAGGTGGAACCGCGCAAGTACAGCCTTTGGACGGTCTTAGGGCCGCTACCGTGGATCGGGCTTGCCATCCTTGCGTGCATGACCGCCGTATTCCTGTTCTGGATGGCAAAGAGGAAAAACAGGGACTTGTACCGAAAAAGGGACTAGACTTTTAACAATGTGTGGACTATAATAAAATCACACGTCAAATTATACCAAATTAAGGATATGGTATACGAATTTGCACAATTATAAGGAGGAACAACGACAATGGCAAGAAAAATGAAGACCATGGATGGTAATCAGGCTGCGGCTCACGCATCATACGCATATACAGAAGTTGCGGCTATTTACCCGATCACACCATCATCTGTTATGCCGGAGCATGTGGATGAGTGGGCAACTGAAGGCAGAAAGAATATCTTTGGACAGACTGTCCAGGTAACGGAGATGCAGTCAGAGGCAGGAGCAGCGGGAGCGGTACACGGTTCTCTGGCGGCCGGCGCTTTGACGACGACATTTACGGCATCCCAGGGCTTACTGCTGATGATTCCTAACTTATATAAAGTAGCAGGCGAGCAGCTTCCGGGTGTGTTCCATGTATCCGCGCGTGCGCTTGCCAGCCATGCACTGTCAATCTTTGGAGATCATTCTGATGTATACGCATGCAGACAGACAGGAGCCGCTATGCTCTGTGAGTCAAGCGTACAGGAGGTTATGGACTTAACGCCGGTTGCACACTGTGCGGCTCTTAAGGGCAAACTTCCGTTTATCAACTTCTTCGACGGATTCCGTACATCCCACGAGATTCAGAAGATTGAGACATGGGATTATGAAGATTTGAAAGAATTAGTAGATATGGATGCCATTGATGCATTCAGGAACCATGCATTGAACCCGAACCACCCATGCCAGAGAGGTTCCGCACAGAACCCGGATATCTTCTTCCAGGCAAGAGAGGCATGTAACCAATACTACGATGCTATGCCGGCAATCGTACAGGAGTACATGGACAAGGTAAATGCTAAGATTGGAACAAACTACAAGCTGTTTAACTACTACGGAGCGGAAGACGCTGAAAAAGTAATCGTTGCGATGGGTTCCGTATGCGACACCATTGAAGAGACTATCGACTACCTGCTGGCGGCAGGCGAGAAGGTGGGCGTTGTAAAGGTTCGCCTCTACAGGCCGTTCTGCGCGCAGGCATTGATTGACGCAATTCCTGACACCGTAAAATATATCAACGTTCTTGACAGGACGAAAGAGCCGGGAGCACAGGGAGAGCCATTGTACCTGGATGTTGTTTCCGCGCTGAAGGGCTCTAAGTTCGACGCTGTTCCGGTAAATTGCGGACGCTA
This sequence comes from uncultured Dorea sp., assembly GCA_910577685.1. GTDB lineage: Bacteria > Bacillota > Clostridia > Lachnospirales > Lachnospiraceae > Sporofaciens. The sequence continues at coordinate 12,408 of CAJTOH010000037.1, read as the reverse complement.
CGGACTTGGTTCTAAAGACACGACGCCTGCACAGATTGTTGCAGTATTCAATAACGCTGATAGGGCAAGATTCACCATCGGTATCGAAGACGATGTGACCAACCTTTCCCTGACGATAGGACCGGCGCTGGTTACGACTCCGGAAGGAACCATTAACTGTAAGTTCTGGGGACTTGGAGCTGACGGTACGGTTGGGGCGAATAAGAACTCCATCAAGATTATCGGAGATAATACAGATATGTATGCACAGGCATACTTTGACTATGATTCCAAGAAGTCCGGCGGCGTTACGATGTCACACTTACGTTTCGGTAAAAAGGCAATCAAGTCAACCTACCTGATTCACCAGGCGAACTTTGTTGCATGCCACAATCCTTCTTATGTGGACAAGTATAACATGGTTCAGGAACTGGTAGACGGCGGAACATTCCTTTTGAACTGCCCATGGGATATGGAAGGCCTTGAGAAACATCTGCCGGGACAGGTGAAGGCATATATCGCAGACCACAACATCAAGTTCTACACAATCGACGGTATCAAGATTGGTAAGGAGATCGGCCTTGGAGGACGTATCAACACCGTATTGCAGTCAGCGTTCTTCAAACTGGCGGCAATCATCCCAGAGGAAGAAGCAATCGACCTGATGAAGGCGGCAGCTAAGGCTACCTACGGAAGAAAGGGCGACAAGATTGTACAGATGAACTATGATGCTATCGACGCAGGCGCAAAGCAGGTGGTTGAAGTATCCGTTCCGGATTCCTGGAAGTCCTGCGAGGACGAGGGATTATTCTCACCAGAAGTTAAGGGCGGAAGAGAAGACGTTGTTGACTTCGTTAAGAATGTACAGAGCAAGGTAAATGCACAGGAAGGTAATTCACTTCCGGTATCTGCATTTAACGATTATGTAGACGGTTCTACACCGTCCGGTTCCTCTGCATACGAGAAACGCGGTATCGCAGTTGATATTCCGGTATGGGTAGAGGAGAACTGTATCCAGTGTAACCGCTGCGCGTATGTATGTCCCCACGCTGTTATCCGTCCGATTGCCCTGACAGAAGACGAGCTTTCTAAGGCGCCGGAAGGAACGAAAGCAATCGATATGATCGGTATGCCGGGAATGAAGTTCACCATGTCCGTATCTGCTCTTGACTGTACAGGATGCGGCTCTTGTGCGAATGTATGTCCGGGCAAGAAGGGCGAGAAGGCTCTCGTTATGAAGAATATGGAAGAGAACATCGGTTCCCAGAAGTTGTTTGACTTCGGAAGAGAGATTCCGGTAAAGGCAGACGTTGTTGCCAAGTTCAAACCAGAGACAGTAAAGGGAAGCCAGTTCAAACAGCCGCTGCTTGAGTTCTCAGGAGCTTGCGCAGGATGTGGCGAGACTCCTTATGCGAAGCTGATCACACAGTTGTTCGGCGATAGAATGTATATTGCCAATGCCACAGGATGTTCCTCTATCTGGGGTAACTCCTCACCGTCCACACCTTACACGGTAACTCCGGAAGGAAAGGGACCGGCTTGGTCTAACTCCCTGTTCGAGGATAACGCTGAGTTCGGATACGGTATGCTGCTGGCACAGAAGGCAATCAGGAAGAGATTAAAAGCTCAGGTTGAAGAGATTGCAGGCTTCGACAAGGCTTCTGAGGAAGTTAAGGCGGCATGCAAGGAATATCTTGATACCTTTAACTGCGGCGTATCCAACGGAGACGCTGCGGATAAGCTGGTTGCGGCGTTAGAAGGATGCGACTGCGAGACATGCAAGGATGTTGTTAAGAACAAAGATTTCCTGGCTAAGAAGTCACAGTGGGTATTCGGCGGCGACGGATGGGCTTACGATATCGGATTCGGCGGCGTTGACCATGTACTGGCAAGCGGCGAGGATATCAATGTAATGGTATTCGATACGGAAGTTTACTCCAATACAGGAGGACAGTCCTCTAAGGCTACCAAGACGGGCGCTACCGCTCAGTTCGCGGCAGGCGGAAAAGAGACGAAGAAGAAAGACCTTGCAGGAATCGCTATGAGTTATGGATACGTATATGTAGCGCAGATTGCAATGGGTGCGGACTTCAACCAGACGGTTAAGGCAATCGCAGAGGCAGAGGCTTATCCCGGACCATCTTTGATTATCGCTTACGCTCCATGTATCAACCATGGTATCAAGAAGGGCATGAGCAAGGCTCAGACAGAGGAAGCTCTGGCGGTAGAGTGCGGATACTGGAATAACTTCCGGTTCAATCCGGCTGCAGAAGGAGCGAAGTTCTCACTTGACAGCAAGGAGCCGACAGGAGACTATCAGGAATTCCTTGACGGAGAGGTTCGTTACAATGCGCTTAAGAGGGCGAATCCGGAAAAAGCCGAGAAGCTGTTCGCTAAGAACGAGGCAGAGGCTAAGGAGAGATACGCATACCTCAAGAAGCTGGTTACCCTGTATGGGGAAGACTAAGCTGACACAGTGATAGGAATCCTTTTGGGATTTACAAGTATAGAGGGGAGTCCCGCGCTGATATCAGGCACGGGTTTTCCCTCTGCTTTTTTATCCGGGATAATGGCCATCTTACAATTCCTTCAATTCGAGGCTCGGCAAGCGGACGGAATCATCATTGGAAACTTATATTTATTAAAGAAATTGTTTTTTAATTGCAGGTAGAAACAAAGGCGTTTGGTAAATAGTATGATTAGGACGGTACGAAAGGAGTATTCTATGGGATATCAGGATGAATGGCTTCTTCTGGAAGCAGAAGATGATATTGATGAAGTAGAACACAGGCAGCCAACAGAAGAATTTTTGTTTTACCAGGCAGTGACGAAGGGGGATGTGAAGGCGGTTAAAGAAAATTGTGAGAAGGAAAGGTTTCTGGACAGCGAGGGAGTGGGGACTCTTTCAAAAAATCCGATTACGAATCTAAAATATCATTTTGTCATTACAACGGCAATGATTACCAGGCTGTGTAAGCAGAAGGGCATGGAACTTGAGCAGGCGTTCCGTATGAGTGATTTCTATATTCAGAGATTAGACGACGTACATACGATTCAGGGAATCAAGAATCTGCATGAAGAGATGGTTCTGGATTATACGGAAAAGATGCGTAAGATCTGCGGGAGTGATACGAATTCCAGACACATCAGCGTCTGTAAGGAATATATTTATTCTCATCTGAAAGAACGTATAACGATAGAGGACCTGGCGGATGAACTTGGCGTTTCTGCAAGCTATCTGTCGAGATTATTTAAGAAAGAAACCGGGGATTCCGTCAGCGCTTATATACGCAGCCAGAAGATTGAAATGGCGAAGAATTTGTTACAGTATAGTGAATATTCGATGATCGACATTGCAAATAGGCTGTCTTTTTCTTCACAGAGCCATTTTATCCAACAATTCCGGGAATATGTGGGAATGACACCTAAGAAATACCGGGACTTAAATCATATGATTCAGTGGGATATTGAAACCGAGGTTCTGCAAAAGAAGTGAAGGGGGCGCTGTTTAGCAGCCCCCTTCAGAATATATCCCAAAAAGATTTACGTCACAGGATGCTCTGCGTCAGAGGATTATGCGTATCTGGTTATTCTCACTAAGAAGAGCAGCAGGAATGTAATTGCCGTCCATTTTTTCACCGTTTAATACGAACGTTTCCCATCCGGATTCCCGTTTATTCGGATTATCAATGAGAATATGCAGATGCTTTCCGCGGAAATCTTTTTCTATTTCCAGATGCGTCCAATCCTTTGGAATGGATGGGGCAATGGTGATTCCGTCTAAGTCGGGGCGAAGTCCTAATATTCCTTCTACGCATCCGACCATCATGGTTGAGGCAGTACCGGTCAGCCAATGGACATGAGAGCGTCCCGGATATTTACTGGAAGTTCCTTCTGTAAACTGACCATAGCAGTAAGGCTCAAGGCAGCGTAGTTCTGCTCTGTCATTCCAGGCAGCAGGCGCGTTTTCCATGAAGTAAGTGAATGCGCGGCCGCCGTGCCCGCGCAGGGCTTCTGCAAGGATCAGCCATCCCTGGGACTGGGAGAAGATTCCTGCATTTTCTTTCGCTCCCTGGTTATAGATGACGGCAAGGGCGCCGTCGAAAGCATGGGTATGATAAGGCGGATCCATCAGGAGAGCGCCGTATTCCGTATTTAGCTTTTCGAAGACATTCGTAAGGACAGTATCAGCCTGCTTAGCGGATGCAAGCCCGCTGATGACGGACCAGCTCTGAGGGTTCAGCCATAGGTTGGCTTCCCGGTCGCCTGCCGCGCCGATCCGTTCTCCGGTTTCTGTGTATCCCCGGATAAAGCGGTCGTGATCCCAACACATTCTCTGGATGACCTCACCGATTTTTTCTTGTTTTTCTTCCAGGTATTCCATATAATTCTTGTCTTTTTTGTGCTCGGCAAATTTCCTTAGGATGGTCATTGCATAATAGAACTGCAGGGCGACAAAAGAGGATTCTCCATTTGCGCCCAGACGCAGACAGTCGTTCCAGTCTGCATAAAGTCCGGCAGGCATGTTATGAGGACCCATATGCTCCAGTGAGAATGTAATCGCTCGTTTTAAGTGTTCATAGGTACTGGCTTTGTCTTTGTCCGCAAAGGGAATGATTTCATCAAGGAATTCTTTGTCTCCGGTTTCGGCAATATATTTGTATATAGTTGGAAAGAGCCACAGTGCGTCGTCAGCACGATAAGCAGGATGGCCGGTTTCCTGCCGATAGGATGCGTCGTCTGGAGTGTCTTCCTGTCCTGGGGTATGGGTAAATTTTACAAGTGGAAGACCGCCTCCGTTACTTACCTGTGCGGAAAGCATAAAGCGGATCTTTTCCACCGCCATTTCTGGTGCAAGGTGGATGATGCCCTGAATATCCTGTACCGTATCACGATAGCCGTAACCATTGCGCAGGCCGCAGTAAATGAAGGATGCGGCGCGGGACCAGATGAAGGTCATAAAGCAGTTGTACGCATTCCAGATGTTCAGCATAGTGTTAAATTCCGGACTGGGCGTTTTGACTTTCAGATGGTCGAGCTTCTTATTCCAGTAGTTCCTAAGTTCTTTTAATTCCTCATCGATTTTTTCCGCCGGATTTTCATAAGTGCCAAGGATAGCGGATGCCTGAGAGTTTCCTCCTGTGCCAAGCAGAAAAAGGATGGTTTTTGTTTCTTTTGGCGCTAATGTAAGCTGGCAGGAAAGCGCGCCGCAGGAATTTTCATTGTAGCTGGTAACATTGCCAAGATGCCCGGACAGAACGCCCTGGGGATTACCATAACCGTGATATCTTCCCAGAAAGTGTTCTTTTTTACCACAGTAAGACGAAATATCAGCTCCCGCAAGACCAAAGAAACGTTCTGTAACATTCTTTTCATCTACCGTTTCATCCTCCGGCAGGGCGTCCAGATTCCCGTGGATCTGTTGGATCAGCCTGTTTTTCTCAAACAATGTTTTGGTAATAAACAAGGAGTATTGTAAGTTAACCTGATCCTGTTCGTAATTACTGTGGTTGGTAAATTCAGCATAGCCTGTCAGGGTAAGGTTTCTGGCGTGGGGAGATTGATTCTTTATGGAAAGAGCCCATACCTCGTAAGTTTTTCCAAGAGGCACATAGTAGGATGCCTCTGAGAAAATACCATCGTAGTCTGCCGTCATTTTGGTATAGCCCATACCGTGTCGGCATCTGCCGTTATAACGCTTCAGGCTTTTACCTACGGGCTGCCAGGAGGCGGACCAATAGTCCCTGGAATCGTTATCACGAATGTAGAGGTAACGTCCAGGCTGGTCGAAACTGTTAAAAATATAGCGGAGAATCCGTCCGTTTGCACCGGACTTTGCAAAGCTGTATCCGCCCGCATTATTGGAGATAATTGCGCCATAATCAGGAGAACCCAGATAATTTACCCAGGGAGCGGGAGTATCCGGCCTTTCAATCACGTATTCTCGGTTTGCATCGTCAAAATATCCATATCTCATAGTAAGTATGTCCTTTCTGAAATTTATTGTAAGTTTATGATGATTCTGTGGGTGCTATCTGACAGGGCGGCGATCATGTCTCTTGGAAGAATGACAAAGGAATCTTCATTTACTTCAAGTTCCGTTCCGTCACAGGAGGCGGAATCGATAATATAGTCGCCGTAGTCTTTGCTGCCGCTGTTTTGATAGAAAACGGTTAAGTTTTTGCCTGCAAAAGGAATGGTAATGGAAGCGGCTCCGTCTGCGTCAAACTGGCAGGCGAGAAGTTTGGGGCAGAGAATCAGATCTCCGGCTATGCCGCGTACGCCGAAAACTTCCGTGATCATTGTCAGCATGTACCAGCTTGCAGCCCCCGTTAGATACGGATACATTCCGCGCCCATCAGAACGGAAGTATTCCGGAATTCCCGGATAAATATGGCTGGTTTCAAAATCCATCGCCGTATCGGCAAGGGTTTTCAATGCTTTCCATCCCTCGCGGACAAATCCTCGGCGGTATAGGGCGTTGGCATACATCACCGTCATATGGGAGAACACGGCGCCGTTTTCTTTTTCGCCATAAGCAAATCCGAACATACGGCCCATGTCGAACTTTAGTTCATGAAAGTCTGTATTCAGACGGTAGCCGCCGATTTCCTTTTGGTAGAGATAGTGGTCTGCGCTTGCCGTTATTTTGCGGATATGCCTGTCTTTTGCGACTCCGCTCATGACAGCGAAAACCTGGCCGATCAGCATCATCCGTATCCGGCCTTCGCAGAGGCCTTCAACAGCATATCCATGGTTATCATAATAGCTGTTAAACCAGCCGTTTTCTTTGTCGATGTCAATCCATTCCTGTGTTCTTAAGTGCTCCGCAAGCCAGTTTGCCTTTTGAATCAGGTCTGCGGCAAGAGCGGGAAGGGAAATGCTGGTACGTTTACCGCTAATGTTATGTCTACATCTAGCGGTATAGTCGGAGAGGATTTTATGTTTTCGACGAATGTTGTCAAATATCCCCGTATCGTTTGACAGTAAAAGTGTAATTTCCTCCAAAAGTTCTGCAGTATGTGTAGAAGAATGGCTGTCAAGAAGGCGGATTAATGCGGCAAGCTCCCTCAGGCTGCCCGCATAGGCAAAGGTGAAGGCAACGCTTTCACCATGTTCAGAAGCCATATCCAGGGCGTCGTTCCAGTCTGCGCCCCGGAGCCGGCAGACGTTATGGTCTCCAACCTCGTAGAAGGCGGTAAGCTGCTGGATCAGAAGATGCTCTAGAATACTTCCTTTATAGACCGTGCCTTCATCGGTACGTTGCCTGTTTCCTTGTTCCGGTTTCCATAAGCGATCGGTTTCGGTTCCCCGCATACATTGTGCATCTTTAAAATAGGGAATCTGCCTATTTAATATTTCCATATCCCCGGTCTGGTCGATATAGAGCTTTGTCGTCATCAGCGGCCAGAATGCGTGATCCATCCAGACCCTTGTGATTCCGTTCCGGTCTGCAATAAAATTGCCGTTTCCGTCGCCTATGATGGTTGCATTCGTCCCGTCGATGCGGACTCCGCCGTAATTTGCGGCAATCATTTGGCCGACATTTTCCGGCTCTATCAAAAGTAAGGACAGGCAATCCTGCCATAGGTCTCTAAAGCCCCGTCCTCCCCGTCCGTAATCGTGATAGGGAAGAAAAGAGCAGCCAAACAGCCGGCGTAAGAAAGGCTGAAAACAGACCCATTTCATCCAGCGATCAAACATAGGTTCTCCTGTATGGAAATGGACAGCGACCTTGTTCTGCCAATAGGATTTGGTATCTTGGAATGCCTGCCCTACCTTTTCGATAGTGTTATATTTATCAAAGATCTTGGAAATTGCGTCTTTATTGTTTTCCGTGCCCAGGAGTACGATGTATTCTGCACTTTCACCGGGATCAAGCGTAACCGGTTCAAAACGGAAAGCGCCCATTGCCTCTTTTCCTGCAGTGTGGAAAAAGGCAGGACCCCCCGGATACTGATTATATATGGCACAGGGACGGGTAAAGGTTCCGCCTTCTCCCAGAAAGCTTTCTACGGTAGGGTAAAAGTCAGTTGGTTTCTTATCCTTTTCCGTTCGGCCCATGACGTAGTAGATTTGTTTGTTGGGGCGGTGGCCTTTTTCATCAAAAGACATGGTCGGACAGACAAGAACTCCGTTTTCTGTTGTTTCAATACGGTGCAGCATGGATGTTACGTTCCGATGATCCCGGATGTTGTCCGCACTGCGCCCATAGATAGGAACAGCGGCATAGGCAGTCAGTTCCTGGGTGTTTTCGGAAAGGTTCCGTATGGTTATATGCATGATTTCTACATTGTCATCTCTAGGAATAAAAGAGGTGACTGTGGAGGATAATTGATAGGTTTTGGAAGTTCGCTTTAAGGTCTGCCACATGAATCCGGCGCTCAGTTCCTGTTCATCCTGCATGGATGTGAATTTGGCGTATTCCTGTTCGGCGGACGATCCGGTAGCGGAGTAAGCGCCAATCCCTTCTTTAAAGAACCAGAAATTGCGGGTGGAACGGTTGTTGTGCAGGTTTTCCGAGCTTACCGGTTCTAATAGGAATATTTCCTGATTTATCTTTGCATCGCCGCCGAGATTTGGTGTGACAGAGCTTTTTAATCCGGTTTCTGACGCGAGAGGAAAATATAAGTAACTTGTATTTTCCGGCTGTTCTAATAAGAAACTTCCGTGTTCGTCAATAAATTTTAAATGATTCAATCTTATGCTCCTTTCTGAAGTTGATATATAGTAGATATCATAGAAGAAAACATGTATGAAAAAAATAAAATACATGTGAAAAATAACAGATTCATGACCTAAAATAGTATGGAAACCGATGATATGGCAGGAAGAAACAGGAAACTAAAAATGTGTCATGAATTTGACATTTTTGTAAAATCTTTAGTATAACAAAAAATAATCTTTCGCTATAATCCGTTTAACAAGTGTGAAGTGATGCTTGGCAAAATGAAAAAAGGAGGATTTTTCAAAATGAAAAAGAGAGTAGTTAGCATCTTGTTGGTTACGGCAATGGCGGCAAGTATGGCGGCTGGTTGTGGAAAGTCAGCCGGTTCCGGAAGTGACGGAGGGGAAGGAAAGGTCATCAATATCTATAGCTGGAACGACGAATTCCGTAAGAGAGTGGAGGCGGTTTATCCAGAGGTAAAAGAAACATCTTCCGACGGTACGGTTACTACTTTGAATGACGGTACGGAGATCCATTGGATCATCAATCCCAATCAGGATGGTGTTTACCAGCAGAAATTAGACGAGGCTTTGATGAAGCAGGCAGATGCGGCGGCAGACGATAAGGTAGACATCTTCTTGTCGGAAACGGACTATGTAAATAAATATACGGATAAGGATGCGGATGCAGCTATGCCGCTTAAGGAGTTAGGGATTGATCCGGATAAGGAACTTACTGACCAGTATGAATTTACAAAGGTAACAGCGTCGGATACGGAAGGAGTTCAGAGAGGTTCTACCTGGCAGTGCTGTCCGGGACTTCTGGTGTACCGCCGCGATATTGCCAAAGATGTGTTCGGAACCGATGATCCGGAAGAAATTGGCCAGAAAGTAAAGGATTGGGATACTTTGAAGGAAACGGCAGGGGAATTAAAGGAAAAAGGATATTATACATTCTCCTCTTATGCAGATACCTTCCGCCTTTATGGAAATAGTATTGACGAGTCTTGGGTAAGCCCTGGAGAAACGACCATTAAGGTGGATCAGAAGATTATGGACTGGGTGAATGACTCCAAGGAATGGCTGGACGCAGAATATCTTGACAAGAATGTAAAGGGACAGTGGAATGACGACTGGAACAAGGCAATGAGTTCATCATCTAAAGTATTTGCTTTTCTGTTTCCGGCATGGGGGATTGATTTTACGTTGAAACCAAACTGGGACGGTGAAGACGGCGCGTGGGCCGTTACCAATCCTCCGCAGGAGTATAACTGGGGCGGCTCCTATGTCCATGCATGTACTGGTACGGATAATCCGGAGCATGTTAAGGATATTATTCTTTCGGTAACAGTGAATAAAGATAATCTGTTGAAGATTTCAAAGGAGTATTCGGATTTTACGAATACTGTAAGCGGTATGCAGAAAGCGGCAAAGGACAAGGCTTTTGCTTCGGAGTTTTTAGGTGGACAGAATGCGTTTACATATTTTGCGCCGGTTGCTGAGAATATTGAGATTGCCCCTCTATCTGCTTACGACCAGGGATGTGTGGAACTGATTCAGAATTCTTTCAGCGATTACTTGCAGGGTAAGGTTGACTATGATAAGGCAAAGAGCAATTTTGAAACGGCAATTATAGAACGTTATCCTGATATTACGGAGATTCAGTGGCCGGAGTAGAGATAAGCTTATTGTGGGGCGTTGATTTTACGCAGGCAGCGAGCCGGATGCGCATTCTTTGCCTACATATGCATTTGGCGGCTGAAGCAAGGAGTTGGCTGCCCCGCAGGACACCTGAGAAAGAAAGGGATGACAGTATATGAAACAAAAAAACAAAAAAGTTGATTATTCGAAATGGGGTTATTTTTTTATTCTTCCGTTTTTTATCAGTTTTTTCATCTTTTCTTTTATTCCTTTAATCGATACGATTCGGTATAGTTTTTTTGAATACTATCGTTCGGGGATTAAAGAAGTGGGGCCTAACTTTATAGGAATGGCGAATTACATAAGCCTTCTGGGTTCGGATATGCTAAAATATGCGTTAAACACCATGATCTTATGGATTATAGGGTTTATCCCCCAGATTGTGATTGCGCTGGTGCTTGCGGAGTGGTTTGTAGACGCGCGTTTAAAGATACATGGGACACAGTTTTTTAAGGTAGTCATCTATCTGCCCAATCTGATCATGGCGTCAGCGTTTGCAATGTTATTTTTTACCATGTTCTCAACCAACGGGCCGGTGAACGGGATTCTGATGTCCATAGGGCTGACTAGCCGGCCGATTGATTTTCTGGGCTCTGTTATGGGAACAAGGTCTTTGGTCGGGTTTATGAATTTTCTGATGTGGTTTGGGAATTCGACGATTATGCTCATGGCGGCGATCATGGGTATCAGCCCGGATGTCTTCGAAGCGTCTGAACTGGACGGCTGCAACAGTTTCCAGAGATTCTTCTATATAACGCTTCCGCAGATACGTCCGATTCTTGCTTATACATTGATTACGGCAATTATTGGAGGCCTGCAGATGTTTGATGTTCCTCAGATTCTGACAAACGGGCAGGGAAGTCCGGATAGAACGTCTATGACGCTGATTATGTTCCTGAACAGCCACTTAAAGAGCAGGAACTATGGTATGGCGGGAGCATTGTCCGTATATCTGTTCATCGTCAGCGGTATTCTTTGTTTCTTTGTATACCGGATGACGAATAATGACGATCCGGACGGTTCAAAGGCGGCGGCGAAGAAAGCAAAGAAGCTGGCGAGAAAACAAGGAAGGAGATAGGGGTATGAAATCAAAACAGCCAAATCATTTAAGGAGTATCGTTGCGCATATTGTATTGCTCATCTTATCATTCATGTGCCTGTTTTTCTTCTATATTCTGATTGTCAATGCAACCCGGTCACATGCAGAACTACAGAAAGGCTTTTCCGCACTGCCGGGCGCCTATCTGCTTGATAACTTGAAAAATGTTGCGAATGACGGGACGTTTCCAATGTTTCGGGGGATTTTAAACAGTCTGATCGTTTCCGGATGCTCGGCGGCAATCTGTACATACTTTTCGGCATTAACGGCATATGGTTTATATGCATATAACTTTAAATTAAAGAAAATTGCGTTTACCTTTATCATGGCAATCCTTGTGATGCCGACACAGGTAACGGCGATGGGTTTCCTGCGGTTAATTACGAATATGGGAATGTATGATTCCCTGCTTCCGTTAATTATTCCTTCTATTGCGTCTCCTGCAGTATTTTACTTTATGTATAGTTATCTGCAGTCGTCGCTCCCGCTGTCGCTTGTGGAGGCGGCAAGAATTGACGGCTCCGGGGAGTTCAAGACATTTAACCGAATTGTGCTTCCGATTATGAAACCGGCGATTGCGGTGCAGGCAATCTTCTCGTTTGTAGGTACGTGGAACAATTACTTTGTTCCGGCTCTGGTAATCCAGTCTAAGGAAAAGATGACCGTACCGATTTTGATAGCCACGCTTCGGGGAGCCGATTATATGAATTTTGATATGGGTAAGATCTATACTATGATTCTTGTAGCGATCGTGCCGATTATTATCGTATATCTCCTGCTGTCTAAGTTTATTATTGCAGGTGTGACGCTTGGCGGAGTCAAGGAATAGTATAATATTTTGTCTGACGGGAAAAGGCTGTTTCGGCAGCCTTTTTTTGGCATAGTTGATATATATGTTTACAAAAAAATGGTAGTGTAAAGTAGCCTATGAAAAACTGGAGTCAAAAAAATAGGCTCCATTA
>CAJTOH010000036.1 GCA_910577685.1 uncultured Dorea sp. | reverse complement strand
TTTCTCAACCTTCTTTCTTGGAATTCCCTATATTTGAATTATACAGGAAGCTCCTAGCAGTTATTTTACATACTAAAAACGGATTATGAAACGAACTGACAGTTGATTGTATCTGATTCAACCGCCGGTTGATTCGTCGTTCTGTTGTTCAGCTCTGTGTTCTCGCTTCAAACCCTTCAATAATCGTTACTTGTGAATCCTTTACTTCAATCAATGTTTCCCGTTTGCACTTTGGACAGTAGAGAAGGTAGTTTTTCAAAACGGTATCCTCTCTGATTTTGTCACGAGTTTTAATTCCTCAAACAGGACATATTAGAACGTGCGAAATATGAAGAAGGTAGAGAAGAAGGAAGAAAAGAAGAGATGGAGAGAGGCATTATCGCTCTGGTATCTACACTGAAAGATATGAAGGCGCCTATTCACACGATACTGGAAAAAGTACAGGAAATCTAATTCCTTTGCCAAGTTCCAGTATATGTAATATGAGTGATAAAATTTAGACTACATAATTGGGTGATATGTTGATCAATATATCAATATAGAGTTGAAATTTATGAGATGTAACATAATTAAGAAATATGGAGGATGAGACAATGAAGAACATAAAAAGGTGGAAACGTCTCCCGGCAGTTGGAATGTGTTCTGCTATGATGTTTTCAATGTTTGCAGGGGGATCTGCCGCTGAAAACCAAGATACGGAAGAAACAAATGTTGTGGAAACCCAGGGAAGAGGAGGAAACAGTCGCTGAGGATGAAGCTGTATTGCGAAAAATGGGCGTATTTCTTATAAAACAGAGGGTGAAGAAAATGCAGGAAAACCATGGGCAAAGAACGTAACAATAACCTTAAAAAAGCTATAGAAAAAGTTGTGAAAAAATTGTCTGAAAAATGTTGACAATTCAAAAATAGTAGACTATTATGCAAAGGAAAAGAGAGTTTTGTAAGCGGAGCTTGCGAAAATCCGGAGCGTTACAGGAGGCGGAGAAAATTAAATCTATGGTACTTAGCATGGTAGCTGAGTAGTAGTAGAGTAGGAATAAATTTTTAGGAAGCAGGTGATTTCGATAAAGCAGAAAAATAGGAAAAGAATTAGTCTCTTTGAATATGTCGCCTTTTCTATGCAGAATTGCTGCGGATGGACAATTGTTTATATGCTGCTGCAGATTATTTCGGCGATATTCCCCACGCTGATAATATCTGTTAGTGCAGCTTTCATTAATGCTTTTATAGAGAATTATTCAAAGAGTGGAAATACGGTACAGTTGGTGAGATCCGGCGGACTCTTTTTATTTTTTGTGTTAATAAGTTATCTGCTTCCAACGTGTATTTCCTTTGTGGGTATTCGTTTAAATGTTAATTTGGGGACGGCATATGATTTTTTACTGGCAAATAAAAGAAGCCGTATTAAATATGCACTGATAGAAAACAGCGAAACATATGAACTGGTGGAAAGAGTATGTGCAGATAGTTCCGGACGTATGTATAAAGGGATACGCAACATATTTAATGCGGCAGAATATATCATTCGATTTGCCGGTATTACAGTAACGTTGTTAGTGTACGATGCAGCAGTCGGCCTTTTGGCTGGAGGACTGTTAGTTTTGATTGTCCCCATTTGTGTAAAAGGAGGCAAAGAAGACTATAAAGCATACGAAAAGGCATCTGAACAGTTTCGAAAAGCAAGATATTTAAGAACAATTCTCAGCGGACGTGACAGCGCAGCGGAGCGTACCCTGTTTGGTTCTGCTAACTGGATGAACCAAAAATGGGAAACCTGGCACAATGAAGGAAGAATTTTAGCCGCCGTGGCTACAAAGAAGAATTTTATCCGTATTAAGATCGGCAGCATGATTTCGGTACTGGTTTCAGGAGGGATTATGCTTATAATGCTGCCTGATGTGCTAAATGGAAAAATTAGTGTTGGTCTGTACATATCGATTGTCACAGCGGTAATTGGTCTGGTCCAGCTTATGACGTGGAATATTGCAAGTGTGGTAGAAGAATTGGTAGTGAGTCGGCAATATATTAAGGATTATGCCTCGTTTATGTCTTTGGAAGAAGAAACGCAATTTTCTGAAAAAAGAGAAAAGATTAATGTTAGCAGAGTCGAATTTCGAGATGTGAGCTTTTCCTATCCAAATTGTGATAAGAAAGTGCTGAATCATGTGAACTTTATATTAGAGACAGGAAAGACTTATGCTTTAGTTGGTGAAAATGGAAGTGGTAAATCTACGATTGTAAAATTGATGTTGGGTTTATTTAAGGATTATGAAGGCGAGATCTTAATTAATGGGGTGGAATTGAAGCAGTTTTCAGCATGGCAGCTTCAAAGTATTTACGCTTGTTCTTTTCAGGATTTTGCAAGATATGAGCTTTCGGTGAGAGATAACATCGCTATCGGCAGAGGAATTCAAATGGATCAAGTTTCAGATGCCGCTGTGAGTGAAGCAATTGATAAAGTTGGTTTGACGAATTATATCTCGGCAATGCCAAAGGGGATTGAAACGAAAATTGGGCGGATTGAGGACGAAGGAACAGATTTGTCAGGAGGACAATGGCAGCGAATTGCAATAGCCCGGGCGCTGGTAAAAGACGCAGCCGTGTATATTATGGACGAACCAACCGCTGCTCTCGACCCAATGAGTGAAAAAGATATTTATAATTTAATATACGAGGCAATGTGTGGAAAAATCGGCGTATTGATAACACATAGATTAGGTGGAGCAGCCAGAACTGATGAAATTATAGTGCTGAAACAAGGAAAAATATGTGAAAGAGGAACTTTCAAGAACCTTATGAGGGCGAATGGAGTTTTTGCTCATCTATACAATATGCAGAGGAGTTGGTATCAATGAGCAAAAGAAAAAAATTTGGTATAGTTTCTATTTTCTTTGAAATTGCGGGAATAGCGCCTGCAAAATTTTTTGTGGAATATCTTTCCACGGTAGCGAATGGCGTCGCTGCGGCCTTTATTGTTATAGCGACAAATTCTCTTTTTTCTGCTGTTATGGGATATTCGGACGGTAAAGGTTCTTCATCATCGGTTTTGGAAGCCATATTCTTTTTAGTAGCGGTTACTTTATTATCCGAGTTGTTTAGCGGTATTTCAGCATATTATGGAGAAGTATATTATTACTTAAGTACTCAGCACATAGAAAAGACAGTGAACGCAAAGACCAGCAGGCTTTCGTGTATTGATTACGAAAAATCCGGCGTATTGAATTTAATTAATAGCGTTTATTCTGGCGCTGTTAATGCAATTGATTTGGTAAATATTGTAATGGATATTATAACACTTAATATTCCATATTTTATTATTTACGGAGTATATTTGTTTTTCCTGTGGCCGCCGTTACTGCTGATATTCCCGCTCATCATTATTCCTACTTTAGTTGGTCAGTTATTTAAGGTGAAATTTTCCATATTCGAGGAACAGAAAAATGCTCCTTTACGGAGAAAACGCGATGCTTATATGGAGTATATCGGAGACCGGGATTATGTTAAGGAAACGAGAATATTAGGAATCATACCATACTTTCTTAATGAGATTAAACATACTTGTGTTCAAATTAGAAATATATCCTTGGCTGAGAAAACCAAGTCGTGGTATGTTGATTTGGTGGTAGATTGTCTGAACATGGCTGGTTATGGGGGAGTGGTTTTCCTTCTAATTTATGGTGTTTATATCGGGAAGATTCCTATAGCTACATTTGCGGCTGTGTTTTCCACCTGTGGAATGTTAATTGATATGGAGAAGGGGGTATTTGGAAATCAGCTGAGCGAACTGGTTGATAAATATGGTTCTGTAAAGCAATTTATAAATTTCATGAATAGACCGGAGCAAACGAACAGCGGAGGCGAGGTATCGCAGATACATGAAGTCCGCGTGGATGGAATTTCATTTTGCTATCCGTCTTTGAATCAAGATCAAGTTCCGGTGATACAGGATATAAATATAACGCTGAAGACAGGGGAAAGCCTTGCTATTGTCGGAAACAATGGCAGTGGAAAAACAACCCTTACAAAACTATTGCTTGGATTGTATACCCCAAGTACAGGCACGATTTTTTATAATGGAATTGCACATAATGAAATGAATCCTATAAGCATATGGAACAGAAGCACGGCGGTTTTTCAAAATTTCATAAAGTACAGATTAACACTACAGGACAATATTGCTCTTAGTGAAACGATGGATATCGGGAAGGTAGAAGATGCAATTAGTAAAGCGCAGCTGGAATATCCGAACGCGCAGCTCTTCCCTGATGGAATGGATACAATGTTATCAAAGGAGTTTGGCGGAACAGACCTTTCAGGAGGTCAATGGCAAAAGGTTGCGATTGCAAGAGGCATTTACCACACTGGGAATTTAGTGGTTTTGGATGAGCCGACGTCTGCCATAGACCCGGTCAACGAATATAATCTTTACCAATGTTTTGCAAACATGGTGAAGGAACGTATTGGAATATTGGTGACTCACCGATTAGGCTTAGCTAAACTTTGTACAAAGGTTGCATTGATGAAAGCGGGGAAGATTATTGCCTTTGGAACACATGAAGAACTGCTGCAGAGCTGCTCTGAGTATTGCGAATTGTGGGAAACACAAATAGAAAGGTATGAAGACATTGATTCCCATTAATTACTGGTAGAGGTTAATGTGGGGCGAATAGCTTAAATAGGATGGCGGCTGAAAATGCCGCCTTTTTAAATTTACAACAGATAAGTAATGGTGATATGTGATCGAAAGAATTAAAAGAGTAAACGGTATGATCCCGGTTCCGGAATCATGGAGATTTTTCTGTACTTGCGATCTGTAAAGCGTGCGTTATAATGATGTTTGCGCGCATTGGTACGGAGAAGGATCTGAAGAATGGAAATAAAAATGTTAGGATAAGAAAAATCTTGGAGGTATTGAAATGATAAAATCAATTTTTATAGACTACACAGGTACAATTATTCAGGAAAAGGGGGAAGATTTAGAGAAAATTGTTTTTAGGATATGGAAAAACAGCAATTTTAAAAATCCCGAAGAAATAGCGTCCAGTTGGTGGAATCAGATAAAATTGATGGAAGAAAAAAGTTTTGGGGACACATTTTTAACAGAAGATGAAATTGTTGACCATTTGTTAGGAAGGTTTAAAGAAGAAGTAGGGTTGGCCGATGATTTTTCAGAGCTGCACAAACTGTTTCAAAGAGTCTGGATGTATGCTCCAATTTTTGAGGATGTAAAAGAGTTTTTTGAAAAATGCCCTCTGCCAATTTATGTTTTAACAAACAATGGTGTTTGCTATGTGCAGGAATGTATGAATCATAATGGACTAAAAACCGCAGGGATTATTTCCGGGGAACTGGTGCGGGCATATAAACCTCATAAAGAGTTGTTTGAATATGCTTTAAAAGTATGCGGATGCAGTGCAGAGGAAGTGATACACATAGGGGATTCCATTGTTTCGGATGTAAAGGGCGCGCTTGCGGCAGGCATAACGCCAATATTAATAGACAGGAAGGGGACAAGTAGCTATACGGAGTGCAGGGTGGTAAATAAGTTGACAGAGGTATTGGAAATTATCTGATTGAGTATTTTAGGCGAATAAAAAATAACAAGATAAACAAAGAACAGGACGGGACTGATTTATGAAAACTATTTTAATAATTGACGATGATGCACATATTGGAAATATGCTTGAAGAAGCGCTTTCAAAAGAGGGCTACAGAGTTTCTCGCGCATATTCGGGAACCGAAGCATTACTTGTGCTATCGGGTATTCGCCCCGACCTTATCTTGCTTGACTTGATGCTGCCTGGACTAAGCGGTGAAGATGTCCTTCCGAAATTAAAGGGGATACCTGTAATTGTAGTAAGTGCCAAAGTCGATATTGATAATAAAGTGGATTTATTGCTTAGCGGTGCAGTTGATTATGTGACAAAGCCTTTCAATACAAAAGAACTGTTAGCGAGAATTGCTGTTCATCTCCGAACTGCATCAAATACTACCGTTAGTCCGGCGTTGACATTTGATGATATTGTTTTGGATACAGATACTCATACTGTAACAATAAACGATACAAAGATAAAACTGACAAGAACGGAATATGCCATCTTGAAGCTGCTTGTGCAAAATCAGACACAGGTTGTTACGAAATCCCTATTGTTAGACCGTATCAGCACAGACACTCCGGATTGCACGGAAAACTCTCTTAAAATGCACATTAGCAATTTACGCAAAAAACTTCGTGATATAAGTGGAAAAGATTATATTGAAGCTGTTTGGGGTATTGGTTTCAAAATGCGGACGGAATAATATTTACTATTTCTTTACTGTTTTCTTTACTACTTTCTTTACGATTACTCGGTAAAATGTCAGCATCACATAAAGGAGGTTATTTTTATGGAATATGTTCTCAAAATAAACGCCTTGAGCAAATACTATAAAAATTTCAAAGCGTTAAACGGACTATCTATGAACATTCCCAAAGGAGCTATTTATGGCTTTGTGGGGAGAAACGGTGCTGGCAAAACAACGCTCATTCGCCTTATCTGCGGTTTACAAGAGCCAACATCTGGCGATTACACGTTATATGGAAGGAAAAATACAGACAAGGATATTGTAAAATCCCGAAGAAGAATGGGGGCGGTTGTAGAAACTCCGTCTATTTATCTCGATATGACAGCAGAGGATAATCTAAAACAGCAGTACCGTACTCTGGGCCTTCCATCATTTGACGGACTAAATGAAATTTTGAAGTTGGTTGGTCTTGATCACACAGGAAAAAAGAAAGCAAAAAATTTTTCTCTTGGTATGCGGCAAAGATTGGGTATCGCAATCGCTCTTGTTGGCGACCCGGACTTTTTGGCTTTAGACGAGCCTGTAAACGGTCTTGATCCACAAGGCATCATTGATATTCGAGAGTTGATTTTGAAGCTCAATCGGGAACAGCAGATTACAGTTTTAATTTCAAGCCACATTCTTGATGAACTGTCTAGATTGGCAACTCATTATGGCTTTATTGACAATGGACATATTGTAAAGGAAATGAGCGCAGACGAATTAGAAGCCGCTTGCAAAAAATGTGTCCGGATGGAAGTCAGCAACACAAAAGCTCTTGCTCGTGTGCTTGACGAAATGGGGGTTGATTATAAAATTATTACGGATGAAACTGCCGATGTGTACGCAAAAGTTAATATATCTCAGTTGACTGCGGCATTAACAAAAGAGAATTGTGAAGTGATTTCAATGAAAGAGCGTGATGAAAGTCTAGAAAGCTACTATGTCAGCCTTGTGGGAGGTGGAAAAAATGCGTAAATTGTTATCTGCCAATTTTTCCCGGCTTTGGAAAGATAAAATATTTTGGCTCTGTATGGGAACCATGTTGATTTATTCTGTTGTATATATGCTGAATGGGAGCAGACAAGCAACCATCCACTTATCAGAATACAATTACAGTTTAGATAAGTATTACTTTAATTTTGCCGTGGTTATCGGGGGGTTTTGTGCATTGTTCAGCAGTATGTTTTTAGGGACTGAATATAGTGACGGAACAATCCGGAATAAAATTACTGTCGGTCATACAAGAACAAACATTTATCTGGCTAATCTGATTACTTCATTCACTGCAACATTGCTGATAATGTTCATTTGGCTGATTGGAGCATTGGCTGCTATTCCTACTCTCGGTGTTTGGAAAATGGGCGTACCTAATCTGCTTGCATATCTTTTCATTGCCGTTATGTTTGAAGCTGCTTTTTCAGCGATATTTACTTTTGTCTGTATGCAAAGCGCTAA
Organism: uncultured Dorea sp.; assembly: GCA_910577685.1. Lineage (GTDB taxonomy): Bacteria > Bacillota > Clostridia > Lachnospirales > Lachnospiraceae > Sporofaciens. The sequence continues at coordinate 29,631 of CAJTOH010000036.1, read as the reverse complement.
CAAAGCCATTACCGTTGCTATTTCTATGCTGCTGTTTCTTGGACTTCTTATTTTTGCAAGTATGATATATAATGGTCTTAGTGAGCCGAGAATGACAAGCGGTGTTCAAATAACTGCGAACGGAATGGAAATGGCTGAGCCAACTCCTAATCCAAACTATGTCAGTGGAGCTACACGGATGGTTTATGAATTTATCATTGATTTTTTGCCTACGGGACAGGGAATCCAAATGTGGCAATTGTTAATTGGAAATGCTTCCCAAATGGTTCGTATGCTTATATCATCTGTTGCCATTACTGTTTTGACAACATTCGGTGGAATATTTATTTTCAAGAGAAAAGATTTGACGTAAGGAGCTTGCTATGGAGGTATGGTTATGGGTTGTTATCGGCATGATGGCTTTGATTATCGTTGCTTTGCTTATAAAAATTTATATTTTGCAAAAAGCAGCAAAGGAAATTGACAATGCTTTTGCCGATAGGCTCATAACCGATACCAACACGTTGATTGATATTTCTTCAGGCGATAGAGCTATGCGTCATTTGGCAGGCAGCATAAATAAAGAGCTTCGTAAACTTCGTGCAGAACGGCATCGTTTTCAGCAAGGAGATAAGGAATTAAAAATCGCTGTTACGAATATTTCTCATGACTTACGAACGCCGCTCACAGCAATTTGTGGATATTTGGACTTGCTTGAGCAAGAAGAAAAATCAAAAAATGTGGAACGGTATATTGGAGTAATCCGAAATCGGTCAGAAGTGTTAATGCAATTGACGGAGGAACTGTTTCGATATTCAGTTATTATTTCCAAAGGTAATAATACGATAAGAGAGCCGATTGCCATAAACGGAGTTTTAGAAGAAAGTATAGCAGCTTTCTATGTTGCTCTAAATGAAAGAGGTATTACACCGAAGATACAAATGCCAGAAGATAATGTTATCAGAACGCTTGACCGTTCCTCTTTGGCTCGTGTATTTTCTAATCTTTTGAATAATGCAATTAAGTATAGCGATGGAGATTTAGAGATTACTCTTTCCGAAACAGGCGAAATTACTTTTACGAATACGGCATCCGGATTGAACGAGGTGCAGGTTGGTAAATTGTTTGACCAATTTTATACGGTGGAAGTTGCGAGAAAATCAACAGGTTTAGGTCTGGCGATTGCCAGAACATTGATTGAGCAGATGAACGGAAGAATATCAGCTAGGTATTTTGAGAACAAGTTGAGTATTTGCATTTCATTTCCGGATATAAAAGTCTAAAAGGATGAGGCGAAGTTGAGACTGGAAATGAGCAGTGAAAAGATGCTGGCGTTGAATTAATATCAGTAAATCATAGAAAAACGATTGAAATAACAAGGATATTATGTTATTATGACAAAATTGTAAATAGTAAGTTTAAGCTTTCTGAATTAGATGGATGGGTTAAGAGCGGTAAAAGTCGCTTCGATGATAAAGAATAATGGGCGTTCGCACCATTCGACATAATATTGGAATAGTAGGATGTGAAAAGCAAAAATGAAGAACAATAAAAACACAGAAAGAATGACTTATATAGATTTCTTTTCAGGGTGTGGCGGCTTGTCATTAGGTCTTGGCTTGGCGGATTGGAAAGGTGTTTTTGCAATAGAAAAGGACCCAATGGCATTTATGACATTTAAGAAAAATCTCATTGATGAAGATTCTTTGCACAGGCATTTTTGCGGTTGGCCTAATTGGCTTACAAAGGAACCACATGCAATCGAAGATGTTCTTGAGGATGAATCCACATGTCTGCAATTCAAGAAACTTGTTGGAACAGTAACGCTTGTTGCGGGTGGACCTCCATGTCAGGGTTTTTCTGTTGCAGGAGCAAGAAATGGAAAGGATCCGAGAAATCTATTAGTTTTTAAGCAAATTGAAGCCATTCGTTTATTAAAACCTAAATTCGTACTGGTTGAAAATGTTGGGGGATTTGAGAGAAAGTTTGTAACGAAGCCTGCTGAAGAAGGATGTATAAGTGTCGCAGAAGAAGCAATTCAAGAACTGCAGGACGCAGGTTACAATGTCGGCAAAGTAATAATTAATGCAGCAGAATTTGGTGTCCCCCAGTTGAGACAGAGAGTTATTTTGTTTGCCATATCCAAAGAGTATACGGGTGTGATTGATTCGAAGCGATTGTTGAAGGATACGCTTTCCAAGGTGGCAATAGAGCAGAGGAAAGAATTGGGGCTTCCTGTCGACCGTTACGTTAATATTGAAGAGGCTTTGAGTGACCTGTCAGGAGATGAAATTGTTGATGAGCCCGAGTTCTCCGGGTATAAGACTTGTAAGTATTTACCACCGCAAAGTGTATACCAAGAAATGATGCGAAAGAATACCGAGGGTTGGGAGACACCGACATCGCATCGTTTTAATAAGCACAGCCAGAAAGTAATTGACCTATACAATCTAGCACATAAAACTCAAAAGCCGGGAAGGCTTAGTAAAGAATTCCTATATGAAAATGGCTGCCATTCAAACAAACGCTTTGTTCTTAACTTAGAGGAACCGTGTTCAACTGTAACAACTGCACCGGAAGAATTAATTCACTACAAGCATCCGAGAGTTGTTACACTTAGAGAAATGGCGAGAATTCAATCTTTTCCGGATGACTTTACTTTTTACGGGCGGTATACATTAAATGGCCCTGCCAGAGGAATAGATGTTCCAAGAAATGCGCAGATAGGGAATGCTATCCCGCCATTAGCTGGGAGAGCTATTGGAAAAGCAATTCAAATGATTGCAGAACAAATAGAGGCTGGGGACTCGGTACTTGAAAAGTATAGAGCAAGTGCCGAAGCCCAGTACCATCAAATGAATTTATTTGAGGCAGCTTCTATATAATAAAAATAATTAATTATTGGTGAGAGTCTAATTCTTGGGTGATTAAGTCTGATACGATTTGGTCGGGACTCCCGCCAATTCTTTTTGCATACGTTCGTAATCTCTCGATGAGAGGTCCGGGAATCATTATCGGTTTATATTTTTCCGGAAAAGCCCAACAACAAAGATTACAGTCCTCCTTACATTCGCGGCATGAGGTACTCTTCATGTTGTTGCAAGCATCACAAAGGGGTTGCCAATTGTCGAGATCATCACCGCCGCCTCTTAATCTTGGGATTTTATGATCCTGTTGAAATCCGTCTTCATCAGGGGTTCTTCCACAAGCAGCACACACACCGTTATATTTTCTGAGTATTTCTTGCCAGCTATCTTCATTCAAATGTTGGCGGGGCTCACGCTTTTCCGAAACTGTAAGATCCACGAGTTGGTAGTTATTTCCTACTTTGACAATTCCAAGAAAACCTTCCTCTCCTTGTAATTCACGCATTCGTCGGAATGGATCCTGATATGTTTTACCTCTATATTTAGAAATAGCCTCTCTGATATCTTCCTTGCTTACAACAGGGCCTGGGATTCCATGTCCTTTTGGCCATAAGGTTTCTAAGATAACCTTGTAATACTCTTTGTTAGCTTTGCTGGGGCTTACGAATTCAGACGAAACTTTTTCAATCCAGGCATCTCGATCTCTTTCAGGATCAGGAATGGGGTTCGGTTCGTAGGCTGGCCGAACATTATAATCTATTCGAGCGTGACTTTTTCTGCGGATTTTATCTACATTTGCCATAAGCGCCTCCTTATTTGTATGTGTCCGAAGCTTTCCGTTCAAATCCGGGATCCCAAATCCAAAAGTACGATAATGGCCAGGAATGTATTTGTGTAGATACAATAATTCAATTTTTGTTATAACGACAAATAGTGGAAAGGTCAAATATTGATTTGGAAAGATTTGGAAATATCTTAAGTTTACTTGATGACGATCTGGTCTTTATTAAAAAGTCATGGAGGAAATTATCGCAAAATATCATCATTTCTTGTGTAGCAAAATCGAAAAATTTGAAGGCAAAAAGAAGAAAATATCGTTTCATGAAAGGTGTGGTTTAATAGAAGGAGAACCTTTATTTAATGCGGCCAAAAATAAATATTACTCCTCTTTTTCTTGACATCCGACTTAGTGTGTAATATACTGTACTTGTATAAATGATACAGTATAGGGCAGGAGGGGGAAAGTTGGAATTATTTATTAACAACCACACAAGTAAACCTATATACGAACAAATATCAGACCAGATCAAAGCATTGATAATGTGCGGTGAATTGCAAGCGGGCGAAGCTATTCCGTCCATTCGTTCAATGGCGAAATCACTTCATATCAGTGTTTTAACAGTACAGAAAGCATACGATAAACTGCAAGCGGATGGATTTATCGAAACTACTGCCGGAAAAGGCTGTTTTGTATCGGCGCAAAATCAAGATTTCTATTTGGAGGAACAGCAAAAAAAGATTGAAGAACATTTCAATGAAGCAATCGGGATTGCCCGGTCAAGTGGAATAAAATTAGATACATTGATTGGTCTTTTGTCACTGTTGTATGAGGAGGATTAAGAATGAATACAGCATTAACGATTACAGGATTAACAAAGAAATACGATAATTTTACGTTGGATAATATTTCTTTCAGCGTACCATCCGGAAGTATTGTGGGACTGATTGGTGAAAATGGCGCGGGAAAAAGTACAACAGTCAATTCTATTTTAGGCCTTATAAAAAAAGACGGAGGTAAAATTACGATTTTAGGTCAAGATATAGACGATCTTGACTATACTGTAAAGGAAAAAGTCGGCGTCGTTTTTGACGGAAGTAATTTTTCGGAAGAATTAACACCAATTAAGCTAAGTAAGGTATTGCGAGATATTTATTCCTCATGGGATCAGTCTTATTTTAACGACTTGTTAAGCCAGTTGGATATTCCGGCTGCAAAGAAGATTAAAACTTTTTCTAAAGGAATGAAAATGAAACTTTCTATTGCGGCGGCATTTGCACATCACCCCCATTTGCTGATTTTGGATGAAGCAACCAGCGGCCTTGACCCGGTCGTACGAGATGATATCTTAGATATGTTTTTAGAATTTGTACAGGACGAGGAACATTCTATTCTGGTGTCTTCCCATATCACAAGCGATTTAGAAAAAGTTGCCGACTACATTGTCTTTATCCATGAAGGAAAAATGATATTTTGCATGCCGAAAGACGAATTGCTGGAACGCTATGGAATTATTAAGTGTGGGGCGGCCCAGTTTGACGCTGTTGATAAAAATGATATTGTAGCATACCGCAAGCAGGATTACGAGTGGCAGATATTGGTTGCTGACAGGGAAAAAGCGGCTAAGAAATATCCGAAAGCAATGGTTATCCCGGCTGCAATAGATGAGATTATGCTGCTCTATGTGAAAGGAGTAAACTGATGAAAGGGTTAATTCGCAATAATTTTTATTCAATGGAGAACAATATAAAAATATCTTTTATTTTAGCATTGTTTACGGCAATCGTATCTTTCTTCGTGAAGCATGATGCATTTATCCAAATGATTATAGCTATGCAATTATGTATTTTTATCGTAAATGTAGGTACTTCGCTTCATGCTGACGTAGTATCAAAATGGAACAAGTTCGAGCTGACTTTACCTGTAAAATACAACGATGTAATTAAAGCAAAATACATTTCGTTTTCAATGCTGATTCTATTTGGGATCTTTATGGGGAGCATAACAGTGATTTACGCCTATGTTACAAGTGTTTTTTCAAATGTTCAATCTATATTTTACGGCTATGAGTTTGGTTTAACGCTTTCAGCAACTACGGCGGGTATTATGTATCCGCTTATGCTGAAAATAGGAACAGAGAAAAATGAAATGATTATCATTTTATCGGCGATTGCTGCGGTGGGATTACAGGTCTTGCTATCTGCCGTTTTAACACCGTTGACTGGGGAAATGAACATGAAACATCCGCTTGTAGGAACAGTGTCTGCGGCCGCTGCATTAGCGATATTCGTCTGCTCTTACTTTGTTTCCGTAAAAATATATCGGCATAAAGAGTTTTATTAAGCAGCCGAAGAAATAAGCCGGACGGTGAGAGGCATTGGTAAAGTCTGGTTCCGATTTACCGGATGAAATTGAAAGCGGGAATCTGCAGTTTGCTTTGGTTACGGCAGACAGACGTACGTTATAAGGCGTCTTGCTGAAAGTGTAGGGATATTCCGCAGAGGGGATTAGTTTGTGTAATAATGAAAGCCATTACGAAAAGGTATACTTTTTCGTAATGGCTATTTTCTTGCGATTTCTTAACCATTCTAATATATTATCGACAATACGTCAATATTCTTAAGCCCTATTTTTTGTAATAATTGTCTATAAATTTTTCCAGAAAACTAATTACGAAAACGTATAGTTTTTCGTAACCGGAATAATAGCGAAAAATCAGCTAAAATTCCTATTTTTATGCATCCTGACATCAAGAAGGAAACAGGGGTATATCGTCTGTGTAAGCCGTAAGCAGCAAGCGATTGCAGCCCGGTACGACAGAGCCTTGGGAGAGAAATATGTCAATGGAGAAAGTATGTAAAACCATTCATCAGTATAATAAAGAACCGGTCAAAGAGGCGGATATGCACAAGCTTCTGGAGATCGCCGAGGACTACGGGAAGGTAAAGAATTATGTATACTCCCGTTACGGCGGAATCGCCGGTTTATCCAAGCTTTACCCGGGTTATACGGTGCAGAACGAGATGACGGGCAGCGGTTACCGGGAAACATTGGGAATTCCGTCAGTATATTTCTACTTGGCGATTTTTGATGCGTTGGGCGATATCAAGAGCCAGTGGACCAGGACAAAAACGAAGGTTTCGAAGCTGGTTAATCAGAATGAAGGCTTTTCGGAAGAGGATAAGCACTATCTGAGATTCCTGCTCAAGGTCAGCAATGCGTTTGAAGAAACGCTGAATCAGAAACCGGTGGAACTGTCCAAGGCTGTGCAGAAGCAGTACGATAAAGTGGCGGCAAAGGTAGACGCAGAAAAGCTCCAACGATATCTGCGCAGGCAGGTAAGGAAGCACCATGCGAGGCTCCATACGGACAGGGCGGACGGTTTCTCCATAGCAGAGCGGGCTTACCGCTATGCGGACCATGGAATCTATATTTCCATAAAAGAGAAGCGGAAGCGCATCTTCATACCGCTGACGGATAATAAGCAGTACAAGAGCCAGCTTTATATTAAGCTGTATCCCAAAGAGAGCAGGATTGAAATAAAAGCGCCGATAAATGTCGCTGTCCGCGGCCATGGCGATTATATGAAACAGGTAGGGGTTTCGACAGGGCTCTATACAATGCTGACGACAGACGAAGGCCGCCATTACGGTGAGGAGCTGGGCAGATACCAGATTGAATATGCGGACTGGATCCGTGAACAGACGAGGGTATATAACCGTAACAGGAATGAGAATCCCGGCAGGAAGAAATACAATGCAAAGAAGAAACGAATGGAAGAACGGCTGCACAGCTATATCAATCACGAGCTGAATTGTTTCCTAAAAGAGGAGAAGCCGCGGACGGTCTATGTCGTAAAGCTTCCCAAACCGCGGTCTGGCGGTGTGAATAAGAGGATCAACCATTCCATGGCGCAGTGGCAGAGAGGCTATATCCGGAAACGGATGCTGCAGAAGTGTAAGGAGCAGGCTGTGGAGGTCGTAGAAGTGATCGGGAAAGATATCAGTAATGAATGCAGCAGCTGCGGAGCGCTTGGGAAGAAAGAAAAGGGCGAATTCATTTGTCCCGAATGTGGATATCAGAGTGAGGAAAAGACCAATACCGCCCGTAATGTCAAGAAACGCGGACAGGGAGGCGGGGCGCTGAACCGAAAGGGGACATATTCTTAGAGATCATAAGAACAGCCGTTTTAGATAAATGCCGGTGATGAACCGGGATTTTACCGCAAGGACTAGGAGGGCGTTCATGATATAAAAAAAGAACAACGGCATTAGAAGCCGGATTGCTTCCCGGGTATTCAATGGGAATAGGCAGGAAGCGTGAAATCCGGGTATTGGGTATGCCAGGACCTTGTGAACATGGAGAAGCGGCGAACCAGGGGATATGCTCTGGCGCATGAGGGGCATCAGCCTCAGGCGGCAGCCGCACAGAAGCGTGCAGGGGCACGCGTAAGCCGTCGGTTTTGATCGGCGGTGATAAGTGACGTAGCAGGGAGCGAAGCGGGGAAGGGAATAGCAATCCGCATCATCCGTACCGGGAAAATGTGTGGATGACCAATGTGTCTTATTTTAAATCAAATGACAAAGATCAGGAACAGAGACGCTTAAAGGAAAAGGTAAGATGAGAAAAGCGCAGAAAAAACAAATAGAAGAATTTACAATGCTGTTGGAACAGGCGCACAAGGAAATAAAAAGATTTATAGAAACCCATAATACTGCGGCGGCCAAGGATCTGTTGGCCCAATGCCAGGAAGGCGCCGTCCGCATAGGGGAATTAATAGAGAAAACAGAAAGGGAGGGCTGTCCGGCAATCCCTTTGCTGGAGAAGTATTGCGAACTGGTTTACCGGGTTTATGAGGAGCTTGACCAGGGGCGCGAAGGGAATACCGGTAATGTCCATAAAGGGCTGGATAAGCTGCTGGTCCGGATTGAGAACAGCATCAGGAACGATATAAAAGTACGTTTTGAGATGGTGTTCCTGCCCTATAAGGCTTCCATGTGGGACTCTCTGGAAAGCGTATGGCAGGCTGCGGACGCAGACCCGGCGTGCGACGCTTATGTGATTCCGATCCCTTACTATGACAGGAACCCGGACGGTTCGCTGGGAACATACCACTATGAAGGGAATGATCTGCCTTCTTATGTGCAAAAAGTGCATTATGACAGCTATTCATTCGAAAGCAGAAAACCGGACGCCGTATTCATACATACGCCTTATGACAATGCAAATTATGTCACGAGTATAGATCCGAGGTTCTATTCCGGTCAGTTGAAAAAGTATACGGAATGTCTGGTTTATGTACCATATTATGCAACGGCAGGAGGGATGTCGGAAGGACAGATATTATGTCCGGCTTATTATAATGCGGATTACATCATTATCCAGACGGCGAAATACCGTAATTTTTTTGACGAATCCGTACCCCGGGAAAAGATGGTTCCATTGGGATCCCCTAAGTTTGACCGGGTGATCCGTATGTGCGGCAATCCGCCGGAGCCGCCGGCAGAATGGAAAGAAAAGACGGCGGGTAAGAAAGTATATTTTTTTAATACGAGTATCCACGGAATGTTGGGCAATACAGAGGTTTTCCTTAAAAAGATGGAATATGTGTTTCGGTGTTTTTGGGGGAGAAGGGATACATGTCTGCTTTGGCGGCCTCATCCATTGATGGAATCCACCCTTTGTTCTATGAGGCCTATGTATAAGCCGGTTTATGATGCACTGAGAGAGGAATTTATAAATGAAAATATAGGGATTTACGACAATACGCCGGATATAGAGAATGCGATCGCACATTCGGATGCATATATCGGGGATGCGGGGACAAGCGTTACTTCGCTTTTCGGTGTTGCAGGGAAGCCGCTTTTTATCCTGAATAATTACATCAGTACGCCGCCGGGAGAGGGAGACTGGCGCGGCGAGGTGGTGAATCCTGCTTTTGATTTATGGGGGCGGGATGACAGGTATCAAGTTACGAGGAACAACCAGCTATGGTTTTCTGAAAATAATGATTATCTTTATAAGTTTTATATGGATCTTGGAACCGGTTATTCCTCAGGCGGGTATTATATAAAGGCGTTGGAAATCGGGGATAAGATCTATGTACTTCCCGGCAATGCTCAGGACTTTCTGGTTATCAGGGATAAGAAGGTTAGAAAAGTTAATCTGCCGTATATGATCACACGGGAGGGGGCTTTCAGAAGTTACTGGTATAACGAAAGATATATCTTTCTGCTTCCGAATCAGTATCCATGGCTGGTCCGGGTTGATATCAGGACAGAAGAGGTCAGCTATGTGGATGTTGTAAAGCAGTTCAACGTAAGGGAGGTGGAAGGGGAGTGGCGCATGGGCGGCGTATGCCACTATGGGAATAACTTGGTATTCGCTTCCCCGGAGGACGACAATTTCCTGTTCCTTGACATGGATACTCTGGAAAGAAGGATACTTAGCAGCGGTTCTAAGAGCGGTCTGGGAATTCAGGGGATTGTGCCGGAGGGGGACAATCTGTGGCTTATGCCCCTGAACGGGATGGTTCTTACCTGTTGGAATCCCAAGACGGGGGAGACGAGGGAATACGGCGATTTACCGCAGGGATTCAAATCCATTCATTGGCCCCGCAATCTGGAGTGTAAGGAAAGGCCCTTTGGAACAATGGTATTTTCCAAAGAAAACGGGAAGGAAAACATTGTAATCTCACCGTCTTGGGGAAATATGTATGTCTCGCTTGACAGGGAAACAGGGAAGATGGAGGAATGGAAGCCGCCGCTGCCTTTCAAAAACCGCGGCAGGAACGGATACTTTACGGCAGGCGGCATGGGCGGGTTTGTTACGGTATATCCCGAATGTGGGAAAGCGGACTGCCGGATATGGTATGCGCCGGAGAGAAAGCTTTATGATATCAATATTGACACAAAGGAATATAGAGAGATTCCCATAGAATTTGATCTTGATGAGCTTAAGGAGCATCAACCCGGATTCATGGAGGAATCAGAATGGATGCAGTACTGTCTGAATGAAAGCGCGTTTAATTCTCTGGAAGACTTTTTGGACGGCAGTATTACCGGCGAAGGTTTTGACAGGGACAGACAGATAAAGGCGTTTTCAAAGGTCAACGCGGACGCGGAAGGTGCGTGCGGGGAAAATGTGTATCAGTTTGTGAGAGCAAAAATAAGGGAATGATTCTGGGATGGAAATCATCCCTTTTTTACAGGGGAATCCACTCCAAAACAACTGTGGGCAGGGATTTGGCACCGTTTTATGCCCTATAAATATTAGAATGAAAAGAGGAAATTTTATGGAAAAGAAGATTACCAGAGTAATTACATACGGCACGTTCGACCTTTTCCATGAAGGGCATTACCGGCTGCTCCGGAGGGCGAAAGCGCTTGGAGATTATCTGGTTGTAGGCGTTACGACAGAGACATACGACAAGGCAAGAGGGAAACTGTGCGTAGTGGATTCCTTGATGACACGAATCGAAAACGTAAAGAAAACAGGTTTTGCCGATGAGATCATTGTGGAGGAAACCCAAGGGCAGAAATTTAATGACGTCAAAAAGTACGATATAGATATTTTTACAGTCGGATCCGATTGGACAGGATGTTTCGATTACCTGAAAGATTATTGTGAAGTGGTCTATCTGGAACGGACGAAGAATATTTCCAGCACCATGCTGCGGGAACAGAAGCAGCATATCCAGAGGATAGGGATTATAGGAACGGGCAGGATTGCCGGCAGGTTTATTGAGGAGGCGAAGCTTGTCAGCGGCGTCAGCGTACAGGGGGCGTATAACCCGCGTGCGGAGAGTGCGGAAAAGTTTGCCGACAAATGGAAAATAGACGCATATTCGGATATGGAAAATTTCTTTTCAGCGGTGGATGTGGTGTATATCGCCTCTCCCCATGAAACGCATTATGGATATATAAAGGCGGCGCTGGGGCAGGGGAAGCATGTCATCTGTGAAAAGCCGATGGTACTGCAGAAGGCGCAGGCGGAGGAGTTGTTCGGGTATGCAAAGGAGCGGGGGCTGGTATTGCTTGAAGGGATCAAGACCGCATACTGCCCGGGATTCACGAAGCTTCTGGGAATCGCCTGCAGCGGGATAATCGGCAGTATACGCAATGTGGAAGCCTGCTTTACGAAGCTGGAAAACCCGGAGTCAAGGGAACTTACGGACCGGACGTACGGCGGCAGCTTCACGGAGTTGGGAAGCTATTGTATGCTGCCGGTATTAAAGCTATTCGGGAAGGGGTATGAGAGGCTGCAGTTCGATACCATCCGGGGGGAGAACGGGCTGGATCTGTTTACGAAGGTTTCCCTGCGTTATCCGTCAGGGGTTGCTACGGCAACCTGCGGACTTGGAGTAAAATCGGAGAGCAGGCTTTTGGTTGCCGGAACCAAGGGGTATATCGTGGCGGAAGCGCCATGGTGGAAGACCACATATTTTGAGGTGCATTATGAAGATTCCGGGCGGGTGGATAAATACTCCGAGGGATTCCTTGGGGACGGCCTCCGCTATGAGATCAGCGATTTCCTCTCCATGCTCAGCGGAGGAAGCGACAATGGATTTAAGCTGACCCGGGGAGAGTCGGCGGCGCTTGCGGGCATAATGGAGGAATTCCTGAAAGCGGAGGGACGGCAGGTATGTGATTGAGCGGTGAAACCAATTAATATTAGGTTGATCTGAATTAGGCTGTTATTTGTGGGAAAGTGTTGCGGATGTCATGGGAAGGAAATGAGGGTGATGGAAATATGGGCGTATAGGGGATGCAGCCAGAGGGATGTCGCGGAAAGGAAGTGAGGGCAATGAAGATATGGGCGCATAGGGGATGCAGCCAAAGGTATCCGGAAAATACGCTTCTGGCATTTGAAAGGGCGGCGGAGATTAAAGGCCTTGAAGGGATTGAATTGGATATCCAGCTTACGAGAGACGGGCATCTGGCGGTGTGCCATGATGAACGGGTAGACCGGACTACAGACGGGATTGGCGAGGTAAGGCAGCATACTTTAGCTGAGCTTAAGAAGTTAAAGATTGATGCCGGGAATGGGAAATATGAGCGGATACCGACGATGGAAGAAGTGTTGGATCTGCTTGGAGATAAATTGAAAAGAGGGCTGAGGCTTAATATAGAGTTGAAAAACAGTGTGTTTCCGTATGAAGGGATGGAGGAGAAGATTCTGGACTTGATTCATAGGAGGAATCTTGGAGAGCAGATCGTGTATTCTACTTTTTATGCAAGATCTCTGGAAAAGCTGCGGAAACTTGACCCGGATGCGGAACTGGGGATTTTAGATAGAAAAGCATCTGATTGCATGTACAAATTAAGAGGCGGATGCGGGGCAGATGTGATACATCCGTATTGGCAGGCATTGGATTTACCATTAGAAGAAATGAAACCTTATGTTGTGCGGGCGTGGATGAGCGGACACCTCTATCCGGAGAAGCCTACGGGAACGAGATTGGATATGGATGCGTTAGAACGGCAAGGGATTACGGATATTATTTTGAACGAGCCGGAAGTGTATCTAAATAATTAACTAAAATAAGTTGAGAAATGGACTATGGACGGACAGCAAAAAAAAGAACAGTATGATATATCAGAAGAAGAATTAAAACATATTCAGGCAGTTCAGCAGGAATTGATCCGTGAAGTGGCAAGAATTTGCCGGAAATGCGGGATACATTTCAATATGGTCGGCGGTACGATGCTGGGGGCAATACGTCACAAAGGATATATACCCTGGGATGATGATGCGGATATTGGATTCCTCAGGACGGAATATGAGAAATTCCGAGAAGCATGTAAGACCGAATTGAATCATGGTAAATATTATTTGCAGGACTTATGGAATACGGATGGGTATCGGTGGGGATACGGAAAACTCCGCAGAAAAGGTACGGAATTTGTCCGGCTGAATCAGGAATTTATGCCGTATGAACAGGGGATATTCATAGACCTGATGCCGTTTGATAATGTCCCGGACGGATGGCTGTCAAGAAGGGTGCATTTTATTCAATGCTTTTTGTACCGTAAGTTTTTCTGGTCGGAAGTAGGAAGCAGGACAGAAAGAAACCCGTGGAAACGATCTGCTTATAAATTAATGAGACGGATACCAATGAAGTTTGCGATGAGGAATTATCAGCGTTTCATTGACGCCGGACAGAGAAAAAAGACGCGGCTGGTACGAATACTTACGTTCCCTACGCCCAAAGGGGTATATGGATATGAGCGGAAATGGTATACACATTTGGCGAAGTATCCGTTTGGAAATATGACGCTTCCCGGGGCAAAGGACTATGACGGTTATCTCCGGGTGAAATACGGAAACTATATGGAATTACCGCCGGCCGAGAAACGTAAGTCGCATCCGGTCTCTAAATTAAAATTACCTGAGGAGTGATATGGGATTGGAAACAGAGAAGAAATATAAAGTCGGATATACGGATGGGGTATATGACCTGTTCCATATCGGACATCTGAATATGATTCGGACAGCAAAGGAGTATTGCGAGTATTTAATCGTAGGGGTACATGGGGATGAGGTGGTAGAAGGCTATAAGAATCATAAACCCATTATCAACGAGAATGACAGGAAGCGGATTATCGAGTCCGTCAAGGGGGTTGACAGGGCGGAAATTAACCGATTCCGCGACAAATTAAGATTATGGGAGCTGTATCACTTCGATGTGATTTTCATTGGAGATGACTGGAAGGGAACGGAGCGGTGGAATAATTTTGAAAAAGTGTTAGCTGAGATGAATGTGGATGTTGTATATGTGCCGTACACGCAAGGTATTTCAACAACGGATATAAAAAAGCGGATATTGAGAAGCTAAATGTATTTAGGGGAGGAAAATCTTGAAACAGAAAAGAATTGCAATAACGATGGGAGATCCGGCAGGAATAGGTCCGGAAGTAGTAGTCAAGGCATTGGCGAATAAAGAAATATATGAAAAGTGCGTCCCTGTTGTAATCGGTGATTATGAGGCGCTTAAGGATGCCATAGGTTTTTCAGGACTGGATCTGGCATTATCGGAGATTCACGCGCCTGCAGAAGCAGAAGGTAAATACGGCATAGCAGAATTTATCAATTTAGGATATCTGAAAGCAGGCGGCTGGGTATATAAAGAAAATTCGGCCCTTTGCGGGGAGGCGGCTTTCCAGTACGTGGTTTATGCAATTCGTCTGGCGATGGAGGGGAAGGTTGACGCTGTGATTACCGCGCCGATCAGCAAGGATTCTATCAACATGGCGGGTCATCATTATAGCGGACACACGGAGATATTTGCAGAGTATACGGGGACAAGGGATTATGCGATGCTTCTGGCGAGCGAGAATCTGCGGGTGATACATGTTACAACACATTGCGCGTTAATAGAAGCATGCAGGTTGATCCGGAAAGAGAGGGTGCTTACGGTCATAAAGCTTGCAGAGTTAGGCTGCAGGATGTTAGGGATTGATAATCCGCGGATTGGCGTGGCAGGATTAAATCCCCATTGTTCCGAAGACGGGTTGTTTGGTACGGAAGAAACAAGCGAGATTATTCCGGCGGTACAAGAGGCGAAACAACTGGGGATAAATGTGGAGGGGCCGGTCCCCCCGGATACTGTCTTTGTAAAATGTAAAGCAGGCCTTTATGATATCGTGGTTGCCATGTACCATGACCAGGGACATATTCCTTTGAAATTGAATGGTTTTCAGTGGGATGAAGAAAAGAAGCAATATAAATCAGTCCGCGGTATCAATTGTACGATAGGATTGCCTGTTATACGGGTTTCGGTAGATCATGGAACTGCGTTTGGAAAAGCCGGGGAGGGCAGAGCGAATGAAGACAGTATGCTGGATGCGATAGAGAACGGACTGAAGATGATTGAAAATTTCAAAGGTATTTGAAGGGAGATTAATTAAATGGACGCACATGCATATAAACCAACAAAAGTAGGGTTGGAATATTTTTGGCCTCGGATGAGTCCCGGAGGATATATTTTCTGTCATGATTTACAGGCACCGACATTTCCAGCAGCAAAAATTGCAGTAAAAGAATTTTGTGAAGAAAATGGAGTGTCTTATGTTCCTATGAATGACAACCGTACTGGAGTTTTTGCAAAACCGCTTTCAAAAATCTATGTTGAGGAATAGGGCATATGGGTAGACGAGCATACACGGTTTTATTAAAAGAACTTTTAATGAGACAGATAGAAAATGAAGAAAGTATGCTCTATGCAGTCTGTGCAGAGGGAAAGATGGCGAAATATAGGAGCAAAAAATATGTTGAATGTATTAGATGAATTTAGGAAAAAAATAGATGATATCATGCTAAAGTGCATGAACGAAAGAGTTGCAATATATGGATATGACAGTTATACCGGACGTTTCTTAAAGTGGTATGCAGATTATTATCATGGAATCAAGATTGAGTGGATGATATCAGAGGATATGAGCGTAGGGCGCGGGTACGATTTGGAGATATTTAGGCCCAGCGTATTTGATTTTGGTTATAAGGGTATTAAAGATGCAGTTATATGGCTGGCGCAGCCATTAACAGAGGAATTAGCAGAAAAGTTGGAAGAATGGGGATATAAGCAGAATACATCTTATTTTGATTTTTATAAAGAAGTTTACGGAGAAGATCTATATTCTCAGAGTGACAGTCAAACGGACGCTTTTCGAAAACGGAAGATCGGGAAAAGGGATATTCAGTTTTTGGAATGGCTTGAGTGGAAATATGGCTGTAATTTTCTGACACCCATATCAAAAGATGATTTTGAAGTTGTTGATACTCATGGATCAAGATACAGCTGTTCAACCCAGAAAGAGATATTTCCTATCATTGACCATTGTCATATTCATCCGTCAGAGAATGACGCAATATTTGATTTTGGATGCGGAAAAGGCGGCGCGATGGTCACTTTCTGTGATTATGGATTTAAAAAAGTGGGCGGAGTAGAATATGAGACTAAGATTTATGAGGTTGCAAAGGATAATTTTGCTGCGCTTGGAATGGATCAGGTAGAACTTCTGTGCGGAGACGCCAGAAATATAAAAGAGCAGCTTGACACTTATAATTGGTTTTATTTCTTTTTCCCGTTTGATAAAGATGTATTTACAGTGGTAATCAATAATATAAAAGAAAGTTATTTGAGGAAAAAGAGAAAGCTGCATATTATCTATTTTACGGCAATGGATTACAGTTTTATAGAAGAAACAGGAATATTTAGACTGACAAATCAATTTACGATTGATTCAAGACAGAGGGTTGTCGGGATACTGGAAAGCTGTGAATAATGACGAGCGAATTGCGGAGGTTGCGGTGGAAAAGATCTTTAAACTATCAGAAGACTGGGGAAACTTGCCGGAGCAGGGCGGGCTTGTGCCTTTTGGCGTAGGACGCATCGGACGAAGGGTGATTCCTACGCTAATAAAAGAATTTGATATTCCCTTTTTGATTGATAACGGGAAACATGAAGCTAGAGTATATGATTTGGAAGTCTTTGGGATAGAGGATGCACTAAGCCGGTTAAAAGCCGAAGGCTTAAAGATTGTTGTTACAACGGTAATGTATTCGTATGAAGATATATCCCGAAAGCTGACAGAATTGGGATTTGAGGAATACAGGGATTACTGTATATTTGAAAGATTTGCCCAGGAATGGAATCTGAGATGGAAAAACCGTTGTGTGCTGTCAAAGATTGATACGGTGATTACATCCGGATGTTCGTTGAAGTGTACAAATTGTAATATGTTTGTCAGCCATATAACAGAATCTTATGATATGGGCTTAGAGAGTCTGAAACGTAATTTTGACATATTTTTTGACAGTGTGGATTATGTCTATGAATACACTTTGTTGGGAGGAGAACCGTTCATACATAAAAATTTAACGGAGATTATTTCCTATATGGGAGATACATATGGAGAACGGATAGGGCGGATCAATCTAATTTCTAACGGAACGATAGTTCCAAGGGATGAAGTGATTCAAACGATGCGTAAGTATTACGTTACAGTACATATCAGCGATTATACCTGTTCCGTACCGTATGGTAATAGATTAAAGGAAGTGACAGATCGATTCTTGCAGACAGGGATTGAACATTATGTGATCCCCAATAATACATGGAAAGATATCGTGTACCCCCAAATTACTTATACTGCGGCTGATCCGAAAAAGCATATGCTCTTGTGCGGCCACAGTACACATTCTGTGAATAACGGGAGATTATATTGGTGCGATCCGGCTTTCGCGGCAGAGTGTTTTATGGGATTTCCCTCCAAGGAGGATGACTTTTTAGATTTGGCGGAAAACAAGAAAAAGAATACGAAATTTGAGGCTTCAATTAATATCTTTAAGTATCTGTTGGGAGAGGTGAATGAACGGGGATATATGAGTATTTGTGAGAAGTGTGCCGGAGTGGGAAGGGATAACGATAGGATAGTTCAGGCAGGACTTCAGAAAAAGGCAGATACGATCTAAAAACGGCGGCAACAGGAGGAGGGTCTGATGACATTAGATGAACTTAAGGCTGAATATGCGGAACGAAATCCGAAATCGAAAAGGGCTTATGAGCAGGCTTGTGAGCTTATTCCGGGAGGGATTACTGCAAATGTTAAATTTTTTGCACCGTTTCCTTTATATATGAAAAAGGGAGAAGGGGCAAGAATTATCGATGTTGATAATCATGAATACGTGGATTATGTTCTTTCATATGGTCCGCTGATTCACGGTCATGGATGTCCGGAAATTACGAAAGCGGCTGAGGAATATGTTCATGAGCATGGGACGGTTCTTTATGGAGCGTCTCATGAAGGTGAATTAGAGTTTGCCAAAATGATTCATTCCTATTTCCCAAGCATGGAGAGTATGCGTTTTACCAATTCCGGAACGGAAGCGACGCTTCTTTCAATACGTACTGCCTGCGCTTATACGGGAAAACGAAAAATTGCAAAATTTGAAGGGCATTATCACGGAGGCTTCAATGAGGTCCTTGTTAGTATTCATCCGGAATTATCGAAGGCGGGAGAGGGAAAACGTCCGTTGCCCTATCCGGACTCCGTAGGGATTTTCGAAGATCAATTGGAAAATACGGTAATCCTTCCATTCAATGATTTGGAGGCTTGTGAAGAAATACTGGTTGCGCAGCAGGATGATATCGCCGGAGTAATTATGGAACCGCTTTTAGGAGGGACCATACCGGCAACAAAGGAATTTGCGGGCGGTATTCGTGAAATTACCGAGTGTCTTGACATGCTTATGATTATGGATGAGGTAAAAACGGGTTTTTGTATCGGCATGAATGGAGCCCAAGGCCATTACGGGGTAGAGCCGGATCTGACCGCCTTAGGGAAAATTATAGGCGCCGGGATGCCGGTGGGTATGCTTGGCGGAAAGAAAAAGATTATGGATATGGCTGCACCAGGCGGCTCTTATATACCCGGCAGCGGAAGAAAAATGACTTCGAAAGAAGAAAATCTCTATCACAGCGGAACATATAACGGACATCCGCTTATCCTCCATATGGGTATGGCAGCCATCAAGCTTTTGAGCGAGAAATATGAGGAACTGTTGGCGCAGACGCAGAGGCTGAAGAATGGGATAAGGGATAGTTATGCGGCCCACGGGGTGAGGGTACTTACTCCGGGGATAGGCGCGATGTTTCATGTATGTGTTACTGATCAGAGGGAAATACTCACCCATCGTGATATGAGAAAATGCGATATGGGATTGAGGAGAAGAATGGATTATGCATTAATTCTGGAAGGCATTTATAACAAGCCATGCAAGAGGTATAACATGAGTACGGCGCATACGGCGGAGGTTGTTGATTTTACATTGGAGGCGTATGAGAGAGCATTTAAGAGAATTTGAGGATAGTTGGAATGAAAAAAACTAAGACATTTAAAAAAGAATTGTATGATAGACAGAATGAGCTTATCGTATATGGCGCTAGTGTATATGGAGAACTGGCATACTATGCGTTGCAAAAAATTGGAATTACGCCATCCTATTTTTGTGATCAAGCGATTAATCAGGATCAATATTTCGGGGTAAAAGTTATTCGGCCAGAAGAGATGATTAATCATAAAAATGCAGCAGTAATTATAGCTTCATCAGATTATTTTCACGAAATTAGACGACAGTTAAAGGAAATAGGCTGTTGTAATCTTTACGATATGGAGAATCTTTTAAATGTTGAGTTGGATATTGGAAAGTTATCTGCCCGAGCCGCCGATTTTTATGATAAAAAACAGGATTATATAGATATTATTTGGGCATCTGATGAAGACGAGGAGCTTAATTTTCCGAGAATTCAGTTTGTCGTGACTTCAGGATGTTCACTTAAGTGCAGAGATTGTATTTCACTTATGCAGTATTACGAAAAACCTCAGAATACGGACTTGGAAAAATATAAAAAAGGTTTTTCGCGACTTTTGGAGTGTGTAACAAATATATTTGATTTTAGAATTCTTGGGGGAGAGCCTTTTGTGCATCGGGAAATGTATAAAGTAATAGAGTGGTTTCACGATGAGGATAAAATCAAGAGGATTTCTGTTTTTACTAATGGGACAATTATGCCGCCGAAACCTGCAATAGTGCAATTGAAAAGAGCAAAGGTTCGGGTACATATTTCTGATTATGGATTTAATAGGGATAAGATAAGAGAATTAGTAGATATTCTTAAGGAAAAAGAGATTACATATTATGTGCAGCCGTATGATTTTTGGCAGGATGCTGGTAATTTGTTGAAAAGAAATTATACAGATTATAAGAAAAAAGAAATTTTTAAAAGATGTTATGAAAGAGAGTGTTTCTCATATTTCAATGGGCGTCTGTACCACTGCCCACGGGCGGCTCATGGTATTAATCTGGGAGTGATGCCAGATTCTAAGGCAGAGTATGTTGATTTGATGGATGATTCAATAGACAATGAAGAGATAAAAAGACAGTTGAAGTTTCAAAGAGAAAGAGATTTTATAGAGGCATGCGATTATTGTGATGGAGCGGACAGTCATCGTTTGAAAATTAAGCCGGCAATTCAAATTGACCATGTTAGAAATATTGATAAATAATATTTTATGCTAAGGGAGTGTTTTATAAAAATAGTTATGAAGTATGAAGAAACTCTTTTGATTGACGATACTTTTGTTTTTCCAGATGAACAGACAATATATATATTTGGTGCAGGTGTTGATGCGGAAACTGCGTATAAAAAAATAAATAAAAATGTAGCCGCATTCATTGATAATTATAGGCATGGAGAGGGATTTAAGTTCTATGGAAAACCTATAATATCTTTTGATACATATATAAATAACAGGACAAATCATGATTTGATCATTATTGCAACATATAGATTTTCCAGAGAGATTAGCGAACAGTTAAATAGGGCAGGGTTAATCGCTGGAAAAGACTATTATATATGGGATGAACAGTATTTGTACCATGAAGATGATGCAACAGAGAAGTTTATTCATTTTATGGAGAAATTGTGGTCGCCTTATCAAATCAAAAAAATAAAAGATGATGCAAGAGTTCTGATTCCTTTTGAAAACAGGCATGATACTGCGGCGATAGTGTATGCATATTGTGGGAATTTTTTTGCTAAAAAGTTTAATGCAAGAATAGAGGCATATTTGAGATATGGAATATCTGAAAAAGACGGTTCGCCTGTTATTAAAAAGATATACAGAGCATTTAATGTGAATAATTGGGTGGATTTCATATTGAATGAAGATCAAAACAGAGAAGCTGACGAATTAATAGAAAACCTTTGGAAAAAACTATATTCATGGGAAGATTGGAAAAAAATACATATCTATAATATTCACTTCGGGACAACTATAATTCGGCATTTTCTGAGAGTCTATATACCAACGTTTGATCTTCGTGAAAAGAAAATGTATGATTTTTTGAAACTCGCAGTAAGAACTATTGTATTCTGGTATCATTATATTAATGCTAATAATTTCAAGGTTGTATTGTTAGGAGACGGTACGAATTGGGACGGGTATATCAGGGATATTGCGATAGATAAAGGAATTCCGGCATATGCCTTGTCTTATGTTGTGAGAAAATTAAATTATGATTTTGCAATGGGAGAACCTTACTTATATTTTGATAAGATGTGGGGACAACTTTCACAAGAAGAACAGAACTATGGTATTCAATGGGCAAAGGAGAAGATTAATAGAAGATTGGAAGGGGATGTATCTGAGGTTGATCCGTCATCAAAGAATAAGTATTCATTTAACGTTCCAATGAAAGAAAGTCGAGTGCTAGATGAAAATGATAAATTAAAAATAGTAATATTTCCCCATATATTTGAGGAGGATAGTTATTACATAGGAGAGCAAATATTTGACGACAATTATTTTTCATGGCTGTGTCATCTGGGGGAATTGTCAGAAAAAACTCCTTCTTATGATTGGTATTTAAAAATACATCCGTGCGCTTCAAGAAGGGATTACATTATATATGATATGATTGTTAGAAAATATCCGAAAATAAAGTGCATTAAAACGGAGATATCACCGTTTCAGCTTAAAAAAGAGGGAGTAAAATTTGCATTGACGGTTTGCGGGACGATTGGTCAGGAATATCCGGCCATAGGTATTCAAGTAATAAATGCCGGATTAAATCCTTATATCTGTTTTTCATTTACGCATAATCCGAGATCTAAGAAAGAATTTGATGATATGATTATGAATCTTGATAAATTAGATGAGCCGGGTAATATAGAAGAACTTTATAAATTTTATGCAATAAATCATTTGTTTTACAATTGGAAAGTAGTTGATTTTAAGAGTTTTTTTGATGCGGAAGAACTGACAAAATCGTATGATGAATTAGAAATTGAAGGAAAAGAAATAGGAACATGGAGATATACAAGGTATATGGATTCATGGAATGATGAGAAACATCGTCTCCTTATTAAAAGTTTATCGGAAATGTTTTGTACTTTAGATAGCTGGAGGCCTGACATATTATATCGAAAATAATGAGAAGAAAATACGAGAACAAGACGGCGGATGAGTAGAAACGATAAATCTTTTTGTCATCAATGGGGTATAGTTAAGGGGGAAACAAAATGAAAATACTTTTCATGACATGGTCAGTTTATGATCCGCGAATTGAAAAATTTGCTCAAAATAGTAATGGAACAAAAGTGATAATGGACATCTGTGAATATGTTGGCAGGAAAGAAGAGGCCTATTTATTTATCGGTGCAGAAAAATTATCTCCTATGGAATTGGATCATGTCCATGTGGTGGGAACGGAACAATATGAAGATGTTGTTAATGAAGAATTACCACAGGAGGAATTGTGGCTTTTAACGATGATGAAGGCTTTTACGGCAGCTTTAGATAACATACAGCCAGATCTTGTTAGTATTCAGGGTCTGGGAGAGCTATCGAAGAGATGCATGATGATATGTAAAGAAAAAGGATTTCCGTATGTTTATACAGAGCATTTGTACATCGGAAAAAAAGAAGCGCTCTTAAATTCAGATAAAATTAAGAAGTGGAGGCATAACATATATACAATACCGGATCTTCGAATTATTGCCGTAAGCAAGGGGATGAGGCGTAAAATTTTAAAAGATTATCCGAATTTGAAAGGACAGATAAATGCAATTGCGAATGGCACGGACTTTAAGGCGGATATAATAGAAAGCGATTTGGCCGATAAATATCATTTGCACGGGAAAAAAGTATTATTATGTGTTGGTACAATACATGAGCGTAAAAATCAAAGACAAATTGTCAGAGCATTTAGACTTTTGCCGGAAGGAATTCAAAAAAATATTAAAATTTTATTTTGTGGAAGAGATTGTCGTGCAGGTCATTTGAGAATATTGCTGCAAGATATTGAAGAAGCCGGACTTGGTGAGCAATTAATCTATGTAGGGAATAAAAGCAAAGATGATATGAAAAAATTTTATTCAATTTCTAGTGGACTAATTATGCCAAGTCTTGCAGAGGGCTTAAGTCTTGCAATGTTAGAAAATATTACATATGGACAACCTGTGATATTATTTCGTGACTCAGAATGTATGGAAGATTTAAGTGATGAGGGCGTGGTACAGATTGCAGAAAAGCGGAGTGATGAGTGCTTGGCTGATGCAATTGTAAAATGGTATGGAAAGGATTGGGACAAAGAATATATTATTGAGTTTTCTAAATATTTTACGATGGAGCGGATGGCGAATGACTATCTTGATTATTTTAAGAAACTGTTAATGAAAAGGTAGTATCAGGAAGGTAAAATACTAGTTTTTGTAACTGGAGGACATTATGTTAAATGGAAAAACAGTACTAATTACGGGTGGAACAGGTTCTTTTGGATATCACTTTACAGAGTATGTTTTAAAAAAATATATGCCGAAAAAAATTATTATTTATTCCAGGGATGAATTTAAGCAGTTCAATATGGCAAATAAATTTAAACGGTATGAAGACATTATGCGTTTTTTTATTGGGGATGTCCGTGATAAGGAGCGTTTGCTCCGGGCTCTGGACGGGGTGGAATATGTCATTCATGCGGCGGCATTAAAACAGGTTCCTGCCTGTGAATATAACCCGATTGAGGCAGTAAGGACAAATATAGACGGTGCGATCAATGTAGTAAATGCGGTTTTGGATACGCCAAGTGTAAAGAGGGTTGTTGCATTATCTACCGATAAGTCGGTCAATCCGATCAATCTGTACGGCGGAACCAAGTTGGTATCGGACAAGCTTTTTATTGCGGCAAATGCGTATTCGGGGACGAAAGATGTGAGGTTTTCCGTTGTCCGTTATGGGAATGTGGCGGGAAGCAGGGGGTCAGTCATTCCGTTTTTCAGGCAGATTATTGAGAACGGCGGTAAGGAACTGCCGATTACGGACTATCGTATGACGAGATTCTGGATCAGTCTGGAAGAGGGGGTGAAACTGGTGATTAAAGCACTGAAGGAGGCAAATGGAGGGGAGACATTTATTTCCAAGATTCCGTCTTTTAAGATTATAGATCTGGCACAGGCAATGCTGTCAGGATGTGAGATGCCTGAGGTAGGGATACGTGAGGGAGAGAAGCTGCATGAGGTAATGGTAACAGCGGAGGATTCCGCAGCTACATATGAATATGAAAAACATTATATTATCTATCCGCATTATAACTGGTGGGGAAAAAGGGACATTATTTCTGGCGGGAAAAAGGTAAATGAAGGGTTTGAATATAATTCGGGAACGAACCGGGAATGGCTGACGGTGAAGCAGTTGCAGAAGTTACTTGTAGATATGAATTTGGTACATTGGGAGTAAAAATGGCACATTTATGTTTAGGGACTGTTCAATTCGGAATGAAATACGGGATTAATAATCAGATTGGAAGGCAGCCAACTTGGAAAGAAAGTTTCGAAATGTTGGATTATGCATTGGATCAAGGGATTGATACAATCGATACTGCCCGTGCATATGGTGAAGCAGAATTAATTCTGGGTTCTTATTTTAATCAGTACAAAAAGTGGAAAAATATCAAGATTATTTCGAAGTTAAGACCGAATGTGGTTGAAGAAAGTAATTCGGCAGAAAAAATAGTAATGGAAGAATGTAAAAATTCATTAAAACGGCTTTGCATAGAGCAGCTAGATGGATATCTGTTGCATACGCCTGAGTATATTTATAAAGAGGATATTTTGTCAGCATTGATTAATTTAAAACAACAGGGTTATGTTAGAAATATTGGTGTTTCTATATATGATTTAAAAGAAGGATATGCTGCAATTGATACAGGAATAATAGATTATATTCAGCTTCCCTATAGTATATTAGATCAAAGAGGAATAAAAGAAGGTTTTATTGCAGATGCCAAAAAAGCACGAATTAAAATTTTTACAAGAAGTGCCTTTTTACAAGGACTATTTATGATGGAAAAAAAGTCTATTCCAGATTATTTGCAAAATACAGTTCCATATTTGGATATTATAGAAAGCGTTTTAAACCGATATGGGGTTGATAAAGTTTCTGCAATATTGGAATTTGTAAAGTGCGAGAGAGATATTGATTTTTTGGTATTTGGTGTAGAAAGTAAAGCACAGTTAAAAGAAAATATATCTAAAGCAAGTCACATGAGTATACCTTTGGAATGTATAAAGGAATTAAAAGAGAGAATAAGCAATGTTGAAAATTCTATTATTTTCCCTAGTTTATGGTCAAATGGAAAAAGAGCAAAATAGGAAAGTTTATTTAAAGGAGCGTTAATGTGAAGATTTTATTTATGTTGCCGGCAAGAAGTGGTTCAAAGGGCATCAAAGATAAAAACATAAAAATGTTAAATGGAAAACCGCTGATGTATTACGCTATTAATGCAATTATTGAGAGCGACAGTTATTATAGGCATGAATGTTATGTAATGGTTAATACAGATTCTGAAAAATATGCAGATATTGCGAAGAGTTGCGGTGCTAAAGTGCCTTTTTTAAGAAACAAGAAATTAGCAGATGATAAAAGTATTATTAAAGATACGATAAAATCAACAATGCAGTATTTTGAGGATAGAAATGAACAATTTGATATCTTTTCAATGGTACAAGTTACTTCTCCATTGGTTACTGGAAAGGACATAGATAAGGCCGTCGAAATGCTTGAAATGGATAAGAAGATTGATATGATTAATTCAGTTACGGAAGCAGAGATAATGCCATTGTGGTGTAATACATTACCAGAGGATTTATCTATGCATAATTTTATGGATAGAGAAATTAGAAGAAAAAACAGACAAGAATTGCCGGTTTACTATAGACTAACGGGAGCAATAAGGATGGCTCGTTGGAATAAGTTTAAAGAGAAGGATTATGACTGGCTTGAAGGCAATGTGAAAGCGTTAGTTATGGAACAAGCGTCATCTGTTGATATTGATACTGAAATAGATTTCGAAATGGCTAAAAGCATTATGAAAGGACGTGGGCGATAATGGGAAAGTCATTATGTGTAATACCGGCGCGTAGTGGATCAAAAGGATTGAAGGATAAAAATATACTAGAGCTTTGCGGCAAGCCGGTATTAACATATACCATTGCAGCCTGTATTCAGTCAGAAATTTTTGAAGATGTGTATGTTGCAACAGATAGTGAGAAATATGCTGAAATAGCCATAAAATATGGCGCGCAGGTGCCGTTTTTAGAACCTTCGGAATTAGCGCAGGATAATATTCCTTCACTAGATCCGGTACTATATTTTTATGATAAACTCGGAAAAGACTATGATTACATTTGGTGTATGCAGCCAACGTCACCATTGAGAAGCTCCAAAGACATTACAGATGCTTATAATATAATATGTAAAGATAAGGATTGTGAATTTGTGTTGGGTACAACTATTATTGATCCGCATTATTTTCACTGGGCATTAAAAGATCAGGCAAATGGCAGAGCAGAATTGTATTTTGGCAGAGAAGTACTGGTAGATAGAAGTGAATTAAGCGATATTGTTTATAGACCAAATGGAGCCATAAAAGTTGGAAGAACAAGGTCTATTCTCAGGGAAAGGAATTTTTTTGGGAATAATATACGTAGGATAGAAATGCCGGAAGAACGCTCGATTCATATAAGAAGCCAATATGATTTTGATTTATGTAGTTTTTTGATGGAGCAGAAAGGACAGAAATGATAGAACTTGGGAGGAAAATAGTAATTACAGCAGGGTGTAGTGGAATTGGTGCGGAACTGACGAAACATATGCTAAGATGTGGTTACATTGTAATACCAACGACCAGAAGGTTAGAACGCGGACAAGCCTTTGTTGATTCATTAGAGAAGGAATTTAAAGATTTATGTTGTCCAATGCAATTGGAGTTGGATGAGCAGGATAAGATTGATGATTTTGTTGACAAGTTATCAAAAAAATATGAGAAAATTGACGCATTGGTAAACTGTGCGGTATGTCGTGAGAATGTAACAGAATGTTATGATTTGAATATAGAGAAATGGGATAGGCATTATAGGATAAACGTATTTGGTACAGCATATTTAAGCGCACATGTAGCAGAGAAAACAATCAAAAAGGATGGAGCAATTGTTAATATTTCGTCATTTTATAGTGTAAATGTGCCTGATAACCGTGTTTATGATGAACATACGATACCTACTTCTTTAATATATGCTTCATCCAAAGCTTCGTTAAATTATATTACGCAATATATGGCGGTTAGGTATGCAGAAAAAAATATAAATGTAAATGCAATTCTTGCAGGCGGTGTTGAAAATGAATTGTTGCAAAGTAAAATTTTTGTAGAAAATTATTGCTATAGAACACCAATGAAAAGAATGGCGCATATCGATGAGTTTAATAAGGCAGTAGAATTTTTTGTATGTGAGAGCAACAGATATTGTACCGGACAGTTGTTATCAATAGATGGTGGTTGGGGACTATTATGAATTTATATAAAAGAAGTCAAGTATATATCATTGCTGAAATGTCTGCAAACCATGCGGGCAGTATCGCAAGGGCAAAAGAGATTATTCATGCCGCTAAGGAAGCCGGAGCAGACTGTGTCAAGATCCAGACCTATACGCCGGATACATTGACGATTGATTGTGATAATGAATATTTTCATATTAGAAATGGTATATGGGAAGGTGAAAATCTGTACCAGCTATACGGAAAGGCATTTACACCCTGGGAATGGCAGCCAGAATTGAAGACGGAAGCAGAAAAGATTGGAATTGACTTTTTTTCGACTCCATTTGACAGAAGTTCCGTTGATTTTTTGGAAGAAATCGGGGTGGAATTTTACAAGATTGCTTCTTTCGAGTTGGTAGATATACCTTTAATAGAATATGTTGCATCCAAAGGGAAACCGATACTTCTGTCAACTGGGATGGGGTCTTTGGGAGAGATTGAGGATGCGGTAAATGCAATACGCAGGAAGAACAATGAGCAGTTTGTTCTGTTGCGCTGCGCCAGTGCCTATCCGGCGATTACGGATGAGATGAATCTGGCAACCATGGTGAATATGAAAGAAATATTCGGAGTACCGGTAGGGTTATCGGATCATTCTATGGGATCCGTTGGTGCGGTAACGGCTGTTGCATTGGGGGCTTCCGTGATAGAAAAACATTTTTGTCTGGATAGGATGATAGACAATCCGGATGCTTCTTTTTCCATGAATCCGGATGAATTTAAGCGGATGGTTTTGGATATCAGACAGGCGGAGCGGGCTATTGGCCGTGTTAAATACGGCATATCATCGCAGGAAGCGGACAGCAGAATTTTTCGAAAGTCAGTATTTTGTGTGCGGGATATTGGGAAAGGAGAGATACTTACAGAGGAAAATGTAAAGATAATCCGGCCGGGATACGGGCTGCAGCCTAAATTTTATCAGGATATATTAGGACGGATTGCGTCGCGGGACATAAAAAAGGGAACACCGCTTGATTTTTTCATGGTGGAATGATTAGATAAAGATTTTGAAGAAGGTGATTTGTAGTGCAGGCTTATTTAAGAAGCGCAGTCAAAGAGGATATGGATTTACTATATCAGTGGGCAAATGATCCTGCGGTTCGTGCGAATTCCTTTACTGTTTCAGAGATCAAATATGAGGAACATCAGAAATGGTTTTTGGAACTGTTGGAAGATTCTCTGTGCCGGCAGTATATCTATGTGTACAACGGCGAGGATATCGGACAGATTCGGTTGACTTTTGCCGGCGACAAGGCGGAGATAGGGTATTGCATCCAAACAGATAAACGTTGTATGGGTCATGGAAACGAAATGATTCGCTTGATTAAACAAAAAGTTAAAGACGAATTTCCGTATGTAAGTAAATTAATTGCAAAAGTGAAACCGTCAAATGCTGCTTCGATCTATTGCTTTGAAAATAATCAGTTTGAAGAAAAGTTCCAACAGTATGAATACGCAATGAAGAATTATAAGCAGTACTCGGAAGAAGGATGTAATGACGAAGCGGATACTGAAGACGGGGGGGGGTAAAAATTCTTTACCTGACGAACAACAAAAATACCCTTCCGTT
>CAJTOH010000035.1 GCA_910577685.1 uncultured Dorea sp. | reverse complement strand
TATTCTCCTTGTGCTTTTTCTTTTTTCGCCTGTAATTCCATAAGGTTTTCTTCTGCTCTTTTCTGATAATCCTCCATAATAATCCTTTCCCCGCTAAGCAGTTCATTTACAGTTATGCCCAGTATGCCGCACAAATCAAGCATTAGAGAAACATCTGACATACTTTTTCCTGTTTCCCATTTAGAGACTGCTCTATTGGTAATATTTAATTTTTCAGCCAACTGCATTTGCGTAAGCCCTTTTTCTTTTCGACAGGCTGATATAAATTTTCCTATCATTTGTTGTTCCATGTTCCACCTCCTGGCAGTTATTTTACAAACTAAAAACAGATTTCGAAACGAACTAACAGTTGATTGCACCCAATTCAACCATCAGTTGATTAGGTAATTATTTTGTATTTTCTTTTATAACTTTTTTACTATTTTTATATAAAGAGAATGTTATAAAAAATACTAATGATGGTGGAACGATTAATTTTACTGGGCTTTCATTAACTATAAACTTAACTGGGCTATCGTCACCCATTATAGTACACATTACACCTGCTATAAATATAAACGCTGATATAATGGATAGAGCCAAAAATAAATTTTTCTTCATTCTTCTTTTCTTTAAATTAAGCATTTTCATCACACTCCTAAATTACTGTTTTTACTTAATTTTGACTTCATTATAAGTTCATAATTCATCGGCTCTGCGTCTTATGCGTCTGGCTCTTTGATGATAATTCGCATGAATATAGTAAGTTCAACGATTTCTAATATTTCTTATAGATGTATTCGGTGAAAATCCGATAAAAGCAATAAACAATCCAGACCACCCAAGTTATTTCCCACTTTTGTGTTATTATACTAATCAATAAATATAGGACAGCGACAGTAATAGCGATAATCCAATTCGATATTTTTTTCTTTTTGCTTATTTCATTCTTTGATACTTTCACAACATCTGATAACAAGTTCTCATACTCGTTAGCATCGCCGTTTTCTATCCTTTCGCCCTTGAATAATTCCGCTATGGTAATCCCCAAAGATGTAGCTAATGGCTCAATAAGAGATACATCTGGAAATCCAATCCCTCGTTCCCATTTTGAAATAGCTGCACTTGATACTCCTAATTCATTAGCTAAATCCTGCTGAGTACGATTTTTTTCTTTTCTGATAGCAGCAATCAAGCTGCCTGTTTTTTGAGCATTCAATTTTTACACCCTCTTTCTACCTCTTATATTACCACAAAAAATACTATATTCAACAAACGCTCCGTTGAAATGGTAAACGCTACATTGAATTTCTGATAAAAAACCGATAATACACCGTTTTTTATATGGTGGGCGTTTGCCTTAAAACCTCATGAAATAAAATAGAGCCAATGAACTGTGATTTTATTTCACAAGTTCATCGGCTCTGCGTCTTTGCGTCTGGCTCTGCGATGACTGTCATTTTCAAATTTATTACTTCAATCAATGTTTCTTGTTTACACTTTGGACAATAGAAAGGATAATTTTTCAAAATCGAATCTTCTCTGATTTTATCACGAGTTTTATTTCCACAAACAGGACAACGTATCCAATTATTATTTTTCAAAATATCACCTTCTTAATCTTCAATTGTAAATATTTCTTCGATAGAAACACCAAAGACTTTTGCTATATTCCATGCCAAAACTAATGAGGGATTATATTTTCCTTTTTCTAGATTTCCGATAGTTTCCCTACGAACACCTACAAGTTTGGCTAAATCCTCTTGTTTCATGTCATATTTTGCTCTATATTCTTTTATGCGATTTTTAATCATTCTCTGCACCCTTTCGCTCTTTCCACTCAAAACCAATAAGAGCAACACTAAAAGCTAAAATAGCCACAGCAAAACTCAGTGCAAAAGCCATAGGAACAGCCTTAGCAATACCATAAATATAAACACAAACAAACATAAAAAGAACAAGAGAAATCATTTCTGACATAAACGCAAATGTAGCCGCCTTTTGAACATTAAAGCGGAAAAATTCATCTGGTATGACCCAGAAATAGCGCAGATAATAGGCAAAGCCAAAGAAACCGTATAAACCAGTATTTTCTGTTTGCCACCCTAAAATCGCAATTAACGCTAATAAAGATAAAAAGCCCAAGTAATTAATTCTGTGGTTCATAAAAATCCTCCTTGTTTTGTGGTGTATTTCGCTCTTCATGTTATAAATATACCACTTTTTAAAAATTGTGTCAATATACTTAAATTAATATGGCGACAGTTTTCGCTGCCGCCACTCCGCTATACAAAAATCAATTCTTGTTCTATAATCTCCCTCGCACAAGCTCTTATGTTATTAAGCCACCCTGCCCATTCTAAGGCGTTTTCTTCCTTTAGGCGTTCCGTTATGCCCTGTGCCTGTTTCATGCCCTCTATGAGCCTTTCAAAGCGTTCCTGCGCCTGTTTAAGCGTTGAGCCTGCCGCTTGTGAGAAGATGGGTGTATGTAACCTTTCGGTACTGCTTCAGATAATCCAGATGTCGCTGTCCCCATGTGCCTATCGGCTGTTCTTCTTCGGCGGGTACGGTTAAGCACGGTATTAAGTAATCGCCTTGCCGCTCGTATCTGCCGCCCAGTTCCTCAAAAATCGTCTTTGCCATTGTTTGTTACCTCCACATTCTTTTTTATTTTGAATGTCCGCAAAATCCGTTTGGTGTTAGTATATAAGTGTGGACAGGAAAAGTTGAACAATCTATACTATCAAGTGAAAGAGCAAAGGAGATGTTCAACATGGCGAAGAACCAAAAATCTTACACTCCGGAATTTAAACAGCAGATTGTGGATCTGTATAATGCCGGAGGAACCTCATATCCAAAACCGGAACGTGAATATGGCGTAAATCGGAGTACACTCAGCAACTGGGTAAAACAGCTTTCTCCAATCAATGTGTCCGGGGAGGAAACCGTTACCCTCAAAGAGTATAAGGCTCTCCAGAAAGAGATCCAGCGCCTTAGAATTGAAAATGAAATCTTAAAAAAAGCGACCGCCATATTCGCAAAATAAAATCACAGTTTGTCGGCTCTGTTTTGTTCCTGCAGACAGTCAAGATTCTTCACTTTACAGCTTTATCCTACATTTAATTGCTTTTTAGCACTTTTCAAGCTCTTTATTTTTCTATATGGTCATTTTATATAATAGAAAACAAGATAAAATACAAAATATGACAAACCCACGCTTATACAGAACTGCAAAAAATTGAAAAAATAACCGTCCCGCCAACAAAAAACCGGCTGTATGGCGGGCGGTATTACCATGCCTGAAAAAACCTGACAGGCACACCTTCCAATCTCTATTTCAACATTTCCAGAATCTCTTCCTTCGGTTTCGCCCCTACATCCCTCTTGACAACTTCTCCGTTCTTGAACACCATCAACGTAGGAATGGACATTACCTTATACTCTTTGGCCAGCTCCTGATTCTCATCTACGTCCACCTTGCAGATCTTCGCGTCCGTAACCTCTCCCGCGATCTCCTCAATCACCGGTCCCACCATCTGGCACGGCCCGCACCATGTTGCCCAGAAGTCCACCAGCACAGGCACCTTAGAATCCAATACCTCTTCCTTAAAATTTTCCTTTGTTAAATGTAATGCCGCCATTTCTTTTCTTCCTTTCTGTGATAAAATATTAAATATGATCTATTATACCCCATTTTCCTCCAAATTTTTAGCTAAAAAACCCAATTTATAAAATTTTTCTAATTGCCGCTCCCGCCGTCATGAATCCTTCCTAAAAGAAATCTTCTTTTATACTTTAATTGAGCATAATCGGTGACCTTTTTCAGAAATACCGTATCTGCCAGACCGCCTACAATACCTGCAATCGGAATTCCCTGTATGAATTTCATATAGAGAAGCCCTTCCGCCAACACGTCGGAGGTGCGCAGGATCTGCTCTTTCTTGTCGAGCTTCACATCATTTTCATCCTTCTTTTCATCCTTCTCCTGCGAACCGTCTCTTTCCATCCACACATTCAGCTCCCTATCTGCCTGCTCTAACCTCTCTCCATGAAGAAACGCATTCTCGATGATCCTGAGAATAAAACACTGCTCTTCCTCCGTCTCATAAGTGAAGCCATAACTGAGCGCAATCTCATAGATACTTTTCAGGAGTACCGCCGTAAAAAGCGGAATATCCGGGATTCCTATCCCCAGTATGCCCAATCCCACTCCCTCGACGCCCGAAATCAGCAGATTCTTCGTCCTGCTTGCCCCCGCCTGCCTTGAAAATGCCTTTACACTTTTCCGGTTCTTCCGAAGATTTGCCGCATATTCATTGACCTTGAAAGACTGCTCATGCTTTGCCTTATCATAGGTCTTTTCAATCACGCGGGTCCCCTTCTCAAAGACAAGCTCAAACGCCTTCCGAAATGCGGTATTCAAAGTACTTTCCAGTTTATCCGGTATTTTTTCCGAGATCTTCTGCTGAAAAGCCGATACTCTTTCTTCCTTCTGTTTCTTTATATAATGCTTCTCCTTCTTCTCTAACGCCGCCCATTCTTTTTTCCAGTGATCTCTGGTAAAAATCATGTCCACCGCCTCTCTTTCTTCCACAAACATCTCTATTCAGCAAATTGACATTTTAAAGAAATTAAAAAAACTATCAGGCGGCGAAAGAATCCTACGAATCATACGCACGCCTGTATCACAACATGGAAAATCATTTTGCAATAATCGGGTATAATCTATTCAAAAGCCTTAGCCCTGTACGTAATAAGGACAATGCTTCTTTAAGCACTGCCGGTTCTCGCCGGAAAATCCGCACTCAATCTTCCCCGGCAGTTCCATCTCAATCCCCAGCTTCTCTTTCACGAATACCGCCGCCTCTTTGGCCGCCGTAAAGGAATCCCGCTTACAGCATCTGGGGCCTCCCAGTTCTGCAACCGCCCCCAAGGCGCGGGAAGTCATCTGGTTGGAAAGCCGCCAGGAATTCCCCGTCAGCGGCGTCGCCTTGGTTACAATACTCATAAATATCCCGGCGCTGACCGCCGCGCCGCAGCATCCCCACAGCCCGCATGCGCCTCCCGGATACTCGCTTCCCCTCGCCCGCATCTCTTCCAAAGCTTTCTCAAACGCTTCCTGACCGCCGCAGTTCTCATATCCGCCGCAGTTCTTATACGCCGTAAGCAGCGCCGCGCCCACCATGACATGATGTTCCGGTCCATGCATATATATGTAGGGATTCTCCATCAATTCCTGCATAATGGCAAGCGGATCCTTCTTTCCGCTTGCCCTGCAGCCTTCCATGATTACCTGTATCCCCCGCCTTGCATGGCAGTCGTCGCAGACATAATGCCCGTCCTCACAGCTTGCATGACTTTCAAATTCTCCGCCGCACATAACGCACTCCATCTTCCGCGCCGTCTCATAATAGACAATCGGCTTGCTGCAGACCAGACATGCGCCTTCATTTCTTGCCATCTAAAATCCTCCCTCTCCTCTCCTACCGAATCCTCACGCCGTCCTTCACCACAGCCTTTAGATTCAGATCCTGATCCAGAAGCACAACATTCCCTTTCTTTCCCGGCGCAAGAGCGCCGTACTCATCAGAGATTCCCAGACATCTCGCCGGATTCCTTGTTGCGCAGGCAACCGCCGTCTCAAGCGGAATCCCCATCTTTTGAACCACTGTCTTAAGACATTCCATCAGGTTCGTCGCAGAACCTGCCAGCGCGCCGTTGGATACGAGGGTCGCACGCCCGTCCGCCACATTAACGTCAAGGCCTCCTAAAGTATATTGTCCGTCAGGCATCCCCGTTGCCCGCATACTGTCGCTGATCAGTACGATCCTGTCTGCTCCCAGCATCTTAAAAGACGCCCTCACCACTGACGGATGAATATGGACGCCGTCGCAGATCATCTCTGCATTTACATGGGAGCTGTCCGACACCGCCCCCACCACTCCCGGTTTCCTGTGGGTAAACGCAGGCATGGCGTTATACAGATGCACCGCGTGATCCGCCCCCGCATCGAACGCCGCCATCGCCGTGTCGTAATCTGCATTAGTATGCGCAAGGGAAATATGAACCTTATCTTTCATCTCCCGGATAAACTCTGCCGCGTTCTCATTCCGTTCCGGCGCGATCCCGACGAATTTGACAAGCCCCCGGGAGGCTTCCATAAAACGCCTGCAGACCTCCGCGTCGCAGGAAATAATGTTCCGCTCGTCCTGCGCGCCCTTTTTCTCCTCACAGATAAAGGGACCCTCCATGTTCACGCCCACCAGATCTGCCGCCCCGCCGCATCCGGCTGTCTCGCCCGCCGCGTCCGCTTCCTTCTTATATTCTGCCGCAACCGCCAAAATCTCCTCCAGTTCATTGACCGGAAGAGTCATAGTTGCCGGGGAGATGGCAGTCACTCCCACAGACGCCTCATATTCTGCAATCTTTGCAATGGCTTCCTTGGTTCCGTCGCAGAAATCATAGCCTTTGCATCCATGGAAATGCAGATCGATCAGGCCGGGAATAGCGTAACATCCTTCTCCGTCCAGAATCGTCTGTTCCGCCCCGCTTATCTCCTCGCCTGCCGCCGCAATCCGCCCGTCTTGAATGACGATCTCTCCGTCCACGAATTCCTTTTCTTCCGTGTAAACCTTTACATTTCTTATAATCATAAAATACCTCCTTGATTCGCAGCCTCTTAGAACCGCCCTTGAGCTGCCTTCCCATCCCGCATGCCGGATACCTAAGCCCTTATTATTCCAGAGCCTGCCGCCGTCTTCCGCTTCCTTCCTCCAGCGCCCGCAGCGTATTGTCATGCAGGATTTCCTTTGCAAACTTATCCTGTTCCACATAATAAGAATAAATAATATCAAGCATTACCAGAATCGGGAACTGGGGAGAGATCACATTGCCGTGGTTCAGATGCCGCAGGGAAGGCAGCAAAACGATCTCGTCGCAGAACTCTTCAAAGATGCCCTTATTCTTTGCCGTCAGAAGCACCGTCTTGGCGCCTCTTCTGTGAGCCTCTCTGAGCAGATACAACACGTCCTCCTTCTCACCGCTGATACTGA
The DNA here is from genome assembly GCA_910577685.1 of uncultured Dorea sp. Classification (GTDB taxonomy): domain Bacteria; phylum Bacillota; class Clostridia; order Lachnospirales; family Lachnospiraceae; genus Sporofaciens. The sequence continues at coordinate 30,835 of CAJTOH010000035.1, read as the reverse complement.
TTCCAAACACAAGACTCTCACGGTCCTGAAAGACCGCCTGCATCCGCATCAAGTCTGCGTCCTTGATAGAATCAATGTCTACGCCGATCCTCATAAACCGGAATTCCATCTCCTCCGCCGTAAGCCCCGAGCTCCCGATGCCGCACACAAAGACGCGGTTCGTCTGATTCAGATATCTCCCGATTCGGGCGATCTGCGTCTCATCCACCAGATTATAGGTCTTGTTCAGCAGCTCCTGATACGCGTTGAGGACCATTCTTGTATTGCCCGTCATGGATTCACTCTTCTCAACGAAGGTCTCTTCATACTGGTACACGAATTCACGATATCCCCGATAACCGCATTTCTTGGCGAAACGGGACAGCGACGCCTCCGACACATACAAAAGCTCGGAGACGGATTTTGCAGAAAAATCCATCCGCTTGCGGTTCCGTATGAAGAAATCGGCGATCGTCTTCTCCACCAGCGTAAAATTATCATAATTCGACTCAATCATCGGCACTACGGATTTTACATAATACTCCATCTGTGATTTTCATCCTTACTCTTTGTTTCCGGCCGTATCCTTCACTTTTGTCAGCAGATCTCATTGCCCTGCCGCTGCATGAAGTGATAAAATGCCCCCAGCATACCGGCGTTGTTCTTATGCTTCGCAAATGCAATCCTTGTACGGGATGCTATACTTGGAATCAGATACTTCTCCACAGAATTCTCTACCCTCTCCCTCAGATACTCCTCCTGCGTCATAATACCTCCCCCAAGCACGACCACCTCCGGATTCAGCACGTAACAGATATTGGCGATTCCCAGCCCCAGCACGTCCGTCATCTCGTCGATCGCCCTGACGCAAAGGCCGTCGCCCTTCTTCGCCTCCTTAAAAATACGGCGTCCGTTCCAATTCCCATTAGGCTCGTTCTTCCATTCCGCAACCTTCCTTGACAGGATACTCGCCGCGCCCAACGTCTGGAAATCACTGCCGGCCATGTGCATGTACCCTACCTCGCAGGCGCTGTTACTGAAACCATGAAACACCTTGCCGTCTATGATCGCACATCCCCCGATACCTGTTCCCACCGTAAGCATAAGGGAGGACATGCTTCCCTTCGACGCGCCGGAAACAGACTCGGCAAGCCCTGCGCAGTTTACGTCGTTTTCCACCTCGCACGGAACATTAAACCGGTTCTCCATCGTCTCTTTGAACCGGGTTCCCGCATATCCGGGAATCAGCGGGGCCGAATGGAAGATCTCGCCCTTCTCTGTGTCTACCATCCCCGCCGTTGAGATACAGATGCCGTCCACAGCCCCGGTCTCTCGATACCGTTCCACAATGCCGACCGCTTTCGAAAGAATGGACGCGCCGCCCCGATAGCTCTCCGTACGCATTTCACTACGGCATACCAGCTCCCCGTCTCCGCTTAAAACCCCATATTTGATCGCCGTCCCGCCTATATCTATGCTTACATATCTCTTCATATCCGTACCCTTCTATTATAATATATTACTGTCATTTCCGCAATCTCAACGAGAAAACTCTCCCGGCATGTCCGACCCGTTACGGTTCACTCCATGACTATTAACACGCTTCGCGGAACAGTGGCGTGTAAACAGTAACCGTCGGGCATGCCGTCGTTTTTATATACATACCTTAAAAATAGCCTTCTTTATCTTCTCCGGCTCCTTTACAGCAACCGCAGTACGGTGGGCGTCGCCGGGATAACAGATCAAAAAATCCCCTTCGCGCAGAATGACGGAACCGTTTTTCACGCCCTCCATGGGCAGGAAATCCTCCCCCGGAACATAATCCTTTACGTCCATATTCCGGACAAAATTCAAGTCAATCTGCTCCGCGCCGTCAAGCATCAAATGAATATCCAGATATTCCTTATGCGCTTCCCAGAAACGTTTCCGTACTTCCACAGTTTCATATTCCACAATATTGACAAACAGTCTTTTTCCGTCTATCTCATGGCTTCCTTTTTCAAAATTTTTTAAATCATGTTCCTTCGCATACCGGAAACACTCGAATATTCCGTCTTCAAGAAAGAAATACTCTTTAAGATTCTGAATATTACCGAATATCATATGCTTTTCTCCTTTAATTTTTATAGATTGTCGTATATTGCGCCGGTACGGACGTATCGCCCTTAACCTTCCTGTAGATCATACTTGCCGGAATCCCCACCGCCAGCGATACCGCGATAGAGATCAGAGAGTATGACCAGATGGACACAGCCTCAGCCGGAACAAAATACTTGATCCCTACCATGACAAGGGATGCCGCAATAAATGCCAGCGTTGCGCCAAACGTATTCGCTGCCTTCGTAAACGCTCCCAGAATGAAGGTTCCGATCAATATTCCAAGCACCAGCCCCATAAATCCGTTGAACCATTCGTATGCAGACTTAACCCCTCCGTTTGCCAGAACCATGGCTACCGCGATGGAGAAGATTCCCACGATCAGGGATACATACTGGCCGATCTTCGTCTGCGTCTCGAAACTAAGCTCTTTCTTCGTCAGTCTGGCCTGAATATCGAGTGTCCAGCTTGCCGCAACCGAATTAAGCCCTGTCGACAGCGTAGACTGGGACGCCGCATAGATCGCCGCCAGAAGCAGCCCCGTGATACCTACCGGAAGCTCGAAAGCAATGTAGGACGCAAAGATCTGATCCTGAGCCGCGGCCGGCGGAAGCGCGTTCTGCTGATAGAACACATACAGTCCGGTTCCGATCAGGTAGAACACGGTAGCGATAAAGATGGAGAGCGCGCCGTTTGTCAGCATCATCTTGTTCAGCTTCCCGGTATCCGTCGTTGTCGTAAACCGCTGTACGATATCCTGACTGGACACATAAGAGCCTATGGTGTTGAAACCTGCGCCTACAATCAGAATGAACACACTGTCTTTGAAAATGTTGATGTTGAAGATCGGCTGATCCACGGCAAGGAATTTATGGTCTGCGGCAAACGCGGAAAATACCGCGCCAATTCCCCCGTCAATATGCGCCAGAAGGAACACCAGCGAGAAGGTGACGCCGATCAACAGCACGGAACCCTGAATAAAGTCTGTCCAGAGCACGGATTTCAACCCGCCTGTATATGAATAAATGATGGCGATAACTCCCATAATAATAATCAATATATTCACGCTGATCCCGGTCAGGCTTCCCAACACCATACATGGAAGATACATGATGATCGACATGCGCCCCACCTGATACACGATAAACATGACGGCTCCCAAAACACGAAGCCCCTTACTGCCAAATCTCAGTTCCAGATAGTGATACGCCGTATCGATATCAAGCCTGCTGTAAATCGGCAGGAAAAATTTAATGGTCAGCGGAATTGCAAGCAGCATGCCAAGCTGCGCAAACCACATAATCCAGGTTCCCGCATAGGAATTTCCCGCAAGGGACAAAAAGGAAATCGGGCTTAGCAAGGTCGCAAATATGGATACGGAGGTCACCCACCACGGCACGGTTCCGTCGCCCTTAAAATATTCCTTTCCCTTCATGTCTTTCTTTGCAAAGTGAAGTCCGGCGAATAATACCGCTGCCAGATATACTATCAATATAACCAGATCTATTACTGTAAATCCCTGCATTTTCTATCCTCCTCATTCGTATTCCCCGGATATCCGATCCAAGGAGTACATTCATCTTCTATCCACAACTGCTTAGCCTATATACTTCTCTTTCACATTACGGATCATCTCCGCGGCTTCCCTCACAATTACCATGTCGCTTTCCTTCAAGGACGGCAGCGGAGCTCTCACTCCTCCCAGCTCAAGCCCCTCGTTAATCTTCAGGACTTCTTTGATAACCCCGTACATATTTCCGTGAGCGGAACACAGCTTATAGATGATCTCATTCACCTCATATTGAAGTTCCCTTGCCTTTATTAACTCCTGAGACTTCACATAGTCTTCCAGCTTAAGGAACAGTTCCGGCATTGCCCCGTAGGTTCCCCCGATAGCGCCCTCTGCTCCAATGGCAAGCCCGCCGATAAACTGCTCGTCCGGACCGTTAAAAATAACATAGTCGTCGCCTGCCGCCTGTTTGAACATCTGGATATCCTGTACCGGCATGGATGAATTCTTTACGCCGATGACTTTCGGGTTCTTCCGCATCTCCTCAAACAATCCCATAGTCAGGGCGACGCCGGCAAGCTGGGGAATGTTGTAGATCACGAAATCTGTATCCGGCGCGGCCGAACTTATGTCGTTCCAGTATTTCGCAATAGCATGTTCCGGCAGACGGAAATAGATCGGCGGAATCGCGGCGATAGCGTCCACCCCCAGGCTCTCGGCATGTCTGGCAAGCTCCATGCTGTCCTTGGTATTGTTGCACGCCACATGAGCAATGATGGTCAGCTTTCCTTCCGCAGCCTTCATGACATTTTCCAGTACAATCTTCCGATCCTCCACACTCTGGTAAATACATTCCCCGGAAGAGCCGTTTACATAGAGTCCCTTCACGCCCTTTTTTGCAAAATACCGCGTAAGCGCCTGCACTCCTTGTGAGCTTATGTTCCCTTCCTCGTCATAACATGCATAAAATGCGGGGATCACTCCTTTGTACTTGCTTAAATCTCTCATTGCTTTTTCTCCTTTTCTTTCTTATTTTGTACGTTTCTCATTTCTTTATGTCATGAATCATGATGTCCCGGCTATTTGCCCATTCTTTATCCTTCAAGACTTTCCGCAAAAGCCTTTGTAATCAACTGCGGCCTTGTGATGACCGACCCGACCACCACGCAGAATGAACCGAGTTCGATAACTCTTTTCGCCTTCGCAGGCGTATCTATATTGCCCTCGGCGATCACCCTGTGTTCTACTTTCGCTAAGATCTCCCTGATGATCTCAAAATCGTTCGCCTCGATCTTGTCCCCCCTGCTCTGGTCCGTGTACCCGACCATTGTTGTTCCGATGAAATCGAACCCAAGCCCGTCCGCATGGACCGCTTCCTCAACGGTGGAACAGTCCGCCATCCAAAGCTGATCCGGATACTTCTCTTTCGCTTGTCTGAAAAATTCATCCAGCGTCAGATTCCCCGGTCTTAATCCTCCGGTCGCATCCATAGCGATGATCTCCGGCTTTACTTCCATAAGCTCGTCGATCTCTTTCATCGTGGGGGTGATGTAGACGCCGCTGCCGTCGTAATCCCTTTTAACGATTCCGATGATCGGAAGGAACGTCTGCGACCGTATCTCAAGGATATCCTCTTTCGTGTTTGCCCGGATTCCGGCCGCTCCTCCCTGTTTCGCCGCCAACGCCATCCGTCCCATTATAAAGGATGAATGAAGCGGCTCATCCGGCAGGGCTTGGCATGATACCACCAGCCTGCCTTTCAATTGTTCTGCACATTCTTTCATATTCCTGCTCCTTTCCCGCTGCGTAAAAGTTTGCTGCCCTGTATGTTTTCTAGTGTAGTGTCTGCCACACAGTATACTTATTTGTGAATTTATTTTCAATAGCTTCGTATAGTTCTGAAAATACTTTCAAACTTTTCAAAACAGACTATTCTCTGAGATGTTTTTAACAAAGATTTTTAGTAATATTGCACAATTACAGGTTACTTCTTTCCATCTGTGAAAGTACCCTCAGCGTAAATGAATTAAATACGCCGAGGGTACTTTAGTTATTTGTAATTTATAAAAAAGTATACGTTTCCCTATATATGATTAGCAGATGAAATACAGTTAAACTCTGTTTAAAGTTAAAAATAAAGGGCTGCCAAAAACGCAATATCGCTCTTGGCAGCCCATCGGACTTAATTTATAAATTTTTTAAAAAGTATAACACCAGATCGTCGTCGTTACGGCAATCTTTGTATGGTTCGCATATCCTGTCTCCGTACCACACCCCCGAACCGTCCGGAATATAGCCGCGCTTCACATACATCCTCTGGGCGCTTCCATATCCCTGATGCAGCCCCACTCCCAGACAGACCGAATCCGAATGTCTCCCGGCAGCTTCCTCCGCCGCATCCATCAGTCTGGCTCCGACTCCGTGCCGTCTGTATTTTTCCAGAACCCCGAAATCCACGATCTCAGGCAGGCCCTTTCCTACGAACGGTCCGTCTATACAGTCAAGATAGACGTTGATATACCCCGCCGCCCTGCCTTCATACTCGGCGGCCATTGCAACCGAACGGCCTTCGGCCGCGTCTTTTAAGCGGGTATAATATTTATCCGCCGACGCATCCCATCCCTGAGCGCGCTCCTCAGACGCAAATACTTCCGCATCCGGCCCTTCCAGATCACGGATCGTAATCTTATCATCTCTATAATATACCATATCTTTTCCCATCTCTAAAAATATCCCGGACACTGCTTTTCATATACGGTAAGGCTGCAATATCAGTCAAAATATCTCATTTTCCGTCTTTTATAAAAAATCAACAATGCGGAAACGGCAACCAACACCCCCGCCAGAAGCTGCGATACCGGTATCCCGGCTCCCGGAAGCAGAAGCTGATCCGTTCGAAGCCGTTCAATCCAGAAACGCCCGAAACCGTACCCAGCCAGATAAACCAAAAATACTTCGCCGTTGAATTTCTTATGCTTTCGATATAAAAGCATAAGAATCAAAATTAACAGACACCACAGAGACTCGTAGAGAAACGTAGGATGAGCCTGAATATAGGACACCCCGTCCGCCGTCTCTATATTCTCCCGCATAAGCTTCGTAATATCCGACCCGCGCACGGCGTCAACCGGCAGCCGCATGGCTAAAAGCGAGTCCGTATATTCCCCGAATGCCTCCCGGTTAAAAAAATTCCCCCACCGTCCGATCATCTGACCGGCCACCAGGCCAAGCCCCGCCGTATCCAGAAGCAGCGGAGCCGACAGATGCTTTATACGGGCGAATACGAACACGGTTACGACCGCCGCAATGACTCCTCCATAGATAGCCAGCCCGCCCTGACGGATGTTGAAAATACTGAGTAAATTGTCTTTATACATCTCCCATGAGAAAATCACATAATAAATCCTCGCACCTATAATCGCAAATATTACGGCATAAATTGCAAGGTCATAGTAATCCTCCGGATTCTGCTTCGTCCGTCTTGCCTCAAGTGCCGCAATCAGAATCCCCGCAAGGATTCCTATGCCGATGATAATGCCATAATAGGCAATCTCAAACCCAAATACTGATATGTGGTCGCCTACTGACTTCAAATGAATTCCGATATTGGGAAAATCTATGGTTTTGTGCATTATTCCAGTCATCCTTCCTATACGTTAAACCTAAACAGCATAATGTCCCCGTCCTTCACAACATAGTCCTTACCTTCAAGCCTGATAAGTCCCTTCTCCTTTGCCGCGCTGTGACTGCCGCATCCCGTCAGGTCGTCATAGGATACTACTTCCGCCCGGATAAAGCCCCTCTCGAAATCAGAATGAATCTTTCCCGCCGCCTGCGGAGCCTTGGTTCCTTCGGTGATTGTCCACGCCCGCACCTCCGGCTCTCCTGCCGTCAGGTAACTGATCAGCCCAAGAAGACTGTAGCTCGCCTTTATCAGCTTTTCAAGACCTGACTCGGATAATCCAAGATCCTCTAAAAACATCTTCTTCTCATCATCCTCAAGCTCGGCAATCTCCTGCTCAATCTGCGCGCATACTACGAATACCTCGCTTTGTTCCTCCTTCGCATACTCCCGCACAGTCCGTACTCCCTCATTCGTTGTTCCGTCGTCCGCCAAGTCGTCCTCCGCCACATTCGCAGCATAGATTACCGGCTTGTAAGTGAGCAGATTATAGCCGGAAAGCCACGCCTCTTCTTCCTCGTCTTCCGCGCCTGCAAATGTCTTCGCCAGCTTTCCCTCTTCCAGATGCTCCTTAATCTTCTCTAAAAGCGCCAGCTCCTTTGCCGCCGTCTTGTCATTCCTCGCCACCTTCGCCGTCTTGGCGATGCGGCGCTCCAATATCTCCAGATCCGAAAAGATCAGCTCAAAATTGATCGTCTCAATATCCCTCAGCGGGTTAATACTGCCGTCCACATGGACAATATTACTGTCCTCGAAACACCTTACTACGTGGACGATGGCGTCCACCTCACGGATATTCGCCAAAAACTGATTCCCAAGACCCTCGCCTTTGGACGCTCCCTTCACCAGTCCTGCGATATCTACGAATTCAATGGCGGCCGGTATGATCTTCTTCGTATGATACATCTCGCCCAGCACGTCCAGCCTCTCATCCGGCACGGTTACGACGCCTACATTGGGGTCGATCGTGCAGAACGGATAATTTGCGGACTCCGCTCCCGCCTTAGTTAATGAATTAAACAATGTACTTTTCCCTACATTGGGCAGCCCAACAATACCTAATTTCATATCTATCCACATCTCCTTATTTTCAGGGATTCCTCTCAGTGTATACACAACTGTTAATTGTATCACATCACCTGTCTTCCCTCAACTTATATATATTACCCTTTCTTATCCCGCGTCTCCATCAAAATCACCTGACCGGACGGGAAACTAACCACGGCTTCATCTTCTCCTTCCGCAATCTGATTGCTCACGCACAGACTGTTATAGGGCGTCAGCGTATGGTTCCGCAGCGGATACTTCGCGCCGCTGATATTGAAGCCAAACACCTCCTCCCCCAGCGGAAATACTGAAAAGTATTCCCCAAAGGATTCGCTTCTCCGGATATGCGTCTCACCGCCGCCTATGATAGTAATCAGGTTCTGACTGTCAAGAATCTTCGCGTTAATTCCGGCCTTATACGGAATCATGAGACTCTGCACATTTGCCCACAGATGATCTATTCTGCCGCCTGTCGCGCCCAGAATAATCATCTCTTTGCAGCCAAGGGTCATGGCAAGCCTGATTGCAATCTCCGTATCCGAAGCATCCTTTACAGGATTATACTCCCGGATAGGGACATTCGTCTCGTTCTTGTAATAATCCCGGATCTCCTCTCTGGCGCTGTCAAAATCCCCTACAATATAATCGGGCATGATCTTATGATAGTATAAAAATTCCACACCACGGTCTACTGCGATCACACATTGCTCCTTCTGTCTCTTCAAAACAGACAGCGTCAATGCCTCATCCAACTCTCCGCCACTGATAATGATACTTTTTTTACTCATATTCTCTCAATATCTCCATAAAATCTTTCGTGTTCTTCCCCGGATCTCCCCCGAATACGGCGGATCCAGCAACGATCACATTAGCTCCTGCTTCCAGAACTTCCCGTACGTTGGACAGATAGATTCCTCCGTCCACTTCAATATCAAGATCAAGGCCCTGCTCGTCTGCCAACTGACGGATCTTTCGGATCTTATCCAGCGATTCCTTAATAAACTTCTGCCCGCCGAACCCCGGATGAACGCTCATGACCAGAACCATGTCTACATCCTTCAGATAGGGCTTTACCGCCTCTGCTTCCGTCTCCGGACAGATGGACAGCCCCGCCTTTAACCCGCAAAGGCGAATCTTCTCTATGGTCTCTTTCACATCCCTGCAGGCCTCAAGATGGATTGTCACCAGATCTGCGCCGGCTTTCTGAAAATCTTCAATATACCTGATAGGTTCCTGCACCATTAAGTGTACGTCCATTACCTGGTTCGTCACTTTGTGAATAGAAGCAAGCACCGGCATGCCGAAGGATATGCTCGGCACAAACATGCCGTCCATCACATCAAAATGAAGATACTCAGCCCCATTTTCCTCTGTCTTTTTCATTTCATTTCCAAGCTCTTTAAAGTCTGCCGCCAGAATCGACGGAGCCAATATGTAGTTCATACTCAATACTTCCTCCTATTCTTCAACTCTTCATACATCTCCGTATAGTTCCGATACCGTACAGGATGAACTCTCCCCTCCTCCACCGCATCCCTTACCATACACCCCGGTTCATGCACATGGCCGCACCCGTGAAACCGGCACGTCCCTTCATACCGGATAAACTCCGGGAAATACAGCCTAAGCTCTTCCTTATCAAAATCATTGACATACAGGGAGCTAAATCCCGGCGTGTCCATTATATAGGAATCCCCGTCAATCGGAAATAACTCCGAATGTCTTGTCGTATGCTTCCCTCTCTCAATCTTCCGGCTGATAGAACCGGTCTCCATATTCGCTTCAGGCGTAAGCCCGTTGATCAAAGAGGATTTTCCGACGCCGGACGGTCCGGCTATGGCTGTCGTCTTCCCTTTCAGAACCTCTCTGACGCAGTCTATATTCTTCCCGTCCAAAGCGCTGACAAACAGCAAGGGATACCCGCATTGTCTATATATCGCCTCAATCTCGTCAATCTGCGTCTGATCTGCAATGTCCGTTTTATTAAAACACAAGACCGCCGGAATCCCTTTTCTCTCCATCATAACCAGAAAACGATCCAAGAGGTTGTAATGGGGCATTGGACTAACCACGGCGAATACCACCAAAGCCTGATCGATATTCGCGACCGCCGGACGGATTAATTCGCTGCTCCTTGGGAAAATCCGGATAATATTGCCGGTCTTTTCCCCTTCATCCAATACTTCAATCTCTACATTGTCTCCCACTAAAGGCTTGACCTTCTCTTTGCGGAAAATCCCTTTTGCCTTACATTCATAAACACCGGATTCTACTACGTGTACGTAGTAGAATCCGGCAATTCCTTTCACAATCTTCCCCTGCATAAGCGTCTCTACTCCTCGGATGAATTGTTGTCGTCCGGTCCCGGAACCGACTGCGCCGGCCCCTGACTGACCAGAAGGCTTACGGACGTTCCTTCATCCACACTGCTTCCCACGCCCGGGTCACAGCTAATAACATATCCCGATTGAATCGAATCATGGTTCTGGTAAGACACATTTCCGATCTGGAGTCCGGCGTTCCTAAGAAGCTGTTTCGCATTCTCCAGACTGGTATTGGTCACCGGCGGCACGCCCACCTGCTCCGGCGGTTTCGGTCCCTGGCTGACAACCAGTCCGACGGACGTACCCGCCGCTACCTTCTTGCCGCCTTCCACGCTCTGAGAAACCACCTGGCCTTCCGGAACGCTGTCGTGGTAATCATAGGTCACCGTACCTACATTAAGCCCTGCTTCCACAATCGCCTTCTGTGCGTCTGCGTCTGCGTATCCGATAACATTCGGAACCGTCTTCTTCTCCGCGCCTTTGCTGACCTTCATCACAATCTGCGTCTCCTCCGTCGCCTTAGCGCGTGCAGCCGGGGTCGTCTCGACTACGTCTCCTTCCGCTACGGTATCGCTGAATACAAACTCTGAGGTAATCTTCTTGAAGCCCGCCTGAGTCAGCATACTATGTGCCTCGCTCTCATTGTGTCCTTTGACATCCGGCACTTCGATCTCTTTGCCTATAAGCCCGGAGCTTACCACCACCAGAATCATCGTATTCTTATCTACCTTCTTGCCTGCTTCGATCTTCTGCTCCGAAACTGTTCCTTCTTCATACTTGTTGGATTCCTCGCGCTTGTCTACCCTGAATCCCAGCCCCATTTCGTTCAGCTCTTTCTTTGCTTCCTCCTCCGGCTTTCCTACAATATTGGGAACCTTCACCTTATCCTCTTCCTTCGTCTCCGTCTTAAGGGACGGCGTGAATTTGAATAATCCCGCCGCTTTCCCAATCACAAAGATCAGGATAAATACAATAATCACAGCAACTACAATCGTCAGAATCTTCATGACCCTGTTCATACGGGGATTCACACCGTCGGAATCCCTGCGCCTTCTTCCGCGAGAATCATAATCCTCGTCGTCAAATCCGTCGTCATCGTAGTCGCGGTCGTCGTCGTAGTCATGGTCTCCGTCATCGTAGTCGTCATAGTCATGGTCTCTGTCATAGTCGTCGTCGTAGTCATGATCTCTGTCATAGTCGTCATAGTCATGATCTGTCCCATAATCGCCGCCGTACTCATCGCGGTCGCCGTATCCGCCGCTGCTATCGTAATCGTCTTCCCCATACTCGTCATAATCATCATCGCAGCTCCGGATATCATCCAGTTCGTCTCCGGTGATGATCACCGTATTCATACTGCGAAGGGGCGGAATTACCACAAAATCCCCGTTAGGATCCACCAGAGAGCGTTTCAGATCCTGAATCAGTTCATCCGTGTTCCGATATCTGCGCTCACTGTTTTTCTGCGTACATTTCAAAATGATCCTTTCCAGACTGTAGGGGATATCCGGCACAAGCTCGGACGGAGGCGTAATCTCCTCCTGCAGGTGCTTGATCGCTACGGACACCGTAGACTCTCCGTCAAAAGGAACCTGACCCGTCACCATCTCATAGAGGGTGATACCAACCGAATAGATGTCGCTCCTCTGGTCGCTGAAACCGCCCCTCGCCTGCTCCGGCGACGTGTAGTGGACAGAACCCATGGCGTTGGAACTAACCGTATTGGACGTAGTAGCCTTGGCAATTCCGAAATCTGTCACCTTCACCTTTCCCTCTTTGGAAATGATTATGTTCTGCGGCTTAATATCCCTGTGGATAATGTCCGACGCATGTGCAATCCCAACTCCGGTACACATCTGGATCGCTATACTGATGACTTCTTTATGGGATAGTCTGCCCTTTTTCTCTATATATTCTTTCAGCGTGATTCCCTCGACAAGCTCCATTACCATATAGTACAGGCCTCTGTCCTCGCCGACGTCGTATACGTTGACAATATTCGGATGGATTAAACCTGCCGCAGCCTGAGCTTCCGAACGAAATTTACGCACAAAATTCTCATCCTCTTTGTATTCCTTCTTCAAAACTTTGATCGCCACGTAACGGTTCAGCATACGGTCGCGGCCTTTATACACATCTGCCATCCCGCCTGCGCCGACCTTACTCAGCACCTCATATCGTTTTCCAAGAATAATACCGTCTTTCACACTCATACGCTCACCTCATCTGCAAGTGGCTCTGCTATAACAACCCCTATGTTATCTCTCCCGCCATTACTGTTTGCCTTCTCAATCAACATCTGCACCGCTTCCACCACGTCTCTGGAACCGCGCACGATATCAAACATGTCTTCATCCTCTACCATATTGCTGAGACCGTCCGTACACATCAAAATGATGTCGCCCTTCTTGAGCCGGAATTCGTAGATATCTGCCTCCACGCCTTCCTTTACGCCGATCGCTCTGGTAATAATATTCTTGTCCGGATGATTTCTGGCTTCCTCCGCCTTAATTCCTCCAAGCCTTACCATCTCCTCCACCAGAGAATGGTCCTTGGAGATCTGGCGGATCTTCTCATTAATCAAGTAGAGACGGCTGTCTCCCACATTGGCAAAATACAGAGTATTGCCAACAACCGTCGCCACTACCAGGGTAGTACCCATTCCTTCTAATTTGATATCCGCAGATGCGACTTCGATTAATTTGTCATTTGCAATGCTGACTACATTGCGCAGAATCTCTTCCGGTTTGTTCAGCGGCGTACTCTCAAGCTCTTCCCGCAATACGCCCACCGTATATTTTGACGCAAAATCCCCCGCCTTGTGGCCGCCCATTCCGTCGGCTACCGCAAGAAGATTCGGAAACGGCCCGATGGGCTTATCCGTCACATATACATAGTCCTGATTGACTTCACGCTTTCTCCCTACATCAGTCATTGCAAATATCTTCATCTGGTTCTCCCGTCCGCGGCCGTATATCGTCTGCGAAGCTGGCCGCAGGCTCCGTCTATATCCGAGCCTCTTTCCCTTCTTATAGTAACATTTATTCCGCTTTTTTCAAGTTTATTTTTAAATACAGCCGCATTTTTCCTGTCCGGTTTCCTGTAATCCCGCTCCCTGACCGGATTCACAGGAATAAGATTCAGATGACAGTTTCTCGGCTTCAAGATCTCCGTAAGCTCCCTGGCATCCTGCGGCCGGTCGTTCACACCGGCGATCAGGCTGTACTCGAAGGTCACCCTTCTTCCCGTTTTGAGGAAATATTCATCGCAGGCTTCCAACACCTCCTGCAGTTCATACTTCTTAGCTACAGGCATCAGCTTCTTACGCTTCTCCTGACTGGAACCATGGAGGGATAACGCCAGCGTAATCTGAAAACCTTCCGAAGCCAGCCTGCGTATGTTAGGTACGATTCCGCAGGTGGACGCGGTGATGTTCCTCTGGCTGATATTCAGTCCGCGGTCATCGCTCAGCATCCGGATAAATCTAACAAAATTCTCATAATTATCAAGGGGTTCTCCTGTTCCCATCACAACCACATGGGAAACGCGTTCTCCTGTTATCTTTTGAATCCGATAGATCTGCCTTAACATCTCGGAGGGAGTAAGATTCCTCAAAAATCCTCCGATAGCGGAAGCGCAGAACCGGCAGCCCATCCGGCAGCCAGCCTGAGAGGAGACGCAGACGGAATTCCCGTAAGAATGACGCATCAGTACGCTCTCGATCATGTTGCCGTCCCAGAGCCTGAACAAAAACTTTTCCGTCGGGTCCGCCTTGGAGATCTGGCGTTCCACCAGCTCTATTGGAGAAATCTGGTACGTCCCGGATAATTTTTCACGTAAGCCTTTCGAGAGATTCGTCATCTCGTCAAAACTATCGGCCAGCTTCACATGAAGCCATTCATAGATCTGGCGGCTGCGAAAGGGCTGTTCCCCCATTGCGCCTATCTCTTCTGTTAATTCTTTATAATCAAAGGAGCAAATGTCTTTTTTCATATCCTATTCTTCTCCCCGAAGGAGCAAATGTCTTCTTTCATATCCTATTCTTCTCTCCGCCGGAACAACGCTATATAGAATCCATCGCCCAAGTCCCGCCCCGGAAGCGTCTGCCGTTCGCGTTCAAGCCTGAATTCCGGGAACTGCGCGGCAAACCATGCGGCATTGCCTTCGTTCTCTTCACGGTGAACGGTACATGTGCTGTAAATAAGCGTTCCTCCCGGTTTTACATATTCCGCCGTCACTGACAGGATCTCCCGCTGAAGCTTAACCAGCTCCCGCTGTGTATCCCGCGTCATCTTGTATTTTAAATCCGGCTTCCTTCCCAGCACGCCAAGCCCGGAGCAGGGAAGGTCCGCGATCACGATATCCGCCTTGCCGACGGAAGCCTTATCCCTGATACGCGCGTCCATCTGTACGGCTTCTATATTGGTCAGGCCGCTTCGCAGAATATTCTCCCGGAGCAGGCCGGTCTTATATTCCGTCAGATCCCGCGCCTCTACATGGCCGGTCCGGTCAAGCATCTCCGCCAAATGGATCGCCTTGCCTCCCGGCGCGGCGCAGACATCTATGATATAGTCTCCTTTTTTCGGCGCGGCCCACTGCGCGGCCTGCATAGAATTAAGGTCCTGTACCTGATAGTATCCTTTCCGGAAACTTTCCAGCTTCATCAGATAGTCGATATCCGAAAGATGAAGAGCATAAGGAACAAGGCAGTCTTCCTTCACACAGACTCCCTCCTCCTTAAGGATCCGCATAAGCTCCTCCTTCGCTATCCTGTCAGGATTGAACCGAACCGTTATCTGCCTTTCCTTTAGAAACTCTTCCGCCATAGCGCATACCGTCTCTTCGTCATACTCAGCAAGCCATTGGCCGAGTATCCACTCCGGTATGGAATACCTTACGGAGAGGCCGTATAGCTTGTCCTCACCGGAAGGATAGCTGATTTTGTCCAGATCTCTGGCTATATTCCGAAGTACTCCGTTGACGAACCCCCGAAGGTTTCCAAATCCCTTCTTCACAGCCAGTTTGACCGCTTCATTGCAGGCGGCGGAAGCTGGAACACTGTCCATATATTTTAACTGATATACGGCGCTCCTCATAATCGTCCGGATCACGGGCTTCATCTTCTCCGCCTTAACCTTTGAAAACTGATTAAGGATGTAATCCAACTCGATCATCCGTTCCAGAACGCCATTGACCACCCTCGCAATAAACGCCCTCTCTTTTTTCTCTAAATACTGAAACTGATCAAGGGCGTTCTTAAGCGCGATGTGGCTGTATTCCCCGTCCCTGGTAATCTGAAGCAGGATCTCCAGAATCAGTTCGCGGGTATTCGTGGATTGTGCCATGAAAAAATTCCTCCGCTATGATAGATTCTCCGGTTAATTCCGTTTGTTATTCGCAAGCAGAATAATACGCAGAAGCTGCAGCATAGAAGAAAGCGCGCCCGCTACATATGTGAGCGCCGCCGCAAAAAGCACCTTCTTCGTCGCATTGACCTCATCCTCATAGAGGATCCCGCTGCCGCCTAAGATATGGACGGCTCTGCTTGACGCGTTAAACTCTACCGGAAGCGTCACTATCTGGAATAATACCGCCAATGAAAACGCCAGAATACCCAGATTCAAAAACAAAATAGAAGAACGGCTGCTAAAAAACAGGCCGATCAGAATCAACGGCCATGCAATGGTACTTCCCAAATTCACAACCGGAACCAGAGCGCCTCTGATCTGAAGCGGCAGGTACCCCGTGTTATGCTGAATGGCGTGACCGCACTCATGGGCGGCTACCCCCAGCGCGGCTACCGACGTGGAATTATAGGTGGCGTCCGACAGGCGCAAAACCTTTGACCTCGGATCGTAGTGGTCCGTCAGATCCCCCGCGATATGCTCCACCCGTACGTCATAGATACCGGCGCGGTTCAAAATCCGTTCCGCCGCTTCCCTCCCCGTCATTCCGGAATGATTCCTTACCCTAGAATACTTCTTGAATGTAGACTTCATCTTTGCCGACGCCAACAGGCAGATTACTACCCCAATCAACACCAGAAAATACGTGGGATCTATACCATAACCATAATACATAACATACACCTCCTGATCATTTATCACCCATGAATCATCAACATATACAAAGTATTATATATGAAAAACAGGTAAATTACCTGTTTTTCATACAAATTTAACAATTCTTAATGATTTCCTAAAACCATACCGCACCGCATTTGATACCCCCTAAGAAACGCGCCGGCATCCATCCGTTTCTTTCCCGGTATCTGCAGCGCCAGTACCTTAAGCGCTCCTTGTCCGGTCTGAATACAAAATCCGTCCTTGTCAACTGCGACAACCGTACCCGGAGCTTCTTCCGTCTCCAGCTCCTCCGACACCCGGGCCTCCCAGATCTTCATCTGTTTCCCCTCCCAATCCGTATAGGCGCTGGGCCAGGGATTCAAGCCCCGAATCAGCCGCTCAATAGATACCGCATCCTGATTCCAGTCGATATCGCCAAGGCCTTTATCCAGCATCCTCGCGTAATCCGTCGGGCTCTCTTCCTGCGGCTTTGGCTTAACGTTTCCCTCTTCAAGGGCTTTCAGCGTACGCACGCAGAGCTTTGCGCCCGCGTCGGCAAGTTTATCATGAAGGCTTCCTCCCGTCTCGTTCTTATCAAGCACGATCTCCGTCTTCATCAGCATATCCCCGGTATCAATACCTTCGTCCATCTGCATGGTTGTGACGCCGGAAACCTGTTCTCCGTTGATGACCGCCCATTGGATCGGGGCTGCTCCCCGGTATTTGGGAAGCAGCGACGCATGGACATTGACGCATCCGAAAGGCGTCATCTCCAAAATCTCCTTCGGCAATATCTGTCCGAAGGCAATGACCACCATAATGTCGGCCTGATATTTTCTTAATTCCTCCATGCTCTCTAAAGTCCGCACCTTCTTGGGCTGGAACACGGGAATCTGATGCTTGACGGCCGCTTCCTTAACCGGCGTATACTGCATCTTGCCGCTGCGGCCCTTAGGCTTATCAGGCTGCGTGACCGCAAGTACCACCTCGTGTCCCGCCTCGATCAATGCTTCCAGCGTCCCTACGGAAAACTGCGGGGTTCCCATGAAAATAATTCTCATCTATTCTTCCTCCTCGTACACTGCGTCGCGAAGGCCGCCTTCCACCATCTCGACATACATCTTTCCTTCCAGATGATCGATCTCATGGCAGAACGCCCGCGCCAGAAGTTCTTCTCCTTCCATCTCCACCTCTTCCATATCCTCGGTCAGCGTACGAATACGGACATAATTGGGCCTGGTCACGGTCCCCGCCTTGCCGGGAACGCTCAGGCAGGCCTCCTCACCCGTCTGCTCCCCGGACACTTCAAGGATCTCCGGATTAATCAGCACAATAGGCCCGTCGCCTATATCAATAACCACGATCTTCTTAAGAATCCCAACCTGAGGGGCCGCAAGGCCCACTCCCTGCGCCTCATACATCGTATCAAGCATATCGTTGATCAGAATCCTGTTGCGCAGCGTCATCTTCGTTACTTCTTTACATTTCTTCGTGAGAACTTCGTCCCCAAGTTCCCTGATCTTTCTAATTGCCATAATCTGCTCTCCTCTCGGTTTCATCTATATTTCAAAATACATTCATCGGATTAAAATCAAACTGGACCCGCATAGACCGGAATCCCCTGTTAATCTCTATATACTGCTCCATCCGGTCCTTCACTTCGATCAGAAGCCGGTAATCTCTCCCTTTCAGGTACAGCACTCTCCGATACACATCGCTGACCTTGGCCACATACGGGCTTGCCGGCCCTATAATCTGCAGGATCCCTTTCCTGTCAACCCTCATGGCAAACTCCCTGAGATATTTTGCCGCCGTATCCAGCATATTCTCGTCAGGCCCCGTCAGCAGGACGGCCAGCAGCTGCTCGACGGGCGGATAGCCCATCAGCCCCCGGTACTCCATCTCCGCGGCATAGAAACCTTCATAATCCTGCGCCGCCGCCATCTCGATGCTGTAATGTTCGGGACTGTAGGTCTGGATTACAACCTCTCCCCTGCCCTTCCCGCGGCCGGCCCTCCCCGCCGCCTGAGTCAGCAGTTGGAACGTCCTCTCCGCGGCCCGGTAATCTCCGGAATACAGCGACATATCCGCCGCCAAGATCCCCACCAGCGTAACATTGGGGAAATCATGTCCCTTGACGATCATCTGCGTGCCGATCAAAATATCCGCCTCTTCGCTGGCAAATGCTTCCAATATCTTCTCATGCCCGTCCTTCACCCTTGTAGTATCCAGATCCATCCGAAGGACGCGCGTCCCCGGGAACTGACGCTTCACCAACTCTTCAATCTGCTGCGTTCCGGCTCTGAAGCCGCCGATATACTGCGACCCGCAGGACGGGCAGACCTCTGCCTGCGGTTCCTCATGTCCGCAGTAATGGCAGACCATCTTACCGCCCTTGTGCGACGCCAGGGAAACATCGCAATGAGGACATTTTACTACATATCCGCAAGACCTGCAAGAAACAAAACCGGCATATCCCCTGCGATTTAGAAATAGCATGATCTGTTCCCGCCTGTTCAGCCTTGAATCTATCAGGTTTTTCAGGCGGTCGCTGATAATCGACCGGTTTCCCTTCTTAAGCTCATTTCTCATATCTTCGACATAAACCTTCGGAAGTTCTCCCGCCCCCGCCCGGTTCTTAAGCTCCAAAAGCTGAAAACGCCCGCATTTGCAGGCATAGAACGCAGAAAGAGACGGCGTCGCGGAACCTAGGACCACGCTTGCCCCCTCTCTTTTCGCCCGTTCGATAGCCGTCTCCCGGGCATGATACCGCGGCGTCTGCTCGCTCTTATACGCAGATTCATGTTCCTCGTCAATCACGATCAGCCTAAGACGCGTAAAGGGCGTAAACAGCGCGGAGCGCGGTCCGATCATCACGTCTACCTCGCCGGCCTTCACCCGCTCCATCTGGTCAAAACGCTCCCCGGGCGACATCCGTGAATTCAGAATAGACACCCTGCCGCCGAATCTTCCATAAAAACGCATCACCGTCTGATATGTGAGCGCAATCTCAGGAATCAAAACGATCACCTGGCCTCCCTCCTTAAGCGCCTCGGCGATCATCTCCATGTAAACCTCCGTCTTTCCGCTTCCGGTAATCCCGTACACCAGATAAGTATTCCGGATCCCCTTACGATAGTCTTCCCTGAAAACGCGAATTGCATGTTCCTGTTCCGCAGTAAATTCCATCGTCCCGGCGGACTGTCTCTTATGGCGGATAGGATTGCGGAATACCTTCTCCGACTCCAGCGAAACGATCTTTTGCTCTTCTAACGCGCGCACCACCGCTCTGGTCACATTCATCTTCTTTGTCAGCAAATCGTAATCCTGTTCCGGCTGATCAAGAAGCGCGGCCAGAAGCCTTGCGCGGGCCTTTTGGTTCTTGCCGAGAAGTACCTCCAACCGCCTTCTTCCCTCTTCCTCGCTAAGAAGGAGACGGATGCGCCTCTTCTCCTGCGCTTTCTCCTGCTTCTTAATGGGCAGCACGGTTTTCAGCGCCTGAATCATCGTTCCGCCGTAATGCTCCTTCATCCAAGCCGCAAGCGCGACCAGCTTCGCCTCGATCGCCACGCTGTCTTCCGCCACGCCAAGAACCTCTTTTATCTTCGTCTCATCATATCCCGGTTTATCGGAAAATCCCACCACATATCCGCAGATCTCCTTATTGCTCTTTCCAAAGGGAACGATGACCTCCATTCCAACCCGAAGCGCTCCCTCAAGCCGTGGAGGGACGCCGTACTGAAACACCTTATCCAGTTTTTCATGAGTGATATCTACTATTATATCCGCGTACATATATCTCCCCTGATTCATCCTTCCCCGCAAAGTCCGTCCTTATAACTCTTCCAACACTTCCTTAATCAGATTGCGGTCGTCCATATCGTATTTCACGCCTTTGATCTCCTGATAGGTCTCATGCCCCTTACCTGCCAGAACAATCACATCTCCCGGCCTGCCGTGCTCAATGGCATACCGTATGGCCTCTTTCCGGTCGCAGACAGCAATATATTCTCCGTCCGTCTTCTTCATACCGGTGATAATATCGTCGATAATCGCCTGCGGCTCTTCAAACCGCGGATTGTCCGACGTGATAATCGTAAAATCTGACATGCGCCCCGACACTTCCCCCATCTCAAAACGTCTGGTCCGGGAGCGGTCGCCGCCGCATCCGAAAATAGTTACAATTCGCTCCGGATGATAGTCCCGGAGCGTATGGAGCAGGCTCTCAAGGCTCATGGCATTATGCGCGTAATCAATCATCATGGTGAATTCGTCCGATACCTTCACCATCTCAATACGCCCTCTCACCTTCGCTACTTTTAACGCTTTTTGGATATTCTCCGCAGGAACGTTAAAATGCCTGCACACGGCAATAGCCGTCAATGAATTATATACACTGAAATCTCCGGGAATATCAATCTCTACGTCAAAATCCATCAATCCGTTTACATGATAGCAGACTCCCAGATATCCCGGCCTTGTAATATGCTTAATGTCCGTCGCGCGCAGATCGGCCTCTTCTGACATTCCGAAGGTCTCTACCTGACATGAAGCATTTTGGAAAATGTCGCGGTACCAGGGGTCGTCTAAATTGGCGATTCCCAGTTTACACTGGGTAAACAGAATCCCCTTGCAGCGTTTGTAATCCTCAAAATCCTTGTGTTCATTCGGTCCGATATGATCCTCTCCCAGATTGGTGAAGATTCCGATCTCAAAGGGAATCCCGGCCGTCCTGTGAAGCATAAGCCCCTGTGAGGAAACCTCCATCACAACGCTGTCGCACCCGGCCTCCACCATTTCGGAAAAATATTGATGTATCGTGTAAGATTCCGGAGTCGTGTTGTTGGCCGGTATGGACTTATCCCCGATCACCGCCTCAATGGTCCCGATGAGCCCGACCTTGTGTCCCACTCCCTCCAGAATAGACTTTACCATATAGGTAGTGGTGGTCTTTCCCTTCGTTCCGGTAATGCCGATAATCTTAAGCTTATCCGCCGGATATCCGAAGTACGCCGCCGACATAAGCGCCAGCGCGTAGCGGGTATCTTTTACGCGGATAACCGCCGCTTCCGACGGGACTTCCACATCCTTCTCCGTAATCAGGGCCTTTGCGCCTTTTTCCACAACCTCTTTGGCATATATGTGACCGTCGGACACCGCTCCGCTGATGCAGACAAATACGCTTCCTTCCGACGCCTTCCGGGAATCGTTGATAAGCTCCGTGACCTCGATCTCCTCGTTTCCTTGGACAACTTCATATTCTAAATGTTCTAACAACTGGGTTAATCTCATCTTACCTGACCGCCTCCTGTTATCCTGTCTTTTTATTCCGTTCACTTACCTAAACAGAGAATCTTCTCTGCGCCAAAAGAATTGTACCATACTTCAGATTATTTTTCTACAACAGAAGTATTTAATAATGCATTACCTTCTATTTTATGCTATACTAAAAGACAATATATTTAGAAAAGGGGATTTTTATTTATGAAAGCGTACGAACGTTTACTTAAGTATGTGGTTGTACGGACGCCAAGCGACGAGAACAGCGAAACGGTTCCGTCTTCTAATTGTCAGTTTGACCTTGCGCGTCTGTTGGAAAAGGAGATGAAGGAGTTAGGCCTTACGGATGTCCGCCTCGATGACCAGTGCTACCTGTACGGGAAACTGCCTGCAACGAAAGGGCTGGAGGATAAACCGGCTATCGGTTTTATCGCTCATATGGATACTGTGGCAGATTTCTGCGACCATGAGATCAAGCCTGTTATCACAGAGAATTATGACGGTAAGGAACTGGCTCTGGGAGACAGCGGCCTTGTGCTGAGCCCGGATAACTTCGGCCATCTAAAGAGCCTTGCCGGCCGCACCCTGATCACCAGCGACGGGACAACCATTCTCGGCGCGGATGATAAGGCGGGAATCGCCGAGATCCTTACCATGGTGGAACGGCTTTTGCAGGAGGATATTCCCCACGGCCCTATTTGCGTCGCATTTACTCCTGACGAGGAGGTCGGAACGGGCGCGTCCCACTTCGACGTGGAGTCCTTTGGCGCGGACTACGCCTATACGCTGGACGGGGATACGGAAGGCGAGATTCAGTACGAGAACTTCAACGCGTGCAAGGCGCGGTTCGACGTGAAGGGCTTCAATGTACATCCCGGCTCCGGAAAGGATACGATGATCAACGCAAGTCTGGTGGCTATGGAGATCAACTCCCTTCTGCCGGGTATGGAGACCTGCCGCGGCACCGAGGGGTACGAGGGCTTCTATCATCTCATGAGCATGTCGGGAGAATGTGCAAAGGCACAGTTGAATTACATTGTCCGCGATCACTGCAAGGAGTTCTTTGAGGCAAGAAAGCGGACCCTCCGGCTGATCGAGAAGAATCTCAATGAGAAATGGGGCGAGGGTACGGTCACCCTTACCATTACCGAGCAGTATAAGAATATGGCTGAGATCATTGCCGACTGCATGCACTTGATTGACAATGCAAAGACCGCCTGCGAAAACGCCGGTGTGACGCCTCTTGTAATCCCGATTCGCGGGGGTACGGACGGATGCCAGTTAAGTTTCAAGGGACTGCCCTGCCCGAACCTCGGAACCGGAGGCCACGCTTATCACGGACCTTATGAGCATATCACGGTGGAAGGAATGGATAAGAGCGTAGATGTAATTATAGAATTGGTAAAGCTGTACGCGAAGTAGACGTCCGACCTGCTATGGACGCAAAGAATCCCACACAGCCAAGATCGACTTCCGACTTGGTTGTGTGGGATTCTTATGTTATACATCTTCTTTAAATCCTTCGCCTACGACCTCGTTTGACTCCATGATAATCGTAAATGCCTGCGGATCGATCCGGCGCACCATTTTCTTTATGGTGTACATCTGTTTATTATTGCAGGCGCACATAACGACGTCCTTGTGGTTCTTGGAGTAGCTTCCCATTCCCTTGAGGATCGTAGAACCTCTCCCTGAATACTCGTCAATGGATTGCGCAACCTCCGACCCATGCTCCGTCACGATCAGAGTCATCTTTCCCTCGTCAACTCCGTAAAGGATACGGTCCATCACGATCGCCATGAGATAGGTCACTATTATTCCGTAGATAAATCCGTCGATATCCTTGAATACGATCAGGCTTCCCATCACAATAGTCGTCGTATCTAATACGAAGGTAATAATTCCCAGCGAAATGTGGGGTTTTACCTTCTTGATCGCCATACTGATGAAATCCTGACCGCCCGTGGAAGAGCTGCGCATGAACACGACCGCATACCCTGCGCCGGACAGTACGCCCATACAAAGCGCCGCTAAAAGCCGGTCGCCGTCGTATACCGGAAACAGGGGCGCGATATAATCCATAAATACGGAGGATATAATCATCGTCTTGATCGATTTTAAGAAAAAGGTCCTGCCAAGGAATTTGTAGCAGAATATTGCAACCGGCACGTTCAGCAGTATGGTTCCCGCTCCAACCGGGAGTCCGAACAGATGATAGAGGATAATGGCAATTCCTGAGAAACCGGCCACCGGGAAGCTGGCGTTCAGTGCGAAGTTGTATATTCCGACTGCAATCAGCATACTTGCTGCGATATCAACGATAAGATCGATTCCTAGTTCTTTCCATTTGATCTGGTACTTCATTTTTACAAAACCTCCTTTGATGACTAAAAAGCAAAAAAACAGCTGCAAACTATAAAATATAATTCGCAACTGCTCTTATGATTATTAGTATATCTGTCAAAAAGGGTTTTGTCAACTACTATACGACTGCTTCGACCAGCGTCTTATCCCCCAACTTAATCTCCCTTATGCCGATCTCTTTCTTCTTGTTAAAGTTAAAACTGAGCATATAGCCCTTCTTGAGATGAAAATATTCGAGATAATTTGCCAACTGCTCTTCGCCCCGCTCATTATATGCATTTCCCCGCCATATTTTGATCTCAATTACATTCTGCTCTCCTTTATAATAAATCACCAGATCCATGCGCTCATTATTTCTAGTCCTCGACTCCACGCTGTAACTTCCAATCCCGTTAATTATTGGTTTCAAAAACAGGATAAAATATCGTCTGCCAACCTCTTCAAGAAATGTATCGTTTTTATCTCCATACAGATCATTAAAAGTTTCTATAAATTTTTCCAGAATTCTTCTAACATCCAGACGCCCTTCCACAATGAACTGATTTTTCTCCTGTACTCCTATATAATACATCTTGTTTGTCACAAATTCCTCCGAAATAAAATAATTATAGAGGACTGATTCAAAAATCCGGTTAGAAATCACCGCGCCGTCATTTTCATTCTTAATAAAGCCATACATAGCCGCATCTTTCATATAACTGTTTGTTGCAGTATAGGGAACTGGTATTCCGGTAAACAACAGTTCATACAGTATTGTTCTAAGCTCCGGACATAGATTTATTTTTCTAATAAGAGACTGGTATAAGGAATTATCCTCTTTTACAATCATCTTCTCTGCTTCATAGAATCCTTTTATTGTCCATGCGCTGCTCTTACTAGGAAATGCTTCCGTTCCTACAATTCTATCATCCATATAATTACAAAACCGTGAAACCAGATACGGATAACCCGCCGTATATTCATAGATCATATTTGCAATACATTGTACATTCATTCCTGTATGGTGATCTTCTTCGTATTCCAAAATCATTCCTGCGATATCCTCTGATGAGAAGCTCATATCCACCAAAAAATCCGCGGCAATGTTCCATGGGCTGTTCTCTTTATGATCTTCATTTGCCGGAAATCTTTTTTTAACGCTTCGTATATCATGGACTCCGGCGAGAATTACCGACCGGAAGGTTGGAACCTTCATTCTTTTCATATAATAGTATCTGAGTTGTGCAAGAAAATCTAGAAACACCCGGTTATTCGCAGCAGAATCTACTTCGTCTATAAGCATAACAATCCCCTTTTCAGATTGTCTGCATAGATCGGACAGTGAGATAAACAGCACGGATAAAGTCGCGCCCTCCATTCTTCCCTCCGAATACCGCCTTAGTTCATCCGCCGCCTCGGCAGGTATATTTTCCATATTGAAAAGTATCTGTCTGGAAAAAGCAGCAACAAAATTCCGCTCCGATTCAAAATCGATAGAACTTAATCCCTGGAAATCCAAGCTGATAACATTATATTCCTCTTTCAGTTCATCCTCAAGGGCGGTTAGCGTGGTCGTCTTGCCATACTGTCTTGCCCTGTTAATGGTAAAATACTTTCCGGCATCTACCATCTCCTTGATGTCTCTTAGCCGGCTGGTCAGATCAACCATGTAATGAAGCTTTGGGTTGCAGTAGCCATCGGTATTAAACGTCCTGCACACTGTCATCACGCTCCCTTCATAATTGTTCTCAGTATACTATTTCATGGAAGAGATTTCAAGTATGCTAGGCCATAATGCAGGGTTGTTTCATGAAACACCCCCGGATCGCTTCGGTCATTTTCCGTCGTGCCGGATACCTGGCCGCCCGGAAGCATTGATACGATTCCAACATTTTGGGATTATTTCTCAAAACTGCCATCATGTTTCAATTTATAATTTGTTATCGATTTCAACATTAAAAGATACCTGATTATCTCTTTTTTGGTTAATTGCTATTCCCGTTTTTAACCCACTAGGCTTATCATCATTAATGAGGATTCTTTCCCCATAAGGGGCATTGAATATAATATGATCAAATCTGATACTATTCTTTTGTAAGAAGTCTTTTGTAGATTCAATAGCATCATCTGTTCTCGATGTGAGGAAAATAACCATATCGCCCGATGGAATATTTTCCAGAAAAGCCTTAGCTCCTGGCAGAAACGAGTCGTCACCGTCTATTTTATATCCATTGTGCTTAACTATTGTGCCGTCAAGATCTAATATCCATGTATGACCTAGATTTGATAAAACCAGCTTCTGCATCACAAATAACCTCCATACCAATCGTCAACCTTTGTCAATCCACGATGAACCGGCTTAATATTGCATACCGAATTAATAATAACGCGAACTGCGAAAGCAACAACCATACATATCAAAAACACTATCAATCCAGATACTAATAATTGGAATACAAAATAAGGGTTCGTTACCGCATCATCAAGATGCAGTATTTTTATCCAAAGCAATGAATCTCTCCCTCCAAAATATATATTTTCGTGCAGCAGGTAAATCCCGAAAGCGGTCGGCGCAATTGTATATATAATTTTGCTGCCGCTTCGCTTTCTATCTTTTACGCTCCAAAACAAGGAAATAGCACAGCATACAATTAATGGATTCCAATGTACAAATATCCTTGGTATCATGAATGCAATATCTGGTTGATATTTTCCAAATATATTTAATATAATACATGCTGCGAATATACTCAAGAAGCAGCCCACAGTCAGAATTACCGATTTTCTCCTATTTCCAGCGCCATAATATCTTTTTATATAACAAGTAATGCTGAATATAAATGCAAAGTCTACCAACGTACCGAATGCACGAATTTGGAAAAAGTCGCAGATAAACAGCAAGATTCCAAATACAATCATCAAGCGTTGATGGTTCATCCGTTTTATATCCCTTAAGGCTATATTCAACAATGGAATAGACAAATAAAAAATAATGTATCCCTGAATAAACCAGTAATGTCCTGAAAAAGGAGAAACCATAGCTGTCAGTATTACCCGGACTAATGTCTTTATTGTTACTTCTGCAAATCCTACTGTGTATATAATTCCGGCAGTAAAACACATCATTTGTGTTTCAAATACCAATATTATTACTTTACTGAGCTTCACCTTCGTTGTATCACAAAAGTAGTATGAACTCATCACTATATAAGCGGCAACTGCAACCTGCCCCCAATTTCCTAATAACATGGCAAAGGCTATATTTAATGTAAATGGTTCTAAATAAAATTCCCATGACATTACCCCCCCCCCATATACTGGGTTGCATGGGAAAATACAATCAGCAATGCATTAACTAAACGCAGCAACTCAACACCGCAATCTCTATTTTTCCTATCCATGTTGTAATTTCGCTCCTATTGCTCCGCCCGGATGATTAGGTTTAAACATCTCCAATGTTATTCCCATCTTCTTAATCAACTGCATAGCCAACTGCTGAAGAATAATAAGGAACAGTGTTGTAGAATTGTTTGGCATAATATTCCATGGATCGCCTTCATGAGCAAGCGGAACAATAAGTTTGTTTTCCATTCTATCCGCTAATATACTGTGTCCATGGCAACTAAGCAGCCACAATTTGACGCCCTCCCTCTTCTTCAGGAGGTCAGCCAGATATACAGATTCTGACGTGCTGCCACTCTTTGTTAGAATTATCACAAGATCTCCCGGCTTTACCATACCCATATCGCCATGAACAGCAGAATTGGTGTGAAGAAACTGTGCATCCATCCCGGCAGAAAGCATCGTACCTTCAAACTTCTCACAAATAGGCACATTCTTTCCAAGACCAGATGCAATTACCTTATGTCCCGATTTGAGGGTATATTCACAATCCGAAATCAGTCTATCCAGTTCTGCCATGGAAATGCCTTTAAGAGCAGTATCCAGTTGGAGCATAGTCTTCCCAAAATACCCGTAGGCGCTCTCCATTGCCAAAGCTTCCTCAAGATAATAAAGCCCATTATAGAATGCGCCACAGATAGAGTCATAATCCTCCCATGCATAAGTAGTAAGGCTCAGCCATGTAATAGCCAGGAGAATCTTCATCTGCCGTCTGGTTACTTCTCCGTCTAACAGTTCAAAGAAGTAATCCTCCATATTCTCCCAATTATTTGAGCCAATCTCCAACTTAACTTCTTTATCTCCGATGTCCAAACTAAAACGTTTCAGATTGAACTGGTCGTAATTACTAAATAATGAATAGTAGAGCTTGACCCAATCATAAGCCACATCGCCGAAAAATTCAGTCTTTCCAAAGTAACCGCGAGGATCGAGCAACACAGGTTCAGAATCATGCCGCAGCATCGTGTTCGAGAACGTACAATCGCCATGAAGAAGCACAAACTCTCTCGGCGCATATTGCATGACAAGCTTCTCAATCTTATCTTGGTGATAAAAGACATTTCTACATACCTTACCGTTCACTGTAACAGTAGGAGCGTTGGCAAAAGGCACCAGATTCCTAACCTTTTTTAACCTGTCGTAAGTTTTATTAAGATACGCATCCCGGTAACTGACATCATCATATGGAGCAGACTCAAGTCGATGTACTTCTTTCAGACAGCTGACAATCTTCTCCAACATATACTTCTTCTGCTCATCGGCCAAGTATGTATACTCATAGATATTCTTGCCGTCAATCAACTCCATGGAAAGCGGCTCATATGAATAAATGACCGGTATCGCATCAAAAGACCGCCCTTGCAGCTTCTTATACCACGCCACTTCACGAACAGATAATTTTCGGCCTTGCTCGTCAATACCTTTTTTTATGAGCTTATCGCCCTCGACAGTAATCTTGTTAAAGGGGCGGCACCGCATCTTCGGCAGCTTGTCCCACTCGGAGTACAACCCATACTCTCTTGTACGATACAGGGGCTGTTCAATAAACTCTATATCGCTGTCACGCAGCCAGCGGACAAATTCTCCTTCTTGCGGAACACCGGCAATGACCGATTTGTTCTTAAAAATGAAATGCCCCGCAACACCGAATTCCTGACTTCGTTCTTCCCTGAACTTCCCGTCCTTCCACATCCATCGGCATGTAAAATCTTTGGAAATACCTATAATATTAGAATCTGTCTCTGGTATCTCATAATCTTCCGGAAGAACAAGATCGCACCAGATAAGCATAAATTGATTATTATCCGGAATGTATGCAAGCGCATCCTGCAACCCTGCACACGTTCCTTCATATCCTGTTCCACAAACCATCTGATAATCAACATCAGCGAATTCTCCAAGGTATCGTTCCAGAACTTCGTACTTGTAGTCACCAATTATAATGAATTTCTTATCGGGGTATTTACGGAAAAGATGAAAGATCATTGGCAGATTATTCACTGGAACAAGAGCTTTAGGCTTATTTCTCGTTAGAATCTGCATACGGGATCCTTTACCGCCAGCCTGTACTATGATATATTTCATAACTCACACCTCTTTCTTTGCACTAATATAACAATTATTCCTATAATTGTTGAAATAACTGCCGTAAACATAAATGGCACGATTCCAAATGTTCTATTGCCATATACAAAATAATAAAAAAATGTCCACACATACATATGGACTAAGTAAATAATTGTGCTGAGATTTCTCATGTAAAGATACACTTCATTTTTATTAACTCTTATATTTATAACAATACAGAACAAGCCAATAGAAGCTATAATAAGCGAATACCAATTGATAATGCTATTTTCTACGTAGCATCCAACAACTATACCTCCAATAAGCATTGAAATACTCATTAAAGTAGATATTTTCCTGCCGGCAATAATCATACCTATAGGAATGAATACTAAACCGTAAAAGAGCCTGCCGTTTCCAAACGAATATCTTATTATATTCTGAAGCATTAATGCAACGCCGTGAAATGTTCCATCGTAATTTGGAAGAATAGAGAATAATATACTTAAAATACTTGCAACAATACTTGTACAGACTAATGCAAGACGTTTTTTTGCTATACGCAAAATTAATATAATATCCAGAGAATATATTGTTGACAGCAAATACCAAAGCTGAAATGAATTATATTGTTCTCCTATAAATATAAAATTTCTCAAGTATAATAAAATTGCTTTTATCGGTGTCTCTTTTATATCAAAAAAATGGTATATTGCAATAGGTAAGTATACCGCTGTCCAAACAAGATACATTTTTAATATTTTCATGGTATGACTCTTAATTGAAATGAACGTATCTTTTTCATTAAGTTCTTTTGATTTCATTGCAAGCAGAAAGCCACATGCTAAAAAGTAAAAAGGGACAGCTAAGTCAAAGATAAATAGTAAAAAATCAACCGTCTGTTTGTCTTTGCAGTTTTCAAACGGATGTGTATGAATTGCAACAACAGCATATACCATTATTAACTTAAATAAATCGATATTAAACCACTGCTTGCTTGCTTGCTTGCTTGCTTGCTTGCTTGCTTGCTTGCTTGCTT
>CAJTOH010000034.1:449-40359 GCA_910577685.1 uncultured Dorea sp. | reverse complement strand
GCGTTCATCCTGAGCCAGGATCAAACTCTCGTAATAAAGACTTGGGTTTGGTTTTACACAAACCTAAGCATCCAGATGCTTCACAATTCTTGTCGAGGTTTCCCACGAACCTAGAACTGCCGGAGCATCCTTAATAAAATCAAGTTTAATCTCGGTCAAGAAAAATGCTCGCTTTTTCTTTTCCCGTTATTACTGTTTATAAGGTTGGTATTAAACTTTCAAATCCATTCGACAGAGCCGAACTTCTTTTTCGTTTTATACCACGTTCTGAAATTTCTCTCAAGAAATTTTCAGGGTTGTTGTCTATTGTTTAATTATCAAGGTTCTTTGCTGTTCGTTGTCTCTCTCACGACAGCTATATTAGATTATCACATCTTCCATCGTTTGTCAACAACTTTTTTTACTTTTTTCCGTTTTCTTTTTCGCTTGCATTTTACAACTTTTCCAGAAAACTCCATCGCATACCTGCGACAGGCATTAATGTTATCACCTTCCGCCTCAAAAGTCAACCCCATTTTTTAATTATTTTCAATTTTTTTCCAATCTTGTTTCTCCATAAAAAAATCGTAACATCCAGGTTTTGATCCCCTGCCTGTTACGATTCCTCCTTTTATCTAAAAAGAGTCGCCACTTTTAAGACCGGATTATAATCATACAGCGCCTGCAAAAAGCCGCTTGCTTCAATCATCCTAAACATCTCTTTCCCAATCGCCGTTGTAAACAATAAAGTGATAACTAAAAACAGGATCCATACGATAACCAACGCTCCTACCGCGCCCATGAGTCCGCCTACCAGATGATTCACCGCTCCGATTCCCGGAAGTTCCGCCACAATATCCAACGCAAATACGATCGCCCGGAAGATAATAGTCACCAACAAAAACGTACAAAGAAAAGATACGATATCAATGAACAGCTTCGCCATAAATCCTCCCACGTACTGCGCAAACGTCGTTACTCCCAACTGTTCATAGATCTCACTGTTATTGTTTACCATCAGAAGGCTCTTAAACACATCCGGCAGATCTGCGTTGCGGATCGCTTCCATCTGTATATCGCGGGGAATCTCCGCCTCATCCATAGCATCCGCCGCCGTCTGCTCCCCAACAAGCAAGCCGTCAAGAATACTTCCCGATATTCCATATTTTGCAAGATCACTCTTACTAATATTACCGTTCACAATATCTTCTACCGTAATTCCATACTGCGCAAGCGCATCCTCATTAAGACCCGCTGCGCCGAGAGCTTTCCGGACGCCTTCCGCCGTCATTCCGCCTTCGCCGCCGCCCAACTGAGATATCGTCGCATTCGCGATCGTATTACTCACCTGGGATTCAATCGCCTCGTCTAACGGAGTAAACTTTACAATTGCATCCGAAACATAAGGCGTTACAAAGAACACGATTACAAAAGTAATCAATGTCGTTACCAGAGAAACCAGAATCTTAATAGCGCCCCTGAGAGCCCCCACCACAATAGAAATCAGAAAGATCACCATCACCGTAACCAACAACCAATTCATACCTACTCCTTATTTTACCAGCCGGACCTTCGCCATCCCGTCTGCACTCATCACAATGTATTTATTAACGCCCGCCACCGGAAATATCTCCATAATATTATTTTCCATCTCACCGTCGAATTTCAGTATTCCGTTCCTCATAAAGATACGGCATTTCTTACCGTCATACATAATCACCTGTCTTCCGCAGAGCTTTACGCTGCTGTAATCTCCGGTAAAATCCTTTGAAATAACCAGCTTGCCGTCCCCATTATAAAGACGCATCTCACAGCCTTCCTTCCCTTCATTCTTAAGGATCAGGCCGATATAATGTTCATTATGAACGACACTCTTGATCTCCTTGTCAATTGTAATCCGTACTTTTTCCTGCGGAGTATCTTTCCCATGGTATATCGTCAGGCAATTATCCCCCACTGCGGCAGACGTATCCTGATCAATAAAGAATCCTGACGCCATGATTGTATCTTTATATTCATGGCTGCTCACCTGATTATCAGTCTTCTCTTTCCCCGCATCGCCGAAATTATAATACATAACCTTAGAGGTAATCGCGCCGTCCTGAGTATAAAAATACAGAACCTGCATCACTTTCCCATCCTCCGACAGCGCAATATCCAAAGGATAGCCTGTCCCCACAGAAGACGTCTTATGCTCTACCAGAATATTTCCCGCAATATCGTAGCATATAATCCGTGCGGAAGAATCATTCTTAAGTATTGCCGCTACTATCCCCTGCTCGGATACGCTGACTTTCTCAATCGGCATAGCAGTATGGATCTCTCCCTTAATACCGTCCTGCTGAATAACCAGAATGTCATTCCCCCCTTTGTCCATAATCACGGCCGATTCCTTTCCGGTCTCAATATAGGGATTCTTGATCTGATAGGAATGATTCCACTGCTCCTCTCCCTTCTGGTCGAGATAGGAAACTCCATCCCTGCTGTATTTCAAAACTCCCCCTGAAAACTCCCTGTAACTATTGTTAGACGCCCCTCCGCCGTTACCGTATGACTCTGTAACGCTCATCTGGCCGTATGTCTGCAGATTCACCAGAAGATACACTCCTGCCGCGACAGCCACCAGCACAAGGATACCCGTAATCCATCTGCGTCTCACAGACCTCCTGTGCCTCCTTCCTGATTCGTCCGCTTCCCGCTCAAAATCATCTTCACTATTCAATTCATCCAAAATCTCTCTAACAATCCTATCCGTTGGATCTTCCTGTTCTCTGACAACATGAAGGTTTCTATTATCTCTTCGCCGTTTCATTCATCTCCCCTTCAGTGCTATTCATTCGTATTTTGCTTCTCAAAGTTTTTATAATTGTAACATATTTTCCCGCTATGGTAACAGCAATTTTTGTCCAATATAAATCAAGTTGCCGTCTGATAGTCCGTTCATCTTGCAAATTGCCTTAACATGCGACGTATCGCCGTATAGTTTTACACTAATACTATCCAAAGTATCTCCCTTCTGAACAATATAGGATCTCTCATCTCCAAGCTGTTCCTGTATCGTGGACGGATCCGGAACCGTTCCGCCTGCCTCCGCCGGTTCCTGCGTGTCTTCCGCCTGATCTTCCCCGCCCGCATCCGGCTCCTCAATAGACTGCCCCGCCGGAACCGCCTCCTGCTCCTCGCTGACGGTCTCTGTCTGGCTCTTCGGCTTATTGACCGACTGGGACAGCGATTCGAGCGAATCCTGAACCGCCTCCATCTTATCAAAATTATTAACGGTAGAAATTCCAATGGCCAGCACTACCACCACAAGCAGCGCGCTGGTGGCATAGATCAGCCTTGAACTCTGCCGCTCCTTTTCCTCAATCCTCGACCTGACCGCGCTGCGGAAATCCTTTGCAGCCCTGTCTTCCACCATCTCGCAAGGCGTCACTCCATTCTGCCTGCGCGTCATAATCATATAATTCTGCATGTCCGGATTCTTTTCATAGTAAATGTAATGTCCGTCCATCTGAACCAGATCCCCATTCCTGTAGGAATAAAAAGTCTCTTCCCTGTCCAATGCATCCTTCCACACAAATACCGTATTATCTCTGGCAAAATTTTTATGATGTATCTTTTTAATCTCGCGGTCCTGTCTTGAAGGATGTCCATTCTCGATCAGGCACCATCCGACAGCCTCGCTGGAAGCAAAATACTTCTTCCGCTCTTCCTCCAGTCCCTTAAAGGTTTCTTTCTCTATGACAATCTCCGTACCGTTCATTCGGACATCCCTGATTCCCATTGCCCCGGATATGCACACCACATCCTGTCCTTCTAACTTTAGTATCTCACCAATGAGGACCACCCCAACAGGAGTCTCTTCCGCCTGCTGCTGAAGCTGATTCAGATAAATATCCACATAATCTTCCACGTATATCTTAGGCTCGTCACCAACATTGCCTATCTGCCTTACGTTCTTCGGAAATTGTCTTTCCATATACTCGTCACCTCATTTTGCATATTTTTGCTTATGATAGCATATGGATTTTGCATATTTTATCAATCCGTGGGGCTTGTCCCTGGAAATTTCCGGCACGTTGCAGTCATTTTCGACGGGTTGTCTCAAATGAAACACAATACTTGTCAGTTTTTATATTTTATCATGAGAAGAGAGAATTGTAAATCATTCCGGGCATATTAAACCTCATCCAAAAAACAGGCTGTCAGAGAATATACATCTCCTGACAACCTGCTTTATACCGGCTCTTCCTAATATTACTTCAAGAATTCCTTTACTTTTTCATAAATACTCTCAGAGTCCAATCCATACTTTTTAATCAACTGTACTGCCGGTCCGGATTCTCCGAATACGTCGTTAATTCCTATCTTCATCACCTTTGCAGGCGCTTTCTGAGCAACCACATCGCATACCGCGCTGCCAAGGCCGCCGATAACAGAATGTTCTTCCACAGTCACGATCTTTCCCGTCTTCTCCGCAGCTTTAACCACAGCGTCTTCATCCAACGGCTTAATCGTGTGCATATTAATCACTTCGGCGCTGATTCCGTCCGCCTGAAGCTTCTCTGCCGCTTCAAGAGACTCGGATACCGTAAGCCCGGAGGCAATGATCGCAACATCGGTCCCCTCTCTTAAGGTAATTGCCTTTCCAAGCTCAAATTTATAATCGGGGTTGTCGTTAATAACCGGAACGGCAAGCCTTCCAAACCGGAGGTATACCGGCCCCACATGCTCGTAAGCCGCGTTTACCGCCGCCTTCGCCTCCACATCGTCCGACGGGTTAATCACAACCATCCCCGGTATCGTCCTCATCAGAGCGATATCCTCGTTGCACTGGTGGGTCGCTCCGTCCTCTCCTACGGAGATTCCGGCATGGGTCGCTCCGATCTTGACATTCAGCTTCGGATATCCGATGGAATTGCGCACCTGCTCAAAAGCACGTCCGGCCGCAAACATAGCGAAGGAACTTGCAAACGGAACCTTGCCTGTGGTAGCGATTCCTGCTGCTACTCCCATCATATTGCTCTCTGCAATTCCGCAGTCTATATGGCGATCCGGAAACGCTTTCTTAAATACCCCCGTCTTCGTCGCCGCAGCAAGGTCTGCGTCCAGCACCACGATATCCTCATGTTCTTTCCCTAATTCAGCTAAAGCATTGCCGTAGCTCTCTCTTGTTGCAATCTTCTTTACATCTGACATAATGCTTCACCTACTTTCTCTAAATCTGCCATAGCAACCCCGTACTGCTCGTCATTCGGGGCATTCCCATGCCACGCCGCCTGATTCTCCATAAAGGAAACATCCTTGCCCTTAATGGTTTTCGCAATGATCGCCGTAGGCTGGCCCTTCGTCTCTCTGGCCTCTTTAAACGCGGCTGCAATTTCATCAAAATCATTTCCGTTAATATTAATTACGTGGAAGTTAAACGCCTCGAACTTCTTGTCGATAGGGTATGGAGAATTAACCTCGTCCACCGGGCCGTCAATCTGGAGATTGTTGTTGTCCACAATCACAACAAGGTTGTCCAGTTTCCTGTGCGCCGCAAGCATAGAAGCCTCCCACACCTGTCCTTCCTGAATCTCACCGTCGCCAAGCAGCGTATATACGCGGTAGTCGTCGTTGGATAGCTTAGCTGAAATCGCCATGCCTACCGCAGCAGAAATCCCCTGCCCAAGAGAACCGCTTGACATATCGACGCCCGGAATGTGCTTCATATCCGGATGCCCCTGCAGATAAGACCCTACTTTACGCAGAGACGTAAGATCTTCCACCGGGAAGAATCCCCTGTGAGCCAGTACGGAATAGTATCCCGGCGCCGTATGACCCTTAGAAAGCACGAAACGGTCACGATCCGCCTTCTTCGGCTCTGCCGGATCTATATTCATTTCTTCAAAAAACAGATATGTGTAGATGTCTGCCGCAGACAGAGAACCGCCCGGATGCCCGGATTTTGCGCTGTGTACCGCCGTCACGATACTCTTGCGGACCTCGTTCGCCGTCTTCATTAACTCTAATTTGTCCATCTTGAACCTCCTGTATCCAATATGATTGTCTGTCTTACTCGCCAAATACGGCTTTATAATCAGCCTGGAACTTTGCAATTCCGGCGTCAGTCAGCGGATGCTTTGTCATCTGCTCGATTACGGAATAAGGAACAGTCGCAATATCCGCGCCTGCCAGTGCGCAATCCGTTACATGCATCGTATGGCGTACGCTGGCGGCAATAATCTCAGTCTCAATTCCCGCAATCTGGAAGATCTGCGCAATCTCTGCAATCAGGTCCGTACCCCTTACGGAAATGTCGTCGAGACGTCCCAAGAACGGCGATACGTATGTCGCGCCTGCCCTTGCGGCAAGAAGCGCCTGATTTGCCGTAAAGATCAAAGTCACGTTGGTCTTAATACCTTCTGACGTCAGCTGCTTGCACGCCTTCAGACCTTCTGCCGTCATCGGAATCTTAACGACCATATTCGGATGTATCTTGGCAATCTCTCTTCCTTCCGCAATCATTCCTTCCGCGTCCACAGTCGTAGCCTTTACTTCACCGCTGATCGGCCCGTCCACGATAGAGGCAATCTCCGCGATCACTTCCTCAAACACCCTGCCTTCTTTTGCAATCAGAGACGGATTCGTTGTCACGCCGCAGATGACCCCCATGTCATTTGCCTTTTTGATATCCTCTACCTTCGCTGTGTCAATGAAAAACTTCATGATTCTTCCTCCTTCTAAAAATTGACGTTTGTGATACTTTTCTATATTTACCGTATGGTCAGATTATAACTTATTCCGGGAACATTGGTCAATACCGCCTGTTTTTATTAGTAATTCTTTTTATTAATAATTTTAATTTATTAACAAATGATTTCACCCAATATTAGGTATCCCTTGTTCTCTTTTTCCGACACGCAATTATTTTATCCACTCAAACAGCATCCCGCTTTTCATATAGATATTCCCGCAAAATAAAAATCCCACAAATTATTAATAATAATCTGTGAGAATAAATTAATTTTTTCTTTTTTTCTCCCTTTTTCCGGATTCTTTCGCATACCCTGTCGTCCCTCTCACAATCAGCTGCGGCTCGTACTCCACATGATAGGTGCTGATCGGCTCGATGCCGGAATATGACGAAGAGTGGGAAGCGATTTTTTTCATAATGATATCACAGGCGTCCCTTCCCTTGAAAATCACAAAATGCTCAATGGTCGTCAGATCCGCCTTATGCATACGGGCGAACAGCGTGTTATCACACCCCATAACCGACATATCTGAAGGAACGCGGATCTTAGCCTCATAGAGCGCGTCCAGAATACCGAATGCGATCATATCGTTCAATCCCACGATCGCCGTAATCCCCGGCGCTTCCTTAAGCAGCTCCTGCGTCAAGTCAAACCCAATCTTGTACTCCGAGTCAATATGTGCAACATTAAGATCAATCTCCTCTTTCGCCGCCTTGATAATCACGTTTTCCTTCAATCCCGCCTTCTCATATTCCTTAAGGAATCCTTCCACACGCTTAGAGCGCTGCTTCTGGCGCGCGGTCAAAGGCGGCGCGATATACGCCACTTTCCTGTGTCCCAGTTCCAAAAGATGCCTTGCCATAATACGTCCCAGCTTGGAATTATCAAGCTCCACCGCGTCCACATCCATCTTCTCATTCTGATTGTTCACCACCGCCACCGGGATCTTCTGTGCCAGCGCCTTCACAAGCTCCATAAAACAATGGCTGGGATTACAGGTATAAATAATTCCTAACGGACGGAGCTCCCACATCATTTTCAGATACCGCTCCTCCATCTTTAAATCCCGCTGGGTATTACACACAAACAGCCCGAACCCCTGCTCCTTTGCCCGCAGCTCGATCCCCTGCAGAAGCATTACATAATAGGGATTCGTCAGGTTTGAACAGAACACGACTAGCAGCTTTTCCTTCTTTACTCCCTTTTTCGCCTTGCGCTTCGGCGGGACATATCCTAACTCTTTCGCCGCATTTTCCACCTTATCTATGGTCTCTTTGGAGAAAGAAACATTATATTTCTTATTCAGGACCATAGATACGGTAGACTGGGAAACCCCCGCCGCCTTTGCTATATCCGTAGACGTGACTTTCTTCTTCATCTCTCTACCTCCGTAAAGGGAACCCATATAGACCTCTTACAACTGCGTCCGGCCTTCCAGCGCCCGAAGCAGCGTCACCTCGTCAATATACTCCAAATCCCCGCCTACCGGGACTCCGCTTGCGATCCGGCTAACCTTAATTCCCGCGGGTTTAATCAGCTTGCTGATATACATCGCCGTCGTCTCCCCCTCTAAGCTTGAATTCGTCGCAATAATTACCTCTTCCACCTCTCCCTGCAGACGCTCAATCAGCTCTTTCAGCTTAATATCCTCAGGCCCTATTCCAAGCATCGGAGAGATTGCCCCGTGAAGAACATGGTAAACTCCGTCATATTTTCCAATCTTTTCATACGCCGCCAGATCACGGGTATTCTCCACCACCATAATCGTCTTATGATCCCTCTTGCCGTTACTGCAGATCGGACACAATTCCTGATCAGTCAGCGTACAGCAATCCTTACAATAGCGGACGTTCTTACGCGCCTCCACCATCGTAGACGCAAGGCGGTCTACATCCTCCAACGGCATATGGATCAAATGAAAAGCCAGCCTTGCCGCTGACTTTGATCCTATGCCCGGAAGGCATGACAACTCTTCAATTAACCTGCTTATCTGGTTACTATAGTAATCCATCCCTCATGCTCCTGTATTAAAATAATCCCGGAATCTGTCCGCCCATACCGCCTGTAAACTTCGACATAGCAGAAGCAGAAGCCTCGTCAGCCTTCTCAAGGGCCTCGTTCACCGCCGCCACAATCAGGTCTTCCAGCATCTCGATATCCTCCGGATCCACCACTTCTTCATCCAGATTAATCTTAAGAAGCTGCTTCGTCCCGGAAACCGTAGCCTCCACAGCTCCGCCTCCTGCGGTC
Organism: uncultured Dorea sp.; assembly: GCA_910577685.1. Lineage (GTDB taxonomy): Bacteria > Bacillota > Clostridia > Lachnospirales > Lachnospiraceae > Sporofaciens. Next base: position 31,390 of record CAJTOH010000034.1, on the reverse strand, counting down.
GCGCTGAATTCCTTCGTCTCCATCTCCTTGGCCTGCTCCTCCATCTGACGCTGCATCTTCTGCGCCTGCTTCATCAGATTCGCCATATTCCCCGGCATTGCTCCGCCTCCCGGAAATCCACCTCTTTTTGCCATAAATCCATCTCCTCCTAAATTCTATTCTCTGCAAATCCAATCTTACACAATTATTTTACAATTAATCTTTTATAATAATTCTACACAACTAATCTTTTATAATTAATCTTCCACAGTAATCTCCATATTAATCAGATCCGTCAAATTCTCGATATCCACGAAATGATCCTCGAACCTTCTTCCTTCTTCCATCTGGCGTACTTCAATCTCTATCTGTTTACCAATCTTCTCCTGAATCAAGCCTGCAATCTCCGCCTTATGTTCCTGCGAACCGACCACGCCTGCGCTCATCTCATCCGGCATCACGATCAGAAGACGGCTGCCTTCCCCTGCGCTGAGCCTCGCCTTCTTTAAATAGACTCTCAGCATCGAAGACGCGCCGTTCACAATCGAACGGAAGTCCTTCGCCACAGCCTTTACATCTTCATTAAGCGCCTTGGGAAGCTCAGGCTTCGTCTGCATCGGGCGCGGTTCGTCTTCATTCCCGGCATCGGACGCCTTGGCAGTCCGCACAGGCGCTCCCGCCTCTAACTGCTTCTCCACCGCCCGGATCCGATCCAGCAGGGCATCCTGATTCGTATCCATCGCCGGCCTGCACAGCTTAATCAGCGTCACCTCAAGAATCACTCTCTTCTGGGACGCGTACTTTAACTGATTCGTAAGCTCCGAAAAAATCCGGATAAACCGAATCAGCGTGCCGCTGTCTATCATCCCCGCCTCTTCTTTCAACTGGGCCAGGTTCTCCGTCGACACATCCAGAATATCTTCCATATGGTCCGACCCCTGTACCAGCAAAAGATTCCGCAGATACCATGTGAAATCAGCCGCCATCTGGGACAGCTCCCTTCCCTGCATCACCAGCTCTTCCACAATCCCGATCACCCGATGTACGTCCATGGAAATCAGCTCCCGCAAAAGCCTGCTGAACACCTCCGTATCCACAGCGCCAAGAACCTCCAAAACATGGTCGTAGGTCAATCTCTCTCCAATATAGAAAGCCGCGCACTGGTCCAAAAGGCTCAGAGAATCCCGCATAGAACCGTCCGCCATCTTCGCAATATAGCGAACGGCCTTCTCCTCCACGTCGAGATTCTCCTTGCCGATCAGTTCCGTAAGCCGTTCAGAGATCGTCTCAATCGTAATCCTCTTGAAATCATACCGCTGGCACCGGCTCAGGATTGTAATCGGTATCTTGTGGACCTCCGTCGTAGCCAGAATGAAGATCACATATTCCGGCGGTTCTTCCAGCGTCTTTAACAACGCGTTAAAAGCCCCTATAGAAAGCATATGAACCTCGTCGATAATATAGACCTTGTACCGCCCCTCCGTAGGACGGTACGCAACTTCTTCCCGAATCTCACGGATATTGTCCACGCCATTATTAGACGCCGCGTCGATCTCGATCACATTCATGGACGCGCCGGACGCAATAGCCCTGCACATGGCGCACTCCCCGCATGGGCTGCCCTCCGCCGGATTCTCGCAGTTCACCGCTTTTGCAAATATCTTCGCCACAGACGTCTTTCCGGTTCCCCGGGTTCCGCAGAACAAATAGGCATGACCGATTCTGCCTGCCTTAATCTGATTCTTCAAGGTCTTCACAATCGCATCCTGACCTTTGACATCCTCGAATTCATCCGGACGAAACTTCCGGTATAATGCCATATACGACATTCTTCACACTGCTCCTCCCCTTATATACTGCTCCCCACTCTAAAGCCTCACACTATTATTTAATTCCGAAACTGATTCCCGTCATCTCGGCTTCTTTGATGATGGCGGACTTCGGATCTACATACTTAAGCTTCCCGGCCACCTCTGAAAGCGGGACGCGCACAATCTCATTCTTCTTCACACCCAGCATATATCCATAGTCGCCGTCCAGAATCGCCTCTGCCGCCGCTGCGCCAAGCCTTGTGGAGAGTACCCTGTCATACGGACACGGCGAACCGCCCCTCTGCGTATGTCCCGGAACCGTAATACGCACCTCCTGATCCGTCCTCTTCTGAATCTTCTCCGCCACCTCATAGGCAACGGACGGGTATTTCTGTTTCTCTTTCTTCGCTTTCAGTTCCTTCTTGGACAGCTTCGCATCTTCTTTGGAAATAGCGCCCTCCGCCACTGCGATAATAGTAAACTTCTTACCGGCGGCTTTCCGCTTATTAATCGCGTCAACCACCACGTTAATATCATAAGGAATCTCCGGGAGCATAATGATATCGGCGCCGCCTGCAATTCCGGCATGCAGAGTCACCCATCCCACCTTGTGTCCCATAACCTCAACAATGAATACACGGCTATGAGACGTGGCTGTCGTATGGATCTTGTCAATGGTATCCGTAGCAATGTCAACCGCGCTCTGGAAACCGAAAGTCATGTCCGTCCCCCACAAATCATTATCAATGGTCTTCGGAAGAGTGATAACGTGCAGCCCCTCTTCTCTCAGCATATTCGCTGTCTTGTGCGTGCCGTTGCCTCCAAGCACAACCAGGCAGTCAAGATTCAGCTTATGATATGTATGCTTCATAGCCTCTACCTTGTCCAGACCATTCTCATCCGGCACCCGCATCAGCTTAAACGGCTGTCTGGACGTTCCGAGAATCGTTCCTCCTACCGTCAGTATTCCTGAAAAATCTCTGGAAGTCAGCATCTTGAAGTTTGAATAGATCAAGCCCTTATAACCTTCCTGAAAACCATAGATCTCTACGTCGTCCCTCTTGGAACAGATTCCCTTTACGACTCCGCGCATGGCGGCGTTCAAAGCCTGACAGTCTCCTCCGCTTGTAAGCATTCCTATTCTTAACATGTGGCGCTCCTTTCTTCTTTCCGTCATTCTACTTTCTTTGTGTTATCCGGCCGGCGCACGCCTGCGCCGCTGAACACTTATTCAGATTATAACCTATTTTTCGTGCACATACAATATCCTCAATAACAAATATTCCCTCTTGACAAGGGTGTTATAATGGTAAATGAAAACATAATCGAACAGTCAGAAAGAGGTATCAGCAGTGGATAAACTAGACATAAAACTATGGAAACTGGCCGCAAGGGGCCAGATTGTCCCCAAACGCTCTTTGCTCAAAACCCCACGCCAGATTGAAGCCATCAAAAAAAGCGCGGCGCTTAACACCGCCGTTTTAGACCATGTGGCTTCCCATATCCGCGAAGGCATGAGTACGGAAGAGATCGACCGCTTAGTCTATGATTTCACGACAGAACACGGAGGGATCCCCGCCCCGCTTAATTACGACGGGTTCCCCAAGAGCGTATGCACTTCCCTTAACAATGTCATCTGCCATGGGATCCCCAATGAGTATGAGATCCTGCAGGAGGGAGATATCCTGAATGTAGACGTATCAACGATCCTTGACGGTTATTATTCCGACGCGTCCCGGATGTTCACCATCGGCAACATCTCACCGGAAGCCGCAAGGCTTGTACGCGTGACACAGGAATGTGTGGATCTCGGGTTAAAGGCGGCGAAGCCCTGGGGACATCTGGGAGATATCGCCTATGCCATCAATACCCACGCCAAGAAGCACGGTTACTCCGTGGTGGAAGACATTGGCGGACACGGAATAGGCCTGGACTTTCACGAAGAGCCTTTCGTCAGTTATGTGACTCCAAAAGGCAGCGAGATGGTTCTTGTTCCCGGTATGATGTTCACCATCGAACCCATGGTCAACGAGGGAAGCCCTGACTTTTTCGTTGACGAGGATGACGACTGGACCGTTTACACCATCGACGACGGATTATCCGCGCAGGTAGAGTATATGGTACTGGTCACAGAGACCGGCGTTGAAGTGCTGTCAAAATAAGAGCCGCATAATACAAAACAGAGGGCGCTTCAACGCCCTCATCTTATCCGCACAGCACCAATGCCGAATACGCTCCCATATTCACAACCACTTCTCCGTCTTCAACCAGATATTCCTCATAATCTACGGAATATCCCTCCTCATACGAATAGATCAGCTTCTTCATCCGGCACTTCATCGGAACTTCACTCAGCCACACCGGCACGGTCACCTCAGCAAGTTCACTGCGGTTATTAACTATCACCACGATCCGGTCGTCCCCCTGAAACCGTCCATAAGCAAGAATGTTATGTTCGTCTCCGTTCGGCACCCGGATTGAACCGTTCAGTATGTTCAGAGACCCCGTCCGCAGAGCCGGATGTTCCTTATGAATCCGGATCATATCCTTATGGAAAGCAATTAATTCTTTATTCTCATATCCCCAGGGATACGTCCGCCGGTTATCCGGATCCGTAAATCCGCAAACTCCCGCCTCATCTCCGTAATATACGGTCGGCGCGCCGATCCATGTCATCTGCATTACGACGGCTTCCCGCATAATCGCCAGATTCACATATTCATTGGCCGCCTGAGGACCCAGATGCTCCACCCGGCCGACCATATAATTCGTACGGGTCAGGAAACGGGAATGGTCATGGTTTGACAATTCATTCATCGCCACCTGCAGCGACGGCGTAAGCATGTTCCCCATATGGTGCGTGATAGAACCCACAAAATTATCCGTATTTCCCCTGAGTTCTTCCCGATGCTCATCACTGTGCTTCTCCATACCCGTCAGAAACCATGTGACAGGCTCCATGAACGCATCATAGTTCATCACGGTATCCCACTCGTCGCCCTGAAGCCACTCGCTGGGATCCCCATAGTGCTCCGCCAGAATCAGCGCATCAGGATTCGCATCCTTGACCGCCTTCCTAAACTTCTTCCAGAATTCGTGATTATAATCATTCGTCTGTCCAAGATCCGCCGCCACGTCCAATCTCCACCCGTCCACATTGTACGGAGGAGACACCCATTTTTTCCCGATATATAAAATATAATTCTCAAGCTTGACCGAATCCTCATAGTTCAGCTTCGGCAGCGTATCATGTCCCCACCATCCGTCGTAACTATGGTTATACGGCCAATTCTCCTCACCATCCTTATTGAAATGGAAATAGCTCTTATACGGGCTCTTGGATGATACATAAGCGCCCGGCTCATAATCCTCCTGTCCCTCATAGATCCTCTCCCGATCCATCCACTTATTGAACGAGCCGCAGTGGTTGAACACACCGTCGAGAATTATCTTCATTCCCCGCCGGTGCAGCTCCTCCACAAGCTCTATAAATAACTGGTTGCTCGCTTCCAAATTCTTAAGATCCGTGACCCGCTTCCGGTACTTTGTCGCCTTGCGGTTCTCTGTCTCTCCCTCCGGCAGGATGTCGCCGCCGTCTTCCACAATCACACCGTAATGCGGGTCTATATAATCATAGTCCTGAATATCATATTTATGGTTGGACGGAGATACAAACAGCGGATTGAAATAGAGCACCTCCACCCCCAGATCCTGCAGGTAATCCAGCTTCTCCATGACTCCCTTAAGATCGCCGCCATAGAACTCCCGGACACCCATAGCATCCGGGTACTTGTTCCAATTCGTTACTTTTTTGCTATATCCGCCGATATAATAATATTCATTAGTTTCAACGTCATTCGTCTTGTCTCCATTGTAAAAACGATCTGTGAAGATCTGGTACATCACCGCGCCCTTTGCCCAGTCCGGAGTCGAAAATCCGGGAACGATCACAAAGTTATAGAACTCCACAATCTCCTTGGACACGCCGCATCTTCCATAATAATATGTCTCTTCCTCGTCTTGAATCTCAAAACAGTAACGGAACGGATTCTCATTCAACCGCCATGTAATCACATAATAATCGAATTCACTGTCGTTGCCGTTTCCTTTTTCTTTCTCCATATCATAACCGCCGACAGCCGTCATCAGACGTACCCTTTTTACATCATCTCTGGCTGTGCGGAAACGTAATCTCACAGATTCATTTTTCCGGGGCTCCTGTGGAATAACATAACCTGCTGTCCCATCGCAAAATAATGCCTGTGTATTCATGCCGTAATCCCCCTAATTATTATTCGTATACTCTGTTTACTAAGCTTCCGAAACCTCACCTGCAAATAATGACTCAAACTCTTCTCTGGATATCTTTTCTTTCTCAAGCAGCAAATCCGCACACGCATGCAGTACGTCATCGTATTTCTTGATCACATTTCTTGCCCTGACATAACATTCGTCGATGATACGCTTCACTTCCTGATCGATGGTTGTCGCCACGCTCTCCCCATAACCTCTTGAAGCATGTGCAAGATCCCTGCCGATAAATACCTCGTCGCTGTTATTGTCATAATTAATCAGCCCCACTGCCTCAGACATTCCGAACTTCGTTACCATAGACTTGGCAAGACTGGTCGCCTGTTTGATATCCTGAGACGCGCCGGTGGTAATGTCGTCCAGCACTTCTTCCTCGGCCACACGTCCCCCAAGTGCAACCGTGATATCCTGTAGCATCTTTCCCTTCGTATTGAACATCTCGTCATTTTCCGGTAATGGCATGGTATATCCCCCCGCGCTCCCGGTAGGAATAATAGACACGCTGTAGACCGGCCCCACATCCGGAAGTACGTGGAACAGGATCGCATGCCCCGCCTCGTGAAACGCGGTAATCCGCTTTTCCTTGTCCGAAATTACACGGCTCTTCTTCTCCGCGCCGATTCCAACTTTGACAAACGCCCGTTTGATATCTTCCTGTTTCAGGAAGATCCGGTTCTCCTTCGCCGCCAGAATGGCCGCCTCATTCAGCAGGTTCTCAAGATCAGCCCCCGTAAAGCCGGCCGTGGTCTGGGCAATCTGCCTTAAGTCAATCTCCTCGCTCAGCGGCTTGCCCTTTGCATGAACCTTAAGAATATCTTCTCTCCCTTGGATATCCGGCCTGCCGACCATGACCCTGCGGTCAAATCTGCCCGGACGTAAGATAGCAGGATCCAGAATATCAACGCGGTTCGTAGCAGCCATTACGATTACGCCTTCATTAACGCCGAATCCGTCCATCTCCACCAGAAGCTGGTTCAGCGTCTGTTCTCTCTCATCGTGGCCGCCGCCCATACCTGTACCGCGCCGTCTTGCCACTGCGTCGATCTCATCGATAAAGATGATACACGGAGAATTCTTCTTCGCCTCCTCGAACAAGTCCCGGACACGGGACGCGCCCACGCCGACGAACATTTCCACAAAGTCGGAACCGGAAATTGTAAAGAACGGCACTCCGGCCTCGCCTGCAACCGCCTTGGCAAGCAGCGTCTTTCCTGTTCCCGGAGGGCCGACCAACAGCACGCCCTTCGGAATCCTCGCGCCGACCTGGATATATTTCTTCGGAGATTTCAGGAAATCAACGATCTCCTCCAGTTCCTCCTTCTCCTCCTTAAGCCCCGCGACCTGAGAAAAGGTAATGTTCTTGTCGCCGCCCATGCTAAGCCTTGCGCGGCTCTTCCCGAAGTTCATCGCTTTCGCATTGGCTCCGCCGTTCTGCCTGTTCATAATGGTAAAGATCAGCATCACTCCAAGCAAAGTCAGCGCCACCGGCATAACCACGGTTACAAACCAACTGTCCTCATGAACATCCGGCATATCATAGCTGATGTTCTTCTCCTGCAGATAGTCCTGAACATCGTTCACATCCGACACATAGAGATATTTCACCTCGCCCGCCCTATCCTTAAGCTCGATCTCCACCCGTCCCGTCGGCACATTCTTGTTCTGGTTCACGACGACTTTCCCCAGTTTATCCTTCGTGACCAACTCCTCAAATTCCTTCCAGTTTATCTCCTCATCCTTCTGGTCAAACTGATTGGTAAGCCACAATATGACAAACAGAAATACTACTAACGTCAGAACCGTGGCTCCGCTCAGCCCTCTTACCTTCCTATCATTCAATGTCTCAAAGCCCCTTTCTATTCCACGCCTTCTACAATCCCGATATATGGCAGATTCCTGTATTTTTGGGCATAATCAAGCCCATAGCCCACAACGAACTCGTCCGGTATCTCGAAACCCACATAATCCACCTTGACATCCCGTACCCTTCTGTCCGGCTTATCAAGAAGCGTGCATAATCTCATACTGTTCGGCCGTCTCTTCTTAAGAACATCCAACAGATAATACAATGTCCTTCCTGAATCAATGATGTCCTCCACCACAAGCACATCCTTGCCCTCCAGCGATTCATCCAGATCCTTCACAAGCCTGACCACGCCGCTTGACGCCGTACCGTCCCCGTAACTGCCCACGCTCATAAAGTCCATGGACACAGGAACGCTGATCCGCTTGGCAAGCTCGCACATAAAGAATACGCCTCCCTTCAGGATACAGATCAGATGTATCTGCTTCCCTGCATATTCCTCGCTGATCTGCCGTCCCATTTCCTCAATCCTTTTCGCAACCTCCGCTTCTGAAATCATCACTCTGACGCTTTCTCCCATCGTCTTGTCCTCCGTAAAATTTCAATTCCAGGATCCTCCTGGTCTTCTCTGCAATCTGATACTTCTGGTTCTGCCTGTACCCGACAATCCACATGATATGCTTCCCGTCTGCCGCAAGCCATATCTTGTCTCTTAAACTGCCCGGTATCTTTTCATTAATAAAATACTGTTTCAGCTTCTGGGTGCCGCCGTCCTTCGCAATCGTAATATAATCTCCCGGCTCCCTGTGCCTGATTTTAACAGTATTTTTAATTATATCATAATCAAACCATTTCGTGTAGGGGTTTTCCGGAAATATTACCATATCTGCTGTTCGTTGGAATACTCTGGCCTCAACAGGGCAGGTATGCAAAGTCCCTTCATCCATATCCCCGAAAAGCTCATACTCCGTTTCCCCAGGACTTTCCCTTGGCGGCAGGACAAACAGCTCAATCCCCTCATAACAACGCCTAGCACAAACGCCGTACGGCAGTTGAACCTGCCTTCCCACCTGCTTTACAAGCAGTTCTTCCAGTATCTTTATGTGAATATTCCCGATATCCTTCCTTCTTCCCGCCACTCGGCAGATCATCTCTTGGAGCACGAACCCCCGAAGCGCCTCCGGAACCTGCTGAAACTTCGCGTCATAAAGCACAGCGCCGGAAACTAAAGCCCCGGATCGTCCCCTGCCGGAAACCTCCGTCTCTTCGTCCCTGTACCGGATACACATATCTCCGTAACGCTTAACCTCCTGTTCCACAAACTCCCCCACCAGCCGCATCTGTTCCATCGTCTCAGACATATGGAGGACTGCGCGGCTATTAACATGCTGCTCAAGATAAGGCGTCACATGGTTGCGTATCCGATTTCTCGTATAATCATCCGTCAGATTCGACTCATCCGTACAATAAGATATTCCCCGATTTTCAAGATATGATTCAATTTCCTCCCTTTTCAGGCATAAAAGCGGACGAATCCACACCCCGGCGGCAGGAGCGATCCCCTTAAGCCCCCTGAGTCCGCACCCGCGGCACAGATTCCAGATCAGAGTCTCCGCATTATCATTCTGGTGGTGGGCAAGCGCAATTTTCGTCCCGCCCGTCTCCTCCAACACCCTGAGAAAATTCTCCCGCCGGAGATTCCGCCCGGCCTCTTCCTGAGTCAGCCCCTTTTCCCTGGCATATCCCCGCACATCCTCATAAAAAATCCGAAGCTCAACGCCTTGTTCCCCGCACAGTTTCTTTACAAACGCCGCGTCCGCATCTGCCGCATCCCCCCTAAGTCCATGGTGTACATGTACGGCCGATACCGAAAATCCTGACTCCCGGCTTAACTCTATAAGCATGAAAAGAAGGCATATGGAATCTGCACCTCCCGATACGCCTGCTATTACCCTATCCCTTCCATCCAGCATATGGTAACGCCGGATATATTCTTTCACCCGTTGATACATAAACTTATCCTTCTGACAAATTCGTACATATCCTATAGAATCCTATAGAAAACATCGTAATTAATATATATAACTCTTTCGTAAAAAGCAAGTATTTTACATATGAAAAATAAATCTTACCATTAACAGGCCCTTCAAAGCGACCGCCAAACAAGTCACAATTTCCACATCCCAATCGCCAGCACCGTCATATCGTCCACAGGCTCCTCCTGCGTCCACTCCAATACCTGCTCCAGGATATGGTGCGCCAGCTCTTTCGGGTTCACAATATCCGCATCCTGAATAAACTTGCGCATAAGCGACTCCTGCTCCCCTACCGGCAATGCGTCCAACACCCCGTCCGTCACCATAATTACATAATCTCCCGACTCAAGCTGCCTCTCCACCGGTTCCAGCTCCAGCTCACGGATCACTCCCACAGGCAGCGACGTAGAAGTAATCGTCTCCACCTCGTCCTTCTTCTTGATAAATGTAGTGGAAGCCCCCGCCTTGACAAACTCGCAGGTCCCACTGTACAGATCAAATAAGCTGGCGTCAATGGTGGAAAACCGCACCTCCTCCCGTGCGATCACCAACGCCGTATTCATAAGCTGAATCGCCATCGTGACAGGGAAACCGGCTTCCAGAAGCTCTTCCAGCATCTCCACCACCATCTTGCTCTCTTTAAAAGCCTCTTCCCCGGATCCCATTCCATCCGACAGGGCAATCCCCTTCTTTCCCCCCGGCAGGTCCGTCATGAGAAAGGTATCCCCTGAAATCTTCGCGCATCCCTTCCCGATCTTCGCCACTCCCTGCAGAGTATGATATCTGGCGCTTTCCACACAAGCCACCGTACAGTATTCCTCCCCCACAAGAGGGCGTTCTCCCATCTGGGGCGTCATAGTCCTGCCCGTACAGGAGCCCACCAGAGACGCCAGCTCCTTCGTAGCAATCATATGTCCCTTCATAGACTTCACGGTAAGATGAATCTCATACTTTCCCTGTGCCGTCATATAGAATACTGACGACAGCATCCGCGCTCCTCCCTTGCGAAGCAGCGTCTTTATCCTCTTCTCCAGATGCTCGTCCTCAAAAATCCCGGCATCCAGCTCGCGGGTCGTATGCTGTATCATCTCCGCAAAACGGTTTAGCTGCTGCGCGTAGCCTTCCCTGTTCTCCACGATCTTATTGCTCCACATCATGATCTTCTTTGCATTCTCAAACGTCTCAAGCGTCTCCCGCAAAAACCTCGGAGCCTTAATGCATCTCTTCTGCAGGCTCCGTTTCAGCTCGACGCTCAGCTCGGCTCCGAACTCCTCCACGGTGCAGAGAATCTCATATAGCATCTGGTATGTATGCACCCTGCTCTCCCCAAGGCACCACTCGCGCTTCTCACAATTCTCACAGACCTTATCAGTAACCTTTTGGAACATTTCCTCCACCTCTTCTTTTGAAAATGTTCCCTTATAATTCTCCAACGTAAGAAATGTTTTTGACAAATGCACCAATGAATCCGCAAACTTGTCCATCTGTACGACATATGGATTGATAAATGCCGTCTTTTCCTTTATTTCCACCATTATTTGCTCCCCTTTCAGCGGTTTTCAGACATAATTTTCAAAAAAACAAAAATAAAAAGCCTTAGGAACATCTCCTAAAGCTTATCCTCTGTCTCTTATTTTTCTTTCAGTATGATCTCGTTCTCGTGAACCAATCCCAGTTTATCCCGCGCAACGTCCTCCACATACTGATCCGTACCCACATACTCGCGAAGCTCTTCAATCTCTTCCGCGCGCGCTTTCTCTTTCTTAATCTGCTGTTCCAGATCCTGCTCCTGACCCAGATACTCCTTCTCCTTGGCCCTAAGCGATATACTGTTTGCCGACACGACGGCAAACAAAAGCAGAACGACCGCGCTGACCGCCAGCACGCTCCTCTTATGACGCTGCATACGTCTTTTCCGATGCCTCTTCGGACGTCTCTTCTCCGTATTACCCATATTCTTTTCACCCTTATTCACAGGCACCCCTGCCCGTTATACTCACCCTTATTCTTCCTTATCTTAACTTTTTTCTTCTTTTTTATCAAGCCCCTGACGCAAATCTTTCTGTTCCTTGCCGTAAATCTTTTTGAACAGTTTCTCTTCCCTGTTAAGGAAAACCCACATCAAAATCACGCCAAGCGCAACACCTAGTATAAAATACCACCGGATACTACCATCGCTTGTATGGTAAATCTGCACAAACATATAGACAGCAGAGCCCAGCCAGAAAATCAAATCCTCCGCACCAATCGCCGCAAGAGTATGGCCGACGATCCGGCGGAAACAGCGGATACACTGATAGACAAGCCGGACGATGGCGCCAGACACCACTGCTGCCAGAAACACCATCATTTCCTCCCTGATTCCCGGCATAACGTCACCTGAACAGCTTCGAGAACAAGTTCTCCTGCTGCTTTGCGTGCGCCTGGACATCAGAATAGGCGACACTGTCAATATTTCCCGAGAGATCCACTTCTCCCTTTTCCACACTCAGCCGGTTGACATGCAGATCCGTCCCCTTCACCATCATCATCCCCTGTTCCGTCTCCAGAAGAATCTCGTTCAGGTCAAAGGATAACACATCTATCACCCCGGTCACCATACTGGTCTTCCGGTTATTGATTACCAGCTTATGATTTTTCTGTATGGTTCTTTCTTCCATGCGCTTCACAACCTTTCTTAATAATCATATGAAAGGCCGCCGCTAAATATTACAAATATTTGAACAAGTCTTTCGCTTCTTCCTTCTTTGTCGTGTCCTGAATGTCTAAAACCTCCACTTTCACGGTCTTCGTGCCGAACTGGATCTCGATTACGTCTCCTACCTTCACCTTCACGGAAGCCTTCGCCACCTGCCCGTTGACGGTCACGCGCCCCGCGTCGCACGCCTCGTTCGCCACAGTCCGGCGCTTGATCAAACGCGATACTTTTAAAAATTTGTCTAATCTCATGATTCATCTCCCTTTCTATAATAATTCCGTTCCGCTAAAACAGACCTGACACACCCCCGTCCGTACGGACAATAAATAAAAAAGATGCCCGAAGGTCGCACCCGACCCCCGCGGCATCCTAATCCCCATGTCAGAATCCGTCACGGAATAAGCCCTTCTTTTACTTATCCGAATCCAACTCCATCCCGCACCGGTTCCCTATACAAAATGAATTACTCATTGACAGCGTCTTTCAGTGCTTTACCAGCTTTGAACTTCGGAGCCTTGCAAGCCTCAATCTTCATCGTCTCGCCAGTCTGCGGATTCCTTCCCTCTCTCGCCTCTCTCTTGCTCACTTCAAAAGTACCGAATCCAACTAACTGAACCTTGTGCTCTTTCTTCAATTCATCTGTAACCACATCAATAAAAGCTTTTAAAGCTTTTTCAGCATCCTTCTTAGATAATTCTGCCTGATCGGCGATCGCTGCCACTAATTCTGTCTTGTTCATGGATAATTTCCTCCTCTTGTTTACATATAGAATCCCTTATTTTATTCTATTATCTATTATGCGGTCCCCATACAAATGTCGCATAAAGACCTATAGATACAGTTATAACTGCTTTCCCGGTAAATGTCAAGGCAATTTCTTGAGTTTTGCCCGCATTTTCGGCTATTTCACGGGTTCTGCGGGATTCTAAAGCATCTTGTCGATCATAGACAGAACTTCTTTTCCGAGCTTCTCTGATTTTTCATCTGCGTCTGCAAGGGAACTTCCTTTAATACCGTAATAGAACTTCACCTTCGGCTCTGTTCCTGACGGCCTTACGCACAGCCAAGCGTCGTCGGTCAAGTCATAGTACAGGACATTGGACTTCGGCAAACCGGTTCCCGTCACTTCCCCTGTCGCTATATCCTTGATAGTCTCCGCCTGATAATCTCTCGCCTTCACAACCTTGTATCCGCCAACCTCTGCCGGAGGGTTCTTACGCAGCGTCTCTAGGATCTCCTGAATCTTCTGCAGCCCTTCGATTCCCTTTAAAGTAATGGACTGAATATCATCCTTATAATAACCGTACTTATCATACATGTCCACCATCGCATCCCACAGCGTCTTGCCTTGGGTCTTATAGTATGCCGCCGCCTCGCACAGCGCCATCGTCGCAACGATCGCATCCTTGTCCCTTGCATGGGTTCCGATCAGACATCCGTAGCTCTCCTCGAATCCAAATAAATAGGATCCCTTACCGGTCGTCTCGAAACCAAGGATCTGCTGCCCGATGAACTTAAATCCGGTCAGTACTTCGATCAGTCCGATTCCGTAGCCCTTTGCAATCGCATCCGCCAGATTGGAGGTTACGATCGTCTTGATCAGATAACCGTCCTCCGGAAGTCCCTTCAAAGCCTTGCGCTGTCCGATTTCGTAGTCTGCAAGGAGACAGCCGGACATATTGCCGGTCAGAACCTTATACTCTCCTGACTTCGCATCCTTCACATACACGCCGAGACGATCCGCGTCCGGATCCGTCGCAAGCACAAGATCCGCATCGACTTCCTCTGCAAGCTTAAGTCCCAGTTCAAAGGCCTCCTTCGCCTCCGGATTCGGATAAGATACCGTCGGGAATTCGCCGTCCGGCAATTCCTGCTCTTTTACTACATAAACATTCTCAAAACCAAGTTCCTTCAAGATGCGCCTTGCCGGAAGGTTCCCGGTTCCATGAAGCGGGCTGTATACAATCTTGAGTTCCTTCCCTACCGCGTCAATGGAATCCTGATGAAGCACCTGCTTCTTAAGCTCCGCAATATAACCGTCGTCCACTGACGCGCCGATCACCTCATACATACCCGCGGCCTTTGCTTCCTCAAGCCCCATGGTCTTGACCGTATTGTAATCCGCAACAGCCTTCACTTCATCCATAATACCTTTATCGTGGGGCGGCGTGATCTGAGCGCCGTCCTCCCAGTAGACCTTATACCCGTTGTACTCCGGCGGATTATGGCTTGCCGTAATGTTGATCCCGGCGATGCATCCAAGCGAACGCACTGCGTAGGACAACTCAGGCGTCGGGCGCAGAGACTCGAACACGTACGCCTTAATCCCGTTTGCACAAAGACAAAGCGCCGCCTCGTCTGCGAATTCCGGAGACATCCGTCGGGAGTCATACGCAATCGCTACGCCCTTCTTCTGTCCCTCTTTGCTGATTATGTAATTTGCAAGCCCCTGCGTCGCCTTTCTGACCGTATAGATGTTCATACGGTTCGTCCCTGCTCCGATGATTCCCCGCAGACCCGCCGTACCGAATTCAAGATCCTTATAAAAACGTTCCTTGATCTCATTGTCGTCCTCTGCAATGCTTCTTAATTCTTCCTTCGTAGCCTCATCAAAGTATGGATCGTTCAGCCATCCTTCATATCTTTCACGGTGTTCCATTTTTGTACCTCCTGTCCTTAATGATTCTATTATACAACAGGAATCTACAAATGAAAAGAAAATATCTCTTCTAAAAACCGCTTCTTTTCCTCCGTCTGCCGGATTGCCACGCTAAGCTTCTCAATACTTTTTGCTGAAATCCATGCTTTGTTGGAGTGATAGTAGGAATTTGCAACTTTCCAAAATTTCTCCGGATAAATGAGCCGTATCTTAAGATACTCTATCTCTTCCCCGGAAAGAGGGCGAATCGCCGAATATGCGTTCAGCATATTATCCCCCAGACGTACCTTCCATCCCTGCTTCTCCATCACCTTCCGAAGAAAATAATAGAGATCCTCCGTCTGTACATCCCTTTTGAACTTTTCAAAATTTGTGACCGCAATCTGGTACGGCTCTTTCCTGCAGCAATGGTCTCCCGAAAGCATCAGGATATTATGATAGTTGTACTCTCCATGGGTCATACATCCCTTCTCCACGCTTTCCCTGTATATCCTGTCGTAATCAGAATTCTCAAGCTCGCTGACCGCGCCGTCCGCCCACTGGTACATCTGCTCGAAATATTTCAGGAAAGCCGACTCAAACTCGCCTTTCGGCGCTATCCCGCGCATGAATTTCCGCACTTTCTTTAATTCCCGGTTATGCCTGAGGTACTCTTCCCCCAGATGCGCTCCCGGCGCTACGCTGTGTTCAAACCTCCTGCACATCAATACATGCAGTTTCGCAAGATTTCCTGACGCCGCAAGCAGTTCAGCCGGTTTCTTAACATCGCACTCCCGCCCCTGAAACCAAGATTTCAGCAGATACTGGCGCCCGTCTTCTGACACGGCGAGATATTCCCCTTCCTTAGTCCGTATAATCCTGTCCGTACGGCCGTATCCTTGGGCATTAAGATACTCATGCAACTCATACAACGCAGGAATACGCTTTTCTGATACTTTTACTTCCTTCAGCAGCAGAAGCCCCTGGTCCGAGTCGCATAAAACAGCACCCCTCGTCTTGCGGGTGCCGCTGACTTCTACATCATACTGTTCTAATACATTTAGTTCATACTCCTGCATATCCATCCCCTGCACTTACATTACATATTCTCTCTAACGTATGACGGGGTTTTGGGAAATATGCAAGGTAACAGGGAAATAGATGCGATATGGCTCAAACACGCCGTTTGACAAGCTGCGGCTCAGTTCATATCATGCTCTTTGGCCATTCTCCTCATTGTTCATTACGGACGCAAGCTCCAACAATTTCCCCCTTTCGTTCCAAGCCGGCTCCTCGATAACCTGTTCCAATAAGCTATCTAAACACGCGCCGATTCCTTTCCCCGGCTTCATTCCAAGGGCGATCAAATCTTTTCCTGATACCGCAAGCTCTTTTAGAGACACGCACTGCTTCTTACGCGTAATCTCCCGGTACAGCGCCTCGATCTCGTCTAAGTTCTTTACCTTCTCTTCCCGCCTGTACATACTCTGCGCCAGTACGTCTGCGCGGCGCACTTCCATATAGTAAGGAAACAGATCCTCCCCTATCTTGTTCATCCCGCGGCGCACATTTTTTGCCTCCGCAGGCATCCGGTAATCATGGCAGCTCACCAGTCTTGTCACTTTATTCAGTGTATCATTATCGAATTTCAGCCTTTTCAGCACATTCTTCGCAATCGCCTGACTCTCCTCGGCATGTCTTTTAAAATGTGCCACACCTTCGCCATCCACGGTCTTCCTCTCAGGTTTCCCCATATCATGCAGCAGCATTGTCATCCTTAATACCTTATCCGCCCGGATATTTTTCATGGCATGAATGGTATGCTCCCCTACGGAATACATGTGGTGGGGAGTCTCCTGTCCGGTGACCATTATGCGGTCAAATTCCGGCAGGAATACCCGGGTAATCCCCAATTCATAAGCATCTCTCAGCAATTCCGGCCTGTCAGACACAACCATTTTCACAAGTTCCGCCTGTATCCGCTCCGCGCTGATTTTCCCAAGGGTGGACGCAAGTTCTCCCATTGCCTGCCTTGTCTCCTCCTCGATGCAAAATCCTAGCTGCGCCGCAAAACGCAGCCCTCTCAAAATTCTAAGCGCGTCTTCCAAAAATCTTTCCTTCGCATCTCCCACGCACCGGATTACTTGCGTCCGGATATCCCTGATTCCGCCGAATATATCCACAAGTCCGTCTTTCTTATTATATGCCATGGCATTGATGGTGAAGTCCCTCCTCAGCAGGTCTTCCCGCAGATTCCTTGTGAAGGTAACCTCCTTTGGATGGCGGCTGTCCTCATACTCCCCGTCGATCCGGTATGTGGTCACCTCGAAACCCTCTTCCCCCATGAGTACCGTAACCGTACCATGCTCAATTCCCGTATCGAATGTCTTCCTGAACAGCGCCTTTGTTTCCTGAGGCGTCGCCGATGTAGTAATATCCCAGTCTTCCGGCTCCCTCCCCAGAACGGAATCTCTGACGCACCCGCCCACCGCATATGCCTCGTACCCATGATTCTGTAATATGGTAATAATCCTGTCCACTCTCTCAGGCAGCTCAATTCGTAGATTTTCCACAATATCCCCTCCAAGTCTTTCTTGTTCCAACATCTCCTATTATTCATTATCATAATATAATATGAAAATATACGGAAATCAACCATATTCTATTACCGGAATAACCTGCATATTGTATAGGTAAGAGCAAGTAAGTAGGTGTTGCAGATGTTAAATTACCTTTGGGCGGGCATGATCTTGATTGGGATCATATTTGCCGCTTTTAATGGAAGGATGCCGGATATTACCAACGCAGCCCTCGATTCCTCTAAAGAAGCCATTACTCTTTGTATTACTATGATGGGGGTCATGTCTTTTTGGGTGGGACTGATGGAGATTGCGTCAAAAGCAGGGATAATACGCGGCGCATCACGGAGGATACGTCCTGTCGTGCGTTTCCTGTTCCCGGAACTTCCCGTGGGGCATCCGGCGCAGGAGCATATTACCACGAATATTATAGCGAATGTGCTGGGACTTGGATGGGCGGCGACGCCGGCGGGGCTAAAAGCCATGGAAGAGCTGGGGAAAATGGAAGAAGACCGCAGGCTTGGGCGGCTTCCCGGACCGGTGAGACGGCGGGGAATTGCCAGTAATGAGATGTGTACATTTTTGATTATTAATATATCGTCGCTGCAGCTGATTCCGGTGAATGTGATCGCGTATCGGTCACAATATGGGAGCGTGAACCCGGCCGGGATTGTGGGGGCGGGGATTGCGGCTACGGCGGTGAGTACAATTGTGGCGGTGGTGTATTGTAAGATGATGGATGGGAAGCGGAGGATATAACATCTTCCGCTTTCGTAGTATTCAAAAAGTGACGAATAAGAGTTTTGAAAGTATATTGAGAGAAATTGATTTTTAGGGTATACTAAGGAAAAGAATTTTGTTTAAGTAAGAAAGGTGGTAATTGGACATGTCAATTTTACAAAGAGAAGTAATTCAATCCCTCGATGGCTTGTCGGATGATAATTTGAGCTTTTTACTCGAAATGATACAGCGTTTTATGAAATCCTCCGATAAAAAAGAGGAAAATGTTAACGAGTTGGCTATAAATAAAAAAATAGTTCGAAGGATTGGCAGTTTAGAAGGGCAGGATCTTATTGATGCAGATTATGATATAGATGAGTGCAATGATGAAATTGCAAAGATGTTTGGAGTGTGCCCGTGATGAAAATATTGATAGATACGCACATAGCTATCTGGGCAGTATTAAATGATCCTAAGTTGTCTGAAAAAGCAAAAGAACTGCTTCTTGATATGGAAAATGAGATATTATACAGTACGGCTTCTATTTGGGAAATTACAATAAAACATATGTTGCATCCAGAGAAACTTCGTATGAATGGGAATATTCTGGAAAAAGGATGCGAAAACAATGGATATACTGTATTGCCTATTTTAAATGCACATGTTTCATACTTAGAAACATTAAAACGCGCCCCCAATGCACCACGTCATAATGATCCGTTTGACCGAATTATGATCGCCCAAGCAAAAGCAGAAAAATTAATGTTTTTAACACATGATTCATTAATTCCATATTATGAAGAATCGTTCATCATAACTGTTTGATTCAAATAGACATACCTTCCATTTCTTTTGGAAAGGATAGATATTTTTTATATAGATAAATGGAATGCTGATGATTGTTATGGAAATTTCCCATTAAAATAAGTGTGATGAAAAGATTGTGAGGTGCTTTGATTAACATGAACAGATTTTCTGAGAGAGACTGGAAATTATTTCGGTGTAAGATTGTTGATTGGCAAGAAGCATATATGGACAAGCTGAATAAAGAATATATTGAAATTCTTAGCGGGGAAGAAAATCCGTCAGACAAGTTTTGGAAACTTGAGGAACGAATTAAGACAGACAAAAAATCTTGTGGTGTTCAATGTGAGATGAGCAGATCGAATCAGTTTTATATTATGATGTCACTGTTGAACGAAGGCGCAATCACGATGGATGATCTGAATGATTTTAGTGACGATTCGAAAGATACGATAGGACATTTCGTTAAAATGTAAAAGATGTATCATAATTAAAATATATTTGAAAAAGATAAGGAATTTTTTAGTCTTAGCTTGACACAACCGTACCGGAGCCAGTATGGGAGCGTGAACCCGGTAGCGATCGTGGGACCGGGCATCGTGGCGACGGCGGTGAGTACGATTGTGGCGGTGGTGTATTGTAAGATGATGGATGGGAAGCGGAGAGTGTGAGGCTCTCCGTTTTTAATCTTTCTATATGATCAAAGTTTCTTTATAATGATTTGTCGTGTACAAAAACATTGGAAGAGGATATAATACGAATATAAAATGGGATAAGATGTAAGATTTGGCTGGAGGGTTAAGTTTGAAACAAAAAAGTAGTGGATAGAGAAAAAGAAAAGGGTATAGCAAACAAGCCATCTTCCGGTGGCTGAAAAATAAATATTTGATTTTATGATTACTCTGGTCATTACGGAGTTTGAAACGGTATCTTACTAAATCTCTTAACGCACGGATGTCGGCAGGTGGGATAAAGGAAGGTTTGACCATTCCGCACATGTATAAATCACAAATCCATTTGGCCTCCTTGCGGTCAGTCTTATTCCCCTTTAGTGGTTTGGTATATTTGGGATGGGAAAGAGTAACCCAGAGGTTATTCTTCTCCAGGATATTGAAAATCGGGATCCAATACTTGCCGGTAGATTCCATACAGACGTCAATGCAATGATATTTAGCAAGCCAGCCACACAGCTGTTGCAAACCTTTTGTAAAGGAAAAAAAGCGAGCTTGCTTATATTCGGTACGTCCCAAGGGATCGGTGATTCCAATGCAGGCAAAAATCCAGGTTTTGTGGATGTCAAGGCCACAGTAATTTATTTTTTAAGAATTTTGAACGACAAAGAAACGACCTCCTGATGGATTATAGGTATAGGACAGACAGTGATTGGTCATCCGGCAAAATCGAGTCGACTTTGGAAGAGATAAGTTTACGGACTACAGTAATGCGCCAATCATTGATACCTCAACGGATGACCGACAACATATAAAAATGCGAGATCGCCGCTATACAGCCCCGCCATTCACCTCCGCGTGTTCTGTAGTGTATCCGTCTTATAAAGAAATCATATCAGAAGAGGATTCGAATATAAAGCGAAAGTTAGCCAACGTGTTTCATGATGCATTGGCACCTTTCGCAGAAAGGCGGATTATAAAAATGAAAGTACTGTATTTGTGTGTATTAAACCATAGGTTGTTTAATAATCAAGAGTTTAACTTTTGCGATCAATACCATTTCAAATTCAATTATGAAACAAAATGCTTGGAATGTCTGTTGAACAATAAGTATCCATCAGAACTTTATAACTCTAATAACGTGGAACTTATATCATATATCATTGGGGATAACGGTGATGGGAAAACAACACTTTTAAATTTATTGATGAAAATTCTTCCATATGATGGAGGAATTAGTATTGGTAATGGAATAAATTATTCAAACTATATTTATGCTTTAAAGGAAGAATCGAGTAATAATATTTATATCTATTCTACATTTGATGAAATTAAAATAAAAACCCCAAAAGATTTGGTTATAATGAATTGTAGGAATAATACTATAACAAAAATGCAATACAATAGTAGAAAATTTTTTTCTTGTCAGGAAATGAAAGATACAGCGGTTATATTTCATTCAAATGTATTTGACGGAAATAGATATAATTATCAAGAGGTGTTTTTTGGTGTAAAAGATATTTCTTTTAACGGTCTTTTAAAAACAGATTTCGAATATGGAACTACAGGTTTGGAAGATGGGGGCAAAACTCAATTAAGGGTTTTTTTAGACTCAGAAATGATGAGGCAAATTAAATTTATTTCGGAAAATAGTGGTAGGAAATTGAAAGAATGGATCCCTTTTCCTTTGCCACAAAAATTATATATTAATTTTAAAGACGACAGTGAGGTATTAGATTCGATATACCGATATGATAAATCTGCGATAGTAATAGATTGCGAAAGTACCTTTTATGAATATGATAGAGACAGGGAAATAAATATCAGGGATTTGGATTCATTAAGAAAAGTGTTGGCTCATATATGCAGAGATATTATGAAACAATATGATAAGTTATATAGGAAATCACCAATAGAATTTCGATATTTGTTATATAGGGGAGTATTGATGTCCTGCATAAAACTTATATTCCCTGAAACAGTGGGTACAGGAACAACTGAACGATATCAAAATATAATTTCTCGTTTAAGAAAATTTATGAGAAACTTTAATTTTGATTCAAATGCTGGATTTATAATAAAATTGATTGAAATAGTACATATAGATAAACTATTGAACGCTGTAAGACAAATAAATGACTTTGCTAGCAATATGGAAAAATATGGAATAGAAAATCAGGCGTTTCAATTTTACTTTCTAACAAAGTCCAATGACAAAGCTATAATGGATTTTTATAGGCTGTTTCGAATGACAGCTCTTGGTGCTGATTATCTTACTTTTCGGTGGGAAGGATTAAGCAGTGGCGAATATAATTTATTAAATATGTATTCAAGGATATATTCGCTGCATGAGGACATAAAAGATAAAAAGTCAATAATTTTGTTGATGGATGAAGCAGATCTTTCTTATCACCCGAAATGGCAACAAAAATTCATGAAAAGTTTGGTAAATTTTTTCAATAAGTTTTACAATGGAAAGCATGTTCAGATTATTGTTGCAACACATTCACCAATTATGCTTTCTGATGCGCTAAAAGGAAATGTTGTTTTTCTTAATAATACATTAGCGAATAATTTGGAAAATACATTTTGTGCTAATATATATGATTTATACAGGGAGGGGATGTTTTTAGAGAAAGATGATTGGGGTATCATAGGATCATATGCAGCAGATAAACTGAAATATGTGATGGAAAAGCTTAACAATTGGGAGAAAGAACATAAATTAGATCATTTGGAGGAGATGAAAAGGTTGATCAATTGTATAGGAGAACCTATTATCAAGAGAATCATGCAGAAAAGGATTGCGATGATAGAGCGGAACATGGAAGGGGAACATACAAATTCCATGATGTCATCACTGATTGAAAGATTAAATGAATTACAACCAGAACAGTTGGATGAAGTTATGGAGAGGATTAAAAGGAAATAAGATGCAAAAGATTACAATTTCAAGAGATGAGTTAATTTGTCATAAGAAATATTTTTATGAAAATGTGGTAGATAATTTAAATCAGATGAAAGAAAAATATAAAAAAGGTGCACCCACTTCAAGAAAACAATGGAAATTCTTATCACTTTGTTTGTATTATAAAAAGCAACTAGCGATAGGAAAGCCATATCAGTTGAGGAAGATACAAAAAATTATAGGAAAAAATTATGCGGATATTTTTGAGAAAGATGAAAAGTTTAAAGAAGCAGTTGAGAAGGCATTTGGTTATGACAATTTTAGTAGTGCTGATATTGGTTGTTATTTATTAGAATATGCAAAGAAAAAATCAAAAGTATGCCGAAATGGAAGATATGATGATAAAAAAATATTAAAGGAATTATATACTGAACTAGAAAAATGCAATGTAGAATTAGCTGATGAGATTCAAACAAAAATAAAAAATCTAAATGGTGATATAAACAAAAAAGTACTGGTTAATATTATTGGGGAAACATTAGTAGTACATATTGTAGATAAAGATATACTGATTGATAAACTTGCGGAGTGGAATCCATATATTATGCAATTTCACAGAAAAATAAGAACTTGTCCCTATTGCAATAGGCAATATATAACTCCAGTGTATTCGAGGACGGGGAGAGTCAGGGCAGATTTAGATCACTTTTACCCTAAAAGTAAATATCCCTATTTCTCTATGTCGATTTATAATCTGATTCCAAGTTGTAAATCCTGCAATTCGTCATTAAAAGGAATGAAGGAATTTAGTTTTGAAGATAGAACGCCTTATGAAATATCAATAGATGATGCAGCAGAATTCAAGTTTTTTCCACACAGCAAAATACAATTTTGTGAAAAAGAAGAAGACAAGGACATTGATACATATAAAGAAATTTTTAATATAGAAGAATTGTATGAATTTCACAGAAGTTATGCCAAAGATTTATTAAGAAAAAGGCTTAAATATCCAACTAAACGAATAAGGGAATTGGCAAAAATGGGATTTTTTTCAGAACAAGAACTATATAAATTTATTATAGGAAAAATTAGTACTAAGGAGAAAATTTTAGAGGAACCTCTAAATAAATTTAAAAGAGATCTTGTAAGAGAGATTTTTGGAGAGGGAATATTGAAAATGATTGAAGAATAATGTTGAAAATATCTGGGATTATGTGGAAAATAAGGTTATAATCAAAACACTAAGCATAAATAGAAAAATGGATTGGAAACAATAAAAAAATCTTGCTTAAACAATAAATTCAAAAAGTTCGTGTCACTATCTTGACACAAGGGGGGGCTTAGGGCGATGGAGGAGCTTTCTAAGCTGGAGGAGGAGAGGAGGCAGGGAAGACTTCCGGGACCGGTGAGAAAGAAGGGAATTGCCAGTAATGAGATGTGTACGTTTTTGATTATCAATATTTCCTCCTTACAGTTGATTCCGGTGAATGTGATTGCTTACCGAAGCCAGTATGGAAGTGTGAATCCGGCTGGGATTGTAGGGGCGGGGATTGCGGCTACGGCGGTGAGTACGGTTGTAGCAGTAATTTATTGTAAGATGATGGATGGAAAGCGGAGGATATAACATCTTCCGCTTTCGTATTATTCAGGAAAAATCGAAAAAGAGTTTAGAAAGTATATTGAGAGGAATTACTTTTTAGGGTATACTAAATAATTAAGAATGTAAAGCTAACTTATCTATGGCATTGCCTATATAAAAAGTATAAATTTCTTTATGGTATATTCAGGAGTAATAAATGAATGTCTGTCCATGCAATTTAAGAGGATGACTATAACCCCCTTAAATTGTCAAACTATCGTTATTCGCAAAATAATTTATTGACCTTGCAACAATTATTATAGAAGTTAAAGAATCTGGGGAGGAAACGAAATTGAGCATGTTGGAAGATTTAAAAGGAATAAGTATTCAACAATATAAAACCGATGTTGGATTTCGTACACTGGTAGAAGGTGTAAACGAAAATTTGTATATTATACCCAAATACCAGAGAAAATATCGTTGGAGTAAGGAACAAGTTACATCGTTGGTTGAATCTTTGATTCGTGGTTTGCCGATTCCTCCGATTTATACTTGCAGAAACAGAGAGAATCAATTGGAAGTTTTGGATGGACAACAGCGTGTTTTGAGTTTATTTTTTTATTATATAGGTTATTATTTAGACAGAAGAAAAAATAATTCTGTAGATTTCTCGGAAGTTCAGGTAGATAAAGGTTCTTTTAAAGAAGCCTTGACAAACCAACTGTCATTAGAAGAACTCCATATTCAACTAAAAAATGAAGATAAAAAAAGTTTAATGTAGATTATGCTGCCCTACCCCTTGAAATGAAACGGCGCATAGATTATACGTCAATTACTATTATAGAAATAAAAATTGATGACGAAAAACAGCGTACAAAGATATTAAGAAAAATTTTTGAAAATTTAAATGCAAAAGGTTCTCTTTTGCGTTTATGCGCATAAAAAAAGTATGTCAGGCTTGAGAAAAAAGACCCTATAAGTTTTAATTTTTTTATCGAAAACTATCATAGTTCCTATACAAAATTGTTAGATAAATTTTCAGAAGAGTCCATGAAATTTAATGAAAAACAAATTAAAGAATACAGAGATAGTTTGAATTGCTTTTTTGATTTATTTAAGGTAAATGTAACGCAATCATCAAAGGTGGCCTTATTGGAGAGTTTTTATATTGTTTATGAAAAATTAGGTATTCGTAAGCCGGTTACATCTGTAATATATAACAAAATACTGCATGATCCAAGATATATATCGCATGCGAGGCAGGGAACAGTTAAAATGAAAAGCATGAATGAAAGGTGGAAAACGGTGTATGAAATTTGGTCTAGAGATGATGAATCATATAATTGATAAAATAACCAACGAAGAATTGCCTTATTTAGACAGCATTGTTATAGGTGAGAATTCTAGCGGAAAGACATTTTTATTAAAACTATTTATAGAGAAAATAAAGGATGATAGAGCTGTATATTTTATTGATGCGGTTAATCGTGGATTCGATGTAAAAAAGGTATCCAAAATAAATAAAAAACCAGTATATAAAAAAACAATTTTAGATACAAGATTACAAGAAGTAAACTTTAATTTAATTGATTCTTTTAATTGTTTTGGCACCTTGACAGAAAGGGTAGAAATTATTTATCAATTATACGAAAAAGTAGTCCAAGATTTATTTTATGAATTAACAAACGACAGATTTAAAATTAATTATTACGACCCAATAGGAGAGGTAGATTTCGGAAATGGAAGGGGACTTTTATCAAGCGGTTATCAGGCAATACTGCGCATATTACTCGAATTGCTGTATTATCAGGATATGGTAATTGAAACGAATTCGTTGCAATATGCGTGGATTGTAATTGATGAATTGGATGAATATTTGTCTCCAAGATATTCTGCTGAAATATTGCAATTTTTGAAGAAAGTGTTTCCTTGGGGAAGATGGATTGTGACAACACACTCTTGTGATTTAGTGGCATCTTCAAACGATTGTAATCTGATAATTTTAGATAATGGCAGCTATGAAGTCGTAGATTGTAATGACTATACATCTATTTCAGAAGTGCAAATCATTTTTAACCGAGTATTCGGAAATCATGGAATTCTCGAATCAGAGATAGAAAATATATTAAGGCGATTACTGAATAATAAGATTAATGGCGCATGGGGAGAAAAAGATGAAGAATGTCTTGAGCAGATAGAAAGTGGAAAATTGACTGCTTCACAGCAAATAATTGTACGTCAAATAAGAGAATGGTGAATGCTAAATGGAAGATTTATTGTTACTTGAGATGCCAGTATTTCAGCCGCATTATAAAAAATGGGAAAAATATGGTTACACAAATTTAATAGAAAAAAATAAATTAAAGGACATTTTAGAAGAATGTACAGACGGGTACTGCATGTATTGTTATACACGAGTTCGAGTAGATGAAAAACTATATGCTAATTTGGAACATGCAATTGAAAAAAGCAATTCAGACAAATTGATTGACTGTGTACCTAATATAGGACTATCTTGCCCGATGTGTAATCAGACATTTAAACGTATTGGAGAAAAAAAGAGAAAACTACAAAAAAATGATATTACTCAATATGAGGACTCTAGTAAATGCTCAACCACTTATCGTAAACAATGTACCGTTCCTTGTAAAGCATTAAGGAAATTACAAAAAAAGTACAGCAGCCTTGCTGATGCAGAAATTTATTACAGCCTATGGGCATTCAGGGAATAGATTCAAATGAATTATTAATTTTACAGTATAATGTTATAAATATGGAATTTGAACCTGCAAAAAAATCACATACATATTCTGAAAGGGAACTTCGTTTTATAGAAGCACATATAAAAAGATTTCGATTAAACGACCCTCTATTTCGTTCCAGACAATTATTTGATTTTGTAAAAAATGTTATAGATAATAATGGAAATATCCCTAAATACGAATACAATAATTTAACCGTAAAGCTATTTCGCGAAAAGCTGGCAGATAAATCGTCAGAAGGAATACTTAAGATTTGTAAAAACATATTTATTATTACGTTTGCAAAAATGTAGGGAATAATTTTGAAGGGATAGCCAGCTATAAATTATTTTTACAAGTGCTTTAAGAGAGTAGCTGAAAAACCAGGAATGGATTCGCAATATTTAATTGGTTTGGAAAGAAGAGCCTACTATCTCCCAAATAAATATTCTGATAGAGATAGAAAAGGTTAGATCCCCGAAAGAATCTAACCTTTCACCGCCCCTCCCATCATCCCGGAAATCAAAAACCTCCGAAACACCAACGCCGTAACCGCAGGCGGAACGACCGCAATCATCCCCGCCGCCGCCGTAAGCCCATACTGCACGGAGTCCTTCGTCATGAATTCCGACACCACAATCGCCACCGGCTTTGTCTGTATCGAAGACGCCAGAATCAACGGAATCTGAAACTGGCTCCACGTATTCAAAAACATAATCAACGCCGCCGACAGAATAATCGGATAGGAAGCCGGCACAATAATCCGCAGAAAAGACGCAAGCCTTCCACACCCGTCAATCAACGCCGCTTCCTCCAGTTCCTTCGGTATCGTCGCAAAATAATTGGACATCAGCCACGTCACCATCGGCAGATAAGAACTGACATACACCATTGCAAGCCAGAACACATCATCCAGCCACTGCCTCGCCACGAACAACCGGAACAGCGGAATAATCGTCGCCATAACAGGAATCACCATTGTAATCAACAACATATTCCTAATCAAACGCCTTCCCCGAAACTCCATACGGCTCAGCGCATACGCGCTCATCATCGCAATCGGAATCCCAAGCGCCAGCGTAACTCCCACAGCTTTCAGCGCATTCTTGATTCCCATAATCAGAACAGAACCCTTCCTGGTCCCCTGAGTCAAAAGCTCCCGGTAATTATCAAATGTCACCACCTCCGGCAGCAAACTCGTACTCTTCTCCATCATCGCATATTCCGGCGTGACAGACAGCACAAACGTCCACAAAAACGGCCCCAGCGTCAGAACAAGAAACAAAGCCAACGCAAATAAATAACCAACCCTTTTCCAGACCTTCATCAGTATTCCACCTCCCTGTTCAAGTTCCTAAGGTAGAACACCCCTAAAATTCCCGCAAACAACATCACGAGATAAGTAATCGCACTTCCCTTCCCAAAATCCAAAAAAGAAAATGTAGTCATATAACTTTCCACCAACAGATTCTTCCCCAAATCACTGTACCCCGACAACGCAATAATCTCATCAAATACATTTATCGCAGTAACGGAAGTAGAAGTAATCCCAATCTCCAGAAACGGCAGCATCAGCGGCAGAGTAATTCTTCGAAAAATGCTCCGACCATTCCCGCCGTCAATCCGCGCCGCCTCATAGATCCCCTCCGGAATGGACTGCCTTCCTGCTAAGCACACCAACGCCATGAACGGTATACTCCGCCAGGCCACGACCAGAGAGACGACCAGCAGAAGCGACCATCTGGAACTCAGCCATTCAATCGGCTCGCTTACAAGCCCCAGCCCAATGCAGACTTTATTCAAAAATCCATACCCCGACGAAAACACAAACTTCCACAAAATCCCATTTACATAAGGCGGAAGCGCCCACGGCAATATGGCGGCCGCCAACAGAACTCCTGAACATTTCACATTAATATTCAGGAACACCGCCACAAGAAATCCCAACACAGTCGTCAAAACAACCACAACTGCAAGAATAAACAGTGTGTTCCGGAAACTATACCAGAAAGAATCCGATTTCACAATCGACAAATAATTACGCAGTCCTACCCCACGGATATCATTCGGCGCCGTCAGTTTCCATTTCTTTAAACTATAGGAAAATGTGGCAATCACCGGATAAAATACTAATACACCCATGATTAAAATCATGGGTGACAGCAAAAGATAAGGTAATATCTTCTTTTTCATATTATTCTGCCGCAAGCTCGGCAACCTTCGCCTCCATCTCTGCGTAAGCCTCGTCCGCGGACATCTCTCCCAGCGCCATCTTATTGATAGCATTGTACATTGCATTACTCATCTCGGCATAGTAAGCCGGGATTCCATCCGGGAACGGAGAAGCAATCAGCTCAGCCTCTTCCATCATAGCGCCCGAATTCTGAATCTTACCGTCGTCAATCAGCTTCTTCAGCACAGAATTCCGGGTCGGAATCGCCGTATTCGTCTCATTCAGCTTCTCCTGCATCTCGGCAGAAGTATACCACTCAATGAATTTCTTCGCATCCTCTTTATTCTCAGAGAACTTCGTAACGCCAAGAGCCTCCGGCAGCGCCATGGTAACCGTCGCCTTCGCATCCTTGCCGGGAACCAGAATCGGCGTAATCTCGCCAATCACACTGCAATCCTCCTCATTGGTACTCTTCGATACAAAGGAAGTCGGCCCGGTCAGGAAATTTGCAGAACCGGACAAAATCCTCTTATAAGCATCCATACCGGAAGAAGTCTTATCCGCAGGATCAACCAGCTCATCCTTAATCAGATTCTCTTCATATTTCATAGCTGCGAGCACGGAATCTTTATTCAAAGTCCCGTCATCATTAAACACAACGCCGTTCATCGTATAAGCAAGCCACATCAGATACGTAGACGTCTTCTCCTCCGCATTCAGCGGCAGCGCAAAGGGATAGTCGCAGACTCCCTTCTCTTTCAGCGTCTTACAGTTCTGGTACACCTCTTCCCACGTCTGAGGCTCCCCACTGATGCCCGCATCCTCATACTGCTTTGTATTATAGTAAGACAGCCGGTAATCATTAGCATAGGGAACCGCAAGCACTTTCCCGTCCTTGGTAAACGTCTCCAATGTAGGCATATCGTTCTTCACATCATCCGCCACCTCAAGAGGCTCCAACCAGTCGGCCGCATAGAATTCACCGACCCATGACCAGTCCACTTCCACTACATCCGCCACAGCCTGACCGCCTGCTGCCGCCGTAACCAGCTTGTCACGGATATCATCCCAACCAACCTCATTTACAACGACTTCAATCCCTGTCTCGTCGGTAAACGCCTGAAGCTGCTCGTCCGCCGGGATCGCCCAGTCCGGAGCCATAAAGGTAATACTTCCCCCGCCGTTTCCTTCCTTGTCTTCCCCGTCCGTACTCTCCGTACCGCCCGTATTAGACTGCGTACCGCCGGATTCCTCTTTACCGCCGCAGCCGACTGCCATAGACGCAGCCATAGACGCGGCAAGGAACATACTGATAAATCTCTTTTTCATAATTATAATCCGCCTTTCTGCGAAAGGCACCGATGGGGTTATGAAACCCGTTTAGCCACTTTCGCTTTCTATTTTATTTTCCTTCTGGTATTATCTTCTTAATAAGACTGACACACTACAGAACACGTGGAGGTGAGTGGCGGGGCTGTATAGCGGCGAC
>CAJTOH010000034.1:0-414 GCA_910577685.1 uncultured Dorea sp. | reverse complement strand
TGGCGCATTCCAGTAGCCCGTAAACTTATCTCTTCCTAAGTCGACTCGATTTTGCCGGATGACCAGTCCCTGTCAGTTTTATTCCTACAAATATCAGGAGGTTATTTTATTGGCTTTTAAAATTTTTCGTTTCAACTGCTGTGGACTTGATGTCCACAAAACTTGGATCTATGCCTGTATCGGTATCACAGATTCGAATGGCAGAACTGATTACAAGCAGGCTCGTTTCTCTTCTTTTTCCAAAGGATTGAAGGAACTGTGTGATTGGCTTGCAAAGTACAATTGTTCTGAAGTTTGCATGGAATCGACAGGCAAATACTGGATCCCTGTATTCAATGTTTTGGAAAAAGCGAATATTTCTGTTATCCTCGCTCATCCCAAATATACAAAACCTCAAAAAGGAAATAAGACTGA
>CAJTOH010000033.1 GCA_910577685.1 uncultured Dorea sp. | reverse complement strand
TGAGCTAATAAAGCAGTAAAATCCATCTCCTCCATGACATTTTTAAGGGTAAAGATGCCTCCCTGTTCATGACTATCTATTAACCGACAGTCCCCTTATACGATCTGCATCTTCCCGTCTAATTTAGCCAGATAACAGGAATCCCCCTCAAGCATCACGGCTTGGCCGTTGGTTCCTTCCGTAATCTCTGCAGTCACGGCTTTAAGCTCCTTTCGAGGCGTCAATACCTCCATCTCAACCTTATCCGTATAGACCGTATCCCAAACAGTTATCTCCCTCTGCCCCAGAATATACTGAATCTTTCCCAAGCCTGTGTAATCCGTAGTGATATGAAGTTTTATACCCGGAAGCTTAGTTATAACCACCGAGGCCGCGATTCCTGCTTTCGCCGCCCCTGCGTATGCCCGAACCAGTCCCCCGGTTCCCAGCAGGGTTCCCCCGAAATACCTTGTCACTACGATCGCCGTATTCATAAGGCCTTCGCCGGTCATCACCTCCAGAATCGGTTTCCCCGCCGTTCCGCCCGGCTCTCCGTCGTCGCTGAAACGCTTAAGCTCACCTTGGCCGCCAATCACATATGCAAAACAATTGTGTCTGGCATCCCAATATTTTTTCCGCGTCGCTTCAATAAATTCCAATGCTTCTTCTTCCGATCTGACGGGAACCACATTCGCTATAAATCTGGACTTTTTTTCCGTAATCTCCCCTTCTCCGCCCTGATATACCGTCCTGTACCCCTCCATACATTCCGAATCGCGCTCTCCTACGGGCTGGCGGGCTTTGTCCGATATGGTATATTCTGCTGACATACAATCATCCTTTCTCAATTTTAACAACTATACTATAACAAATTTCTTAAGATTTTCCTACTGAAATATGAAGTTTTCATTTTTTCCTTTATTTCATTAGATTTGTTTGCTATAATAACGTGGTATAAAGGAGGCTTAACATATGAACTATGGTAAGAAAAAAGCTTCACAAAAGCAAAAAAAGATAACGTCTAAGTCCACCATGCAGGGAAAGCGGATCGGCGTACGGCTTTTTAAAGCATTCCTTCTCTGCTTAATCGTGGTCGCAGTCGCCGGAGTCGCCGGAGTTGGCGTATTTGCCAAGAAGATCATTGACGACAGCCCGGAGATCACCCCGGATCAGGTAAAACCAAAGGGGTTTACTTCTATCGTACTTGCAGATGACGGCACGACAGAGATCGCCCGATTCGTAAAATCGGGGGCTAACCGTGTGTCTAAGTCCATCCACGAGATCCCGGAAGATCTTCAGCATGCCTTTGTGGCCGTCGAAGACGAACGTTTTTATGATCATAATGGAATCGACCTGCAGGGAATTATTCGTGCCGGAGTGATCGGACTTACTTCCGGAGACTTCTCTCAGGGCGCCAGTACGCTGACCCAGCAGTTGATCAAGAACAACGTTTTCCCGGAATTCGTGAATGAGAAGACATTTTATGACAAGGTGAAGCGTAAACTTCAGGAACAGTTTCTTGCAGTACAGATTGAAAAACAGATGGACAAGGATGCCATCTTGGAAAATTATCTGAATACTATTAACCTTGGTCAGAATTGTCTGGGTGTACAAGCTGCCTCCAAGCGGTATTTCGGCAAGGATGTCAGCGAATTGACACTTTCAGAATGTGCCGTCATTGCCGGCATCACACAGAGTCCGTCGAAGCTGAACCCGATCACCAATCCGGAGGATAATGCCAAGCGTCGGAAGAAGGTGCTGGACGATATGCTGGACCAAGGGTACATCGATCAGGCCGCTCATGATGAGGCCATGGCGGACGATGTGTACTCAAGAATTCAGAATGTCAATAATATTACAATCGATAACAGCCCCTACAGTTATTTTGTGGACGCCCTTGTTTTACAAGTCATCGACGATCTGATGGGACAGCTTGGATATACCGAGACGCAGGCGTACAACGCCGTATACAGCAGAGGCTTAACGATCTACTCAACGCAGAATCTTATGATGCAGCAGATCTGTGACGAGGAAGCGAACAATGACGCCAACTATCCGAACCTGAAAGAATATGGGTTGGATTGTGCCATCACCGTGACCAGAGCAGACGGTACGGTGGAGAATTACAGCTCGGGACACATTAAGCAATACGTGAAAAACACTTATGGCGATGCGCAGGGCCTTGTGTACTCCAGCGAAGAGGCGGCCCGCGCTATGGTGGAAGAATGGAAATCAACCATTGCCCGTGAAGGCGACACCTATGATGAGAATATCAATGTCACACCCCAGCCGCAGGCTTCCGTGACCATCATAGACCAGAATACGGGGCAGATTAAGGCCATGGTCGGAGGCCGCGGCGCGAAGGAAACCAGCCTTGGGCTGAATCGTGCATATCAGGGATCAAAGAGACAGCCCGGTTCTTGTTTCAAGATTCTCTCAGCCTATGGTCCCGCCATAGATTCCTGCGGGAAGACGCTGGCCACCGTTATTAAGGACGAGCCCTATACATTGCGAAACGGAAAAGTCCTAAGAAACGCCAACGGCCGTTACAGCGGAGATACCACAATCCGCAAAGCGATTACCTGGTCTAACAACGTATGTGCGGTCAAGTTAAGCGACGAGATCACTCAGCAGTTAGGTTTCGAATACTGTGAGAAATTCGGCATCTCCACTTTGGTCAAGAGTAAGACAACCGATGCCGGCGTATTTAGCGACCTAGACAACCAGACTCTTGCACTGGGCGGTATCACAGACGGCGTATATAATTATGAGATCTGTTCGGCATACGCCGCAATCGCGAATGGAGGCGTGTATAACTCGCCTACGTTATACACCAAGATCTTAGATCATGACGGAAACGTATTGTTAGAGGGAACAGGCGAGACGCGCACCGTGATTAAGGACAGTACGGCGGCGCTTCTTACAAGCGCCATGCAGGATGTAGTGAACGGCGGTACGGGTTCGCGTGCGCAGCTTGCGAATATGCCTGTCGCAGGTAAGACAGGAACAACGTCCGACAATAAGGATATCTGGTTCTGCGCATTTACTCCCTACTATACCTGTTCCGTCTGGTGCGGCTATGATGATAACAAAGAATTGAATAATACTGTCTTCCACCTCCAGCTTTGGAAGGGTATCATGAACAGAATTCATGCGAATATGGAGAGAAGAGAATTCACTATGCCTCCATCGGTAGAACAAAAGACTGTTTGTTCAATTAGCGGTATGCTTGCTATACCCGGAAGCTGTCCGGGAATTACGGAATATTTTGCTACGGATATCCTGCCTACGGAACGATGTACCGGGCACGGATACATGTACGATGAAAGCGAGGAAACTGAAGAAGAGGAAGAAGAGGGTGAGGATAATGGCGAGGATAACGGTGAGGATGATAATTACGTAGAGCCTCCGACGGATTCAGGTACGTCTACTCCGGATCAGGATCCATCGAATCCGGACATTCCGGATCCGCCGGATATCCCGGACCCGCCGGCGCCGCCGGATCCATTTGGATAAAAATGGGGCTGTCAGATCGACAGCCCTCTGAATTTTTGATAATCCGGCTCTTCCGGGCTATTGCCGATACTCGGATGGTTCACCAGTAGTATATTGATTTAAGTTTGTGGGTGCTTTCGACCTGCTCAATTGCTTTACATTTGGAGAATAAACTTACTGTTTAATTGTCTATTAACGGCGGTTTCTGATAAAGTTTTCGATTAATAGCATTCTTTTCAAAAGCAATTTGTTTCAGAACATTTTCAGCATTATCTTTTTGTGCTTCAATTTCAAGCCTTTCTAAAAGTGTCAGTTGGTCAAAAAGAATTCCGTTATATTCTTTTTCATTTATTGGCATATAATCACCTCACTTTTAAAGCGCCATTTACTTTGGTACTTTCATTATATCAATCAGTGATTGTGGTGTAAAGCCTTTATTCGATTATCAGATGTCTGTCTTCATCAGTATCTTTTTTGAGATTTTCAGCAATTTCACACGCTGTTTTACCAGTCCCATTGGGAAAACCTGCATGAGCCATAATCTTTCCATCATTCCACCATGATGATAATAATTCTGCGTCTTTAACAGTTGCATTTCTAATTTTTAGATTCTTACACTGTAATAGCATATGAAAATCCTCCGTTTTATCCACAAAACTATATTGAGATACAAGGCTTTGGGGCGCCTTCCTTACAAAGACCGCCCCAACGGATGCACGTTTTTTTACAAAATCAATTTCGCCGCCCCGCAGATCCCCGCGTCATTCCCTAACTCGGCAAGGACAAACTTCGTCTCCTCATTGGCAAAAAAGACCATTTCTTTAAAATATTTTTCAATATAACCGAGAAGGATATCCCCCGCCTTGGAAACTCCGCCCCCGATTACGATCACGGAAGGATCGGTCACAACTGCTAGATTCGCCATGGCATGACCGAGGTAAGCTCCAAACTCTTCCACAATCTCCTCAGATAATTTATCTCCTTCTTTCAGCGCATCAAACACTGCTTTTGCATCGACCTTTTCCACACCCCGCAAGACGGATTCCGTACCGTCTTTGGCCAGCCGTTTCTTCGCAAGACGGGCGATTCCGGTGGCTGACGCATACTGCTCTAAACATCCCCGTTTCCCGCATCCGCATTGCTCTGTCTCATTATAGTTCACACAGAGATGACCGATCTCGCCGCCCGCACCGTGAGAACCCGTCAATGGCTGTCCGTTCACGATTACACCGCCGCCGACGCCGGTTCCAAGGGTAACCATAATCAGATTCTTATGACCTTTCCCCGCGCCTAACCACATCTCTCCCAGGGCCGCCACATTGGCGTCATTGCCTGCCGCCACCTTCATGCCGGTCAGTTCTTCCATCTCACGGCTTACTTCCTTATAACCCCATCCCAGATTCGCCGTATTCTGCACGATCCCCTTCTCGTCAACAGGAGCCGGAATTCCGATTCCGATCCCCGACACCTGTGAAGGGACAATCCCCTTCTCTGACATCTTATTCTTCAGGGCCTTTGCCACGTCCGGAAGGATTGCCTCTCCTTCATTCTCGGTACGGGTCTTAATCTCCCATTTATCGATCAGCTCCCCGTCTGTCCGAAAGAGTCCGATCTTTACAGTGGTTCCTCCAATATCAACGCCAAAACAATACTCCATCCTCGTATCCTCTCTTCCTATTTTTTTGTAAGATTCTGCTGTACTCTCTTATATAACTCCTGCGCCGCATTATATCCCATCTTCTTCTGCCGGTAGTTGATCGCCGCCGTCTCCACAATGATCGCAAGATTCCGTCCCGGACGGATCGGAAGCTGGTGGCATACGATTTTATTGCCCAAAAATTCCGTATACTCTTCCTCCATACCAAGCCGGTCGTACTTCTTATCCTTATCCCAGTCTTCCAACGTAATCACCAGATCAATATTCTGAGTCTCGCGCACGCTCTGCACACCATACAGCGTCTTGACGTCCACAATGCCGATCCCCCGCAATTCGATAAAATGCCTCGTGATATCCGGCGCCGTCCCTACCAGCGTCGCATCACTGACCTTGCGGATCTCAACCACGTCGTCACTGACCAGACGATGCCCTCTCTTGATCAGCTCGAGAGCCGCCTCGCTCTTTCCGATTCCGCTCTCACCCATAATCAAGACGCCGACGCCATAGACGTCTACCAGGACGCCATGGATGGAGATGCACGGTGCCAATTCCACATTCAGCCATCTGATGATCTCCGCCGTAAACTGCGCCGTCTTCTTCTCCGTATTAAAAACCGGTATATTAGCCTTCTCCGCCATCTCAAGCAGTATCTTTCCCGGCTTTAAGCTCCTTGAAAACACGATGCAAGGAATCGGATAGGACAATAACTGGGTGTAGATCTCCCTCTTATGCTCCTCATCCATCTTCTCCAGAAATGTATACTCCACATATCCGATCAGTTGTACCCGGTCAGAATCAAAATGTTCAAAATATCCGGTAAGCTGCAGCGCCGGACGGTTAATGTCCGGAATCTCAAGGGTCTTGTCTCCAATATCTACATTAGGAGTAAGATTCTTAAGATCCATCTTCTCCACAACTTTTTTCAACTCAACTCTACCTGCCATACTCTTCTCCTTCCCCTTTTTGTAACCAATCCGGACCTCAGATTGATTGCCTGCCGCCCGCTCATTCTGAAACACAGATTCAAAATGCGGGCAATTTCCGTATGGTATCTCGTTAAGATTATATCACATCAATGAAAAAAGTCATAGACATCCTGTGCAGATTTTTCATTCATTGACGGAAGTTCCTTTAACTGCTCTACGGTAGCATTCTTGATCGCCTCTATGTTCTCGAAGCAGCGCATCAAATCCTTTCGCCTCGCCGGACCCACCCCGGGAATATCGTCCAGAATTGAATGTACCTGATTCTTTCCCCGAAGCTGCCTGTGGAATGTAATGGCGAATCTGTGAGCCTCGTCCTGAATTCTGGTAATCAGCCGAAAGCTCTCGGAATTCTTATCAATAGCTATCTCTTCATTCTGATAATATAAACCTCTTGTACGATGATTGTCGTCCTTGACCATACCGCATACGGGAATGTCCAGACGGAGCCGGTCAAGCACCCTGAGCGCAACGTTCACCTGTCCCTTTCCGCCGTCCATGAGAATCAGGTCCGGAAAAGCGGTGAATCCTCCGACGTCCTTTCCTTCCTCCTTCTCCCGCATCCCATGCTCAAAACGGCGGGTCAGAACTTCCTCCATGCTTGCATAATCATCCGCCCCTTGAACTCCTTTGATCTTAAACTTTCGGTAATCATTACGTTTGGGCTTCCCTCTCTCATAGACCACCATAGAGCCTACCGATGCGAACCCGCTTGTATTGGAGATATCAAAAGCCTCCATCCGCACGATTCCCTGAAGCCCGAGCATCTTCTCCAGCTCCTTTACCGCACCTATGGTTCTTCCCTCCTCACGCTTTAACCGTTCCTTATCCGTACTCAATACCAGCTCCGCGTTCTTCTTCGCCAGCTCTACCAGCTTCTCCTTCGTACCCTTCTTAGGAATCCGCAGATGCACACGGCGTCCTCTTCTCTTCGTCAGCCACTCTTCGATGACTCCCATGTCTTCCACGTCCTCCGGCAGCATCAGTTCGGCAGGAATATAAGGAGTCCCCGCATAAAACTGTTTAATAAAGCTGGACAGGATTTCCCGGCTTGTCTCTCCCTTCACGATTTTAAGGTAGAAATGATCCCTCCCGATCAGGCGTCCGCCGCGGATAAAGAATACCTGAACTACGGCATCCTCTTCCTCCACTGCCACCGCAAGGATATCCCTGTCGTCTCCCGCCGTATCCGTGATCTTCTGCTTCTGCGCAATCTTACGGACACTGGCGAGCAGCTCGCGGTATTCGATGGCCTTCTCAAATTCCATCGCCTCCGACGCCTCCTGCATCTTCCGTTCCAATCTATCTAAGATCAGATCATAACTCCCGTTCAGGAAATGTACCACCTCCTGAATAGACCGACGGTAATCATCTTGGGAAACATACCCCTGACACGGCGCCTTGCACTGGTGGATGTGGTAATTCAGGCACGGTCTTTCCTTCCCGATATCCTTAGGAAGCTTCCTGTTGCAGCTGCGGATATGATACAGTTTCCGTATCAGCTCTATGGTATCTTTCACGGCTCCCGCACTGGTGTAGGGCCCGAAATATTTGGCTTTATCCTTCACCATTTTCCTTGCCAGCAATACCCGCGGGAACGGCTCATCTACCGTCACCTTAATAAATGGATAGGACTTATCGTCCATCAGCATGGTATTGTATTTGGGGCGGTGTTCCTTAATCAGGTTGCACTCCAACACCAAAGCCTCCAGTTCCGAATCGGTGACGATGTACTCAAACCGTACAATATGCGTCACCATCTGCTCAATCTTAACGCCCTTATTGCGGCTGCTCTGAAAATACTGGCGGACTCGGTTCTTAAGACTGATGGCTTTGCCCACATAAATAATATCATCCTTATCATCATGCATAATATAAACGCCAGGCTTACCCGGCAGTTTCTTTAATTCTTCCTGAATATCGAACATGAGAACTCCTTCTGACACATAAAAGCCCGGAATAACTGGATTCCCGGGCTTCATAAAATTATATAGATTCTTCTGTCTCTACCGGATTCATTACAATCCTTTCTTCTGTCTTTTCCTTCTTATCTTCCGGATTAATTCCTTCTACTTCGTAGAAAATGTCCATGAATTCTTTTCCTGTGATTGTCTCCTTCTCGATCAGGAACGCCGCGATCTTATCCAGCGCCTTCCTGTGACCGGCAAGGAGGTTCTTTGCCGCGTCGTAAGAATCTTTCAAAAGCTTCATTACTTCCTTGTCGATTTCGGAAGCCGTCTTCTGTCCGCAGTTTGCTACGGCCCTTCCATCCAGATAACGGTTCTGGATAGATTCCAGCCCGATCAGACCGAACTTCTCACTCATACCGTACTGCGTCACCATTGCCCTGGCAACTTTCGTGGCCTTCTCAATATCGTTAGAGGCCCCAGTCGTCACGGTATCAAACACGATCTCTTCCGCGGCACGGCCCGCCAATAAGCCTACCAGCATCGCATCCAGTTCCTTCTTGGTATTCAAAAACTTCTCTTCTTCCGGCGTCTGCATCACATAACCCAACGCGCCCATCGTCCTCGGCACGATAGTAATCTTCTGCACAGGTTCCGCATCTTTCTGCAAGGCGCTCACCAGCGCATGCCCAACCTCATGATAGGAGACAATCCTTCTCTCCTCCTGACTCATGATGCGGTCCTTCTTCTCTTTTCCCACCAGCACGACCTCCACAGCCTCAAACAGATCTGCCTGAGACACGGCAGTCCTGCCGTTCTTAACGGCATTGATCGCCGCCTCGTTAATCATATTGGCAAGGTCTGAACCCACGGCGCCGCTGGTAGCCAGAGCAATCGCCTCCAGATCCACAGTCTCGTCCATACGTACATCCTTGGAGTGTACCTTCAGGACATCCACCCTTCCTTTCAAATCCGGCTTCTCCACAATGATACGCCTGTCAAAACGTCCCGGACGAAGAAGCGCCGGATCCAGAATCTCCGGCCTGTTGGTAGCCGCCAGAAGCACAAGCCCCTTGTTGCTCTCGAAACCATCCATCTCCGCCAGAAGCTGGTTGAGAGTCTGCTCTCTTTCATCGTTGCTGTTAAGCTGGTTATCGCGGCTTTTCCCGATAGCGTCGATCTCGTCGATAAATATGATACAGGGAGCCATCTGCTGCGCCTGCTTAAACAGATCGCGGACCCTTGACGCACCCACGCCTACATACATCTCCACAAATGCGGAACCGCTCAGGGAAAAGAACGGCACCTTCGCCTCTCCCGCGACCGCCTTGGCAAGCAGCGTCTTACCGGTTCCCGGAGGCCCTACCAGAAGCGCGCCCTTTGGGAGCTTTGCGCCTACGCTGGTATATTTCCCCGGATTATGCAGGAAATCCACGACCTCCTGCAAGGATTCCTTCGCCTCGTCCTGCCCCGCTACATTCTTGAAGGTAACTCCGGTCTGCTTCTCCACATACATCTTGGCGTTGCTCTTGCCGATTCCCATCATGCCGCCGCCCTTCGCCATCTTTCGGGTCATCCAGACAAAAACGCCTACTAAGACCGCGATCGGCAGCAATGTCAGAAGGGTCTGCGCCACAACGGCCGAAGTCGTATCCGGAATCTGCTGGCTGAACTTCACGCCCGCCTTATCAAGACGCTCCGGCAGGGAATCATCACGGACTACCCCGGTATAATATTCCTTGGCGATCTTCTGCCCCTTCTCCTTCTTCTGGGTAATGACGATCCTGGTACTGTGGATAACAACTTCCTCCACCTTTTTATCGTCTACCATCTCAAGGAATTCATCGTAACTGATCTCGTTGTCATCACCCATTCCCTGAAACTGAAATAATGCCATGACCATGACCGTCGTAACCAGCGTCACTAATATGACAAACGATAATCCCTGCTTGTTATTTCTATTATTATTCTGATTTCTGTTGTTCTGGTTATTATTATTCTGGTTGTCCATCTTCTTCCTCCTGTACTACCCTTACATTATACGGAGAGCCTGACCGGAAATCAATACAAACATTGCCTGTGACTGATTTTTTAATGCTTTTTATGGAATTTTTACAATTAAATTGTTTTTCATAATAATTTATGTTAATATCAAATCAGTTCTGAACATTGATAATAATATATTTACCTGGGCAGCCGGGTGACGTGCCCTCCTCCGTTCGGAGATCCTGTCGGAAGGCGGCGATTATTATGAGTGCACATGGAGAATTTATGATTCTGCTGACTTTTGGGTTAGTGATAATCGGTATTCCGAATCTGAAAAGAAAAAAATAGCCTTCCGGCTATCCTGTTAAATATATTATAACCACATTCATAAATATGTCGAACATTTTCCAACCATTCGCACATCTTCCTTTTCTCTTCCGAGATTACCAAACATGTGCGATTGCATCAGAAAAGTAAGACAGGTAAGGGGAATCATCTATGAAAATCGGATTTGACAATGAAAAGTATCTAAAAACACAGTCTGCCCACATCCGGGAACGTATCGAGCAATTCGGACAGAAATTATATCTGGAATTCGGCGGTAAATTATTCGACGATTATCACGCTTCGCGGGTTCTTCCCGGCTTCCAGCCCGACAGCAAGCTGCGGATGCTCAAGCAGCTTTCAGACCAGGCAGAGATTATCATAGCCATCAGCGCAGAGGATATCGAAAAGAACAAGGTCAGGGGCGATTTGGGCATCACCTATGACTCCGACGTACTCAGGCTGATGTCCGCGTATCAGGAACAGGGGCTTTATGTGGGAAGCGTCGTAATCACCAAGTACAGCGGACAGGAAAGCGCAATCCTCTTCAAAAGCCGTCTGGAAAAACTGGGAATCAAGGTATACCGCCATTTCGTTATTCCCGGTTACCCGTCCAACGTACCCTATATCGTAAGCGACGAAGGTTATGGAAAGAACGATTATATCGAGACTTCCCGCCCTCTTGCCGTGGTGACCGCTCCCGGTCCCGGAAGCGGAAAGATGGCTGTCTGTCTGTCCCAGCTCTATCAGGAACACCGGAGGGGAATCTCCGCGGGTTACGCCAAGTTCGAGACGTTCCCCATCTGGAATATCCCGCTGAAGCATCCGGTAAACCTCGCCTATGAGGCCGCAACGGCAGACCTTAACGATGTAAATATGATCGATCCCTTCCATCTGGAGGCTTACGGGGAGACTACCGTCAATTACAACCGGGACGTGGAGATCTTCCCTGTGCTCAAGGCCATGTTCCAGAGGATTTACGGGGAAAGCCCCTACAAATCCCCTACCGATATGGGGGTAAATATGGCGGGAAACTGTATCTGCGACGATGAAGCCTGCCGGGAGGCTTCCTGTCAGGAAATCATCCGGAGATATTACGACTCGTTAAAGCGACTGCTTTTCGGCACCTGTTCCGACTCGGAAGTGATGAAGATCGAGATGCTTATGAATCAGGCGGGAATCAATGTACACGACCGTCCGGTGGTGGATGCGGCCCTTGAACGGGCCAGTCAGACCAACGGGCCTGCCGCGGCTTTACAGCTCCATGACGGACGTATCATAACAGGTAAGACCTCCAATCTTCTGGGCGCATCCGCCGCCCTTCTTCTGAATTCGCTCAAAGAGCTGGCAGGGCTTGAACACCAACGGCATGTTATTTCCCCGGAGGCCATCGAACCGATCCAGAGGCTTAAGACCCTCTATCAGGGTAGCAAAAACCCAAGGCTTCATACGGACGAAGTCCTGATCGCCCTCTCTGTCAGCGCGGCAACGGATCCTGCGGCAAAGCTTGCGCTGGACCAACTTCCCAAGTTGAGAGGCTGTCAGGTGCATACTTCCGTCATGGTAAGCTCCGTAGATATGAAACAATTTAAAAAATTATCCATCCAAGCGACCTTCGAGGCAAAGTACGAAAAAAATTCTGTATTTTTCGGCGGGAAAGGTGTATAATTCAGAAGTAATTTTTTCGTAAACGATTCAGCTAGGAGGATATTATGGCAGTTAAATACGTATTTGTA
Organism: uncultured Dorea sp.; assembly: GCA_910577685.1. Taxonomy (GTDB): domain Bacteria; phylum Bacillota; class Clostridia; order Lachnospirales; family Lachnospiraceae; genus Sporofaciens. Next base: position 29,789 of record CAJTOH010000033.1, on the reverse strand, counting down.
ACCGGCGGGGTTGTCTCAGGACTTGGTAAAGGAATCACGGCCGCGTCTCTTGGAAGGCTTCTGAAAGCGCGCGGTTATACCGTGACCATGCAGAAATTCGATCCCTATATTAACATTGACCCGGGAACCATGAACCCGGTCCAGCACGGAGAGGTATTCGTAACCGACGACGGCGCGGAGACTGATCTGGATCTGGGACATTATGAGCGTTTCATCGACGAGAGCCTGAGCAAGAACTCCAACGTCACGACGGGAAAGATCTACTGGTCCGTCCTGCATAAAGAGCGGAGGGGTGATTTCGGCGGGGGAACGGTTCAGGTTATTCCTCATATTACCAATGAGATCAAGAACCGGTTCTACCGCAACCCTTCCGCCGAAGATACGGAGATTGCCATTATTGAAGTCGGCGGAACGGTAGGGGATATCGAAAGCCAGCCCTTCTTAGAGGCTATCCGCCAGTTCCAGCATGAAAAGGGCCATGAGAATGTAATTCTGATCCATGTTACACTGATACCCTATCTGCGTGCGTCTCAAGAGATGAAGACAAAACCTACGCAGGCAAGCGTAAAGGACCTACAGGGGATGGGTATCCGGCCGGACATTCTCGTATGCCGCTGCGAACGTCCTCTCGACGTTGGGATCAAGGACAAGATTGCCCTGTTCTGCAATGTGCCCTCCGACCATGTGCTGCAGAATCAGGATGTTGAATATCTATATGAGGCTCCTCTGGCATTGGAAGAAGAGAATCTGGCCGGCGTGGTTTGTGAATGTCTGCGCCTTGACTGTCCTAAACCGGATCTTAAAGACTGGATTGAAATGGTCGATTATCTGAAACATCCGAACACCGAGATTACCATAGCGTTAGTAGGCAAATACATTCAGCTTCACGACGCCTATATAAGCGTTGTGGAAGCGTTGAAGCACGGCGGAATCTTCAGTCGGGCTACCGTGAATATTAAATGGATTGATTCCGAGACCGTAACTGCCGAAAATATTGACGCACTCATGCAGGAGGTCAGCGGAATCCTCGTCCCCGGCGGCTTCGGACATCGGGGGATCGACGGCAAATTAGAAGCAATCCGGTACGCACGTACCCACGGAGTCCCATTTCTGGGGCTGTGCCTTGGAATGCAGTTGGCTATCGTGGAATTTGCAAGAAATGTACTTGGGTATAACGATGCCCACAGCGCAGAATTAGACCCCAACACCACCCATCCCGTCATCCATATCATGCCGGAACAGATCGGGGTGGAAGACCTCGGCGGCACCCTGCGCCTTGGCTCCTATCCCTGTATACTTGATGAAAGTTCCAAGTCATTTCAGATGTACGGAACCCGGGAGATCCGGGAACGGCACAGACACCGCTACGAGGTCAATAACGACTACCGCGAAAAACTTGCCGCGGCCGGCATGAAACTCTCCGGCTTATCACCGGACGGCAATATCGTGGAAATGATCGAGATCCCCAAACACCCATGGTTCATTGCAACGCAGGCGCACCCGGAACTGAAATCCCGTCCGAACCGCCCGCATCCTTTGTTCCGGGGATTTATTGAGGCAGCTCTTCAGTACCGGGGATAGCCTATTGCCGCGTTCCAGCGGGTTTATGGCGCTGTTTTCCTATCAGGATAAAAAAGGGGCTGTTGCAATGGGCAAAGCAATTACAAGATATGGCAGAATTTTGTTCCTAGAAAATACCCTATCTTGTGGAATTTTTGCTTAACGCGACAGCCTCTTTCTTTTTTCAAATATAATAAGCTATATATTCTCCTTCACACATTTCAACGCCTCAGCCACTACCTGATGCATATCATAATAGCGGTACATCCCAAGGCGGCCGCCAAAGACAACCCCCTTCTCTTTTTCCGCAAGCGCCTTATATTTCTCATAAAGCGTATTATTCTTCTCGTCATTCATCGGATAATAAGGTTCGGCCCCTTTCGTCCACGCCGCGGGATATTCTCTGGTAATGACCGTCTTCGGGTTGCTCTCCCCGGTATTGCCGTATCCGCCCTGACAGCCGTACTCAAAATGCTTGTGCTCGATAATCCGTGTGTATGGGATCTCATATTCCGTGTAATTGACCACGGCATTTCCCTGATAATTCTCTACGTCTAACGTCTCCGTCTCAAATCTCAGGCTGCGGTACTCCAATTCGCCGTAACAATAATCATAATAAGCGTCAATCATCCCGGTAAATATAACCTTCTCCGCCTGCTGCTTTAACTCCTCACGCTCTGCAAAAAAGTCCGTATCCAGACGCACCTCAATCCCTTCCAACATCTTTGCAATCATCTGGGTATAACCGCCCATTGGGATTCCCTGATACTTGTCGTTAAAATAGTTATTATCATATACGAACCGCACCGGAAGACGGCGGATAATAAAACTAGGAAGTTCTGTCGCCCTTTTGCCCCACTGCTTCTCCGTATACCCTTTCACCAGTTTCTCATAGATATCCTTCCCTACCAACGAAATAGCCTGTTCCTCCAGATTCTTTGGTTCAGTGATGTCCGCCTCCTTAATCTGCCTGTCGATAATCTCTTTTGCTTCCTCCGGAGTCTTGATTCCCCACATCTTACTGAAAGTGTTCATATTAAAAGGAAGATTATATAATTCATCCCCGTATCTTGCAACAGGGCTGTTGGTATAGCGGTTAAACTCGGCAAACTGCTGCACATACTCCCACACCTGCCTGTCCGACGTGTGGAAGATATGCGCGCCATACTCATGCACCTGAATTCCGTCCGTCTCTTTCGTGTAAATATTACCCCCGATATGGTTCCTGCGGTCAATCACCAGCACACGTTTTCCCGCCTTGTTTGCCTCGTATGCAAAAATGGCTCCAAACAGGCCTGCTCCTACAATTAGATAATCATATTTCATTTCTTGTCCTCTCTTCTCTGTATATTCTGTAATTAGTCCGGCTGATATATTCTATACGTTCCATACAATTATATCCTGTTCTATTGATAATTTCAACCGATCGGCCTTCTAATCCGTTTTTACCATTCACGCCCACTTCGCCGCGCTCCCTTTATCCGTCCTTGTAACCATCAGCTTACGGTCTATCTGCTCTTTCAGCTCATTTACATGGGAGATAATCCCCACTAATGTCTTCTCATCGGCAAGCTCCGTCAGAATCCGGATCGCCTGCCCTCTTGCCCCATCATCCAGAGAACCGAAGCCTTCATCCACAAACATTGTATCCAAATGTATCGCCCCCGCCGTATTCCGTACAATATCGGAAAGCCCCAATGCCATGGAAAGAGAAGCCATGAACGATTCCCCGCCCGACAACGTCTTCACGTCGCGCACGGAATCGCTTGCCATATGATAGATATCAAGATCAAGCCCGGCCTGCCCCTGACTTGCCAGATTCTTCACATCCCGGCACTGTAAAATGAATTCCCCCGAAGTCATCCGAAGCAGCCTCTTATTCGCGGCGCGTATAATCTGCTTAAAATACTGCCTCTGCACATACGTCTCAAAATCCAGCTTCACCGTACCGCTTAAATTCCCGTTCGCGGTTCTGCTCAGATTCCCCATCATCTCATACTGCAGCTGCAGCTCTTTGTCCTTTTCCAGAAAATGCTTCAACCGGCTTCTCACTTCCCGGTTCTTCTGATTCACACTGAACAGACGGACATATTCCTCCTGAGCATTCTTCTGATTCGACGCCGCTTCCTGAATCATATCCCCAAGCTTCAATAAATCGGCTCTCTCCTTGCCCTCCAACTGCTCCTTAAGGGATTTCTTCCTGCCCGCCGCCTCGTTTACCTGAGTATGGAATTCCTTAACCTTTCTTTCCAGCTCTTCCATAGCGTCCAAAGATAACTTTCCCCCCATATATGCGGCCTCATCGCCGAACCCTTGCTGTATAAGCGCCGCATCATAATCCGACCTGCACTCCCTCACCTCTTCTTCCTGCTGCCTCAAAGACTCCTCGCTGCCGGTCTTTTGGCCTTCTAATTTCCGCATCTCTTCTATGGTCTGCCGCTCTTTCTCCTCCGCCTGCTCAAATCCCCTCCTCGCCGCATCTAATGCCTTCTTTAACTCGTCCCTTCTTTCCTTAGCCTGCGCAAGTGAAGGAAACGGAAGCTTCTCTTCTTTCATCCGAATTTCTGACTCCAGCCTTTTTTCACCGATCAGCAAGTCTCCGTATTCGGATTTTGCCTGCTCATAAGACTGTTCCAGACTATGAAGCTCTTCCCTGACTCTCTGTTCCGTTTCAACCGCGCGCTGATACATCTCTGCCTCCCGGTTCGCGTTCTCAAGTTCTTTTCTGATCTCCTGCGCTTCCCGTCCGTTCTTAGCTGCCGCTTCCCGAATCAAGGATTTGACCACATCATTTTCTTTGTCATCTTCTGAAAATGATTTCTCCATCACCCTCTCAAATTCTCTTGCAAATGCGTCTCCCTCTGCCTTACACCGGACCGCCTGCTCCCGAAGCATCGCCGCAGACTGTTCCCTTCTTTCCTCAGCCTGATCTCGCTTCTTCTTCGCCTTTTCTACCTCCTGCTGGGTAGGCGCTCCTTCTGTCAGCGTACAGATATTCGGATGTTCGCAGGAACCGCACACCGGACATGGCTTTCCTGCCTCCAGCTTCCCTGCCAGAATCCCCGCCTGTTCCATGAAAAATGCCTGATACCTCTCTTCATAAGCCTGAAACACTTTCAGATACGAGTCATGATCCTTCTCTGCAAGCCTCTTTCTCGACTGCAATTCTTCCGTTTCATTTTCAAGATGCTTCCACTGGTTCTCTAATTCCGTCAATTCTCTGCTTCGTAAAACCTGCTGCCGTTCCTTGATTCGAAGACCCTCAATCTTGCCCGGACTCTTAGCATACCTCTCCTGAATCTTTCTGGCATCATCCTCCTGTTTCTTTAATTCGTCCAGCAGCTTCTTCTGCTTATCCAGCTCTCTTTGCATTTTCTCCTTCGACTTCTGTTCCTTCTTATATTGCTCCTTTAACTGCTCATACCGCTCATACTGGGGCAGCGCGTCCTCCAATCTGACTACCTCGGCATTACAGGATTTCTCCTGCCTTGCAAGTTCTTCCTCCAGCCGTAATTTTATCTCCTTCGTTTCCAGAACCTGAACCTTAAGGCTGTCAAGCCTGAGGCTGAGATCCGCAAGATTTTTCCGAATCTTCCCGAGAGCGTCCTGTCCCCGTACCAGCCTCGTCTCCTGAACCTGAACCTTTTCCGCCCTCTGAGCTACCAGAAGCCGCGATTCCCACCCCTTACATTCCTCCTCTTTTCGGGAAAGCTCCTCCTCCCTTAGCCGGACTTGGTCAAAGGCATCGAACAACCGGTTCAAAGTCTCCCCCTCTCTCTTCTTTCCGTTTAACTCATCCAAAAACATCCGTAGGGTTTCCGCCGTCTTTTTCTTCTCCTTTTCCAGAATATTTCCTGTTTTGATTATCTCCTTTAATGCCTCCATCACCTCGTCATAAGGAATTACAGAATACTCCTTCAGCGTATTAAAATGCTCTATACATGAACTTTCATTCATTTCATCGTCAATAAATGAATAATTTCCTGCAAATTCTACCCGTTCCATCTCCTGTTTTGCAGCCCGCAAATTATCCTCCAACTGACCATACAATACCCCTGCGCGCCGTTTTAATTCCTCCTGCACCCTATGGTATAACTTGGTGCCGAATATTTTTGAAAAGATCCTCCTGCGTTCCTTCGATTCCGCATGGAGCAATTTCAGAAAATCCCCCTGTGCAATCATAGCGATCTGGGTAAATTGATCCGCATCCATCCCCATGATCTCCACAATCTTCTGATCCGTCTCCCGTTTCCTGCCGCGATATACATTTCCATCCGGAAGAAACAGCTCCACCTTGGGAGATTCTTTTACATATCTTGGGGAACCGTCCGCATATCTGCGTTTCCCAAGCCGCAGATATTCCGGGTTCCGGCGTACCGTATATATTTCCTCCCGATAGGAGAAAGTATACTCCACATAGGTATCCGTCTCTTCGGACGCATACTGGCTCCTCATCATATTCCCGTCGCGCTTCCCGCCGCTTGTCTGATCGTACAGAGCGTATGTAACCGCGTCAAATACCGTCGTCTTCCCTGCGCCCGTATCGCCTGTGACCAGGAACAGGCCGTGCTGTACGTCTGTAAAGTCAATCTCCGTCTTTTCCGCATAAGACCCGAAGGCCGACATAACTAATCTGATTGGTTTCATGGCTTATTCCTCCCGGCCTTCCTTTGCCTGCTCGAAGATCCGGCCCATCATCTCCGCTTCTTCATCCGTCAGAGGTTTCCCCTGAATCTCCTGATAGAAATCCGCAAAGTTTTGGAGAGGATCTTTCATTATCATCTCTTCATCCAGTTCCATAAGTTTCTTCCTTGTCCTAAGGTTATCCACACGCACTTCCAAAATATGGTCAAATACCTTCTCAAGCTGTTCTTTCGGCTTATAGGGATCTGTCTCGTCCGTCAGCGTCACGCTGATATAATCCCCCCGTTCATCCTCCCCCGCATGGTCTATAATGTCTCTTAGATTCCCTGTTTTCTTTTTCACATCCCGCAGCGGATGCAGAGGCAGAAGTTCAATCAGGGGCTCTTCCCCCTTCTCGCCAAGCGTGACCACAGTCAGGGTTTTCTCATGGCTGCACTCGCTGACAGAATATTTCAGAAGAGTTCCGCAGTAACGGATACGGGGGCTTCCCACGTTCTGTGCGCCGTGCAGATGCCCCAAGGCCGCATAATCGAAATCCTGCACTGCCCGGATCTCTACATTCTCAATCCCGCCTACGCAGAAGGTTTCCGAATCACACGTCATGGGGTATAATTCGGGCTTATCGCCGCGGACCGGATTGTCTGCGCTCCGGGTAGAGGATATATTTCCCGTATAAAACTGATGAGAAACTAATACATTTCTCCGATTTTTATAGTCAATCCCTTCTCGCATAAGAAGCTTTTCCACCGCCTCCGTATAAGTCTTCGGCGGCTCTCCTTCAAACACATTTCTCACATAGGAAGGCTTCAGAAACGGCATCAGATAGAAATCTACCTGACCCCAGTTATCCGAAAGAGTAACCTTCCTAAGCCTTTCCGACGCATCCCGCGGTACGTTTCCCGCCAGATAAATCCGGTGCCTTTTCAGGATGTCCGACGCATACTCAAGCCTGTCTGCCGAGTCGTGGTTTCCGCTGATAATCAGCACCGGAATTGACGGAACAATCTTTGACAGACCTGTAAGAAACCGGTCAAAGACTGCCACTGCTTCCGCAGACGGAACGGGACGGTCATAGATATCCCCCGCAATCACGACGGCATCCGGACGGATGGAATCGGCATAGGCGACGATCTCGTCCAGTACCGCCTCCTGATCCTCTCTCAGGCTGTAATGATGAAGCTGTTTGCCGATATGCAGGTCGGACAGATGAAAAAATTTCATAAAATATGTTCCTTTCTATTTACATCTGAAATCATCTTACATTATACTAGTATAATGTCTTAATACGCGCTACACAAATCATTTTCAAAGATATCATAACAATTATTAGGAGAGAAAATATGATACGAGATATAGACCTGAACAAAGTGTCGGACGGTAAACTATACGGAAGCAACGATATGGCGAAGACAGACTGTAACGGCTGCAAGGGATGTTCATCCTGCTGCCGGGGCATGGGGAATTCCATCGTCCTCGACCCCCTTGATACCCACATGCTTTGCAGCGGACTGGGCGAATCCTGCGCAGACTTATTGAATTCCTGCCTTGAATTAAATGTGGCGGACGGCGTCATCCTCCCCAACCTTAGGATGACGGCAAAAGAAGACGCCTGCGTGTTCCTGAGCAACGGACGGTGCCGCATCCATTCCCTCCGCCCCGGAATCTGCCGCATCTTTCCTCTGGGACGCTTCTATGAGAACCGCTCCTTTCAGTATTTTCTGCAGATACATGAATGTCCCGCGCCGAACAAGAATAAGGTTAAGATACGCAAATGGATCGATATGCCGGATATCAAACGTTATGAGAAATTCATCACAGACTGGCACTATTTCCTCAAACCCCTGCAGGAATACGCTATGGATTTTGAACACGGTGAGAAGATAAAAAAACTCAGTATGTTCATTTTACAGCAATTTTATCTGAAACCATACGCCGCGGACGGCGATTTTTATCAGGAATTTTATGGGAGGCTCGAATCATTTCCCAACGACATCACATAGACCTGACAGGGATTCCACTCATCCCACAGCGTCGGAAATACCTCGAATTCCTTAAAACCAAGGCTTAGATAAAAGCGGTTCGTGTTATCGTACTCTTTGTACTTTCCCATCTGCACGGTCTTGACCTGCATAAAAGAGTAACCCTCACACTCTGCAAATGCTTTCGCCTCCAAAAACAGCCGCGTTCCGATTCCTTTTCTGTGGCAGTCTTTCAATATGCCCATGACGGAAATCTCCACCGTATCCCTTCCGGTCTCCTTAAGGTTCAGGAAGCGCTTCAAGTATCCTCTCTGCCTCCTGTACGCACCACATGCGGTTTCCCTTCGACACCACATACTCGAGGCAGAGCTTTGCACTCTCCTGATCGCCCAGCCCCAGATAGATCTTCGCCTCCTTAAGCGCATAGTTCACCTTCGTCCATGGCTTTTCTACATTCCCGTTAAGCTCCATCCGATCATAAAGGAATCTTGACGCCGCATGATAATCCTGATTCTCAAGGGCTCTGATCAGATTATTGCCCGCGCACAGCATCTCAAAGTATCTCCATTCCTTCCTCTTTCTTCCCCTGCAATTCATCTGTCCGTATTCCTGTTGATATTGAGTCTGTCCGGAAATACTGCGCCGGAATCCCTCTTCCAGCTCACGCACCTTCAATCCCATCCCCCTCTTAAAATACTGGGCAGACAGTAAAATATAATAATTCACCCGGAATATACCTTTCAGCTTACGGACGTCAATCCCCTGCAAAGTCTCCCACTCTCTGTCAAAATTCCCCTGACAGTGCTGCGCCAATGCAATATTGCACATAAGCCTGTCCCTAAACAGCAGCTTGTTGTTTCTGCGGATGCATGCCTCATATAAGAACGGATCACATTCCGTGGTGAGAATCTCTAAGATCCTGCACGCCCCGAGACGTATGACGAGACCGGCCGCGGCCACAAATAATGCATATACGATACATATACTTGCTGTGACCAGCACGGCGATTCCATTGCCAAATTTCCATGAAATATAGTCGGAATCAATCCCCAATACCATATAAAACAAATAAGCGGAAGCAAGGATATAGATTCCAAATCCGACTCCCTGATACCGATACAACTCTGCTTTTCTCTTTCTTACTTCCATCTCCATACGCTATACCTCCTATTCTTCTCCATTATACTGTATCTGCTGTTAAAAATCATCCCCCTTTCATCAAAACACCCCTCCGGACAACGTATCATCTTTCATATAGCGCGGCCATATCCTGTATTCTGCGTTTTATTTCTGCGCGGATATGCAGCGGCGCTAAACACTCGCATTTATCTCCAAAACTTAAAAGAATATCGTAGTAGTATTCGTTTTCGATAAAAGGGAAATTAACTATATAATAATCGTCGCCATCCGCTAAAAAATCCTCATAAGGACAAAAATCAAGCGCTCTGTCCATGACGGATTTATGAAAGCGGACTTCGATTTTTGTCTGCATAGTTTCCAAAATACCGTCAAAATCCAACTGTGGTTTTTGATATTCGCGCGGTGTGAAAATTTCCTCTTGCTTTTGCAGATATGACATGCGGGACAACCTGAATAATCGAAAATCATTTCTTTTGCGGCAATACCCTTGCAAGTACCAATGATTGCCTTTCAAAACAAGCTGATACGGCTCGACTGTCCGTGTGGTTTCATTTCCGTGGTGAGCGATATATTCAAAGGTCAGCGTCTTGTTTTCCTGCAAAGCCGATTTAATAATCTCTAAATTAGGCCGTATATTGCCGCCGCCCGTCCACGGAGTTAAATCAATACATATCTGATTGACTTTTAATTCAATTTCTTTCGCTCTGTCGGCAGGGATAAAACTCTTAACTTTCGCAAGAGCATGTACCGGTTCGTCCCCCCGCATCATGCCTGAAAGACTGGAAAGTCCCATCAAAAGGGCAGAAAGATCGTCAGCCGTAAAAACCGTTTTATCAAGCTTATATTCCTGCATAATTTCAAAGCCGCCGCCTACTCCCGGTGCGGAGCGGACAGGAATACCCGCCATGTTGATTGCGTCTATATCTCGATAGATTGTGCGGGGTGAAACTTCAAACATATCTGCTAATTCCCGCGCGCCTATCCTCTTTTTATCAAGAAGTGTCATAATAATACTAACAAGCCTGTCTACTTTCATCTAACAGCCGCCTTTCAATTTAGATTATTGCCATAATGTTGTCAGCAATTACATGGTACAATGAAAATGAAAGTAATTCAATAAAACAATGAAGACGGAGGAGATTTATGTTTACAATCTATGTTTATGTTCTTGATACTTTAGCTGACTGGGAGTTGGGCCACGTTATTTCGGAACTTAATTCCGGCCGATTTTTCAAAAAAGACGCCCCTCGCGTATCGCTAAAAACAGTTAGCTATACTAAGGAGCCAATCCGTACAATGGGCGGTCTCACAATCGTACCTGATTGCTTAATTGACGAAATTATTGTAAGTGAAACAAGTACGTTGATATTGCCGGGCGCAGATACATGGAACGACCCTAAACACGCAGCAATCATCGAAAAAGCAAACGAATTCCTCTCTTTAGGGGCGACCGTATGCGCGATTTGCGGGGCAACCGCCGCTCTCGCCAACTCCGGACTATTGGATCATCGTCCGCATACCAGCAATGGACAGGGATTTCTTGAAATGGTTTCTCCCCGCTATAAAGGACAACGTTTTTATATAGACAAGCCGTCGGCAGCGGATGGCAACCTGATTACCGCAAGCTCCACCGGGGCTTTGTTATGGGCAAAACAAATTATTGAACATTTAGGGGTTTTTGAAACGAATACGCTGGAAGCGTGGTACGACTATTTCAGTACCGGCAAGCCCGAACATTTCTTTGCTCTCATGCAGACTTTGCCGTCTGACGGCAGGTAATGCAGGCTGCTTAAACACCGCCCTGTTCTCCCCGGTTAATTACCGCCGCAAGTATGAAAAATCTGACGGGCAGTACGCATCCCGTCAGATTTTTCCCTTAAGCAGTCCCTCATAACCCCTGCTTTAATATCTAAAAATATTAAGCGCCGAATTCCAGACAAGCCTTAAACTGGTCGCAGTCAATCTTGATCTCGAACTCTCCTCCTAACGCCTTCGCGTAGGCGCTCACAATGGCCAGCCCCAGCCCGTTGCCCTCGCTGGTCCTTGCGTGATCCCCGCGAACAAAACGTTCCACGATGTCCTCCTTCGTAAAATCCATAAAATACCCTGCAGTATTGGTAATCTCTATACAGATGCTCTTCTTTCCCTGACCGGACACAGCCAAAAACCTCTCGGAATCCTGCATTTCATCCGCCTTCAAAGCAGGCGCCCCTGCCTCATGCAGTCTGGAATCCTCCATTTCATCCGCCGCTTCCCCCATGTCCGTACCGGCCGGACATCCCTTCAGATAGGTCCGTACAAACACCCGGGTTCCCTTTGCGGAATATTTCAATGCATTTTCAATCAAATTCTGGCAAATACGGTAAAAATACGTATTATCCGAATAGATTTTCGTATCTTCTCCGGTAAGCTGCCTCACGAACTTAAGCCCGCTTTCCTTAATCCGGTCGTCCATGTCCGCAAATATCTGTTCAATCAGCCGGTTCACCTCAAAATTCTCTTTTTTTAGCTCCACATTCCCGCTGCTGGCCTTTGCCAGTGAGAAGAGGCTGTTAATCATCTCCTTAAGCTTCTCCGTCCGTGCGGAAATCACGTCGATATAATCCCGCACCACATCGCTTAACTCCTCTTTCTTAATCAGTTCGACATATCCCACCATCGAAGTGAGGGGCGTCTTCAAATCGTGCGACACATTCGTAATCAAGTCGACCCTAAGCTGATCGCTTCGCGTTACCTTCTCAAGGCTTTTTCGTTCAATCTCCAACGCTTCGGCAAGGCGCATCTGCAAACGCACCTCGATCTGGTCAAAGACAACGTCCAGTTTTCCATACCAGAACTTCCTGACCGCTTTCCACGCCACCAAAAACTGGACCAGAACCGTGATAACGAGAACATAAGCGGTAGAAAAATTAAAATACCATCCTTTGCTCAGGCCGCCCCACCTGCCGCCGCCCTCCACAAGGTCGTACAGATACCAGACTGCCGCCAAGCCGCAGACTCCAAATACCTTGCAAAGCTCCTTTAAAGAATAGGCCTCCTTCATCTTCCACTCCTCATAACCCCACTCTTTCCCCTTGTTCCATTCCTGATATCTCCGTTCCAAATACTGTTTCAGCACAAGGGAAAGACCGATTCCAATACAAATATTCAGCAGGAATCCGAAACCGAGCACCGTCTCCGTGGTGTACGAACGGCGGTAGGATATAAGAATCCCCAAACCGAACACCCCAAAAACCATCAGAATCAATCCCGGTACTGAAATCCATTTTTTCTGAAAAAAAGCAAAAATCTTCTCAACTATATTTTTCCATCTTGTATCCAATTCCCCACACCACCTTTACATATCTTGGTTTCTTAGAATCAATTTCCACCTTCTCACGGATATGGCGGATATGTACCATAACGGTATTCTCCACTGCAAAATCCGCCCTCTCCTTCCACACCAGCTCGTAGATCTGCTCCGCCGGGAAAATCTGCCCGGGATGCTCCATCAAAAGCTCCAGAATCTTATATTCCGTGGCAGTCAGCCTAACCTCTTCACCCTCCACGACCACCACGCGCTGTTTCTTATCAAGGACCAGCCCGCCATTAATAATCCTGTCCTCATCCGCCTTTGGCTTCTCCTTCCCCCATGCGCGGTACCGCCGAAGATGCGCCTTGATCCTCGCTATTAACTCCGCCGGCTGGTAAGGTTTCTCCACATAATCATCCGCCCCCAGCACCAGCCCCGACACCTTATCGCTCTCCTCGGTCTTAGCCGACAAAATAATCACCGGAATCCGGCTCTTCTCCCGCATCTTCATCAGGGCAGACAGACCGTTCATCCTTGGCATCATCACATCCAGCAAGATCAGGTCGATCTCCTCTTTCTCCAAGGCCTCCAAAGCCTCCATCCCGTCGTAAGCCTTTACCACCTGATATCCCTCATACTTCAGCAGTTCGCTGATGGAATACACAATCTCTTTATTATCATCCACAACCAGTATCGTCTCCGTGTCCATAAACATCCCTCCGTTCCCATATATCTTCTGCCTGACCCGGTCCGCCGCATATACGATGCCTGATGTTCTTTACACGGTTACTATAATATATCCGCTTTAAAAGAAACTCAACATAAATCTTAAAAATTCCTTAACATAAAAGAAACAGGGCAAAACCCCGATTCATTCAGATTCCCGCCCTGTTTCTATAAAAAATACGGTTATACTTCATTTCCCTTCAATATCCAGAAAGCACCCCTCCTCATGGGAATTAATTACACCTATTGCCTGCAGATAGGCATAGATAATCGTAGTTCCGACAAAGCTCATGCCCCGCCTTTTCAGGTCTTTCGACACCGTATCCGACAATTCCGACCGCGACATTCCCTTCTCGTAGACCACCTTCCCGTCCGTAAATCCCCAGATATATTCCGAAAAACTCCCAAACTCCCGCCGTATGTTCCGGAAAACCTTTGCATTGCTTACAGCGCTTTGAATCTTACGCTTATTTCTTATAATCCCCGGATTCTCCTTTAAGCGCTCCATGCGCTCCTCGTCGTATTCACAGACCTTTTCCAGATCAAAATTATCAAACGCTTCCCGGAAGCTCTCCCGCTTATTCAGCACGCACTCCCACGACAGCCCCGCCTGAAAAGATTCTAACACCAGCATCTCAAACAACTTATGGTCGTCATACACAGGCACGCCCCACTCCTCGTCATGATACTTGATATACCGGTCGTTGCCCGGGTTCGCCCATTGACACCTCGTCTTGCCGTCCGCCCATTCCATACATACATTCCTCCTATGCCGTCATCACTTCTGTTCCCGGCAGTTTTCTTGCTTCTTCTCAAAACCGCAGAATCTGCGCCCCTCTTTGCTCCATCTGCTCAATATACTGACCAGCCGCCGGAATGATGCAAAGATGCAGGCTCTCCCCAATGGCAAAATACGGGTACAGCGCCACATTCCCCCGGCAGTACACGGCGCAGGGAGCGGACTTTTCCGTATATTTGATCGGCGTAAGATGCTCATACGCCAAATCATTCAGCGTCTTGTATAACGTCACAATCTCATCCTTTGCCAAATCCGGCAGCAGCGTCTTCAACGTATAAAAGCACATATCCTCGTACGCCATATACAGCGGATCCGTATAGCTGTGATCGTCAAAATTCAGCGTAATCTCAAGAACATGATCGCTTCCGGACGGTGTGTAGACCGAAACCGTGGGAAAGGGCAGGATCGTTTCCTCCTTACTGTAGTGATAATAAGTACACGCATAACCCGAATGAATCGCCCGGTCATAATTGTAAGACCTCCACTCCCACGACGGCGCAAAATAGAGAACTCCCCTGTCCGCCTGATAAATGCTGTTATACCTCTCAATAAAATCATCCACAGAAAATGTAAATACGAATTCGCCTTCCCGGTTCTCAGCGAACGCAGCCTCAAACTCCTGTTCCGCTTCCTGCCGCACGCCCTCTGCCAACCGCGTGTTCAGATTACAGACGCTTTCCACAGCTCTTTGCGCCCTATCCCCCGCATTTCCCGCCATTCCATGAGGTATCATAATATATTTCCCGGCAAATGTAAATGTAACGGCAAAGAAAATACACAGAAACAAGACGGCAGCTCCGGCTGTAAATCTCTTTTCCTTTATTTTCATAATTAACGGCTCCCTCCCGCTGCTGTTCAGGCAGCCTGAACCTTGTCTGTTTACTCTGTCTTCGTTCCTTCAAATTCCCTTCTCGCCCTATATGCCGGAACGCAGAAGGAATGTTCCCGGTCAACCCGGTTCCCCGCATATAGGTAACGTCCGTCCTCCCGCCTGCGAAGCGCCACCTCATGGGCATAGTAACAGTCCAGCCCCTCCTCGGTCGATACGGCCTCCACAAAAGCCGTTACCGTCCCGTCCCCGTTCTCCGTACATCTCACAACCTCAGGAAACGACGGCTGTAACTGGCGCACCCGGTTCGGGATTCCAATAGGGATCCAGGGATACCGCCCCGTCCCGCTGTCATATCTGGCAAATTGTTCAAGCCGGCCAGCCGGAATATCAAAGTAACGCCCTATAATATCTTCAAACTCCTGCTTGGGAATTCCGTCCCTATACGTCTCTTCATCCGGCCGCTTCCCGGTTTCCTTTGCATAAAGGAATTCATACAAGTCGTTGAATTCTATCTTCTCCATGCACGACATGTCCCAGTCCGTAAGAAACAGGTTGTTGCAAAAATAGCTGACCGGAACAATATACTCTCTCGCAATGTCCCTGCACTGCTCCTCAAGGGGAAGTACCCTGCAGAAAATATGCATATCCATCTCCTGATTTCTGGATAATGCTTTCTCCCAGATCAGCCACCCCTTTTCCGTATACTCCCATCGGTACGCCCGAATCTTCTCCAACTGCTGAAGCGCAGGTTCCATGCCCTCGCCAAATATAGCGCCTACGGACGTCACAACCAGTTCATTATCTGAAAATGCAAGATGATAATACCGGAAAACCAGCGCCGTATTCACCTGATAAATTTCCGTCTTCGCATCCTTTCCCGCTAAAGCATCCCTTAGGGCCTGATCCACCTGCCCGTAATTCGTCAGATTATAATCCCGGTTCCCGCAGGTAACCGAAAGGCCGTTCGCCCCGCCTGTCTTAACCATCTCGTGCAGAGCGTCCTCGTCTGCGCCGCCCGTGTCAACCGTTCCGTCCACAGCATGTCCGCCGCTTTCCGGCCTTCTATCACCGGCGCTGATCCGTCTTTCATAAATATCTCTGCAGCTTTCCATAAATGCGTATAATTTCCCAAGCGCCTCATCTTGTTCCTGTTTATCCATCTCTATTACTTTCAATGAATAATCCTGCTCCTCCTCGTCTATTTGCCCTTCATACATATCCACTCCGTTATCCGCGTCACCGCTTCCAATACTGCCGCCGGAATCCGGCGCGTTGCTTCCGCGTCCGGAACCCTTTTTCAAGCAGCCTGTCAAAAACATCGATATCAAAACCAAACATAACGCTGTAATCACAACTGTCTTTTTTTTCATCCTGCTTACCTGCCGCAAAATCCTTCCCGCCAGCCTTCCTGTTTTTATTCTTCTGACTTTTATATCTTACACATGTAATACTTGTATTATGAACTCTTTACCTGATCTTGTCAATCTTTTTTCTTTTCCGGTTACTCCCACTTAAGGCCGGAAAACTTAAATTGTAATCACTGTCAACAAATGCTATAATGATTTCAAAGTAAAGAAAAGCAAACTATTAATCAGGAGGAAAAGAGCGCATGCTTATCAGAAAAGCAACTATCCACGATATTGACCAGTTAAGGCATTTGTATTCTGAATTAGAGGCTGACGGCGTAAAATACCAACCGGAACATTTTGTAATGGGATATCGGGACGACCGGTTTTTTGACTCAATTTTCGAAAGCTCTAATGAGGATATTCTTGTAGCAGAAGAGAACGGAACCGTTATCGGTTTTTCCCATGTCATGATATTAGAACAGAAAAAAGTTGCATGCCTAAAACCACAGACAGCCGTTTACATACAAGATTTAGACGTCTTGGAATCGGAGCGCAGCAAAGGAATCGGGACCCTTCTCATAGATGCAAGCAAGGAATACGGGAAAAGCAAAGGGGCAGATTAATAGCCATAATCTGATACAAAATCATTTTGAAAGGAGCAACGCGCTATGTCCGGCAGACAAGTGATACTAGAACACGCCGAGAAAGGCAGTATTCTCTACCACTATACCAAAAGCAACGGCATCAACGGCATTATCAACCATAACTGTTTCTGGGCGACAAAGAGCGATTTCCTCAACGACCCTAACGAATTCTCACATATCCGGGGAATTATTGAAGAGGTATGCCGGGAAACCATCAAGGAACAGGCTTTCAGGGAGATGTTTTTAAAGGACGCCTCCTATGCCGGGAGAGAAAAGAACAGGGAATATTTTGTGCTGTCCTTTTCAAAATGCAGGGACAGCATTACCATGTGGTCGGAATTCGGCAGTAAGACCGGCTACAACATCGGCTTTCGGAGCAATGAAATCATTGCAAGAATTGAAGAAGCCGCTGAGATTGCTTATCACGGACTCGTCGTCTACGATACGAAACGACAGAAACAACTGATCCGAAGAATCCTCTGCGTTTATCTTCCCAACCAGCTGCATATGCCGCTGGATACGATCCTTAAAGCCGGGAAACGAGATCCTGACGACGTCAATTACCTGAAAGCATGCAGAAAATTCAGGAAAACGGCAGAAGTTTACGCTATGTTCTTTAAACACGAAGGCTTTGCAGAAGAGCAGGAATACCGGTTCATTTTCAAAAAGCAGAAAGAAACCACCGTATATTTCCGCCCCAAAGACGGTTTTATGCTCCCCTATATTGAGATTCCGTTAAGCGAACGGAATCTGCCGATCGAGGAGATCATGGTCGCCCCCCAGAACCATATCGACCTTGCCAAAAACGGAATGGAATACATGCTGCATGCCAAAGGATATGAGGCGGATGTTTCCTTATCGAATATCAAACTGAGATACTGACGCTCTGGCATCTTATCGGGGGCGTATACGGATTTCCCGGGAGCAGCGCCCGGGAAAGTATTTATTTCTGAAGCTCCAGCACATGCGCCCATGCTTCTTCATCGAATTCCCTGTCCCTGAAGTAGAATTTCCTGTCTGCCTCCGTGATTTCCCTTATCACCCTGCATGGATTCCCCGCCGCAATCACCCAGTCCGGGATATCCTTAGTCACGACGCTTCCCGCGCCAATCACCGTATTGCTGCCGATATGGACTCCCGGGCAGATTACGGTATTGCCGCCGATCCAGACATTATCGCCAATCGTCACCTCTATCCCATATTCGTAAGCCGTATTGCGTGTATCCGGATGTATTGGATGACCTGCAGTATAGATCGCCACATTCGGAGCCATCTGGCAGTTATCTCCGATCACTACCTTTGCCACGTCCAGAATCATACAATTATAATTTGCAAAAAAATTCTTTCCTACTTCTATGTGCGAACCATAGTCGCAGTAAAAAGGCGGGTTAATAAACGCCCCGTCAGATTTGCCAAGCAGCTCTTTCACAATCTTTCCAATCGTCTCAAAATCCGAACGGTCGGCCGTGTTCAGCGCCTGCGTCAGCCTCCTGGCCCTTTTCTGCTCTTCAAAGATTTGTTCATCCGTAATATACGGCATTTCCCGATCTCTTCTCTCGCTATTTGTCATAGTTCTATCCGTCCTTTCCTATTGATGCGCTTTTACTTCTTATGAAAATACCGCCGCAGACACAATCGGAATGGTGACAACCGACAAAAGCGTAGTCAACGCCACCCCTTTTGCAGCCTGTTCCCCGCTCTCTTCATCCCCATATTGCTGTGCAAGCATAGCGGTCATACTCGCCGCCGGAGTCGCAAGCATCACCATGCACACTCCGCATAACATCTCATTATCAATCACCCTGACGACCGCCTGCATGGCAAGAATAGGAATCACCAAAAGCTTCGTCAGGGAATAGAGCAATAGCCCGGTATCCAGAAATAGTTCCTTCAATCGTATACCTGTAAGCGAAATACCGATTACCATCATACTAAGGGGCGCAGTCAGCCCGCTTAGACCGCCCATCGTCGTATTGAAGAATTCCGGCGTGGGAATTTTAAGGAGATAGATCACAATCGCGGCTATACTGCCAACCACCCCGATGTTAAACACCTTCCCCCACTCGATCCCTCCTGCGTCCTCCTGCACCGTCCGGATCCCGTAAGTATAGATTAAGACATTGAACAACATGGAGAATACCGCCGCATACAGAAGCGCCTCCTGACCATAAACCGCCGAAATCACCGGAAACCCCATGAATCCGATATTATTAAATGCAGACATCAGCCGGTAAACGCCCCTGTATTCCTTTCTGATCCGAAACAAAACCGGCAGCGCCAGTGAAAGCAGTACCATTCCCCCGAGAATCACCAGCGCTGCCGCCGCCGTCAGAAGAAGTTCCTTCCCTGTAATCGTCCCCTCCCCGTTGACCACCGCCGACAACGTAAGGGCCGGGTTGGCGATGTTTACAACCACCCAGGAAATCTTCTTACTGAACCCCTCGTCCATGACCCCCTTTTTCGCCGCCCCGTATCCAAGCGCAATATAGATAAACAATACGATCATCTGCTGTAACAGTAACATCTTCCTAATCTCCTTTAGTATCTCCTATCTGTCTGCTTTCCTCAGGTAAATATACCAGTACGCACACCCAACGCAGACCGCGCCGCCGATAATATTGCCGATGGTCACGGGAAGCAGGTTTGCCCCGAAGAAATTCCCCCAAGTAACCGCTCCCAGTTCCACACCCGCATCAACCGCCGCCTGTCCATACTCCGGTATTCCCTTTGCAAAAATCCCCGCGCCGATATAATACATATTCGCTATGCTGTGTTCAAATCCGCAGAGCACGAACATCATAATAGGGAAGAACAGACCCATAATCTTTCCCGCCGCATCCTTTGCCGCAAAGGAAATCCACACGGCAATACAGACCAGGAAATTACATAGAATCCCCCTGATAACCGCATCCCCAAAGGTCAGCGAACACTTCGCCGCAGCTGTAGAGATGACGGACACCGCCATCTGTTTTCCAAACAAATCCGGCTGATGGGAATACACGACGCCGGCCGCGACCAGAAGGCCTCCCGCCAGGTTTCCAAGATATACCACGCCCCAGTTCCTCAGCATCCCCGCCGGGGTAATCTCCTTTTGAAGCAGAGGAATCACCAGCAGCGTGTTGCCCGTGAATAATTCGCTGCCCGCCAGCAGGACCATAGTAAGGCCGCCCGGAAACACGCACGCCCCGACGAACTTCCCTACCGACGCAAGCGGAACCGACACCGCAACGGTTGTCGCGCCCACCCCGCCCATTGCGATGAACGCGCCCGCAAGAACCGCAAGAAGGAACATCTTGCTAACCGGCGTACCCACCTTCGCTTTGCCCGCCGCAATATAGTTTTTCGCCACCTCGGCCGGTGTAAAAAAATTCATCTTTCATCCCCCTTGTATCAATTAATTTTTCTTATTATCATAGCATAAATCCCCTATTCTTGAAACAGGCAAAAAAACATATATGGCGGGAGCTTCACCACATCCCGCTCTTCCATATAACTCTTTGGATGAATAATGTAGGCCTGACTGATTCGTTTCAGGTAAATCGAGCGGAATGACCCCAGTGAGGTGGCCGAATAATTCTTAGAAGACTTTACCTCAATAGGATATATTTTAAAATTCGTCTTACTCTCATTTGAAAGCAAAAAATCAATCTCCATATCATTCCGATGCTTTTCCTCACTGTACCGCGTATAGAAATAAAGTTTTCTGCCCTTAGCCGCAATCATCTGCGCAATAACGTTTTCATACAACATTCCTTCATTCAAAGAAAGTCTGCCATTCATAATCAATCGGTAAAGCTGCTGGCTGGCAATCTCATTTTCGCTGAACGCAAGGCTTACTAACAATCCTGTATCTCCCATGTAACATTTAACGGCAGAATCATTCTTGTTCAAGGCAAACCCCACATTCGGATCGTTGCATTTATAACAAACATTACAAATCATCGAATCATCCAGCCAAAAGAGCGGGTCGTCATACTGACTGAACACCGCGTTGGTATCAATCTTACTTAACACAACTTTTTTCTCATGGGTGGACAGGTAAGCCGGTATATTCTCAAATAGCGCCGATACTTTAGAACGATAACGCTTCGATACTTTCTTAATATCATCCCTGTATAATTCCAATATGTCACGTTTTTCCACGTCGCTCGCATAGAAATCCCGCCCATTTTCCAAATATGCGACCACACTCTGGGGCATCCCCCCGACCAACATATATTCCCTGAAGATCCGCATCACCTTCGCATGGTTCTTCTGCTCTAAAGGTTCCTTTCTCTGATAACACCCCCGGATATGTTCCAACATAATTTCTTCCCCCTGGGCAGCGGCAAATTCCTCGAAATCCAAAGGATACATCTTAATCTTTCTCTCTTCTGAGGGAATTGTAATTTCCTCCGCGTTTTCACGGATTGAAATCAGGGCGCCTGTTTCAATATAGTCGTATCTGCCGTCAGCCACCAAATACTTAACAGATTCCCGTGCTTTAGGAAACCTCTGTATTTCGTCAAATATAATCAGTGTTTCCCGCGCATAAAGTCTTACATTGTATTCCAGAGACAGGTTTTGGAAAAATATATCCAGCTGATTCAGATTATCAAAATTATCCTTGACATTCTTAGACGCTTTGTTAAAATCAATCATAATATAAGACTTATATTCATTTTCTGCGAAACGCTGGACAATCGTAGACTTTCCTACCCTGCGCGCACCTTCTATGAGGAGAGCTTTTTTTCCTTGTACCTCCGACTTCCATTGAAGGAGCTTTTGATAAATTTTTCTTTTAATTTCCATATTCATTTCAGCCCCTGTATTAGTATATTTTCTATTATATTCATTCTATATTTTATCAATTTTATCTATAATACGCAAGATACTTTTCTTCTATTTTATCTATAATACGCAAGATATATTTTTATTATATATTATTCTCACTATCAATATGCAGGATACATTTTTGACAATCAAACAATGGGTTCAATAGAAACTTGATAATCCCCTCCCCCTATGCTAAAATAAACCAAACACCGGCAGGAGGAATTGTTGTTATGGGTTTATATTTAAACAGCAAAAAAGCATCTCTTCTCTACAAAGACGAAACCGAATCTACTTACTTTGTTGATAAAACAGCAATGCTTGACGAATTGATCCCTCTTATTGAACCGAATCTCAAAGATAAAAATAAAAAATACATCTGCATCACGAGACCCCGCCGTTTTGGTAAATCTGTAATGGCAAGCATGATTGCCGCTTATTTTGGCAAAGGAAGAGACTGCCGTCCGATTTTTGATTCTCTTTCCGTGAGTTCCCGGGAATGGTATCCGGTCCACATCAACCGGCACAACGTCATCTATGTCACTTTAAATTCCCTGCCCTCCGGCTGCAAATCCTATCGGGATTATATCGGAAGAATCAGCAGACGTATCCTGCAGGATCTGATTCAGGCATATCCCAAGGTCAACCTAAAAGAATCAGACGCCCCGTGGGACGCATTGAATGAGATTCTTGAATCTGATCCGGAAGATGTCCGTTTCATCTTCGTGCTGGATGAATGGGATTTTATTTTCCACAGAGATTTCGTTACGGACAAAGACAAGGCAGAATATATTGATTTTCTCAGCAACCTGTTAAAAGATCAGCCCTATGTAGAATTTGTCTATATGACCGGAATTCTGCCGATTGCCAAGTATTCCAGCGGTTCTGAGCTAAATATGTTTCTTGAATACGACATGGTGACAAAAAAGAAATTCAGTGAATATTTTGGCTTTTTGGATGCCGAGGTCGATACATTATTCCATGTATATTTCCAGAAGACAGCGCTCCCGGAAATAACAAGAGACAGCCTGCGCCTCTGGTACGACGGGTATTGTACCGTTACCGGCAGAAGGCTTTACAATCCCCGTTCAATTGTATGTGCATTATCGGACAATCAGCTTTCAAACTACTGGACGAGTTCCGGTCCTTATGATGAGATTTTTTATTATATCCGAAATAACATTGACGATATCCGGGATGACCTTGCACTTATGATTGCCGGAGAACGGATTCCGATTGTGCTGTTAGGATATGCCGCTACAGATTCAAAGTTACAGACCAAAAACCAGATTTATTCCGCAATGGTTGTATATGGTCTGCTAACTTATGAAAATGGCGCTGTTTTTATCCCTAATAAGGAACTAATGGATAAATACAACGAATTGCTGCTGACCAATGACAGCCTTGGCTACGTTCACCGTTTGGCAAAGGAATCTGAGAAAATGCTCGCGGCAACCTTATCCGGCGACACAAAAACAATGGCCGAGATTCTGGCATTTACCCATGATACGGAATCGCCCATTCTTTCGTATAATAATGAAACAGAGCTATCTGCGGTTATCAATCTTGTCTATTTGTCGGCACGCGACCGTTATCGCGTGGAACGTGAAGACAAAGCGGGCAAAGGATTTGTTGATTTTATCTTTTATCCCGAGCATAGCGGGGCAGACTGCGTGATTCTGGAATTGAAAGTCGATAGCACGCCGGAAGACGCTATCCGGCAAATAAAAATGAAAGACTATGTGCTGCGCTTCACAGGAAAACTCGGTGAAAAAAAGAGATATACCGGAAGAATATTGGCTGTTGGAATCAGTTATAACAAAAAATCCAAAGAACATTTCTGCAAAGTAGAATTTCTTAGCCCAAATTGACCCATATATGCCGCAGCCTGTTAAACAAAAAAGCAGCTCATATGCAGTAATATGGTTTCGCTTCATGTAATCTAAACGCCATATCCTGCTGCAAGCTGCTTTTAATCATTAATTTCTCTTAATATCCCCGTCATCGAACGGGTCGCCGCACTCCGGACAGAACTTAGGCGGTTTCGAAGCGTCCTCCGGCTCCCAGCCGCACTTATCGCAGCGGTATTGCAGGATACCTGACGGTTTCGGCTTTCCACATTCAGAGCAGAATTTCCCTTTATTCACTGTCCCGCAGGAACAAGTCCATCCTGCCGCCTGTACCGGTTGGGGCGCGCCGCATTCCACACAGAATTTCCCGGTATTGCCGCCCGTACCGCAGGAGCAAGTCCACCCCGCCCTGGCCGGCTCTGCGTGATTTGCCGGCGAAGCTCCATAAGCCGTATTTGCCGGCTGTCTCTGCCCCATGGCATACAAATCCTGCACGTTCATGCCGCCCGCCTGAGAAGCCATACCCATTCCCATGAATCCTGACATAGCTCCGTTCCTATTCCCTGCCGCCGTCCTCATAGCGTCTGCCTGAGCTCCCACGAGGGTGGCCGCCGCCATGCCCGGGTCGCGCATGACAGCCGATTTCTGGAGCTGCTTGATCATCTCCTCGTCTTCCCGGGATGCCGTCACACTATTGATCCCCAGAGAATAGACCATGATCCCCCGAAGCTCGGTCCATTTCTTTGACAAAACTTCATTGAGCGCGTCCGACAGCTCTACCGTATGCCCGGGCAGGGCGCTGTAACGGATTCCTGTTTCCGATATCCTTGCAAACGCCGGCTGCAGCGCCGTAAGCAGTTCTGATTTCAGCATAGAATCAATCTGATCCCTTGTGTATATGTGTCCTACATTTCCGCAGACATTGGCATAGAATACCATAGGATTCACGATCCGGTAGGAGTATTCCCCGTTACACCGTATGGAAATGTCCACGTCAAGCCCGATATTCCGGTCTACCACGCGGAAAGGCACCGGGTTAGGCGTACCGTATTTATTTCCCGGAATCTCTTTGATATTCACATAATAAATCCGCTGGTCCCGTCCCGTGCCGCCTCCGAACTGAAACCGCCGCCACGCCTCTTTCGCGATCCCCTTCAAACCTTCTACAAAAGATCCTCCGAACACGGAAGGGCTGGTTTTCGTGTTATAGGTATACGCCCCCGGCTCCGCGCAGGCGTCGATCACCTTACCGTCCTCCACGATAATCATACACTGCCCGTTCGCCACGGCAATGTGGGAACCATCCGTGATAATATTATCGTCTACTTTACGGTTCCCCAAACGCCCCGACACACATTTCTCTGCTTTTGCCAGCAACACCTCCGCGTCAAGCGCGTCACAGCAAAAATATTCTTTCCACTGATCTGACAATGTCCCGTTTACAGCCGTCCATGCCGCCCTGATTAGTCCCATAATATTTCTCCTCCTTAAATCTTGCCGGACGAATTCCCCCCGCCCGGAGATATACTTTTATACCAGAAACAGTTCAGAACTTACCGCTGGTTCCCGAGCGGCCGGAACGCCTCTCTCTATTGCTTCTTCCGCTGCTTCTGTTTTCTTCTGATTTTTTCGAGGTTTCCTTCTTCGTACGCGTCACATTATTGTACAGGAAATGATCCGTACTATTATATAGACGGAAACTGTCTTCCTTCATATATTCCGACGCGCCGTCCTTGCTCACTCTGGTATTCATACTGTTTTTCCACGACGCCAAAATCACCGCAGATACAAAAAAAGACAACAGAAACGACCCGCCGATAATCACCGGCATAGGCATACTCTTCACGTAAGGATGATCCGCCGTATACGGGTCCCCTCTCTCTGCCGCCGCCAGATAATCATCCGCCATGGAAACATACGTGTCAAATGCATCGTAGAATTCTCCGGCTGACAGATCGTCTAAGACCGCCTCTCCGAGCTGCTCTCTTCCATATGTAGTAAACGCCTCCAAAGCCGAGCCGAAACCTGCCAGTCCCCAGTCGCTCTCCGCGATACTGACGGCAAACATAACGCCGCTGCCTGAAAAATCTGTCCCCAGCCCGTACTCCGCAAAAATCCGGCTCTGCCAGAGCTGAATGTCGCCGCCGCCAAAATCCGGCGTCGTAATGATATAAACTCCTGTATTATGCTGTTCCGAGACTTTGGAACATTTCTTCTCAAGCTTTTCTTCCTCATCCGGCGTCAGAAGTCCGGCGTCATCCTGCACCCGGCCCTCGAATCCCGGGTTGTTTCCGGCCGCAGATACTTCCGCAGCTCCATACTCCCCGAATATAAGAAGTCCTGCCGCGCTCAGTGTGAGTACGCACAGAGCCTTTTTTATTCCCGGAATAACCTTCTCCTTACATCCGCTCAAAATCATACCCGCATCCATCATAACACTCCTCCAAACAGCAGTATTCCTATAATGGAACACGCCACAGTCCCTATCGCCGTAAACTTGCAGAGGTACTTCAAATATGCCCCCGGGTCTACAGGCAGCTCGCCTACTATCTTCCCTGTCTGTCCGTTAATGGCAAACTGATACTTCTTCCCTTCATAAACCGTCTCGAACAGCCAGACAGGCAGCAATGCATACAGCACTTTCCCGTCCTGAGATGTAAGATGCCGCCTTTTCACCTGCACGGACTCGTATCCGGTCACCGTACTGCGTATCATCTTTTCGGCAGAATTATACAAACGCTGCTTCGCCCTGCCTTCCGCATCCTTTGCATCCACGTCATATTTATCCGTCTCGTAACCTGCCAGATAAGCCGGCTGAAAATCCGTCAGCTCGCTGTAATCAAAAGGCTCGATAGATTCTGTTGTATTGTCGTCTATCTCCTTGCTGCCGTCCACAGGCACATGGACAAACTCCATCGTTCCCGACCGCGAAACCAGATAATAGGAAGTTTCCACATAGTTATACTCGCTGTCGCTCCATGATCTGACCCGCGTAGCGTTAAAACTCATATCCGCGTTTGCCTTGCAGTCGAACAGCCAGTAAGGGACGTAGCATCCCCGCAGGTCTTTCAGATAACTGAGGTCGCGGAAACTTTTCGGGAGAAGGGGCTTGCCCTTGCAAAACTCCGTCATCTTCTGCCGCGCCAGATCTCCTTCGATCTTAAACGGAATCATGACGTCCGGTTCAAACTCGCCCGAAAAAGTCTCCTTGATTACGACCACATTGTCGCAGTAAGGACAGACCGTGCTTACCGTATCCTCATCCGCCTCAATCTTTGCCCCGCAAGACGGACATATATATAGACTGTCCTCGGTCTTTCCGGCCCCCTGTCCCTCCCTCCGATATTCCCAGTTAAGATCCTGCTCCCCCGGCAGCCGTTCCTCCTGTTCATACTGTTCCATAGTCTCTAAATCATATTGATTCCCGCAGCCTTGGCAGGAAAGCTTCTGAGTCTGCGGAGAAAACTCCAGAGACGCCCCGCAGCAGGGACATTTATACTGTATACAATTATCCATTCCGTTCACCTTCTTAAAATCACTCTCTTTAACAACCGTTCCTGTTCCCGCTATCTGTATTATACACATGCCCGCAATGAAATTTAATAAATCCCTAGCTCAAACTCTCCAATGTGGCGAAAAAATCCGGATATGACACATCGACGCACTGACTGTCCTCAATTACCGTCTCACCTTCCGCGGCCATCCCTGCGACGGCGAACGCCATCGCAATCCTGTGATCCAGATAACTCCTGATCCGCGCCCCGGCGAGCGTCTTTCCGCCCTCTATCACCATACCGTCTTCGGTGGGCGTGACGCTGCATCCCATTGCCTTAAGGTTCTCCGTAACCGTGTCAATCCGGTTCGTCTCCTTTACTTTCAATTCAGCCGCGTCCCTGATTACGGTTGTCCCCTCCGCACATGCCGCCATTACCGCAATTATCGGAATTTCATCAATCAAAGTCGGGATTATACTTCCCTCTATCACCGTTCCGTGAAGCGAACCGGATCTTACAAGGATATCGGCGGTCGGCTCGCCGCCCGTCTCCTGCTTTGCCTGACAATCCGCCGTATTCCTGTCCAGATAGGTAAGATCCGCCCCCATGGCTTCACATACCTTTAGAATTCCCGCCCGGGTAGGATTCGTCCCTACATTGCGAATCAGAATTTCCGATCCCGGAACCACCAGACCGGCTGCTATAAAATATGCCGCCGAAGAGATATCCCCCGGTACCCGAATCTTCTGTCCATAAAGCTGCTTACAGGGACGTATCCCTGCGACCGCGCTGCCGTCCTTAAGAACGCCGGAGCTGACCTCCGCCCCGAAACCTCCAAGCATCAGCTCCGTGTGGTTGCGCGAAAGAACCGGCTCGGTCACAGACGTATTGCCGTCGGCATAAAGCCCTGCAAGAAGGACCGCAGACTTCACCTGCGCCGAAGCCACCGGCGACCGGTAATCTATACCGTGAAGCACGCCGGGTTCTATCCTTAGCGGCGCGCAGCCGTCGTTTCGGACACTCTCTATCCGAGCGCCCATACTGTTCAGGGGCGACATTACCCTCCCCATAGGACGGGAATTCAAAGACGCATCCCCCGACAGGACAGATGTAAAATCCTGTCCGGACAATATACCGGAAAGAAGCCTTGTGGTAGTCCCGCTGTTGCCGACGTCAAGGGTACCCTCCGGGGCTGACAGCCCGTAAAGTCCTCTGCCGCGTACCAATACCGCGTCCGGCTTCTGTTCAATCTCGATTCCCATTTTCTGAAAACAGCGGATCGTAGACAAACAGTCCGCGCCCTGTAAAAAATTCGTGATCTCCGTAGTTCCCGATGCAATGGAGCCAAACATGACAGAACGGTGGGAAATAGACTTATCTCCCGGAACCCTGACCTCGCCCTTAAGCCCTTTTTTCGGATAAATAGTTTTAACGCTCATAGACAACATACCTGAATTTCTGCAGTAATTCCGCCGCCCGTTTAGAAGACGCCTCATCATAGAATTCAATACGCAGAACCCCTTCTTCAAATTCTCTGTTATGGACAATCCCGATATTCTTAAGATTCAGATTGTTGGAGGCAAGAATCGTCGCAATCGCGGCAATCCCTCCCGCCTCGTCGATAATGTCGCAGTAAACCTCATAGGCCTTCTTAATCGGTCCCGCCAAAGATGCCGGAATGGAATTCCGGTAATTTCTGGAAGTCTCGAACAAATGGTAGATTCCCTGTGCGTCCTCCCGGTCAATCAGATCCTTCGCCCTCCCAAGCTCCTGAATATATCCCCCAAGAATCCCGGAAATATATTCTTTATTTTTCAGGCAGATATGCTGCCACATAGTAGGAGATGACGAAGCAATGCGGGTAATATCCTTAAATCCTCCCGCGGCAAGATTCTTCATCAGCTCTTCCTTTGTGTCCGTATCCCGCACGAAATTCACCAAACTTGCCGCAATGATATGCGGAAGATGACTGATCGTCCCCGTCACATAGTCGTGTTCCTGATATTCAAGAAGCACGGGGATTGCCCGCAGCTCCTTTACAAACTCCACATAACGGTCGACCTTCTCCTTAGCCGCACCCTCTGACGGCGTCATCACATAGTATGCATTTTCGATCAGCATTGCCTTGGAATTAACATAGCCGCTTTTCTCAGAACCCGCCATAGGATGTCCTCCGATGAAATACCGCCCAAGCCCCAAAGCCTCCGCTTCCCTGTGGATATTCGTCTTCACGCTCCCTACGTCCGTAAGGATACAATCTTCGTGAAGGTACGGCGCAACCTGCTTTAAATAAGCCGTATTATAAGAAACCGGCGCACACAGGAATATGTAACTGCAATGGTAAAAATTACCATCAATCGTAGATACAGCTACATCAATTACAGATTCCTGCGCCGCCAGCGCCAGTGTTTCCTTATTCTTGTCGAAAGCCACAATCTCATAATCCGGAAAATACTGCCGGATTGCTCTGGCAATCGACCCGCCAATCAGTCCCAGGCCAATAAATCCGATTTTCTGCTTCATAATCCCTCTCCTTCTGTCGGTATATCTGATTTATTTTACCTAAAACTATTGTTTTTGTCAATACTTTAACGATTTAAAGCAATAAACAAAGTAACAGTTCAGCCTTGCGACTGGCAAAAGAGAGAAATTGAAAAAGTTTTTTCTT
>CAJTOH010000032.1 GCA_910577685.1 uncultured Dorea sp. | reverse complement strand
CCCTGAAAACATGAGGTTTTTAAGAAAAATAGGATTGTAATACTTTACAATACCTGAAAAAGGGAGAAGGGATTAAGATTAAATACAGAAAATGGAATCTGATCCGTCAATTTTTTGACGGATCAAAAAAATATTTTGCGATTGCGGTTGTGGCATCCTTGGCAACAACCGCTTTGAATTCGTTGACGCCCCAAATTTTCCGTTTTAGTATCGATTCGGTGCTGGACGGAACGAAGTATGAATACCTGTCGGATCATCTCTGGATCTTGGCGCTTCTTTTGGTCACGGTAGCTGCGCTGGCAGGGCTGTCGCAGTACGTGTGCCGTTCGAATACGGCGCTGGCAGGCGAGACGTTCGCCAAGAATATGCGGGACATGCTGTTTGGACATGTGCAGAGGATACCCATGAACTGGCATGACAAGAATCAGACGGGGGATATCATACAGCGCTGTACCTCTGATGTGGAGGTGATCCGCAATTTTGTCGTGACACAGTTATTGGAAGTGTTCCGGACGGTTTTTTTGATTGTAATTTATTTTTCTATGATGGTGTCTATGAATGTGCGGCTATCCTTGGCAGTGCTGCCTTTTGTACCGATAGTCGTTATATATTCGTCAGTGTTTTACCGGTTGATTGCGAAACGATTCATAGCGGCCGACGAAGCGGAGGGAGAGCTGTCCACCGTAGTTCAGGAAAATGCCACCGGAGTCCGCGTGGTGCGGGCGTTCGGACGGGAGAGTTTTGAGATGGACCGTTTTCAGGAGAAAAACGATATTTTTGCGAAGCTGTGGATACGGCTGGGAACGCTGTCCGGGCTGTACTGGGGAGTCGGCGACCTGATTACAGGACTGCAGGTGGTCACCGTTATTGTGCTTGGGACAATGGAAGCGGTGCAGGGAAATATTACCGTCGGAGAGTTTGTCGCATTTGCTTCCTATAATACAACTCTGGTATGGCCAATCCGAGGCCTTGGAAGGATCCTTTCGGATATGAGTAAAGCGGGCGTTTCTTTTGAGCGTGTGGACTATATTATAAGGGCCGAGGAAGAAGCTGTTGAAAAGACGGTTGATGATGTGCGGAAGGATTTGACAAACGAGGACGAAGCAGACGGATACGATATTACGTTTGACCACGTGAACTTTGGCTATGAAGAGGGAAACGAAGTATTGAAAGATATGGATTTTCGGATTCCTCAGGGGTGTACGTTCGGCATCTTAGGCGGTACGGGAAGCGGCAAATCTACAATCGTGCAGTTATTGACCCGGCTGTATGAACTGGAAGACGGAAAGGGTGGTATCCGGATTGGCGGAAAGGACGTCCGAAAGATTCCTCTTTCTTGGCTTCGGGGACAGATCGGTATGGTATTGCAGGAACCCTTCCTGTATTCAAGGACCATCCGAGAGAATATTGCGGCTGCGCGTCCCGGGGCGGATCTTGCGGCAATCCGTGAGGCGGCGAAGATTGCCTGTATTGACGATGCGATCATGAGCTTTCCGGACGGGTATGACACACTGGTCGGGGAGCGGGGCGTTACTCTTTCCGGAGGACAGCGTCAGCGGGTAGCGATCGCGAGGATGCTGCTTCAAAAAGCTCCGATTATGGTGTTTGACGATTCCCTGTCCGCCGTGGATTCACAGACAGACACAAGAATCCGAAAAGCATTGGAAGAACATATGAGGGATGCGACAGTAATCTTGATTTCCCATAGAATCACAACGCTAATGGGGGCGGATCAGATTCTGGTACTGAACAATGGCCGCGCCGAGGAGATTGGAACCCATCATGAACTGATTAAAAGCGGCGGACTGTATCAGCAGATCTATGAGATTCAGATGAGTCAGGATGACAGAAAGAAGATGGAGGTGTGAGAAATGGCGGCGTATGAAGAACAAGAATATAATAAACCGTTCAGTTTCAAGGTTTGGGGGAAAATGCTGCCGTTTTTTAAACCTTACAAGAAGTTTTTTGCGGTTTCGTTCGGGTTTAATATTTTTTTGGCAGGGATTGACGTGGTGGTGCCGCTGTTCCAGAGTTATGCGATAGACCATTTTATTACTGTGGAAAGCCTCGCAGGGATTGGACGGTTTGCGGCTGCTTATGCAGCCGTGATCGTAATCCAGACGCTGTGCGTATATTTTTCCGTCCGGGCGGCGACAACCATAGAGATGAACGTGGGAAAGGATTTGAAATGGGCGCAGTTTGAACATTTGCAGACCCTGTCATTTTCCTATTATAATACGACTCCGGTAGGATATATACATGCCAGGGTTATGAGCGATACTCTGCGAATTGCTTCGATGATCGCATGGGGGCTGGTGGACATGTTCTGGGGATTGCTCTATGTGGTCAGCGTATTCGGGATCATGTTCATGCTGAATGTAAGACTGGCATTGATTATCTTGCTCATTGTGCCTTGCATCGCTGTGCTGACGGTATATTTTCAGAACAAGATCCTCCATTGGAACCGGAAGGTCAGGAAAATTAATTCCCAGATCACCAGCGCGTACAATGAAGGGATCACCGGGGTAAAGACCTCGAAGAGTATGGTCATCGAACGGGACAATGAGAAAGCGTTTTATGAGAGAACGTCAAATATGCACAGGGCGGCCACCCATTCGGCCAAGCTGAACGCGATCTATATTCCGATGATTCTGCTGTTCAGTTCCGTGGCTGCGGCCGTTGTTCTGGCCCGGGGCGGGTATATGGTAAAGGAAGATCTTATGAGGCTTGGGACGCTGTCGGTGTTTATCTCTTACGCGGTCATTATATTCGAGCCGATTCAGCAGCTTGCAAGGCTTCTGGCTGAACTCATATCCTGTCAGGCGAATATCGAGCGTGTGATGGATCTTTTGGAGCAGGAACCCAATGTAGTGGACAGGGAAGAGGTTTTACAAAAATACGGCGATTCATTCCATCCGAAAAAGGAGAATTGGGAGAAAATAGAGGGAGATATCGTGTTCGAAGACGTTTCCTTCCGGTATCCGGACGGAAAAGAATATGTGTTGGAGCATTTTAATCTCCATGTGCCTGCGGGAAAGAATGTGGCGATCGTCGGCGAGACGGGGGCGGGCAAGTCGACACTTGTGAATCTGGTGGGGCGTTTCTTTGAACCGACCGGCGGCCGTATCCTGATCGACGGTGTGGATTACAGGGAGCGTTCCCAGCTATGGCTGCACAGCCAGATCGGGTATGTGCTTCAGAATCCCCACCTGTTCTCCGGTACGGTGCGCGAGAATATCCGATATGGTCGTCTGGACGCAACGGATGCGGAGATCGAGTCGGCTGCGCAGAATGTGTCGGCAGACGAGGTTGTGATGAAGCTGGAGAAAGGATACGACAGCGACGTAGGGGAGAGCGGCGGAAGGCTCTCTACCGGGGAGAAACAGTTGATCTCATTTGCCCGGGCGATTCTGGCGGATCCCGCTATTTTTGTATTGGACGAGGCGACGTCTTCTATTGACACCCATACGGAGCAGTTGATCCAGCAGGCGACGGGGCGGCTCCTTCAGGGACACACTTCGTTTATTATCGCGCACCGGCTTTCGACCATTCGGCAGGCCGACCTGATTCTTGTGGTGAAGGACGGAAAGATCATCGAACAGGGGACTCATAAGGAGCTGCTTAAGGAAAAGGGATATTATTATGATCTGTATTCCAAACAGTTTGAGGAAGAGGCTTCCATGAAGGTATTTGCAGGAGGAACCATTTAATATTTTCACCGTATATTGTAGTTGAGGTGAAAAATATGAATGGAATCTTATGGACGTTCTTTGGGACACTACTTACATTTTCAGTGACAACGCTTGGGGCGGCAGGCGTATTCTTCGTGAAGAAAGATGCGGGAGGCAGGATACAGAGAGGGTTTCTGGGATTTGCCGGAGGTGTGATGGTCGCTGCCTCCGTGTGGTCCCTGCTGCTTCCGGGAATTGAATTTGCGGAAGAGAACGGGCAGGTAAGCTGGCTGGTCATTACCGGCGGTTTCCTGTTGGGCGTAATATTGCTTTTGCTTGCAGATTATCTGATCGGAAGATGGGAGAATCTTCGGGTCCGGAAAAATACCGCCATGCTGGTAATGGCGATTACGGCACATAATATCCCGGAAGGGATGGCGATCGGCCTTGCGTTCGCGCTGGCGGCGCAGTATCCTAATGAATCGGCGCTGCTTTCAGGGGCGATTGCGTTAGCGGTTGGAATTGCGATTCAGAATTTCCCGGAGGGAACGGCGGTTGCGCTTCCGTTGGTTCAGAATGGGTTCAGTAAGAAGAAGGCATTTTTAATCGGAAGTATGTCGGCGGCGGTGGAGCCGGTCTTCGGCGTGGCTTCGGCGGCCCTTGCAGGGGCGGTGCGCACGGGGATGCCGTGGTTTTTATCGCTTGCGGCGGGAGCGATGATCTACGTAGTCGTTCAGGAATTGATTCCTGAGGCGTGTAACGAGGAGGATGAGAAGTCGGGAACCCTTGGGTTTATCGTTGGGTTTTTGGTGATGATGATTTTAGACGTGGCGCTGGGATAGGGCGACATAATCAAAAAAGCTGCGGAGCCGGGATATGGCCCGCAGTTTTTTTGATTATGTCGCGTTGGTTAAGTTTTCCCGTATTTTTGCCGATATAAAAATATATATAAAATGAAAAAGAAGACGCAGACATTTGATAATAAAAGATCAGGTATATCTGAGAGGAGGGTTTCTTTAGATGTCAAGGATTATAGACTATAGCTTTTTATTACAGCAGACCTTCGGAATATCCGGATCCAACCCCATCGGCAGTTTCCGATTATCCCAGATCAACAGCAGCTCCGTGCAGGCGCAGCTAAAAGCGGCGGGCATTGATACAAACAGTAAGCAGTATAAAGCCGCAATGAAGGAGATGACTGAGAATGGGAACGGCTTTATGTTCACGAATGTTCAGGCTATCAAGAATTCGATGCGTTGCTATGATGAGGACGGAGACTTTATCGATCCCACTACGGGGCTTGCGGGCTTGTTGGTGACGGATGCCAATGAAAGCAGCCGGAAGCGCATCATTTCTATTCCGGAGAGCAGCAAGGATGAGATGTTTGAGCAGACTAAGAAGGAATTCCTGCGTGAGAACGGCATCCTGAACGGAGACAGGACGAAGCGGTCAGACGTATATGAGAATATGTACCGAAAGGTGACGAAGAATGACCGTCTGGCGGCTGGGTATACCATGGAGCAGTACGAGAGGGCGTACAGGCAGGCGTTTCTGGAAGCGGCAAGGGAGGCGGATCCAAGCTGGGAGATTGGACGGCCTGTGAAGTACGGCGCTTTGGATGGGATTACGCGTGAGTCAGTGGAGGCTTGCCTGAGGAAGACGGACAATACGCTTGCAAGGGCGTCTGTTGATACAAGGATATAGTTTTAGGTTTTAGAAGGAGAGGTGGTATCTGTATGAATTTTTTTACAGTGCAGTCATTGAATGTGTATACAAGGAATATGGAGATGCAGATGAAGTGGCAGAAGAAGCAGGATACTAGCGATTTTACTGCGGATGGGAGTATGAAGCTGGACAATGACCTGACGAGACGGCAGGCGGAGGAGATCCGGCAGTCCAGAGCGGACGGTTCTGACCAGCTTTCCAAACAAATAGACCTGAAGCTGAACAGCGGACAGAAATTAACGGCAGAAGAGATGGATTATTTGAGGAAGCATGATCCTCAGGCATATCAGAGAGTGAAGTCTATCGAGGCAGAACAGAAGAATTATGAGAACGAGCTTAAGAAGTGCAAGACGAAGGAGGAAGTCGAGCGTGTGAAGATGGCGCATACGGCTACTTCTTTGAATGCAGTGAACAGCATCATGAATAATCCGGTAATACCGGAGGAGAAGAAGTTTGAGCTGGTTATGCATGAACACCGTAAGAATCAGGCTTTTCAGGCGTCAACCCAAGAATTCGTGGAGAGCGGCGAGTATGAGAAGCTTCCGACAGAGGCAGAACGCCTGAAAGCGGAGAAGGATCTTAAGGAAGCGGAGGAGAGGGAGCTTGGCATAGAGGATCCGGCAGAGAAGTCCGGGCAGACAGAGAAAGAAGATCCTGCCGTATCTGACGGAGACAATCCGGCGGCGGAAGAAAAGGCGGAAAAGGCCGCGGAGGACGTAAGGGTTCTTAAGAGGGAGATGACCCGCATGGAGGCTGAGACAACGCCGGAGGCGCTGAAGGTGAGGCGCGCCAAAGCGCGGGCTGCTTATCAGATGAGCAAGGCGGAGGTTACGCAGCAGATAATAGATGTAAAAGTTAATTAGGGAATAATAATATGGGGCTGTTGCAATAAGCAGAATGATTGCAGGATATGGCAGAAAGTAGTTTTTAGGAAATGCCATATCTTGTAGAATTTATGCTTAATGCGACAGCCCCAAAGTATTTAGATATTTTCTGTAATATGTCTTGCCACGTATACCCCGCTTGCCGAAGCGTGGGAGAGAGAATGGGTGACCCCGCTTCCATCTCCGATGATGTAGAGTCCGGGATATTTGCTTTCGAGATTTTGGTTAAGATCTACTTCCATGTTATAGAATTTTACCTCCACCCCGTAGAGCAGGGTATCGTCATTAGCGGTTCCCGGTGCAATCTTATCCAGAGCATAGATCATCTCTATAATACCGTCAAGGATTCTCTTAGGCAGTACCAGGCTCAGGTCGCCGGACGTGGCTGCGAGGGTAGGGGTGACCAGACCTTCACGGATTCGCCCCGCAGTGCTTCGTCTTCCCCTGACCAGATCGCCGAACCGCTGCAGGATCACGCCGCCGCCAAGCATATTAGAAAGTCTCGCGATGCTCTCGCCGTATCCGTTGCTGTCCTTAAACGGTTCGGAGAAATGTTTGGCAACCAACAGCGCAAAATTCGTGTTCTCCGTCTGGTGCTCCGTGCCCTCATAGCTGTGGCCGTTTACCGTGACGATGCCGTTGGTGTTTTCATTTACCACGATACCGTAGGGATTCATACAGAAGGTACGAACATTATCCTCGAATTTTTCTGTGCGGTAGACAATCTTACTCTCATAAAGCTCGTCGGTCAGGTGAGAGAAGATGACGGCCGGAAGCTCTACACGGACGCCGATATCCACACGGTTGGATTTGGTAGGAATATCAAGTTCCCTGCAGATATGCTCCATC
Organism: uncultured Dorea sp.; assembly: GCA_910577685.1. Taxonomy (GTDB): domain Bacteria; phylum Bacillota; class Clostridia; order Lachnospirales; family Lachnospiraceae; genus Sporofaciens. The sequence continues at coordinate 35,370 of CAJTOH010000032.1, read as the reverse complement.
CATTTGCTTCCGCTTCTGCCGACCGAAACGATGCATTTGCGGCAGTCGGCGAAATGTTCCCCGAAATGGACGCGGTATCCGTCGGAGATACATTCCAGACGGTCTACCGGCGTGTTGAAATGAAAATCTACGGTTTCTTTCAGTTCATCATATAATTGTTCCAGAACGATATAATTAATATCTGTTCCCAGATGACGGACGGACGCGTCCAGAAGTTTCAGCTTATTCTGGAGGCATACCTTCTTAAACTGTGTTCCCGCCGTAGAATACATCCGGGTATTTTCGCCGCCGTGGCTGGTGTTGATATCGTCCACATACCGCATCAGGTCAAGCGCCTGCTCTTTACCGATATACTCATAGAGTGTTCCTCCGAAATCATTGGTGATATTGTATTTCCCGTCAGAAAAAGCGCCTGCTCCCCCGAAGCCGTTCATGATCGCACAGGTTTTGCATTTTATGCAGGACTTTACCTTTTTGCCGTCAATCGGGCAGCGCCGGTCTTTTAAGGGAACTCCGGCCTCGAAAACGGCGATTTTAAGGCGCTTGTCCTTTTGTGCCAATTCATATGCAGAGAAGATTCCGCCGGGACCTGCTCCAACTATAATTACGTCATAATTCATAATAGATTCCTCCTTTGCTCATAAGAGCGCCTTTTGCGTGCGCACTCGGCAAGTTAGAATCCGAGTGTACATGTTCATTATAATAGCAGTTTAAAATAGATGTCAATTAGATTCGTGCCTGCCTGCCGTAATATAGGAATAACGCAAGCGTAAGCGTCAGGCAAAGCCCTTCTGCCAGTACGGCAGCCCACCAGATACCGTTTCCTTTGAAGAGCGCCGTCAGGAGGCGAAGGCTGAAGGCGACAAAGAGGAAGCCCCTGCCTAAGGAGATTGCCATAGCGGATTTCGGGTATTCGATTGCCGTAAAGAAACCGCCGACAATGATGTTGACGCCGCAGAGCAGGAAGGAGTAAGAGACTGTGCGAAAAACTCCCACGGATGCGCTGCGCAGGTCCGAAAGCTTTGGCGATATAAACAGGTTGACCAAAGGCTCTGCGATGATTCCGGATATTATAAAGGCGGCAATCGAAAAAACGAGGCCGAAGCAAAGGGCGTATTTCAGAAGCAGATGATACTTCCGGGGCATGCGCCTGCCGTAATAGTAACTGACTAACGGCTGTATTCCCTGAGCAATGCCCGCCATGGACATGACGATGATGGTGCTGACATAAGTGACGATAGTATAGCTTACGATAAATTCTTCGTTCAGGTACGTCAGGATTGCATGGTTGAACAGGAAGATTACGATCCCGGCGGAGAATTCCGTGATTCCGGAGGACAGCCCAATCTTCACGGTGCGCCATGCAAGAGACAGGGAGAAGGTGAAGCGTACCGGTTTCATATGCGTTTTTTTACTGCAAAAATGCGTCAGGTATAGTATAACCACAATTAACTGCGACATTCCTGTGGCAAATGCCGCGCCCCAGACTCCTTTGTGAAGGATGAAAACGAAGACGTAATCCAGAATACAGTTTAAAACGGCTCCGGCTGTGACGATGACGGTAGCTTTCATGGGATATCCGTCTGTCTTGATCAGCACCTCCAGAGAGTAGGAGCAGATGAAAAAAATACTGAAACAAGCGATGGTGGTAATATAGGTTCTGACGTATTTTGCGGTAAGCTCTGTTGCGCCGAGGAACGTGGCTATTGCATCGGATTTCCATAGGACGGCGGCGGTAATCAGCAGCGATACAAAGATTATGGTGACGAGATTCTGGGTAAATACTTCTTTCGCCTTCTGTTCTTCTTTTTCCCCCAAAAGGATAGCGATGACAGTGGAGGATCCGACGGCAAACATGAGGGCCACGGAGAATAGGAAGGTCACGAAAGGCATGGCGATATTGACGCCGGACAATGCAAGTTCCGAGACTCCTCTTGCCACAAACAGGCCGTCGATCATTGTATAGAGCGCGAAGACCCACTGCGCGATCAGCGATGGGATAATAAAACGAAAGAAATCATGTTTCAGGGACTTCCCTTCTAATTTCATGGATAAAACCTCCTGGAATTTAATGTTGATTTACATATTTTAAACCTTAGTATAATACTAAGGTCAAGAGTGTTTTGTAAAATCGGGTTAATTTATATATAGAAAGGACGGGGATTGCGTTTGGAAGGATACTTATTTATAATAAGAGAAAGGAATTGCGGAATGTATTAGGGGAAGTGAATATGGGAAATTATTTTAAGATCGGTGAGATTTCGAGGATGTACCATATCGGTACGGACTCCCTCCGGTATTATGAGAGGCTTGGTATCTTGAAGCCCAAGCGGGGAGAGAATCAGTACCGCCTATACCGCACGGAGGATATCTGGCGTCTGAATGTGATACGGGAACTAAGGGAGCTGGGGTTCTCTATGGAGCAGATCGGTGTCTATCTTAAGGAGCACACGGTAGACACCGCTAAGATGCTTCTGGAAGCCGAATTACGTATGATCAGGGAAAAACAGGAAAAATTAAGAGAACTTCAGAAGAATGTACAGGAGCGTGTCCGTATGCTGGAGGAGTGCGGTGACAAAGAGATGGGAAAGGTGGAGCTGCGCCGTCTGCCGAATCGGCGCTGCCATTATATTGACGAGGGATATCGGAAGGATGAAGAGATGGACGTACTGATCAAGCGGCTTTTGAACAAAAGCCCGGAGACTCTTTATATTATAGGGAGTAATCGGATCGGTTCCATTATTCCCAAAGAAAGCGCCGGAAATAACCGATGCCGGGAATATTCCGGTGTTTTTATGATAGACGAGGGAGGGGATACCGTGATCCCGGGAGGGGATTACCTGACCCTTAGTTATTGCGGCGGCTGTGAACAGAATTATTATTTTCTGCCGAAACTTCTGGATTATGCCGGAAAGGAGGGATATAGGATGGCGAGCGATGTGTATGAAATTCTATGGGTGGATATTCATGTATCCGAGAGGGTGGAAGAACATATTACGGAGCTACAGTTTCGTGTAGAGAATTCATAATTTCCTTACAAAATATAGTTGTAATCATTACGTCCGGATGCTAGAATGAACGAAGATTACGAGGTTGAAATGAAAAAGAAGGGGTGTGTAAGACGTTCACATAGACAAGTTTTGGGGGAAGCGAAAGAAAAGAGAAGGATAAGGTATCATGTTGGAAAAAGTGAGTGGAAAGAAAAAAGAAAGTCTGACGCAAGGGGCGTATATTGTGGCCGGCTGTCTGACTTATGCGGTTGGTTTGAATATGTTGATCACGCCGCTCGACCTGTATAACGGGGGATTTATGGGAATTGCGCAGTTGATTCGTACATTTCTTGTCAGCGTGCTTCATCTTCAGATGCCGCCGGGGATGGATATTGCCGGCGCGATCTACTATATTTTGAACGTTCCGTTATTTTTTATGGGGTTTCGTGTGATGGGAAAGGGATTTTTAATGAAGTCCCTGTTTGGAACAACTGTCATCAGTATTTTTCTGGTGCTGGTGCCTGTGCCGATTACGCCGATTATTGAGGATTATCTGACGGCATGTATTATCGGCGGGATTATCGCGGGCGCCGGAAGCGGAATGATCCTCCGTGGACGCGGGACTGCGGGCGGCCCGGATATTATCGGGGTGTGCTGTGCGAAAAAATACCGGAATGTCAGCGTGGGGCAGGTCAATATCCTGCTGAATCTGGTGGTATATGGAATCTGTCTCTTCATGTTTGATATTGAGATTGTCGTATATTCTCTGATCTATGCGACCGTCTTCGCCCTGACGGTTGATAAGGTGCATATTCAGAATATCAATACAAGCGTTATGATATTTACCAAGAAGCTGGGGATATCCAAGGCGATCATGGAACAGACGGGGCGGGGAGTGACTACATGGGACGGAGAGGGAGCCTACACGCAGATGCGGTCCTATATTCTGTTTGTTATGGTGTCAAAATATGAAGTGAATCAGATCAAGCATATCGTACATAGTATCGACCCGAATGCATTCATGATTTTGACGGAGGGTTCTACGGTAATCGGGAATTTCGAGAAGAGATTGTAAGGTAAGGCAGGATGCCCTTTGGAATACCTTGCCGGACGGATGTCCGGACGGGTGTGCCAAAGGGCGTCCCCGCTTTTTATGCGGGGCTATTGCCGCAGTATTTGGGATAATCCTCTTCAAATTGCTGAAACTGAGTTTCAAGCGATGCAAGGATTGGGGCGGAGAGGCTGTCAATCAGCGCGGTCATGTCGGATTTTGTCTTTGCGGGATTGCAGGGGACTTCCAAGGCAAAGTCGCTGTATGCGCGTAATTTGTTGAAATACATACTGGTTTCAGGTTCTTCGTGTCCGCTGCGGCACATCTGATACATGACGACGCAGTCGGCCGCGTCCACTTCCGTACATTCCCTGCAAATCCATTTGCCCAGATAGTAATGGGTATTTCCGATCTGATATAAAAACCCCGGGGATTTTAATAGTTGTTCTGTCAGCATATGAATACCTCCGTTTTTGCTTTGTGTCCTTTATCTTATTTCATTATACAAATCTTCCATATGAGAATCAAGTTTATTATTCTTTGCCCACAGGCACCAGAGCAGATGAAGAAGCCCTGCCCCGATCAGGATGGAGGCGAGATAGGAGACAATCCCGGCTGTATTTCCGCAAAGCTTTGCTATGTCCCGAAAGACGATCTGTCCCATCTGGTAGAAAGGGCTGATATAGAACATATTGATTCTTCCGCAGGGATGGAAGATCAGGTTAAAGAATGTGGCGAGCAGGCAGCAGGACAGGAAGATACCCGCGCTTTTCGCAAACCCTTTCCCGGAATAATCCGCTCTGCCTGTGAAACCTGCATAGATCCCTATGATGATTAGAAGGATATGCCATGCAAAAGAGTGGACGGTAAGAGGAGGGTAAGAATAGTACATTCCCGTGGTATCAAAGAAAGTGAAGATGCCTGCCAGCAGCCCGAAATCCATGAGAAATGTCCGCAGAAGCCCGCAGGCGCGTTTCGATGAAACGGCGGGAAACATCAGGCAGACGTACATGGGGACGCTGCATAGCTGAAACGGAAAATACCACCAGTTATATATTCCGTGATTTACGGTATAGGTGAGGGTGTATTGTTTCCAGAGTTCGCTTATCAACATCACACAACCGCAGTAAAATAGGAAATTTTTACATTCTATGCTATGTTTTTTCATGTTAATCTCCATATTTGTATTTTGAATAATTCAGAGTCTAGTGTGACGACACATTTACTTTCAGACAAATGTAAATGTGTTGTCACACTAGGATGGTGGACTTCGTCCGATATTGTATGCTATAATGGTAAGACATGTGCCGAGGCGCTGTCAAGGCGGTCCGGCCATGTCTTGGGATTTTTGTGAGGTGGTGTTAGTATGAAGACAAAAAATGCAGTAATATTGGTATTGACCGCGTTTATCTGGGGAACGGCCTTTGTTGCCCAGAGTGTGGGGATGGATTATCTGGGCCCGTTTACGTTTAACGGGGTTCGCAGCATCATCGGAGGGGCTGCGCTGCTTCCGTGTATCGCGGTCCTTAAGATGTTGAATGGAAAGGGCGAAAAGGAAGTAAGGGGCGGCAGTGTAAGAGATGAGAGGAAGAATCTTATACTTGGAGGGATTGCATGCGGGCTTCTGCTGTTTGGGGCCAGCAGCCTTCAGCAGATCGGAATCCAGTATACGACGGCGGGGAAGGCGGGTTTTATTACTGCCTGCTACATTGTGATCGTTCCGGTTCTGGGGATATTTCTTAAGAAAAAGACCGGATGGAAGGTGTGGGCGGCGGTTATTATTGCCCTTGCCGGTTTATATTTTCTATGTATGACAGAGAAGTTTTCCGTCGGAAAGGGCGATGTCCTGATCTTTTTCTGCGCATTGGTATTTTCCGTACATATTCTTGTGATTGATTATTTTTCGCCGAAGGTCGACGGGGTGAAGATGTCCTGTATCCAGTTTTTTGTGTGCGGGATCGCGTCGATGCCGTTTATGTTTCTGCTGGAAACGCCGAGGATCGGGGCTATGATAAAGGGATGGATGCCTCTTTTGTACGCGGGAGTATTGTCCTGCGGCGTGGCCTATACTCTGCAGATCATAGGTCAGAAGAATGTAAATCCTGCCGTTGCATCTTTGATTTTGAGTCTGGAGTCTTGTTTTTCCGTACTGGCAGGATGGGTTGTGTTAGGAGAACAACTTTCTGTGCGGGAATCTATAGGATGCGTGTTAATGTTTGCGGCGATTATTTTGGCGCAATTGCCTGAGAAGAAGGAGGTTATGGCAAGATGAGATTTATTATTCAGAGAGTAGCAGAAAGCGAAGTAAAGGTAGACGGGGACGTTATTGGAAGGATTGGGAAAGGTTTTATGGTTCTTATCGGCGTCTGTGATTCCGACACCAGAGAGATTGCCGATAAGATGGTGAAGAAGATGCTGGGGCTTCGTATCTTTGAGGACGAGCAGGGGAAGACAAACCTGTCTCTGGATACCGTCGGCGGCGGGCTTCTGCTGATTTCACAGTTTACCCTGTATGCGAACTGCAAGAAAGGGAACCGCCCCAGCTTTATTGAGGCGGGAGCGCCGGATATGGCGGAGGAGATGTATGAATACATCATTGCAAAATGCAAGGAACAGGTTTCCGTAGTGGAACGGGGAAGGTTTGGGGCGGATATGAAGGTCAGCCTGATTAACGACGGTCCTTTTACGATTATTCTTGATTCCGAAACGCTGTAATAAGGGATTCCCCGTGCTTGGAACGGATAAGCATGGTTCGCAGTGTCCGGGACGCGGCATTTTTACGCCCAGCGTCCCGGATAATTTATTTTATTCATCTATCTAATGAAATTTTTCTGAATTTCCCATAAAAAATGTTAAAAAACCATAAATATGTTGACATATCTGGTAAAATTGACTAATCTAAATGTTAGAAAACTAACTATATTGTATTGCGGGGCGAAAGGAGGGATACCATGAAGAATATAGAGGATGGGTCTGTGTTCATCGTGATGCACCAGTTAATGCATTTAAGCAGATACCATGCGGTCAGGCGGATGGAGGATATGGAATTGAATCCGAGTCAGGCAGGCATTTTGTTTATCCTGAACAGCCACGGGGGACTTTCCCAGCGGCAGCTTGCACGGAAGATCGGAATCACGCCGCCTTCCATGACCGTGACGCTCAGAAAGTTAGAAGAGCTTGGACTGATTAAGAAGGAGCCGGACGAGAAGGATCAGAGGATCATCCGTATACGGCTGTCAGAGGCTGGGAAGGAATGTATTGAGAAGTTAAAATCCATTATGGATGAGATGGAAGAGATCCTGTATCAGGGATTTTCCGTGGAGGAAAGGCTGCTGTTTCGGCGTCTGCTTCTGGCGATGCGGGGAAACCTGATGGATTCCAAGGACTTCAAAGGAATGGATTTTAAGACGATTATTGAGAAGACAGGGCCGCCGATGGGACACGAATTCTAATGAAGGCCGTTTGAGGAAAGGAAAGGTGAGATATGCTTAAATTATACAAGTTTTTAAGACCGTATGCCGGATCGGTGGCGGCTATTTTCTGCGTATTGATGGTGCAGGCATACTGCGACTTGTCCCTGCCCGCTTATACGTCGGATATTGTCAATGTGGGGATACAGCAGAAAGGAATTGACGAGAAGGTTCCCTATATGATCAGCGAAGAAGATTTGAACCGTTTGCTGCTGTTCGTGCCTATGGAGCGGCAGGAAACGGTGAGGGAGGCTTATGAGACTAGCTCCGGTTCTTCCGAAATATATGTTTATGACAGGGACGCCTCCGAAGAAAGCGGCTCGGAGGGAAATGTGTTGGAAATTTCCAAAGAGATCAGGGAAGACGGGGAGAAATTGGATGAACTCTCGGAGATCCTTGGAAAGCCTATGCTTCTGTGCGCCGGGTTTGATTCCGGCAGTGAATCTGCGGCGGAGATGGAACGGCGGATGAAGGAGCAGATGGAGTCCGGGATGCCGGACGTCAGCCGGATGTCCGTCTACGAAATATTTGAAATGATGGAAGGCTCTCAGCGTGATTCCGTTGTTGCAGAGATTGAAGAGCAGTTTTCCGCTATGCCGGAAACCATGATTGAGCAGTCTGCCGCAATCTACATTCAAAACGCATACGAGAAAATCGGAGTTGACACCAACCGGATTGAAACCGGCTATATCCTCCGGACAGGAGGAAAGATGCTTGCCTTGGCGGCATTAGGGATGATTGCGAGTATCATCGTCGGGCTGATGGCGTCACGCGTAGGCGCGAAGGTAGGGCGGGGGCTTCGGAAGGAGGTATTCCGCAAGGTGGTAGGATTCTCCAACGGCGAGTTTGACAAATTCTCTACAGCGTCCCTGATTACACGCAGTACCAACGATATCCAGCAGATTCAGTTATTGTCGGTGATGATTCTTAGGATGGTACTGTACGCGCCGATTATGGCGGCAGGAGGTATCTTCAAGGTGTTCCGTACCAATGCGGATATGTCTTGGATTATCGCGCTGGCAGTGGCGCTTATCGTGACGGTGGTGGTCGTTCTGTTCGCGGTGGTAATGCCCAAGTTCAAGGTGGTGCAGAGCATGGTAGACCGCCTGAACCTGGTCAGCCGCGAGATACTGACCGGACTCCAGGTCATCCGTGCGTTCAGTACGGAGAAATACGAGGAGAATCGTTTTGACGGTGCAAATAAGGATTTGACAAAGACCAACCTGTTCGTGAACCGCGCTATGACTTTCATGATGCCGTTCATGATGCTGATTATGAACGGGATTGCCGTACTGATTGTCTGGGTGGGAGGACACAGCATCAACGATGGCAGCATGCAGGTGGGCGATATGATGGCATTTATCCAGTATACCATGCAGATTATCATGTCCTTCCTTATGATTTGCATGATATCCGTCATGCTGCCAAGGGCGGCTGTTTCGGCAGACCGTGTCGACGAAATCCTGATTAGCAGCACGTTGATCCACGATTCCGACAGCCCGGTTCATTTCGGGGAAAACGGAATCGGGGAGGTAAGGTTCGACCATGTTTCCTTCCGTTATCCGGGAGCAGAGGAAGAAGTGCTCCATGATATTTCATTTACGGCAGAACCGGGAAAGACCACGGCGCTGATTGGAAGTACGGGAAGCGGGAAATCTACATTGGTCAATCTGCTCCCGCGTTTCTACGATGTCACGGAGGGGAAGATTACCATTGACGGCGTGGACATCCGGGACGTTTCCCAGAAAGAACTCCGGGAGCGGCTTGGATATGTGCCCCAGAAGGGAGTCCTGTTCTCCGGCGATATCGCGTCTAATATCCTGTACGGGAACCCGGAAGGAAGCGAGGAGACGATGCGGGAGGCGGCAGAAATCGCCCAAGCGTCAGAGTTCATTGAGGAGAAACAAAAGAAGTACCAAAGCCCCATTGCACAGGGGGGCTCTAACGTATCAGGAGGGCAGAAGCAGAGGCTGTCCATTGCGAGAGCCATTGCGAAACATCCGGATGTGTATATTTTCGACGACAGTTTCTCGGCGCTTGACTATAAGACGGACGTAAAGCTGAGGAATGCGCTGAAAGAAAAGACGGCTAAGAGTACCGTACTGATTGTCGCGCAGCGAATCAGCACGATTCTCCATGCGGAGCAGATTCTTGTGCTGGACGACGGGAAGATTGTAGGCAAGGGGACGCACAGGGAGCTTTTGAAGAATTGCGAGGAATATTACCAGATTGCATCGTCGCAGTTATCCGAGAAGGAGCTGGAAAACGACATGAAGGAGGTGGGCTGATATGGCGAGACGAGGTATGGGAAACAGAGGGCCGGGCATGGGACATGGGGGACATGGCATGCCGGGAGAGAAGGCAAAGGATTTTAAGGGTACGATGAAGAAACTCATGTCGTATCTCGGGATGTATAAACTTCCGTTTTTATTGGTAGCCGTATTTGCCGTAGGAAGTACCGTTTTTAATATCCTGGGACCGAAGATTCTGGGAAAGGCTACGACGGAGATTTTTAACGGATTAGTCGGAAAGATTTCGGGGGGAGCGGGAATTGATTTTGACAAAATCGGAAGAATCCTGATTCTGCTGCTGGGATTGTATGTGTGCAGCGCGTTATTTTCCTTTATCCAAGGATATATTATGACAGGTGTTTCCCAGAAATTAACCTATCGGATGCGAAAGGAGATTTCGGAGAAGATTAACCGTCTGCCCATGAACTATTTCGACAGGCAGCCCCATGGGGAGATTCTGTCGCGGATTACCAATGATGTGGATACGCTCAGCCAGAGTTTGAACCAGAGTGCGACGCAGCTCATTACGTCCGTGGCCACGATTATCGGCGTGCTTGTGATGATGCTGAGCATCAGCCCGTTGATGACGTTGATAGCCCTGTTGATTCTTCCGGTTTCCGTGGGACTGATTTCCGTAATCGTGAAGCGCTCACAGAAATATTTCAAGAGCCAGCAGGAGTATCTGGGGCATGTGAACGGGCAGGTTGAGGAAGTCTACGGCGGACATAATATCGTGAAGGCATTTAATAAGGAGACGGATGTGATTGCGGAATTTGACCGGGATAACGAAATCCTGTATGAGTCTGCATGGAAATCTCAGTTTTTGTCCGGAATGATGATGCCGATTATGCAGTTCGTGGGAAATCTGGGGTATGTATCCGTGGTAATCTTAGGGGGATGGCTCGCCATTAAGGATGTGATTGAGGTGGGGGATATCCAGTCCTTTATCCAGTACGTGCGGAATTTCACCCAGCCAATCCAGCAGGCGGCTCAGGTGGCGAACATGCTTCAATTTACGGCGGCTGCTTCTGAGAGGGTGTTTGAATTCTTGGAGGAAGAGGAGGAAGACCAGACCGTGCCGGATGCGGTTTCAATCAAGGGATTGGAAGGGCGCGTTGAGTTTGAACATGTGCGGTTCGGGTATAATCCGGAGCACACCATCATTCATGATTTCAGCGCAAAGGTGGAATCCGGGCAGAAGATTGCCATCGTCGGTCCTACCGGGGCCGGAAAGACGACTATGGTGAAGCTGGTCATGCGCTTCTATGACGTGAACAGTGGGGCGATTAAGGTCGACGGGCATGACATCCGGGATTTCAACCGGAGCGAGCTTCGGGAAATGTTCGGGATGGTATTACAGGATACATGGCTGTTCAAGGGGAGTATTGAGGACAATATCCGTTATGGGAAACTGGACGCAACCCACGAAGAAGTGGTGGAGGCTGCCAAGGCGGCTTATGTACACCGGTTTGTGCAGACGCTTCCTGGCGGTTACGGGATGGAGCTGAACGAGGAGGCGAACAATGTTTCACAGGGGCAGAAACAGTTATTGACCATTGCCCGGGCGATTTTGGCGGACCCGAAGATATTGATTCTGGATGAAGCCACCAGTTCCGTAGATACCCGTACGGAGGTCAGGATACAGAAGGCGATGGATAACCTGATGCGGGGGAGGACCAGCTTTATCATTGCGCACCGGCTGTCTACGATCCGGGATGCGGATTTGATTCTGGTGATGAAGGACGGGGATATTATCGAGCAGGGGAACCATGAAGAACTGCTGGCGCAGGGCGGGTTCTATGCGGAGCTTTATAATTCGCAGTTTGAGCGGAGCGCGTAAGGCATATAGTTAGATAAATTAAGGGGAGACAGTAACTTATGCGGGTTATTGTCTCCCTTTTATTTTAATGCGAACAGTAATGGAGAAAGAAGTCTGCGGGATATAAGAAAGGCGGAAGAAACATAAAATACGTCTCTTCCGCCGGAATGATTTCTCTAAGGCTTGCCTATTTCATAGAGCCGCCGGTTAAAATGGATTTCACATGATCAATCTCCTGCTGGGATGCCTTCGCCGCCGGGACATAATAGCTTTTCTCCCTTGCAACCTGATAAAGTTTCTCCTGTGACATCTCACATTCATTACGCATCTGTTTTAAGCACTGCTTTAGTTCTTTATTCTCCGTCTGCGGAATCATTTCGCCGAAACGGGTCAGTTCGCCATTGACGCCAGTGAGTGCGTCGCTTACCATTGTCTTCTCATCTAACATGTCTTAAGTCCTCCTATAAGAATTTCATTAAATCCTGCTTGTTCTTCATTGCAGAATTTGCTGCATCCTGGAAAAGTTTCTTTACTTCGGGGTCCTGTGCCTGAGATGCATAATCTTGCAGTTTGCAGTGGCAGGTGCTGTAACCTCCAATCAGGTGACGCAGGTTCTGTAAGTCGAGTACTGATAAATCGGCCATGTCTGTTTCCTCCTTCTTTACAGCGGCTTTTGTCTGCTGCCGCATGGTTTCTTCGGGATTATTGTGTCCGCGGTTTTGGCGAAATATACTGCAAATTTTTGGCGTTTTTTGATTTTTCAATGAAAACATGAAAGAGTTTCCCCATGGATACGGATGTCTCCCACATACATTCCGGATGCCATTGGACGCCGACCACAAATGGAAGACTGTCGGATTCGATGGCTTCTATGATGCCGTCGGAGGCAACGGCGGCGATATTAAGTTCCGCTCCTAATATACGAATACACTGATGATGAAAACTATTAACTACCTCATTTTCATTGAAAATATTAGATAGCATGCTATCTTTTAAGACGGAAATTTTATGGCAGGGGTCCGAGCGGTCGGAGGATAACTGCATATGGTTCATGGAGACGGGCCAGCGCAGGGAGATATCCTGATAAATGGTTCCGCCAAGGGCGATATTGAGTATCTGCATGCCTCGGCAGATGGCAAGGATCGGCAGCTTTACCGACAGGAGATATTTCATCAGGGCAATGTGGAACTGGTCTGTCCGAAAATCGGTTGCCCCTCGCTCCGTCATTAATTCCTCCCCGAAGAGAAGGGGCGTAACATCGTCCCCGCCGCAGAACAGGAAACCGTCGCACTGTCTTCCATAACAAAAATAAGCCTCTTCATCCTGTGTACAGGGGAGAATGACGGGCGTTCCCCCAAAGTGTTCGACCGTATGCAGATAGGTCTGCGGTACGAATTGACGCTGGTTCATGTATCCGCAGGATACGATTCCGATGACTGGTTTCATGAAAAGCCTCCTTAAAAAAGGTATACATTTTCCTTGAAAAAATATATACTTACTGTAGAAGTTATGAAACGGAGGCGGAAGTTATGAACTTGATTGATATGCATTGCGATACCTTGTGGAAATTGATGGATGTGGATAAGGAAAAGGATCTGATGGAGAACCGCTGCAGCGTCAGTATCCCGCATATGAAGGCGGCGGGAACGAAGGCTCAGTTTTTTGCCTGTTTTACTTGTCTGAGTGATTTTGAAAATGCCGGGGGATACGAGGGATGCTATGGCCGTGTGCAGGAGATGATAGCGTACCTTGACGGTCAGACGGAGAGATATCCCGGGGAGATTACGCTTGCAAGATCATTTGCGCAGATGCAGAAAAACGAGGGTGAAGGGAAGATATCGGCATTTCTCACGGTGGAGGAGGGCGGAGTCCTGTGCGGCGAAATAGGGAGGCTGGACGCATTGTACGATAAGGGAATCCGGCTGATGACGCTGATGTGGAATTATGAGAATTGTATCGGACATCCCAACAGCAGGGACGGCTCTGCTATGCGTCGGGGATTGAAGCCTTTTGGAATTGAGACGGTTAGGAGAATGGAAGAGCTTGGAATGATCGTGGACGTCTCCCACGCCTCGGACGGGACATTTTGGGATGTTCTTAAGTATTCGCGGAAACCGGTTGCGGCGTCCCATTCCAATTGCCGCGCGCTCTGTAATCATCCAAGAAACCTGTCGGATGAGATGATCCGAAGCCTTGCAGAAACCGGCGGCGTTGCGGGAGTGAATTTCTATGGGGCTTTCCTTGGGACCGGGAAAATGGCTGAGGCGGATACGGCGCAGGATGATTCAAGGATAGATGCGATGGCGGCGCATATTTTACATATGATACGGGTTGGAGGCAGCGGCTTCCCGGCAATCGGGACGGATTTTGACGGGTTTGATGCCAAAGGAGTACTGGAGATCCCGGATGTTTCAAAGATGGAGAGGCTTTGGGAGGCGCTGAGGAGGGCCGGCGTGCCAGAAGGACAGTTGGAACAGATTTGGAGCAAAAATGCGGAACGGGTAATGCGGGAAGTTCTGTGTTAAGAGTAGTATGGTAATTCCGGCAGGAATCAGATACGGGGCTTGAGATTAATCTTTTACAAGAATTTGTCTTTGTGGCACTTGACATCTATAGAGAAAACAATCAGAATAAAGGTATAAAGGAACGGATTGACGGATGGCTTACATTTTTTAGCAGTGACAGACCAAAGGATATCATTGCTTTGATTGAAAAGTATCCGGATTTCAAGGAGATGTATGAGCAGGTCTATGAGATTTGCCGGAATATTGAGCAGGTGATAGGAATGTTTTCAAAGGAGCTATACGAGCTGGACAGGAATACGGTACGTTATATGATTGATGAACTGCAGGAGGAGAACAGGCGTTGGAAAGAGCAGGATAGACGACAAAAGGAGGAGATTAGAAGTCAGGAGGAAGAAATTATGCGTTTAAGGAAGCAAGTGGAACAGTTGAATTCCCGCAAAGAACAAACACGGGAATGAGAATGGAAGCATATTTTCCGTAGTAACAACTGAAAAGGGATTGCCCTATTTTGCGGCAATCCCATACCATCGTCATAGATTATTTCTGATTTTTTACAACTTCCTGCATCTTCATAGCCCGAACTTTAAGCGGCAGTCCAAACAGATTAATGAACCCGTCCGCATCATGATGATCATACAGGTCGCCGGTAGTAAAGCTTGCGAGGGACTCACTGTACAATGAATAGGGGGAAGTCGTTCCGGCCTTGATGATATTTCCCTTATAGAGATTGAACTTCACCTCTCCGGTTACATATTCCTGAGTAGACTCAATAAACGCCTGAACAGCCTCGCGGAGCGGGGTGAACCATTTCCCTTCGTATACGATCTGGGACAGCTTATTGCCCATCTCTTCTTTCATCTCGTAAGTAGCGCGGTCGAGTACCAGCTCTTCTAATTGCTGATGTGCTTCATAGAGGATAGTTCCGCCGGGAGTCTCGTATACGCCGCGGGACTTCATGCCTACCACACGGTTTTCTACGATATCGCAGATGCCGATTCCGTGTTTTCCGCCCAGTTCGTTTAACTTGCGGATGATGTCGGATACTTTCATCTCCTCGCCGTTTATGCTCTTTGGTACGCCTTTCTCAAAAGTCATGGTCACATATTCGCCTTCATCCGGCGCGTTTTGCGGCGTCACTCCCAGAACCAGCAGATTATCATAATTCGGTTCAAGGGACGGGTCTTCCAGTTCCAGCCCCTCATGGCTGATATGCCATAAGTTGCGGTCGCGGCTATAGCTGTGGCTTGCGTCGAACGGAAGGTTAATTCCATGCTGTTTACAGTATTCGATCTCCTCCTCGCGGGAGTTCATGGTCCATATGTCCGTCATCCGCCATGGCGCGATAATCTTAAGGTCGGGCGCAAGCGCCTTGATGCCGAGTTCGAAACGGATCTGGTCGTTCCCTTTGCCGGTAGCGCCGTGGCAGATTGCGGAGGCTCCCTCTTTTCTTGCGATTTCAACAAGCTTCTTTGCAATGGCAGGGCGCGCCATGGAAGTTCCCAGAAGGTATTTATTTTCATAGACAGCGTGAGCCTGTACGCATGGCACAATGTAATTATCACAGAAATCATCCACGATATCTTCAATATATAACTTGGATGCGCCGGACAGCTTCGCACGCTCGTTAAGGCCGTCCAACTCTTCTCCCTGTCCGCAGTCTACGCAGCAGCAGATTACTTCATAGTCAAAATTCTCCTTAAGCCACGGAATGATCGCCGTTGTGTCAAGGCCGCCGGAATATGCTAATACAACTTTTTCTTTCATAAGAATATCCTCCTCATTACATCTTGTGTATATAAAATTAGGTTGTCCTTAACTGCAAGAAATACTATACCGTATTTTTTATAATTATGCAAGAATAAATTTATAAAAAGATAAAATATACATTTTATGCACAAAATATTTGTGTTATATGCGAAATGAGTGTGGGATGCTGAATAAATTTCCAAAAAATGAATTGACATGTATAGATAATCTATATATAATGTAGATAGTCGATATATAGATGGCAAATATATAGATGAACAATATATTAGAGAAAGGAGCGATAGGAGATGGCGGTAGATAAGAGTCTGGTTTCCGGCAGCACATCTATGCTGATTCTGCGGCTGTTGGAGGAAAAAGATATGTATGGGTATGAGATGATAGAAAGACTCCGCAGGAAATCCGGAAATGTATTTGAACTGAAAGCGGGAACGTTATATCCGCTGCTGCATGGAATGGAATCGAAGGGGCTTTTAAGGGGGTATACTTTAATGGATGAAGGCTGCCCGCCCGAACCGCACGCATTGCGCAGTGAAGCTGAGGATGTTCAGCCGGATAGGGATGGAGAACGTATTGAAGAAACTTGCGGCGGGCGCAGGAAAAAAGAAGCGGGGAAGATGCGCAAATATTACAGCATTACGAAGAATGGGCGCAGGGCTCTGGAGGAAAAGAAAGAAGAATGGTTTGCCTATTCACGGGCGGTCGTAGATGTTTTGAATATGGGAGGTGCATTATGAGCCATATGAAGAAAGAAGAATATCTAAGGATACTGGCAGAACAGATTCGGTGCAGGCAGGCGAGGGTGCAGGTGACCCGGGAAATCCGAAGCCATATCGAGGAGCAGGAAGAAGTATATCTAAGCGAAGGGCTTACCAGAGAAGAGGCGGAAGCAGAGGCGGTAAAGGAGATGGGCGATCCGGTAGAATCGGGGGCTGCGCTGGATCTGGTACACAGGCCTAGGATGGCGTGGGGATTTATCGGGATGATTGCAGTTCTGTATATGGCCGGCTATATCATTTTGAATCTTCTGCAGAGTAATTTTTCTGCAGAGTATTTTATCGCAGGCGATCATTTGAAATGGCTTCTGATCGGGCTTGGGGTTATGGTCGGTGTCTGTTATGCGGATTACAGCCGGATCGGCCGGTGGGCAAGGGAGATCACGGCGGCGGCGTTTGTTCTGCTGTTCGGGGGGATGTATCTTTTCGGGCAGCAGGTAAACGGCTCGTTGCGGTGGATGAATATACCGATTCTTTCGGTTTCTGTGAATATGCAGTTATTATGTTTCCTTTTTGTTCCGTTATACGCGGCGATCGTGTATCATTACCGCGGACAGAGGTATCTGGCGTTGGGGAAATGTTTTCTTTGGATGCTGCCCGGGCTGTGTATTGCAATAAAGATTCCAAGCGTCATGACTGTGCTGATGCTGTTCTTTACCTATTTGGTCATCATATCATTTGCGGTTATTGAGGGCTGGTTTCGGGTTTCTAAGGCTAAGGCGCTAGGTGCGGTATGGGGTGGGATGGCGATGTTATCCTACATCGTTTATCTGAAAATTTTTCTGTATGGACCGGAGTACCAGCTAATGAGGCTTAGGGTTCTTCTGCATATGGAAGAAGGGCAGGAGCCGTACCAGACTCGGATACTTAACGGAATTCTGAAGGGATGCCGCTGGATCGGGGGCGGCGAAGGAGAGAGCGCCGCCAGGGCCGCAGAAGGGCTTGGGATGGATTATAGTTTGGTATATATCATAGCATGCTATGGAATTTTGGCGGCAATCTTTGCGGTTGGAATGTTAGTCTGTCTGTTTGTATACTTCATGGGGATGTCGGTTGGGCAGAAGAATCGGCTTGGAAGTATTATGGGATTTGGGTGTACTGCCGTACTTTTTGTACAGGTTATATACTATGTACTGGTAAATACGGGAATCCTTCCTTCTGGGGCGGCGTATTGCCCGTTTCTTACTTACGGGGGAACGGGAGTCCTTGTAACAAATATTTTGATGGGAATCCTGCTCAGTATTTACCGTTTTCAAGATGTCTCTTTGGAGGAGGAGAGAGGAGACCTGCGTCAGTTTTTATCTGTGAGGCGTACTGTATTATAAAAAGAACGGAAATTTAAATATTTAAAAACGCTTGCATAATATGCGAATTAGATGTATAATTATGCAAGCGTTTTTGTTGTGGACGAAAAATAGTATGACTGGCCGGAAACTGGCTGATTTTGCGGGTTTCCTTTCAGATTTATGTAATGTCCCTCTGGACAACTACACGGATTTGGTTTATATTGGTGGAAGCTAATAAAACGGTTACGAATGTGGAAAGGATGTTGAATAGATGATAAAAGCAGGTATTATTGGGGCCACGGGATATGCCGGCGGCGAACTGGTACGCCTTTTGGCGGGACATAAGGAGGCCGAAGTGATCTGGTACGGCTCTAGAAGCTATATTGATAAAAAATATGCGGATGTGTATCAGAATATGTTCCGGATTGTGGACGCTGAATGTCTGGATGACAATTTGGAGGAACTGGCAGAGAAGGCGGACGTCATTTTCACGGCTACTCCCCAGGGATTCTGCGCATTGATGATGAAGGAGGAGATTCTGGCGAAGACGAAGGTCATCGATCTGAGTGCGGACTACCGCATCAAAGATGTAGAAGTTTACGAGAAATGGTACGGGATCGAGCATAAAAGCCCGCAGTTTATAGAAGAAGCGGTATACGGGCTTTGCGAGGTGAACCGTGACGATATTCGTAAGGCAAGGCTGGTTGCGAATCCGGGCTGTTATACGACCTGCTCTATCCTGACGGCGTATCCGCTGGCGAAGGAAGGGATCATTGATATGGGGACGCTGATTATAGACGCCAAATCCGGTGTTTCCGGCGCAGGCAGGGGCGCGAAGGTTCCAAACCTATACTGTGAGGTCAATGAGAACATTAAGGCATACGGCGTCGCGTCCCACAGACATACGCCGGAGATTGAGGAGCAGTTGGGCTATGCCGCGGGGGAGAAGACGGTTCTTAGTTTTACACCGCATCTGGTTCCCATGAACCGGGGAATTCTTGTGACGGAGTATGCATCCTTAAAAAAAGAGGTTTCATATGAAGAAGTGAAAGCTGTTTATGACAAATATTATGGAAACGAGAGGTTTATCAGATTCCTTAGCGAGGGCGTATGTCCGGAGACGAAATGGGTAGAGGGCAGTAATTATGTGGATATTAATGTTAAGATTGACCCGAGGACAAAGAGGATTATTATGATGGGCGCGATTGACAATCTGGTAAAAGGCGCGGCGGGGCAGGCAGTGCAGAATATGAATCTGATGTTCGGGCTGCCGGAGAGCGAAGGATTGGAATTGGTTCCGATGTTCCCTTAGTGTGTTGACCGCATTATATTCAGTCAAACCTCCTTGTCTATCCGCTCATCTGCTGCGTTGGATTTTCTATCCGTAGCCACCGCTACGCCGTCGAAAATCCGCCTTGCAGATGAGCGAATATCCTGCGGAGTTTCGCCAGATATAATGTGGTCAGCACACTAGAAATATAAATACGCTGTAAAAGCAGAGGTGAATTATGATCCGAACAATGACGATGGAAGATTATGACGGGGTATACGCTTTATGGACAAAGATTCGAGGGTTTGGATTAAGGAGTGTGGATGATTCCCGGGAGGGGATCGACCGTTTCTTAAAAAGGAATCCGTCTACCAGCGTGGTGGCCGTGGAGGATGGAAAGGTAGTAGGAAGTATTCTGTGCGGCCACGACGGACGCCGGGGCTGCCTGTATCATGTGTGTGTGGACGAGGATTACCGAAGGCGCGGGATTGGCAAAGCAATGGTGGTGCGCGCTATGGAAGAACTTAAGAGAGAACATATTAATAAGGTCTGTCTGATTGCATTTACCAGAAATGATATCGGAAATGCGTTCTGGAATACAATTGGATGGACGAAGAGGCTGGATCTTAACTATTATGATTTTGTATTAAATGAGAAGAATATTACGGCGTTTAACCAGCAGTAAGATCGGATGAAAAGCAGAGGAGGACTAGAAGATGGAGAAGATTAAGGGCGGCGTGACCGCAGCGAAGGGATATGAGGCGGCAGCGGCAGCGGCAGGGATTAAGTATAAGGATAGAACGGATATGGCGATGATCTACAGTCAGGTTCCGTGTATCGCAGCGGGGACATTTACCACAAATGTAGTGAAAGCGGCTCCGGTGCGCTGGGATCAGCAGGTAGTCGGCGAAGGCGGGGATGTTCAGGCTGTAATCGTGAATTCCGGTATTGCCAATGCATGTACGGGAGAGGAAGGATTCGGATACTGCAGGGAGACGGCGAAGGCGGCGGCAGATGCGCTGAATATTTCCGAAAACGGCGTCCTGATCGGTTCTACCGGCGTGATCGGAAAACAGCTTCCGATGGAGAAGGTGGCGGCCGGGATTATGGCGATGGCACAGAAGAAGAACGGCTCTCTTGAGAACGGAACCGAGGCTGCGAAGGCAATCATGACCACGGATACCTGTGAGAAGGAGATTGCCGTGACGATCGAAATAGGCGGGCAGATTGTGACCATGGGAGGCATGGCGAAAGGGTCCGGCATGATCCACCCTAATATGTGTACCATGCTTGCCTTTATCACCACGGACGCCGTGATTGCAAAGGAGACTCTGCAGAAGGCATTGAGCGAAGATATTGAGGATACTTACAATATGATTTCCGTGGACGGGGATACTTCTACCAACGACACCGTACTGCTGTTGGCTAACGGTATGGCAGAAAATCCGGAGATTGCGGAGGGGACCGAAGATTTCCGGAAGTTCAAGGAAGCCCTGCATGTGATCAACGAGTATCTTGCGAAGAAGATTGCGGGAGACGGCGAGGGAGCGACGGCGTTGTTTGAGGTAAAGGCTGTGGGGTGCGAGAGCGCTGCACAGGCAAAGACTCTGGCGAAATCTATCGTGTGTTCCAATCTGACCAAGACGGCGATTGCCGGACATGATGCGAACTGGGGAAGGATTCTGTGCGCAATGGGTTATTCTGGAGCGCAGTTCGATCCGGAGAAGGTGGATTTGTTCTTCGAGAGCAAGGCGGGAAGGATTCAGATTATTGAGAACGGTACTGCGGTTGACTATAGCGAGGCGGAAGCAACGAAGATCCTTTCAGAGCCTGAGGTGACGGCGATTGCGGATGTCAAGATGGGAGACAAAGAGGCGACGGCATGGGGATGTGATCTCACCCATGGTTATATTGATATTAATGCGGATTACAGAAGTTGATGAAGCAGAGTTGAAGTTCAAAGTTATGGAATTATGAATGAAGCTGAAAGATAATGCGGATTATAGAAGTTGATGAAACAAATTTGAAGTTCAAAGTTACGGAATTATGAATGAAGTCGGAAGACAGGGGTTATGGAATCATGAATCAATCAATGCAGAAATATCTGGATAAGGCGGAAGTTTTAATTGAGGCTCTGCCATATATCCAGCGGTTTAACCGGAAAATTATTGTGGTAAAATACGGTGGAAGTGCAATGGTGGACGATCAGTTAAAGGAGCAGGTTATTCAGGATGTTACGCTTCTTAAACTGGTAGGCTTTAAGCCGATTATCGTCCACGGCGGCGGTAAAGAGATCAGCAAATGGGTGGGGAAAGCCGGCATGGAGCCGAAATTCGTCAACGGACTTCGGGTAACGGACGAGGCGACGATGGAGCTTGTAGAGATGGTTCTCGGCAAGGTCAACAAGGGGCTGGTACAGCTTGTGGAGAGTTTGGGAGTCCGGGCAATCGGAATCAGCGGCAAGGACGGCGCTCTGCTTAAGGTGGAGAAAAAGTATGCGGACGGAGAGGATATTGGTTTCGTGGGGGAGGTAAAGCAGGTAAATGCAGATATTCTGTTCGACCTGTTGGAAAAAGATTTTCTCCCAATTGTTTGTCCGGTAGGAATGGATGAGGAGTTTTGCACATATAATATCAATGCGGACGACGCGGCGTGTGCAATCGCAAGGGCTGTCCACGCGGAGAAGCTGGCGTTCCTGACAGACATCGAAGGGGTATATAAAGACCCGGCAGACCCGTCCACCCTGATATCGGAACTGCGGGTATCGGAAGGCAAGGCTTTGATGGAGAAAGGTTTTATCGGCGGAGGGATGCTGCCGAAATTAAAGAACTGCATGGACGCTATTGAAAACGGCGTGTCGAGGGTACACATTCTGGATGGGCGTATTCCCCATTGTCTGCTCCTCGAGATCTTCACTAACAAGGGGATCGGGACGGCGATGTTGAATGATACGGAAGAAAAATTTTATCACGGGGAATAAGTTGAGAAACTTTATTATGGAGAAAAGAAATGAATCAGTATATAGAAGAAACAAAAAAAGGACTCGTACATACTTATAACCGTTTCCCGGTTGTACTTGAAAGAGGCGAAGGGGTTTATCTCTATGATACCGATGGTAAGAAATATCTTGATTTTGCGGCAGGTATCGCCGTGTGCGGTTTAGGATACGGCAATGAGGAATTTAATCAGGCGTTGAAGGGACAGATCGACTGTCTCACCCATACGTCGAATCTGTTTTATAATACGACATGCGGCAGGGCGGCAACGGCGCTTCGGCGGATTACCGGGATGGATCGGGTCTTTTTCACCAACAGCGGGACGGAGGCGATCGAAGGCGCGCTGAAGGCGGCGAGAAAATACGCCTGGAAGAAGGGAACCGGAAGATTTGAATTTATTTCCATGGAACATTCCTTCCATGGGCGGAGCATCGGCGCTGTGTCCGTGACGGGGAACGAAGCGTACCGGACGCCGTTTGAGCCTGTGCTTCCCGGGGTGAGATTCGCGGAGTTTAACAATCTGGACAGCGTAAAGGCGCAGATTACGGACAAGACTTGCGCAATTATTCTGGAGGCCGTACAGGGGGAGGGCGGTATTAATCCGGCGTCTCAGGAATTCATAGAAGGAATCCGTAAGCTTTGCGATCAGGAAGGAATCCTGATGATCTGCGATGAGATCCAGTGCGGCATGGGCCGGACCGGAGAGATGTTTGCATGGCAGTTCTACGGCACGAAGCCGGATATTATGGCGATGGCGAAGGGAATCGGAAGCGGTCTGCCTGTCGGAGCCTTTGCCATGACTGAGGCCGTGGCAGAATATTCTCTGGAACCCGGCGACCACGGGACGACCTACGGAGGCAATCCGCTGGCGTGTGCGGCAGTGGCGAAGACGGCGGAGATCTTCGAAAAGAAAAATCTTGTATCTCATGTGCGGGAGGTGGGAGGATATCTTGCGGAAAGGCTTGAGGAACTGGCGTCAAAATCCGGCGGAGTAATTGAGCGCAGAGGAATCGGTTTGATACAGGGAATCAAGGTGAAGCGGCCTGTGCAGGAGATTGTCAGCGCCGCCCTCGACGAAGGACTTCTGATCATCAGCGCAAGGGGCAATGTGATTCGTCTTGTGCCGCCTCTTATAATAGAAAAAGAACATATTGATGAAATGATTGAGAAATTAAAAGGTGTGCTCTGAGCAATAACTATAGTTATAAAAGACCAATCATTGGACATACTAGAGAAAAAGGGAGGTATGGACAATGATTGGTTTTTTTATTGCGATCCTGTCGGGAGCTCTTATGAGCGTACAGGGGGTATTCAATACGCAGGTGACAAAGACGACAGGGATGTGGGTCAGCAATGGCTGGGTGCAGCTTACGGCATTTGCGGTATGCGCCGTAGCATGGCTGATTGCCGGACGCGACAATGTTATGACGATTACCAAGGTGGAGCCGAAGTATGTACTCCTTGGAGGAGTTATCGGCGCAGGGATCACGCTGACGGTAATCAAAAGTATGGAGCAGCTTGGTCCGGCGAAAGCGGCGCTTTTGATTGTAATCGCACAGTTAATTGTAGCTTATGTGATCGAACTTATGGGTTTATTCGGCGTTGAGAAGGAACCTCTTGAATGGAGGAAGATAATCGGGATGGGAATTGCGCTGATTGGAGTTGCAATTTTTCAGTGGAAATAGTACAATAATTAAGACATGTGCGGCGGGACTTTTTCTGTTGCGCAGATGCATATACGGGGTATTTGCAGTTTCGGCAGACTGTAAAGGAGTTTATATGCATAGAAGAATGACAAAGAAGACGATAATGACTGCCATGGTACTGATTATGGCGCTTCTGACCCTGACGACAGGGTGCGCAGGAAAAGCGAAAGGCAGAGGAGAAGATCTGGTCTGTCTGACAGACGGGGGATCAGAGGAAGCGCCGGAAGAGAAAGAGAGCCAAGAAGGTCAGGACAAAAGCGCGGATCAAGACGTGAAAGACACGAATGATGGGTATGATACGGCAGGTACGAAAGAGGAAGCGGCGGAAACTTTTCAGAATTCCGGAATCATCTATGTACATGTATGCGGTCAGGTCGCAGAACCGGGAGTGTACGCGCTTCCGCAGGGAAGCCGGCTGTACGAAGCAATCGAGGCGGCAGGCGGTATTCTTGAGAATGGCGTAGGAGAGATGCTGAATCAAGCGGAGCAGGTCGGAGACGGCCAGCAGATTTATGTGCCGTCTAAGGAAGAGGTCTCGCAGCTTAAAGAGGGCGCCTATACGGCGCATCAAGGCTTGGCCGGCGGCGGGAACGCGGCAGCGCAGGGGTCTTCGGAGGGTTGGAACAGCGCATCGCAGGAAGCGGAAGGGAAGCTGAATCTTAACACGGCGTCAAAAGAACAACTGATGACATTAAGCGGTATCGGAGAGAGAAAAGCGGAGTCTATTATCGCTTACAGAGAAGAACATGGAGGCTTTCAAAAGATTGAAGAATTGATGGAAGTCGAAGGGATTAAGGAAGGCGTATTTAATAAGGTCAGGGATCAGATCCGGATCAATTAGGGAGAGAGTAGATGAGCAGACGGGTATTGGTGGTAGATGACGAAAAATTAATCGTGAAGGGAATCCGTTTCAGCCTGGAGCAGGACGGGATGGACGTAGACTGTGCCTACGACGGGGAAGAGGCGTTGAAACTTGCCAAGGAGAATGCATACGACATGATTTTGTTGGATATTATGCTTCCGAAGCACGACGGATTCGAAGTGTGCCAGCAGATCCGGGAATTTTCAGACGTACCGGTTGTGATGTTGACAGCCAGGAATGATGATATGGATAAGATACTGGGGCTGGAATACGGAGCGGATGATTATATTACGAAGCCTTTCAATATCTTGGAAGTCAAGGCGAGGATTAAGGCGATTATGCGCAGAACCGGCAAGAGAGGCCCCAGTCAGGTGAACGACAAGATGATTGTTAAGGGCAGTATGAAGATCGACTGCGAGAGCAGGAGAGTTGTGATTGGAGAACGAGAGGTCAATCTTACTGCCAAGGAATTTGATCTGCTTGAGCTGCTTGCCATGAACCCGAACAAAGTATACAGCCGCGAAAATCTTCTGAACATTGTGTGGGGATATGAGTATCCCGGCGACGCGAGGACGGTAGACGTACATATTCGCAGGCTGAGAGAAAAGATTGAGACGAATCCGAGCGATCCGAAATACGTCTATACAAAATGGGGAGTTGGTTATTATTTCAGGGGTTAAGAAATATTTGAAGTGGAATATTTTAAAGAGTCTCCGCGTCCGGATTATCCTTCTGGTCGTAGCAGTGGGGGTAATCCCGGTGTTTGTCTTAAGGGGGATTGTCTTAAGCAGCTATGAGAAGCGGGAAGTGGCGATGCGGACCGCGGAGATACAGAATCAATGCACAATTCTTTGTAACCAGTTGAGTGATGCGAATTATCTGACTGGTGAAACATCCGAAGTGCTCCGGTCTGAGCTGGTCCAGATGTCGAATATTTATAATGGACGGGTGATGGTGATAGACCACGATTTCCGTATACAAGAAGATACATATGATATGGACATGGGAAAGACTATTGTTTCTAAAGATGTCATCCTATGTTTTAGGGGAAAAGGCACCAGTAATTATGATGCAGAGAATCGATATATTGAAGTTACTTCTCCGATTCTGGACAAGGGGACGGAGAAATCTGTCGGTGTAATGCTGATAAGCGTGTCTACCGATATGATCGCCGATAGCGTGCAGGGGATAGACGAACGTATCCTGATTGTCTGCCTTACAATTGGGATTGTAACGGTAATTCTGGCTGTTTCAGCCGGATTTGTAATGGTTCGTCCGTTTCAGCGGATCAGCCGTTCGATAGCGGCGGTGACGGAGGGATATGATGCGGATTACCTTCATGAGCAGACCTATACGGAAACTATGCTGATATCGGACGCATTTAATAAGATGTTGGGCAGGATGAAAGTTTTAGATGACTCAAGAAACGAATTTGTTTCTAATGTATCACATGAGTTAAAGACACCTTTAACATCTATGAAAGTTTTAGCAGATTCGCTGCTGATTCAGGAGGACGTGCCGGGGGAACTCTATAAGGAGTTTATGGGCGATCTGTCCGAGGAGATTGAACGGGAAAATAAGATCATTAATGATCTGTTGTCCTTAGTCAAGATGGACAAGACGGCCAATACGCTAAACATTAAATCAGAAAATATGAATGTGCTGATCGAGAGGATTTTAAAGAGGCTGCGTCCGATTGCGGCGACGCGCAATATCGAGTTGGTGCTGGAAAGTTTCCGACCGGTAACCGCTGAAGTGGATGAGGTAAAACTATCGCTTGCGCTGACGAATTTAGTGGAAAATGCAATTAAGTACAATAAAGATGAAGGCTGGGTGCATGTATCTTTGAATGCGGACCATAAAAACTGCTATATTGAAGTGGCAGATTCCGGGATCGGGATTCCTGAGGATGCAATCGAGCATGTATTCGAAAGGTTTTACCGTGTGGATAAGTCACATTCCAGAGAGATTGGCGGAACAGGTCTTGGACTTGCCATAGCCAGAAGCGCTGTGGTTATGCACAGGGGGGCTGTGAGAGTCTATAGCCAAGTAGGCGCAGGTACAACGTTCACCGTACGTATTCCGTTAACATATGTAACATAGGGAGGAGTACGGTATGGGACAGAAGAATAGAAAATATGGTATAGTTTTTATGTTGTGTCTGGTATCTATGGCGTTTCTTCTTGCGGGGGGCAGTTTCGTGAAGGAATCCGGGAAGGAGCCTGAGAAAGGCGGAATGTTTGTATACTATATGAATATGGAAGGTACTTCTTTGGCAAAAGAAGGGTATACGCCGAAGAATTCAACCGAGGAGAAGGTAATCGAGGATATGCTGCGCGTGATGCACAAGGAACCGGAGTCTATTGATAACAAAAGCGTTTTTCCGGCGGGTGTATATATCAGGGACTGGGTGCTGACGGACGAGATCTTGGATATTCATTTCAGCATCGGATATAACGGGATGAAGCCGGAGGAAGAAGTGCTGCTTCGGGCGGCTGTGGTGCTGACGTTGTCTCAGCTTAAGGGAATCGAATACATTGACTTTTTTATTGAGGATGATCCTCTGACAGACAGCATGGGGAATGTGATCGGATATATGGGAGCGGAGGATTTCCTGCAGTATAAAGGCTCTTCCCTTCACCTTTACCAGCCTAGAAAATTAAAGCTATATTTTGTGAATGAGAAAGGCGACAGGCTGATTTCGGAAGAAGTCAGTGTTCGTTCTAACAGCAATATGTCGATTGAGAGATTAATCATGGATCAGTTGATTAAGGGACCTGCCATGGACGGGCTTTGTGCGGTCATCCCACCGGAGACGAAGGTAATCGGCGTATCCGTTAAGGATAATGTTTGCTATGTGAATCTTGATGAAGGTTTTCTGAATAATACGTGCGTATCAGATCCAAGGATTGCCATCTATGCCATTGTGAACTCCATTGTGGACGGAGGGGCATCCAGTCAGGTGCAGATCTCGGTAAACGGGGAGTCTAATATCAAGTATATGGGAAGTGTTGATTTAAGTAAGCCCCTCTCAAGGGATCAGAATCTGGTGGAAGAGAGCGGGAAATAGTAATTAGGAATCTTAATAAGGAGAGTGGAAATGAAAAACAGGCAGTTATTATCCGTATGCCTGAATCAAGTGAAAAACAGGCCGCTGTTATCGGTGTGTCTGGTTGTGTTGTTGGCTGTCGCGGCATCTGTGTTATGCGGGGAAGAGAGGATTATCGGAGAGCTTCGCTCTTCTCCGCTTGAGGCGGCTGTGCCGCCAGAAGAAACGGTTGTAGTGCAGGGGCAGGTGTATCGGGTCGCGCCGAAGGCGGAAAGTCAGGCTTTATATCTAAAAAACAATTCTATTCAGTATCAGAAGCAAATATTTCAGGAATCAAGAATGATTATCTATACAGATCCCAATGTACAGGTTGATATAGGGAATATCGTAAGGGGCGAAGGGAAGGTTTCCTTTTTTCAGCATGCGAGAAATCCCGGGAATTTTGATCAGAAACGTTATTATCAGATTCAGGATATCCATTGTCAGATATGGACAGAAAAGGTTCGGATTGTGGAGGGGTGTGTTTGGAAATGGAGAAGGAGGCTTGAAGGGGTTCGGAATATGTGGAGGGAGGCATTGGTGTTTGGGCTTGGGAAGGAAGATGGGGCGGTGATGGCGGCAATGCTGTTGGGGGAGAAGGGGGAGATGGATCAGGAATTGAAAACGTTATATCAGGTGAATGGGATTGGGCATATATTGGCCATCTCAGGGCTCCATCTTTCTTTTGTGGGGATTGGGATGTATCAAATTTTGCGGAGACTTACCGGTTCTTATCCGATTGGAGGGGCATTTGGTATTTTGTTTCTGTTGTTGTATATTCTTATGATTGGGCTTACCGTGTCTGCGGTGCGGGCATTGGTGATGTTTTTATTTCGGGTAGGGGCGGATATGACAGGGCGGCATTATGATGCGCCGACGGCACTTTCTGTAGCAGCAGTTGTGGTACTGCTGTGGAGACCTCTTAGTTTGTATGACGGAGGGTTCTGGCTGTCCTTTGGCGCAGTGTTTGCGATCCTTGCGGTGGTGCCGGTGCTGCAGGACGCATTTGTAAGAGTATCATACAGTTTTCAAAAACAGAATGCAGACGGCGCTGCCTTGTCTGCATATTTTGAAGGAATCCGGGAACATATGTGGCAAGGGATCTTACAGGGATTGACGGTGAGTATTGGCATTAATCTGGTCATCTTTCCGATTTTGCTTTCTTATTTTTTCGAGTTTCCGCTTTATTCTTTTATTCTAAATCTCTTTGTGATCCCGCTGATGTCTGTCTTATTATTCTTAGGAATAGCAGGAAGTTTGTTTGTGCTGTGGTGTGGGCCAGTATCCTCCTTATTGTTTCTGGTATGTGGCAAAATCCTGTGGATTTATCAAATGAGCTGTAAGCTGACACTTCATCTGCCGGGAGCAAGGCTTGTGGTTGGAAGGCCGGATGTATGGCAGATCGTGGCGTATTATGGGATACTGATAATAGTTTTGTTGCTTTTGAGAGAGAAGGAAAGGCTGATAGAGCATGTGGACATGCAAAAATATGCGGTCAGCGGTTCAGATGTAAATATGCAAAAACATATGGCTGGTAAGTCAGATGCAGGTATACAGAAACGTGCGGCAAGGCTTGGACGATTTGCACTTATGCTTGGAATGATCGGTATTATTATCCTTACAAATCGATGGGGAGAACGAGGAAAACTGACGACAGTGGTTTTAGATGTAGGACAGGGAGATGGTATTTTTATGAGAGGCCCCAAGGGCGGCACATATCTGGTGGACGGAGGCAGCAGTGATGTGAAGAAAGCAGGGCAATACAGGATAGAACCGTTTCTAAAATCTCAGGGAGTCGTGGTGGTTGACTATGTGTTGATATCCCATGGCGACAGTGACCATATGAATGGTGTGGAAGAGCTGATTGAGAGGCAGGATATTGGCGTAAGGATTGGAACGTTGGTAATGCCGGTACAGGAGGTATGGGATGAGGCATTGAAGGGATTGGCAGAAAAAGCGTTAGCTAATGGTACACATGTAGCTGTAATTGAACCAGGGCAGAACATTAAGGAAGGGAATATGTCGATTACATGTATACAGCCGGGGAATCCAGAGACAGAAGCTGGGAACGGGGAAGCTGAGGGACGAGATGCAGAAGAAGGATATGAACCGGGGAACGCAGCGTCTATGGTATTGGCAGTTAAGTTCGGAGAGTTTGATATGCTGCTGACCGGAGATGTAGAGGGAGAAGGTGAAGAACAGCTTACCAGACAGTTGGAAGAGCAATACCGGAACTGTACGTGGGAGATTTTGAAAGTGGCGCATCATGGATCGAAGAATTCATCGACAGAAGAATTTCTTCGACAGATTAAGCCTGTATATGCATTTATTTCGGCGGGACAAGAAAACCGATACGGACATCCACATCAGGAAACGATAGAAAGGCTTGCAGATATTGGAGGTAAAGTATATTCTACGCAGGAAAATGGAGCGATTATAGTGGAGGTTGGAGACGGGGAAACAATGAAAGTTGGGAAATAGAAGTGGATGAGAAGTGGATGAGAAGTGGAAGATTTCTATAGAAATGCCGCCGCTTAATTGCTATAATGTAGTTAATAATCTAAGGCAGGAAATGACTTGAGGATGATGGAAGGAGCGTGGAAAGAGATGGAGATGCGAAAGAAGAAACTTCCGATTGGGATTGAAAATTTTGAAGAAATCAGGAAAGAAGATTTTTACTATATTGATAAAACGGGACTTATTGTCGAATTACTTCATAACTGGGGAGCGGTGAATCTGTTCACACGCCCCAGAAGATTTGGGAAATCATTGAATATGAGCATGCTTGAACACTTTTTCTCATTGGATGGAGATAAAAGTATTTTTGAAGGGCTGAAAATATCAAAAGAGACTGCGCTCTGTGAGGAATATATGGGAAAATATCCAGTTATTTCTGTTTCCCTAAAAGGGATAGATGCGCTCAATTTTGAAATGGCCTTTCGAATGGGAGCCCGGGCCGTGAGGCGGACAGCGTCAAAAGTTCAGTATCTTTTGGAAAGTGATGCGTTGAGTGAAAGTGACAAAATGGAATATCAGAGTCTTTTGGACAGTAATATGGACGAATCTACATTTTGTGACAGCTTGAGAATATTGTCAGAAATGTTAGAAAAGCATCATGGTACAAAAGTTATCCTGCTGATTGACGAATATGACGTCCCATTGGCAAAAGCTCATGCGAATGGATACTATGACCAGATGCTTTCCTTGATTCGAAGTCTTCTTGGAGAGGCACTCAAAACAAATAATAGTTCAAAATTTGCGGTGTTGACAGGATGCCTTCGAATTTCAAAGGAGAGTATCTTTACTGGGCTGAATAATCTGAAGGTACTGACGGTTGCAGATGAGCGTTTTGATGAATACTTTGGTTTTACAGACAAAGAAGTGAGAGAACTTCTGGAGTATTATGATGTGGCCGATCATTATGAAGAAGTAAAAAGATGGTATGACGGATATCAATTTGGAAATGAGGAAGTGTACTGTCCGTGGGATGTGCTGAACCATTGTGACAGGATCAGGAGCGAGTCTCATGTGCAGCCGGAAAACTACTGGATCAATACCAGCAGCAATGATGCAGTAAAGCGGTTTATTCAGGAATCGGCAAATGCTACTACCAAACGGGAGATTGAGCGTCTGGTAGCAGGTGAAGTCATTATGAAAGAAATTCATCAGGAACTCACATATTCGGAGATTTACCAGACGATAGATAATATCTGGAGCCTGCTTTTTACCACCGGCTATCTGACCCAGCGGGGAAAAGCAGAGGGAAGACAGATGAAACTGGCAATCCCCAATCTGGAGATTCGGGATATTTATGTGACGCAGATCATGGAATTTTTTAAAGAGAATGTCAGGGAAGACGGAGATACGTTGAACCGTTTCTGTGATGCTCTGCGAAATAAGGATGTGGAAAATGTAGAGAAAATTTTCACGGAATATTTAAGAAGAACCATCAGTATCCGGGATACAGCTGTAAGAACTGACATGAAAGAGACTTTGCCCACAGGGAAAGCGACCACTAAGGAGACTAAAGGACAGTCTCCAAGTGTCTGCTTTTACCATGGTGTTCTGCTTGGAATTTTAGGTGTGAAGAACCGATGGGGAATTTCTTCTAACCGGGAAATGGGAGAAGGATATGCGGACATTCTTGCAGAACCAGATACTGGAGATATGGGGATCATCATAGAAGTAAAATATGCACATGACGGAGATTTGGACGGGGCGTGTAAGGCGGCATTGAAACAGATCAAGTATACCAAATATGAGGATGACCTTTCTGACGACGGAGTAGAGAACATCCTGAAATATGGGATTGCCTGTTATAAGAAGCGGTGCAGGGTTATGCTCGTAGAAAAATAATTAAAAAATCTTTCCTGTCAAATGGACTTTGGATTCCCATAAGGGATTTGTTGCTGACATGAAGATAAATTTCCGTGGATTTTGGGTCACGGTGTCCAAGCAATGCCTGGATATTTTGCCGTTCTCCCCCTGTTCCATCAGATGAGTTGCAAAGCTATGACGGAGACCGTGCGGAGTTGCTTCCTTTAGAAGCGCAGCATCGGATACGGCACGGCGCATCACCTGCTCCAGCGTACCGACTGTCAGGTAATTACCGGTAAATTTATTAGGAAACAGGATCCCACGGGGACGTCCCTTCTCAAACCAGTATTGTGTAAGGATATCCAGACACCGTTTGGAAAGGATCGTATAGCGATCCATCCGGTTCTTTGTATCCCGGACATGGATCTGCATATTTGTGCGGGAGATATCATCATAATGTAGATGGATCACTTCGGAAACACGCATTCCGGAAGAATACATCGTTGCAAACATGGCTTTATATTTGAGCTCATCGACAGCCAGTACGGTTGGAAGCCTGTGTTCCCGAATCATACGTGGAACTGTGATATCATCCCAAAGGATATGCAGGACATTCCTATAGAAAAAACGGATAGCCGAATTATAGAGGTTCAGAGTTGTGGCTTTCAGCCCTTCTTCTTTTTTGGCAAGCAAAAAAGTCCTAACGTCCTGACAGGCAAGTTCTTCCGGGGGTTTAGCTTATGTTAGTTGTGTGTGACAGCAAGTTAATTTATATACCCTACATCTGTGAGCACAAAAAGTCATGAACCAGAGTTTTATTTCTGTTAAGATAAGCGCATACAGAGAGGAGATGAAACAATGAATTGGATTACTGGTCTGCAAAATGCAATTGATTATATTGAAAATAATCTGACCGAGGAGCTAGATTATACAGACATTGCTAACAAAGCTTTCACATCACCATTTTATTTTCAGCGAGTGTTTAGAGTTTTGTGTAATTGCACTCTTGGCGAATATATCAGGAATAGAAGGCTTACGCTTGCCGGCAGCGAGCTTTCGTCTTCTGATGCTAAAGTTATAGATGTGGCTTTAAAATATGGTTATGATTCTCCCGAAAGCTTTAGCAGAGCATTTACCCGATTTCATGGGATAGCACCATCGTATGCAAAAATGTATGGTTTCAAGCTCAAATCCTTTTCACGACTTTCTGTAAAACTTATTTTAGACGGAGGAAATATTATGAACTACAGAATTGAAAAGAAGGACAAGATTGACATCATCGTAAAGAAAAAGAGCTTTTCTAACGATGTTGGGCAGAATAACGAACAATTACTAAAATATTGGGATGATTGCCGTAAAGACAATACGATAGACAGCCTATATAAGTATGCAACAGAATCCGGCATGTTTGGAGGTGCGCTTATTGGAATATGTGTTGAAGACACAAATAAGAGCGAAGTGACATATGCAATTGGCGTTGAATATAATGGGGCTGATATTACTGATGAATTAAATGTTGAACAAATACCCGCCTACACATGGGCAATCTTTGAAAGTATTGGACCTATGCCTACAGCTTTTCAAGACCTCTTATATAAAGTTTATTCCGAATTTTTCCCTACAAGTGAGTATCATCCTTGCGGAAGCCTTGATATTCAAGTGTATCCAAATGGGGATATGCATTCTCCACAATATAAGTGTGAACTGTGGATACCCATTGAAAAAAACCAGTAGGTTTTGTGGACTGTTCATTCGCAAGAATCAAGAATGTAGCAAAGATTATGAGCAAATAGCATAAGCGGGAGTAGCAGAGCCAGACAAGTTTGTCAACGACGGTGCAGCCGTTCGTTTTTCCGTTGACAAGAGCGGCTGGCTCTGCTTTATGATAATCAAGAGAGCAAAAGCAAACCGTGCTTTCGCTCCCCATAATTATGGGGAGGTTGTGACGCAGTAGGTGTGATAAAAGTCTGCAACTATGCAGCATTCAGCGTGCGTTTTATGTGGCTGGGGATTTCTCTATGTATACTGATAAAATGCGTTTTGACAGCGTAACAAAGCATTTTTATTTGACACTTTTTTGACGCCCACGCTTACAAAAAGGACTTATAAAGACATATGGGAAGATTTAAGATAAAACCGCTAAAAGGTCAGTGTTTCAAACCGTTTATGGTGGTTTAGTATAAACACATATAAGAATTTATGCAGCGTTTTCCTCTATCTAAATTAATAAAAAAAGCTGTTTGTGTTTCTATGTGCTACTGTTTTTTCCTGTTTATTATATAACTAGATGAGACACTCATCATCTTCCCACTATTTCAGATAAGATTGAGGAACGAAATGTTGTTTTTTAGGATTACTCATATATTTCACTCACTTTCTTTAGGTATTAAAAGTATTCTAACATTATTTCCTGATATAAAAAAGTAAAGATGGATAATCAGTAATAATTAGCAGTAGTGGGCATGAAAGAGGGCATTAATGTATGGAATGGAACTAATGTAGATTCGATGAAACAGGAAAGTTCTCCTTCAGAATGACATTACTTACACCTAGCATTTTTGCTAACACATATCTATTGGAAATTTGTGAAAATATTTGGGGCTTGTAAATAAAGTAAATTATTTTTACAGAAATGTAGGTATAAACTCCTTATTATTTATAAGAGAAGGTATATTTTAGAAACAAAGAGTATTTAAATAGAATGCCAAAATCTTATTCTATAGTGAACAATATAAACACTGTGCATCGTGTAGAAACCTTGATTTTTCGCAATGTCATGATGCTGGGGTCAAAACATAGTGTTTTCTATGTTTGGTACTCTGCAAGAACCTTGAAAATTTAATATTTTACAGTAGATTTTTTGTAAAAGACTTCATTGCCTTGGAATTGTTGATGTACTTCTGGCTTATTTCTATGCCAACATCGGATTTTGCGCATAATTCCCCAAGCCCTTTCGGAATCCAAAGAGCTTTCTGAAGTTTAAGGCTGCTATTTTACTTCCAAAAAAGAATTTACCCCGTTGTTTACCTCTTGGAAGTTTGTCCAGATGGTAATTCTTTCGGATATTGGCCGGAATGGTTTCTACACCATTTCTCAACCTTGCTAAATTGCTGAATTCCTCACTTTGCATATATCTCTGGCTTTTTGCTCTGTTGGATG
>CAJTOH010000031.1 GCA_910577685.1 uncultured Dorea sp. | reverse complement strand
GGAATTCAAGATTAATGCTTTCATTTTATTCTTATGCTCCTCCCTTTTTATCAAAACTAACTATTTATAGAAACATCTCCTCATAAAATACGCTCCTGTATTCATGTTCAGCGGCAAACCGGCAAAACTCTTCAACCTTATTCATCTCGTCTACATTCAGTATCCATTCATGGGAAAATATTTCTAAAATATCAAGCTGATTATTCCATGCGGCAGTTTCAAATTCTTTGAATTTGTAATCCGTACTATCTAAATACTCAATTCTAATATCAGTACTTATTAAGTTAATATCTAACGTATCATCATACAAAATATCATGACAATAAATATAGTTATTTTGCTCCTCCGACAAATAGTAATTGTCCCTCCCATCATCAGACGTCAGCAAACCAACGATCGGCTCAATTTCAGAATCAACCAGATCTTCTATATTTTCACTGTTCCCCTGAAATCCTTGCAGACGTATTACATGATCTATTGAACCAGAACCAACGATTCTAATTAACTCCTTCATAGTCTTTACATAGTCAGCGTAAATATCTGTCTTATCATAAACTGTTTTTTTATCTAATGTATGAAATCCAAACCGAAGCCACTCTTCATTTGAGGCAAATTCATTTCTATATCTATCGGTACAGTCTGATAATGCAAACTCGCCGTCCTGATAGTAAACATAACACGAAATAACAACGCCAAATTTCTCATGAAGGTCTTTAAACCATGCAAAAGTAGGATTCTGGAAAATAGTGTTATAATTATTGGTATTTATATCTTTAAAACATTCAATTGTATCATCAACCGAAAAATGAAATATCTTAGTTTCACTCAAAGGCTTCTCCTGATAATAAACCTGATCTCGATGAAGACTTTTATTCGTAATATCTATCTCATCGCTTTGTACCCCCCCCCTATTATCAAGGATGCGGCAATAACCAGAATCGTCGCCGCGGCTAATGTCCTGCTGCGAATATAACCTGATATTTTCTTAGGTATCAACTTGTCCGTTAGAAATTTAAATTCTTCTGTTTTTGAAAGAGCTGTTGCCGGCGTCAGAATTGCTAATAAGGAAACACAAATTGCTCGAATAATAAAAGAAAACCCGACAACCTTCTGACCATTGCGGAACACTGTATAAGTAATGAAAAATGATGCTGCGGATACTGCAAAATATTGAAACACTTTTTTTAAATAGTATAAATAATTTACCTTAAATACATATTTAGCAATTGCATAAAATCTTGAAAAGAGATAAATCAAAGAAGTTATAAACGTTCCAATCAATACCCCGTCAACACCTAATTTTTTTACAAGTAAGACAGAAATAAAAACGTTAAGTAATGTAGAGACAATTATAATCGGTCTGTCATATCTAAACAATTTATAAATAGTAAAAACCTGAGAAGGAAGCTGAATAAGCGTTGTCAGTAAAAAATTTACTCCTAACCACACTGCCGTTGAAAATGGAAGTAACAATTTCTGACCAAAATACAGTGACACAAACGGCTGAACCAGAAAGATAAAACAAATCATACAAAAATTACCCATAAAATAATTTGCCAGAAAGTAATGATCCGTCATCTTTCTTTGCTGATAAACAGAATTTCCTGAATTAATATAATTTCCAAAAGTCGCCTGAACCGATGACAGGAGCTGACTAATTATTATATTTAAATATCCTGTAATTAATGTATAATTTGACAAATATCCTGCTAAAAGAGATCCGCGGTAAATTGAAATGATAATACTATCCGTTCCATAATACACTACCGCGCCAATCCTCGAAATAAATACATCCTTAATATATTGAACTACTTGCGGCTTATATTCGGAAATCAACTTATTATCTACATTTTTTTCTATTTTCCCATATTTTCTATTACAAAACAAAGATATAATTACATTTGAAATTATATTCTTTGCAACATTCAATACAAGAAATATCATATAATTAGGTTTTATTAACAATATTAAGATCTGTACGCCAGATATAACCAGATAAGATATTCCGTCAACTAAATTTGCCACGTATGATTTTTGATCGGCAATAATCAGAGTTCTTTTATAAGCCAAATAATAAGACGAAACTGTTCCTCCTAAATGAATAAAAAACAGGCATCTTAAATACCCTGTTGAAATCGAAATGTCAGGAATGATATATTCAAGAATAAAAGATATTATAATACCGATAATCAGGACAATTATACCAATAATATTGTATATTTTCTTATATAAAGCCATTAATGCATTGACTCTATCACACTCGTTATCCGCCAAGGGTTTATACAAATAACTGGTTACAGCCACGCCTATTCCAAGATCAGCCAGACTTAACATTTGAAGTATGTTTGAAAAAACGGAATTATAGCCCAAATACGCTACCCCAAGTGTTAAAATAAATACTTTTCTGACGGCAAATCCCAAAAGTACCTGAAATAGCTGCATTGACAACGCAATGCTAAGATTTACATATATCTTGTACGTACGGCTATCCTTCCTCTCACATTCCCGTTTAGCTATCATCTACCCATTTCCTTACTAAAATTATTTTTTCAATTTTCCCTTTACTTTTCCTGCCATCTCATAAAGACTTGTCATTGCGTATGCATACTTCTTTTTTCTTTCTGCAAATTCACTATTATTATCATATAATTTAGAAGAAAAAAACTTTTGGCACGGCTCTGTGAGCCACTGTTTGCCAGTTTCGGTAGTTCTGTCTCTCATTGCAGAATAGGAAGGGCAATCCATTTCAGGAATAGTTCCAAGTGTTAAAAATGCATGTCCATTAACACAGTGCGGATACAAACATTTTCCTATTGCACAAAAATGTATATCTCCTTGCTCCGTTATATTACCAAGTTTTCTCCCCTTATAACACTGCCTGTATATGCCCGTTTCCAGATTCAGCAATAAGCTCCAGTCCCCTGCATAACAAAATTCTTTCCGTTTTACTCTGAATATCCGCGTTTTAAAATCAAACATGTCTGATTCAAATTGTCCCCATATTTCTTTATACTCGTCAAACGAATATTTTGTCATAAGCGGTATACCAACTTCTTCCTCCGTTCTTGTAACAGTAAGATGCGGCAAGGCTCCAAAATGCTGCAATGAATATGATTTAACATCATTAATATGAGGAATCAAGTCATCCTCGGGAGTTATTTCTATCGAGTATGATACCCCTGATTTTTTACACTTTTCTACATTCGAAGCAAAAACAGGCAGGAGAGACAATCTCTTAAGCTCCAAATAATGAAAGGAAAACTTAACCAATAATTTAGATTTCTGTTCATTTGAAAGCATCAATAGTAATTCGCCAAATTTTTTAGAGATAGTACCATTTGTTATTATATCGCAATAATGCCCTTCTTTTGTCAACTCATAGACCAGCCCGTTTAACTGTGGATGCATCATCGTCTCTCCTACGCCGCACAAGTTAAAATAACAGATCCCGCCCAATCTCTCCTTTGACAAGCGCTTTATCAACTTTTCCGGCGATAAGATCATTTCATGTATCCCGCCGATCTTCGCGTCATGATTATCCAAATAACAATATTTACAT
This sequence comes from uncultured Dorea sp., assembly GCA_910577685.1. GTDB lineage: Bacteria > Bacillota > Clostridia > Lachnospirales > Lachnospiraceae > Sporofaciens. The sequence continues at coordinate 39,065 of CAJTOH010000031.1, read as the reverse complement.
CTAAAATTACACGAATAGACAGGAACAACACAAGAAATAAATCTTTTAATTCCATTCGTATTCATTTAATACCTCCGCCATAATTCTATCAAATTTTTCTCTAAAGTATCCCACATCATACGAATATTCACATCCGACATTCAACTTATCTACTACTTCATTAATATCATCTTTATTTCGAATCAGATAAACAAACGGAATATCTTGTATCCATCTATAAACCGAAGATATTTTCCCACTCAAATTGTCTATTGCAATGCATGCCGTACCAGTAATAAGCGCAAATATCATCCCATGAAGCCTATCCGTCACAACAATTTTTGCTTGCGAAAACTCCTTCAATTTCCAATTAACGAATAATTTTCTTAAACATCTAGGTATACGGACAATTCCCATATCCGTATTTGTTCTAATAATTTTTTCAGCGCCATATTTCTTCCGTACCGCTTCAATTATACTGCTTCTTATTTCTTTGTCTTTTACTTCCTTATCATCTCTAAAGCAAACTAATATATCAGATCTTTTCCCTTCTTTTTTATACTCATATGTCATAACAATGTCAGGCGCCAGAAATAAATTTTGCTTGGCCGCCTTTTTCTCAATCAAATGAAAAGACTGAGATTCACGGACAATTATCTTTAATAAGCTTCTCTTCTTTACAACTCTTAAAAATCTATCCATTTCTTTTCGGCCAATCTGATTATCCTCAAAATAGATTGTCTGCGGAAAGACAATAATATTAGAATCCTCAAAATATTCGACAGCTTTGACAAATCGATTCTCATCGTCCATCCATAATGATCCTAAATTCCCGCCGCCTGTAAAAAAAATATATTTTAGCTTTTTTCTTTTTAAACTGTCTAAAATATGATGCTTCCAATCTTCATCAAGAACATCTCCCGGGATCTCAATACATTTGACATCAGGTAACCGCTTTTTTATCCATTGTAATTCGGCTAAAGCAATTGCATGGTCTCCTAGATTCCCATGTAACGGCGTGTTGAGCAAAACGCAGGAATATTTTTTTAGCTTTATTTGAATAAGCGTGACCGCCAATTCAACTTCTCTGACTAATTTTATTTCTATTCTTTTAAATATGGGACCTTTCATAATTTTCCTCTTAATACTATATAGGACGCTTTTACGTATGTTTTTATTTTAAAGTATATATTGCCGATAAAACTTAGGTTAAATTTCTCCTTCTTAATGGCCAGAACCGCTTTATACTCTTTGTTGACCATTGCGTTAAACAGATATGAGACAATTAAAGTATTTAAGGCGTTTTGGGCATATATTTTATTATCAGCATTTTTGTACTTCAGTTTACTTATTTTTTTATAAGTTTCTATCGCGTTAATCTTCCTATCACTCTCTTTATCCTTATTATGGGAAAGGCTATCCCCTCTTATCATATAATTATAAAAGCAGCCTTTATCTATACATACTTTAGACGCCTCTTCCAGCATTTCTACATTCCACATTTTATCCTCAAAACACCACTGGCTTTCGTCAAATAATTTCACACTTTTTAGATTATCTAGTTTCCACACCTTATTCCATGTAAATCCTCCGCCTGTATCCGAGTCAAACGAAAGTACCTCTCTTATATAATCCTCAGCCTGTATGATACCCTTCTTTTTCAAGTTCATGGTTTTGATTCTATCGCCTGTACTGTCTATGTAATTCCATCCGAAAACAAATAAATCCACTTCTCTATATAAAGCGGATAATTCATATATTCTTCTAAAATACCCCTGCTCTACGGAGTCGTCTGAATCTACAAATGTAAGATAATTACCTTGACATATGCCTAATCCTGCATTTCTGGCCGAATCTAATCCGCCGTTCCTTTTATGAATCACTTTTATACGTTCATCTTTTTTTGCAAATTCATCACATATTTGAGGACAATTATCTGTTGATCCGTCGTCAATTAACAACAGTTCAAATTTTTCAAAACTTTGACAAAGTACAGATTCTACAGCACGTTTCAAATATGGTTCAACATTATATACCGGCATTATTACAGATAATAAAAACTTTACGTTTCCTAAATCATCCATTTCGATTTCTCCGCACATACTTATTAATAATATAGCGTATTCTTTCGGAGTTCCTGCCAATCCATGTAACGGGTTTTTCCTCTGTATTAAATACCGGCATTTCTAAAACATCTAATTCTTGATATCTTATCCAAACCTGCAGCAATCTTTCCGCCAAAAAACCATATACCCTGTCTTGATAAGAATCCCCCTTATTATGAATCATTTGATTTTCCACACAAAATAAAATCGGAAAAAGCCATTCGCAATACTGTCTCAATAATTTTGAACGGCAAATAATCATATTATAGTAATACCCATAATGCTGTGACAGAGTATCCAGATATGCTTTCTCGTATTCAGGACACAACTTTACTATCGCCTCCCTGACCAACTCCAAATCAGTAATATCGTGGCATCGTCTATAAGACTTCCTCAATGTACTTAAGGTTCTATATTTTTCGGGTAATATCACGGTATGGTCATTACATTGACTTAATATCTTTGTGTCATCCAGAACAGACGGCATCTTTCCGAGTTTAGAATACGCCCTATATTCCTCTTTTGTTGTAAAATATCTCCTATAATGTACTACTCCTGTTAATTCGTCGTCATCCATTAGATTGTTCTTCCAAATCCAATATAAACCTGTAAGCTCGCAAAAATATGCATTTTTGAGCGATATATTAACACCGCCGTCATCACGTAAATACTCATCTTTACAGTTTGTATTTTGACCCACGTGAAGAATCTTATAAATATCTGAATTTAAAATCGAATCATCAAATTTCTTATGCGTAATTACAAAAATCATATCCTATCTCCGCAAAGTATCAGTTTTATTTTTTTCAAGCAAATAGTACATATATGTATACGCCAAAAAAGCTGTCGACGTGTAAAACAAAGGGTTGGTAAACGCAATAAACATGTATCCTAAGTGTGCAATCTTGGTACACTTAGATAAGTCCTTAAACAACGGATACATAACAAATGCAAGGAATGGAATAAAGAATATAATACCGATCTGCCGCAGCAGATCCAAATAACTCAACTCTACGCCTGTCATATACATCATTCGCCCGTAATCCATAAATTCTGTTCCTAATCCCGCCCCCAATAATAAAGTAGAAGGTTTTTTCAGCTCCTCAAGTAACCCTCTAAATTGTCCGCTTCTAACGGAATCTGACGCTACCGATCCAATTGTTGTCATCATATTTACAATGATATCCCATATCCTTCCAAAGAAAATAACCGTTACTAAAGACATCAAAAGCGCCAGTAAAATTTGATTTCTTTTATTTTTTACTACATTAAATACGAACCTGTAACCCAAATATCCAAACGTAACCAAAACATTTGCTCTTGTTCCTGAAAAGAATAACGCTATGGTACTTACGACAACAATCCATTTGTTTTTCTTTTTCCATCCGTAATCAAGCAGATATATAAAAAGAGGAGAGGATTTAAAAAAAATCCTATAATATGAAGAGTATGCTTGCGACTTACCCATATATCCCATGCCCATTCTATAATAAAATGCTCTGAAACCGGTCTCACTATTGACATTAAACAAACCTAAAACATCCAAGACTGCAATCAATATAGTTATCACGGCTTCTAACAAAAGAACATTGCATAAGATCTTCTCATAATCGATATTCCACTTAAAAATCGGTATTAACAATATAATGAGGACCGCAGGATATGCTCCTGAAATACTTTGCGCATATTTCCCATTGTTTATGCTGGAAATTATAAATAACATAAGCGGAAAGATAATTCCCATTAAAAATATAATTCCATTTTTACCCGATGCAAAATCATTTGCAAAATCCCTAAAAGAAATTAAACAGAAAAATCCAAAAAAGAGAAATTTAACATTATAAGGATCTAACGGGAAAAAAACACATATAAATACATAAATATATAACGTATAGATTAAAACCGATTTTTTTCCAATACTCATTACCATGTGCCCCATTCCCCCCATTTAAAACCTTGAAATGATAAGGCGCTTCAAAAGGCAAAGTCTGTCTTTTACCATCTCCGGAATTCTTTTATGATTTCTTTTTGTTACCGACTCGTCATGCTGACGGTATAAAATCAATTTATTTTCTATATATATAAGTTTGGATCTCATACAGATTCTAGCCCCAATCCAACTATCGTGCATAGGAATATTATCTGGAAATGGTATAATAAAATCTCTCAGTTCTCTTCTAAAAGCAAGACAGCTTCCTTGCACCGGATTCCTTTTTATTATCTCAAATAGGCTTATTTTTCTACTATACTGTTTCCTAGGCTGAATCTTACAAATCCTTCTGTCTTTATCAATATACACACAATCATGCGCGACGGCTCCGATCGTCTTATCACTAAATATTTTTATTATAATTTCAACTTTATTCTCATCCCAAACATCATCCTGGTCTGAAAGAAAAATTATTTCATTCGTACATTTTCTTATCGCATTTTCGAAGTTAGGAATTACTCCTTTTTCTTTACATACATAAACTTTTACTCTGGAATCTGACTTTTCATAACTTCTTATAATATCTTCCGTACCGTCCTCAGAAAAGTTATAAGAGATAACTAATTCATCTTCCTCTTTAAGTTGAGGCAGAATAGAATCAATTTGTTCTTTCAAATATTTCTCCCCGTTGTAAACGGCCATCGCAACCGATATGCTCATACCGCGACCTCTGATAATCCTTCTTCAATATTTTTAGCAAGCGCTTCCATAGAAAATGAACGTTCAAAAAACTCTTTTATCTCTCTCCCGGATTTTATATATTTTAAATCCTCAAAATAATTCTCCTTAACATTCACTCCAACTTTTTCTTTTTCTACAAGTTCCCATGTGTCTCCCTTAATATTATTAATAACCGGAACTCCCATTGAAAAATAATCCATACTCTTAATTGTCAATCCGACCTCAATGTTTTCTTTCATCATATTAAATGCATAATTGCATGGAGTTATAATTTTAATCTTTTCTTCATTATCAAATATTGATCCATAGAAGAATGTTGCACATCCCGTTGCCTTCATTCTATCTTCAAATAAAGCTCTGTTTTCTCCATCGCCGACCGCATGAAACTCCGTGTTATATTCATTTTCAATAAAATTCTTTACGACATTACAAATACCGTCAATATCTAAAATATTGTTCATGCTCCCCAAATACGCAAATCTTATTACATCGTCGCAGTTTCTTTTATCGATCAAATTTTCAATATAATCATTTTCTTTTTTACTTACAAATTTATTAAGATATAAAGTGCTTGTCTTTCTTTTGTTAATAACATGGCTTAATTTGTGTTGATAATAGTTACACTCTGTAAAAACATGATCAGCAGCCAAAATTCCTTCATTTCTCCAACTGCTCCAAATTTTAAAAAGTAAATTTTTCTTTATACCTCCCAGCGGCATTGATTCCGGCCAAAGATCAATTATGTCTATGACTAATTTTGTTTTTTTATTGTTTTCTTTATACTTTTTACAAATATTTACAACATTATTGGGAGGCGCAACCGCGTAGATAAATTCCGGATCGTATTTTTTTATGTACTTCTTTACACTTTGCCCGAACATTAAATGGGATATAATACGAGTCATAGAAATATTCTTTTTATATGGAATAACATGGATATATTTACATTTGCTATGTTTATGAATATGCTTTATTTTTCTGATATGATTAAAATCAGATAATAAAACCTCTACCTCATAGCCTTTTTCAAGCAAATAATTTCTGACTATCTCTAATCTGCCTTTATACCAATCAAAGCAACTTATTAAAACCGCTCTTTTCATATGCTCCACTCATAGGCCTGCGATATGAACAGGTCGTCTTTCTTTTTCTTCCGGTAATACCATGTACTCGCCATAGCAAATCTTCAAATAATTATCATAATTTGTCGTGTTAAAAAATTGCGTATCTTCAAAATCCACAAGTTCAATTTTATCCCACGTATCATTAGGATAAATATCAAAAATCCCCTTATAAAAACTGTTGGTACAATGTTTATTACGAGTTCTGTATCGATTCCCAATCTGCGATATTTTTTTATAAATATTCCACAGTTTTTCTTTTGAAAATAATTTTCCCATCATATGTGTGGAAAATAGTAAAATTTTATAAAACACAGACTTCTCTTTATAATTTACCTCTTCTTTTAACATTCCCTGAAATGCGGCCAAAAGCAACAGCTTGATCCGTCGCTGCAGCTTACCGTCAGGTGCATTGTCTATAACGAACACATCGATTTCAGGTATATATCCTCTTACAGCCTCCGCATTTTTCCTCTGAATCCTATCTATCCAAATGGAACGTACAATCTTTAAATCCTCCGACTTGCCGATGAGTGTCATTAATTTATTGTAATTTTTTCTATTCATGCAGACATCCAGATCATCATCCCATGGAATGAATCCTTGATGTCTCACAGCGCCTAAACATGTGCCTCCACACAGGCTATACCTGATCTCATTTTCCACACAAAAAATGTGAAAATCTTTCATAACGTCCAGCAAAGCTGACTGGATATCTGCCAATCCATACAAATTATCTTCTAACATTTGAAATCCCTTTCAGAATAAGTATGCAGGACAATCATCCTCTGTAGGCAGGGAAATAACTTGATCGATCAGATGCCATTCCTCTGATTTCCATTAATTGCCGATACTTTTCTTTGTCATATATTTTTTTGCCTATGTAAAATCTGTTAAGTTCACCCCTATTAAATCCTCGCTTAAATATAAACAAGCTGTCTTCGTCAGAGCCGACTCCGCCCCCAAGGTATAAGGAACGGCATCCATTTTCATTCCCCCATAAAGCCGCTTCATATAATAGCAGATTTACAGGCGCTAAATTGTTATATTCGCGGAGACTTCCTGAAAGGTGATAGTTCATCCGGCCATTCGCAGCAAGCATTATGGATGCCGCAATAACTGTTTTATCTTTCACAGCATAAAAAATTTGTACATTCCGGGGTAAACTTTCCATTACAGATTCGAAAAAATTTTGATCAAAATAGTAATAGTCCTCTGCATTGTCCTGATCCATCGTCACATCATAAATTTTCTTGAACCGTTCAAATATTTCAGGATATCTGCCGTTATAAATTTTCACGCCGCATTTTATTGATTTTCGTATTTTATTTCTGTTTTGACTAATAAAATTATCCCAAATAGACTGACGTGACGATAAGTCTATGTGTACCACTTCTCCCAACATATGTACTTCATAGAAACCTCCTGCGGTTTCATTATTCTTTACCAACGGATGAAAACGGACAAACTCTGAGATGATATGATTCTTATTGATCCATCGTTCGTATGCTTCGAATAATTCGTCCTTTCTTTCCCCCTCGATAATCCACCCGCCATATCCATATGGCGTAGCGAAATCATAAAACTGCTTTTCAGGAATTTTCCCAATAAAATGTTCATCTTTAGCTACATCCCGCATCATGACAACATTAATCCCACGGGTGACTCCGTCGTTATAATAAAACAGCCGCGGCTCTCCATCTCCATACAGCCAAAACGCTTTCACATATCCGCTTAACCAATAAACGTCGTAATCCTTAAATGTGCGGACTATTGCATCCCACTCTTCTCCCTGCCCTAACGTATATACACTTAACGTTTTCATTCTCACTCCTCCACAGCATCCGCCTTCCAATCTACGTTTCTTTCCAAAGCGCATGGATCAAAGATACACATGACGCTATCATAATGAAAGAGAACGGGAAGGCTGCAACTATTGATATTGTTTGTAATGGTTTAAGGCCTCCGTTTATCAACAAGCCAATTGCCAGACTTGATTGTACGATTCCCCAAACAATTTTTTTACCTTGGGGCGGGTTAAGATCACCATTTGAAGAAAGCATTGCCAAAACAAATGTCCCGGAATCTGCAGACGTAACAAAAAAAATCATCAACAGGAACAATGCAACGACCGAAAGAACTATTCCCATGGGGTAATATTTAAAAACAGTAAAAATTCCGGATTCAGGCGTCGTCACTATGCTCTGAAGTTCTTCTTGCGAAATAATTTTATTTTCGCCAAGATGTATCCCCATAGAGCCAAATATAGAAAACCAGACAAGCGAAGCCAATGTCGGAACTCCAACAACTCCCATTACAAATTCTTTTATTGTCCTGCCTTTGGATATCCTTGCGATAAATAAACCTACAAACGGAGCCCACGCAATCCACCATGCCCAATAAAATACCCTCCAGCTTCTGATCCAATCCTGAGTATCTGAATACGGAGAAATAGAAAGGCTGTTTTGAACAAAAGTCCCTATGTATCCTCCTATACCATTTATCAGATTATTTAGAATTTCTATCTTCGGACCAATCAAAAAGGCGCCTGCCATCAATATAAGAGCCAAATATACGTTAATGTTTGAAAGCATTTTTACACCTTTATTTATCCCGGATAATGCTGACAACATAAATATTGCCGTTACAATTCCGATAATAATCATTTGAACAGCCAAAGAATTCGGTACATTGAACATCATATGAAAACCGCTATTGATCTGCAGCACTCCCAGACCAAGAGAGGTAACGATTCCGGCCACGCTGGCAAACGCAGCTAAAACATCCGCCGTTTTGCCAAGACTTCCTTCCGTCTTTTTGCCAAGAATTCCCGTTAATGCAGAACTCATTAGTCCGGGTCTACCTTTTCTATATTGAAAATATGCCAATGCCAGTCCCACAACAGCGTAATTCGCCCAAGGGTGTATCCCCCAATGCATGAACACGGCGCTTATTGAAAAATCCGCCGCCTCGCTTGAAGCAGGTTTAATTCCGGCCATGGGATTAACATAATGGGATATGGGTTCGGAAACTCCCCAAAATACCAACCCAACTCCCATACCTGCGCAAAACAGCATTGCAATCCATGAAAACGTACTATATTCCGGCTCTGAATCATCCGTTCCCAATCGAATATGACCATATTTTGACAGCGCAATTATCAGGATAAAAACGACGAATCCAAACATAACCAACTGGTAAAACCACGATAAATTTTCAGTCATTAATGAAAATAAAAAATCCGAAATATCCTTGAATGTATCCGGGAAAAGAATCGACCCCAAAGCTATTACAACAGAAACGATTACGGAAATGCTAAAAACGCTTCCTTTCATTATATGTGTCCTCCTAAATCTACAATTACTAGATTAAATTGAAGTCTCTCAGCCCATTATTATATTCGCAGGTGATTGCGTCAAAATCGTTAAAATAGATAAACATATTTTCACCATTCTCATTTTTTATTTTCAATCTTGAGTTTATATACGCAACCTTTTCACATAAATCTACACAATTATCGCCATATATTCTTATTACTCCCATGCATGCATGATATCTGACAATATTTCCAATTCTTCTGGGAATATCAACCATAAAGGCAGGATTTCTTTCAATCTCTTCAAGCCCTTCTATAGATGCGATTTTCCCTTCTGTTCTTGTAAACAAGTGATAAGATGCCGCCATCTGCGTATATGCCTTATCCAACGAGACCGGAAGATCTTCCGCCGTATGCCTGACGCCTAATACGCAGTCCATCATAAAGGCAACTGCATCAAACCCGCAAATTTTTGCATACTCCGAATACATCATATCTCCGCCGAATCTATGTCCCATCTCAATTAAATAATAATGCCCGTCTTCATCAAGTATTGTTTCCACCCAGGCCAGTCCATCCGTACATTCAGCCTCTTTAAAAATCTTAACGACATATTCGTTCATCTCTTCAAGGTACTGTTTTAATCCACCGGACGTTGAATTTATCATTGAGTATAGATTTACTTTTTCGCCCGGCTGGGCATGCTCAGCAGTAAATGATAAGAAACGCACTTCCCCGTCAGCCAATACGTAATTTACATAATATTCTTTTCCTCGAAGCTGCCGCTCACAGATAAAAACCCCGCTATCTGAAACGTCCCTCACTAATTTAATTGCATTAATGAGTTCTTCCCCATTATTGCAATAGCTTACTCCCATGTTTCCCTGACAATCGATTGGTTTTAAAACTACAGGATATTTTATTTTCTCTAATTCTTCATCCGTCGGACAATCCGATACTTTATAGTCCTCAGCTACTAACGCGCCGACGGATATAGCTATATCCTTGAATAAGCGTTTATTTGTTGCTGCTGCCCATGATTTGTCGCTTTTACAATACATAGGCAGGTTCAATCTCTTACAAAGTTCCCTATAACAGGTAATATTTCCATCATGCGCTCCCGTTGTTATCGCATCAATACCGTTTTCAATACATTTTTTTTCAAGAACATCCACATCTCTTGCACTAATCATCCACGCCTCATCAGACGCCTCCTTGGTGGGAGACGTGTCCATAAGATCAGTAGTGATTACATATAGACCCCTTTTCTTTCCTTCAAGAGCCATATCGAGTGATCCCAAATCACTTCCCATAATGAGCAACTTTTTCGGCTCCATTATTCGTCTCCTTTCTCATCAAAAGCCGGGATATTATTCACCCCGTCGCTGTTCATGCCTCTCCAATTTAAATCATTCATTTTTTGGAGTCTCTGCACTTCCCGCACCATATGCAGCGGCTTCTCCTCATCGATTCCCGGTTCTCCCACATCTGCCCGTATAAATACCTTTAATATTGTTTTAACAAAGATTTTCATATCATTGATAAAGGTCAGGTTATTTACATATTCAACATCATATGCAAAACGTTGATCCCACCTGCAAAGCGCCCTTCCGTTCACCTGTGCAAGACCGGTAATTCCAACACGTACTGCATGCCTTTTCGCTTCCTCCCCGGTATAATACGGAACATAAAATGTAAATAAAGGCCTGGGGCCAATTAAACTCATATCACCTTTTAATACATTAATCAGTTCAGGCAATTCATCTAAACTTGTACTCCGTAATATATTCCCGAATCCTGATAACCGTTCCGTATCAGGCAGTAAATTTCCATTTGAGTCCCGTACGTCCCGCATAGTCTTGAATTTTATCATTTCAAACGGCTCTTCATCCCGCCCCCCTCTTATCTGCTTAAAAAAGATGGGACTTCCGATGTTAATTTTAACAAGAATACATATTATAAGCAGAAGGGGCGATAAACCAATCAATGCTGACAGCGAGATAAGGACATCTAACGGTCTTTTTACATATTTTGCGTAAAATCCAAACTTAATGTTTGAATCATCGACGTTTTTTAATTTTCTCATCTGATTCAAGTCCTTTGATTTCCTCTATCCGAAGTCACTTATTTAAAGCATCTATGTATAATATCAATTACAATTTCCTGCTCCCCTGCAGTCATCTTATTATCCGATGGCAAACAAAGTCCTCTTTCAAACACATCCGAGCTGACATCTATGCGCATCCCATTCTCCAAACGTCCAATTCCCGCTTTCGTAATAAACGTATGATTGCGGTAAACCGGCTGCAGATGCATGGGTTTCCAGATCGGCCTTCCCTCACAATTAACCTTCATAAGCGCAGATAAGATCTCATCCGGACAGCTTTTCCCGGAAGTATCCGTATATAAATTTCCTCTTTCAGACCGTATCTGGGGGCACATAGCCTCTGAATGTATGATCATGCAGCTTAGCCAATAATTCGGTCTGACATTCGCCGGTATAGGATTCATCGAAACAGGCAAATCTCTTAACCCCGTCCTATATCTCTCCCACACCGTCTGTTTCCCTTCGATATGAGAAGACAAGTACGGTATCTGTCCCCTGATAATCCCTGCAATCACGTTACTCAGCCTATAGTTATAACCAAGTTCCTCATGTTGATACCATGGCGCGTCTTCTCTTGCCTGAGTTGACCATTTACGGCATTTACGCGCCTCCTCCATGTCGTCGGTAAGCAGCATTCCGCCGCTGCTGCCGGTTATAATCTTGTTGCCATTGAATGAAACAATACTGTAATCGCCGAAACATCCTGTCTGAACCCATGCCCCGCCGCTCTGTGTACTTTCCCGATTACCGGAGGATATGGACGGTATGTGTATGCTTGCGCCGAGGCTCTCGGCCGCATCCTCAATTATCAACGCACCATGCCTGTCAGCAATCTTTCTTATCTCCTCCATATGCGCGCTTGGCGTGCCATAAAGATGAGCAAGAACAATCAATTTGACGTCCGGGTAAATATCGAATGCCTTTTCTAGTGCTTCGGGATCCATGTTCCAGTCGTCGTAACCCGTATCAATAAATACACATTCTCCGCCTTCATAGCTTACCGGATTGACCGTAGCGGCAAAAGTCATATCTGAACAGAATACTTTTTTCCCTTCAAGTACGCCGTGATAGGCTAAAGCCGGTCCAAAGAGACGGTCGCCAGCGAGACGGACGGCAAGGTGCAGTGCGGCCGTGCCGCTGCTTAGTGCAACTCCATATTTACGTCCTATTTTCTGTGCTACCAGTTTCTCAACTTCATCAATATTAACCCCTACGGTACTGACCCAATTGGTTCTAATAGCCTCGTCAACCCAATACTGCTCATCTCCATGCATGGTCGGAGATGATAACCAAATCTTATCCATTCTCGTTCCCTTCAATAATCTCAATTCCCAGATGTATCTGTGATTTATTCCCCATAAATTCCGCCTCTACTACAGCTATACGTTTATGAAGATTAATCTTCCGAATCTGCCCCTCCAGATTCTTAAGCGGTCCGGATACAATCCGAATCAACCCCTTTTCTCCTACTCTAATCCGGGATATATCTACTTTCATAATTCCAAATTTCTCTTGCCCGCCGCCCCTCTCTAGCCTGTTCCTCCACATTCCCTGATGGGTTTGCGGCTTACACACATTTTTCTGTAATTTCAGTAAGATATATACATCCTCTTCTGATAACGGTGTGAAATATTCTTCACAACTCCCCAACAATCTCGTCATCGCCGGAATATTCTTTAATTCATCGTATAATAACTGCGGATAGTCTGAGACCAAGAATACATATCCCGGGAACAGCTTCTCTACAACTTCATGCCATTTCCCTTGATATTTTTTCTTCCGTCTGCGCATCGGGACAAAACATTTTTCAAGGACTCCCTCCGGAAGGCTTCTTTCCAGCATCAAGACAGTCTGACTTTCCTGACCGGTCATTACCTGCATTACGTACCACATAATATATACATCCTCCTATGGAAAATGGCGCAGACCGTCCGATAACCATTCATTTCACATGGCTTCGCCATCCATGCCTGCGACTTCACACAGCCATAGTTATTACACTTTATGTCCGCTATCTATACGTTCCAGTGCCAATGCTTCAAGAAGTATTAAATAGTTTTCTCTATGATTTCTAAGCCCGCCGGAATGTATCTAATATTTTGCCTCTTTGATGCCCGAAGCTTTGCCAAGCGTTTATGCCGGTCTATTTTACAGATCTGGGATTCCATCCCTTTCAGCGGTCCTTCCGTAACCTGCATATCCCCGCCTCGGATTACCCCTCTGGACATTCCAATGTGCCGCATTTCTCCGCACAGGAATCTCAGGAATTCCTCTTCTTCCAAGCCCATCCTCAGTATCATATGTCCCTGCAAGGCCGCGCCTGCATGCCGTCTTATTTCATCCAGCAGGGCGTCTTCATTTTCACTTTCCAACAGGATATTTGCCGGAAATATTAATTTCTTTTCCAAATGCCAAGTCCCCTGATATCGCCGCAGCCTGTCATAGGTAAGGACAAACGCGTCCAGAAGAACCGTATCCGAGAGATATTTTTTACATGAATCCAGGGTTTTCTGCTCTTCCTGCTCTTTGCAGGGAAATAAATACCAAATTGTAATCCCTTCTTTCGTAGAATAAAATACTCTGCGAAATTTCTTTGTATTATTTTATTGGAAATTAATAAGATTTTTATTTAGAATACAGATAATATAGACACTATATTAAAATTAAATGTTTTTTTATGTAATGATAAGACCAAAAATACGCCAAATTTTAGTAAAAAGAAATTTAATATTGACTTATTATTGGTAGATAGTTATAATAAATATGCTTTTTAAGGAAAAAATCGCAGAGTATTTTACTCTGCGATTTTTTTCCTACCCCCCATTATACACACACTGTGCCAAATGAAAAGAATAATTATTTATTTTCCTGCTCTTTCAGATATTTCCCCGCATCTTTAATAAAGCTCCATACCATAACAACCATTATTATACCGATCGGAAACGCCGATATGATACTTACAGACTGAATATTATTCATACTGCTCTCAGAAAACACAAAAGCCACAGGCAGAATAATCAGTAAAACACACCATAGTAACTCCACCATCCTATGGGGCTGCTCATCTTCCCCCAATCTCCTATAACTATAACACGACGCCGTATAGGCAATGGAATCAAATGATGTTGCATAAAAAGCAACCATGCATAAAAACGTCAAGGCCAAAATCACTGCCGACGCCGGCATGTTTTCTATAATGTTTAATATCAATTCATACAAGTCCCCTCCTTCTTCATATTTTGCAATAAAATCTGCCTTACCGCTTACCTGAAGACCGAGTCCATAATTTCCCAGAATAACAAAACTAATAATAGTAGACCCTACGCCAAAAATAAAACCTCCAAGAATTGTCTGGCGAACCGTCCTTCCTCTTGAAATATTCCCAATAAAAAACGGCGCTGCGATACACCATACCATCCAGTATGCCCAATAGTAAATGGTCCAGTCCTGCGAAAAATGATTCGTCCGCCCGGGGTCCGTATATGTACTCAATTCTATAAAATTCTGAAGCATCTTACCCAAACTCTGAAAACCGTTCTCGATTATAAAACGCTCCTGTCCCCCCGCAAAAAACACAACGGCCAAAAGCCCGAAGAACAGGTAGATACAGACTTTTGCCAGTATACTTATCCCCCTAAATCCATGAAGAACCGCGTAGGTATAAATTACACATGTAATCAGCAGGATTATAATAGTAACCGCCGTTCTGCTCAGCGTGATTCCAATCAGCTCCGCGATAATCTCCGCCATCAGCGGCGTCGCAACGCTGAAAGTTGTGGCAGTACCTGCAAGCAGCGCAAACAAGGCAAATAAATCAATCACCCTTCCGGTCAGCTTGTCGGCCTTATCTCCGATAACCGGACGGCATGCCTCCGAATACCTCTGTCTTCCCCTTCTCCTGACATGAAGCATAAAACCAAACGCTACCGCCAGAACGAGATAAAACGCCCACGGAATAAAACTCCAATGAAACAGCGGAAAAACCCCCGCCCACTCAGATATTAATCCAAGCTCTGCAATGTGCGGATTCGCCGCATACATGACCCATTCCGCAAAAGAATAAAATAAAATATCAGCCGCAAGTCCACATGTAAACATCATACTTCCCCAAACAAAAAAGGAATATCTCGGCTTCTCATCCGGATTACCCAGAATAATATTCCCGTACTTTGAGAAAGATAATAAAATTGCTACAACCAGCACGCCAAGTCCGATGATCAAATAATAACTCCCCAAAGTATCTCCAAAGAAAAAACGCACCCGTCCGATTACTGCATTTGCGCCTTCCGGGAAGATAAACAAGAGAGCCGCCAAAGCCATTATCAAGATGAAGGGCGTCAAGGTTATCATCCAGTCAATCCCGTTTCCATTTTGATCCTTCGTTTCCCTCGCATCAGTAACATACTTTCCATCATTTGAGCCGCAATCCTCTGTTCCGCAATTTAAGTCCAAGCGAATTTTGTCAAGAAGCTTCGGGTCAATACTGTCAATAAACTTCGGGTCGAATCTGCAAATCTCATCAAGCGTATCGAATTCCAGCACTCTGTCAGCCTCATACTTTCTGATTCGCATGTCCAATTCATCCAGATGCTTCATATACAGGTTTTCCCAGAGCTGTTCTCTCACCTCCGGCTTATCATATTCTTTCCGGAGGATTTCTTTGAATCTTTTACTGAAATTGCTGTCAAAGAAAACATGTCCAATCATGTACCAGGAATCGCCGCCCCCGATTTCAACACCCGTAATCCTTCCGCCGGCATCTGTACTAAGACAATACTCCTCCGTCTCTCCCGCGGCATACACGGCCGCATAATAAGCATGCGAAGGTTCTCCCAGAAATACGTTGTCCATAAAATAATTATCACTGCTGCAAATATATGTATCCGACAATTTATCCAACACACACATTAACGTAGAAGAATTATTGTAACGATAATAATCCTCATTTACTACTATTTCTACTCCAAATTTCTCCTCCAGATAGAAAAACTGTTCCTTTTTATATCCGACGACCACAGTGATATCTGTAATCCCCGCCTCTTTAAGCTGGCGGATTTCCCTTTCAATTAATATTTCACCCTTAACCTTCCATAAACCTTTGGGCTTCTCATAAGACAGCGGAGCAAATCTTGTACTCATTCCCGCTGCCATGATGACCGCGTTGATTCTGTTATTCAATGCCCCATCAGCTCCTTTCTTTCATCACGATCCTATAAAAATCCTTTGCATATCTATACTGGCGGAGACTGTATTCGCCAAATTCAACTCCCAAGGTTCTCTTATATTCACACCAGTTTGACCAGAGCAGACCGCTGGCGGCAACATAACAATAAATTTTAATCCTTGTCTCCCTGTCGCATTTATCCTCGCCAAAATAAACATCGATGAGATGATCCACCTGTTCCCTGTCATAAAAACTATATATACTAAACATTGCCAAATCCAGATGAGGGTCCTGCATCCCTGCATATTCCCAGTCTGTTAGCTGCAAATGTTCCTTCCCGTCTTCTCCGGGATAAAAAAGGAAATTGTCCGCCACAGCGTCCACATGGGTAAGGCTCCATGAACGTTCCCGGCTGTCGATGTACGGCTTCAAGCTAAATACGTCCTTCTTCGTTTTCTCATAGTCCCTGTAAATTGACGGAACGCCTTCCCACAGTTTCTCATAAAAATTTATTTTTTCAAAAATATCGAAGGTAAATTCCGTCTGTATATTCAGATTATGAAATTCCTTAAGCTTCTTCATCGCCCGGACAATATCCTGCTCGTTATATGCGTCACAGCTTCGCACGCCCTCCAGATAACCCGTAAGCTTATATCCGTTCTCTTCGTTGATATACAACGGATTATCACACACACCCAACCCGCTGATCGCACGATATACGGCCGCTTCGTTCCGCCTGTCTATAAGCTGTCCGGTTCCTTCTCCCGGAATCCTCATAATGTATCTTTTGCCGTTACTCTTGAAAATAAAAGATCTGTTGGTCATCCCCTTTTTCAGCATAGATATACCTGTGATCTCTTCTACCGAAACTCCAAGGCGGTCCGCAGCAATCCGCAATGCATCGCTCTTTAAATGATTAGAATCAGAATCCAGCTCTCTTAACTGCTCGTATGTGTTTATTTCCACAATATCAGCAGCGTGAACCACTCTTGCACGGACAAACATTCTATCTTTTCCGTATAATGTTTCTTCCCAGAATCTGTCGTTATAATTCTCATCGGCTGCGTAAACCTCCAGACGCTCTCTCACAATCCCGGCATCACAAGCATCCAGATACGCAATACCAACCATTCCATTTCCGCCCGCGTTTTCCGGAATATGCACCAGTTCCATCTTCCGGTTTACCCTCACATCCGACGCCTCTTCTACAAGATCCGATACCATATACCAGGAATAAAGCTCGTAACGGCGAAACGGATTATAGCCGCACCACAGATCGCAGGGGAGTATATATGTATTACTTATCCGCCCGCCCGCAAGAGCCAGACTTGAAATATTATTCCTTTCGGCATAATCCTCGTTTACAACCAGTTCCACACCATACTCATCAATGAGGTACTCAAAACTCTCTTTCATAAAACCAACGACAATTGTGATATTCGTCACCTCCACATCATGGAGCTGTTTGATCAGCCTTTCAATCAGCGTTTCTCCGTTTACCTCTAAGAGGGCTTTGGGCGTCTGTGTATTAATCGGAACCATCCTCATCCCAAATCCGGCGGCAAGAATGATTGCATTTCGGGGAGCCTTCTCTTTAAATATTTCTCTGGCCAAAGATGTCAGCTGGCACTTCTCATCTAAAAAACCGTTCTTTATTAGTTCTTTGACAGACCTGTTGACCGCCCCTAATGAATGGCCGCACATTTCGGCCAAAACCCGTTGGTTTATAAACGGCTCCTGATAAAGGCTGTATAATATGTCGGACTGCTGTTTTGTTAATGATGCCGAGATTGATTTCATGAACATCTCTCCTTTCATATATTGTGAACATATTAATTGAAAAAAACTCCCGCTTATTTGCCGGAGCTTTCTGACTAACACTATGCCTCAAAACAATTTTCTATCCTGCACATCAATCCCCTTTAAAGCTGATTTCGGGATATTATCATATTGATAAAGATATTTTTTGAGGCGTTTCTCTATAATCTTTATATTATCCATTTCTTTACTATATCTTTCCCAGAGCCTCGTATTCACAACAGACCTTCTGGGATTCATTTTGGTAAACTGCGCCTTATGCATCCGAGGGTTTAACCCCACTTTTCTCTCGATTCTATTCACCGATTCGTCATATCTATATATCAAATCTTCATACCGTATCTTAATTATATGCGGATGATCTTTGGGAACCCCGCTCCCCGCTTCTCTTGCATATGCAAACCACTTACAGAACAACTCCACATCATTAGGGCATACCCTCTCCCGCCAGACATATTTCTCCATCAGGTAAACGTCTCTCGGATCGCGATCTACAATAAACACATAACATTCATCCTTGAAATATCTGAGGATTCTTTCAGTATTTGCAGACGGAGCTATCTGGTCTATTTCCAGAAAATCCATATTTTCCTTATTTAAGGCCGCTAAAAATTCCGAGACCAATCTTCTCGTCTGTTCCAGAAATTGTTCCTCACCGGGATGCGAACATAAGGTATATTCATTTTTCAATATCTTCAGCCCTGTAAACGGAATTTTTGCAAATATATGGTTAAAAATCTGATAGAGATAGTACGTTCTGATCCCCTTATCATATAAGTCGTAAAACCACCAGCCTTTATACTTAAAATCCGTAAGACTGTCGATATACCTGCTGATAATTCTCTGATATTCGTCTTTACTCATAAAAGCCGAACAGCGCTTACTCATGAAATTTCCTGCATTAAAATCGCAAAGCTTCTGAAATCTCTTCAAGGCATGTCCCGCATTATGCCGGTCATGATTTTCTACAAGATGGTATTCCAGATCTGATACCCCGTCAATATCATAAAGAAAACGGAACTCATAATTCGTCAGATCTTTTACATTCTCATATTCTGCCACCAAGTCCGTAAGGGCGCTGGACCCGCTCCCATAGTAACTCGCACAAGTTATTATCTTCATTCCCACAACCTCGTATATTTATTTCTAAACAATCTCTTTCATTACATATTCCGGCATTTCCTTTTAGACCACACTGCCGTAACGGCTCTCCATATCCGGACAAATATAATCGTCAGGATCAAGCCTATAGCCGCCTTTAGCAGTACCCATTCTGAAATATCCAAACACAATATTCTCCACATAAAAATATCAATATACCAAAGAAGCACTTCGTGAATCAGATATGCTTCCGCACTGATATTTCCAATTTCCACGAAAATCGTCTGTGATAACCTCTGTGTAATACCCCCCCCCCCCACTCGTACAAACAGCCATACTATAAATACTGCCGGAATCACGAAAACCGCCTCTCTCCACCACCAATACTGTGATGCCTCGCCGTAAATCACCCGGCTCCAATCCACGGATATTACAATCAGAAAAAATGACATTCCTATTCCTTCCGTAACTGTCATGACTCTGTACGAAGGATGTACGCATACTTTCTTATAAAGCGCGCCGAACAGACAGCCTATCGTAAAGTCTCCCAATCTGTAAACCGGAAAATTATAGGTAAGCCCCTTCGCAAACTCCGTATTATTACTCCCGAATACACAATAGATCACATAGGCATATATAAACATCCACGCACAGACCGCGGCCGCTGCGACGCCAATGCTCCCTGCAGATTCTTTCTGCTTAATCCATCTATGAATAAGAGGAAACATGAAATACATAAACGCCATACAGCTTAGAAACCACGAAAGGTTATTCAGCGAATACCTGATTGACTCCCACGGGAACCATGACTGCACCAGAAACGTGTTTACGAATACTCTTGAAACTATATGAAAGGCAGCTTTTTCCTGTCCCCGATATCTTAAAAACAGCCATGGCAAAGCCATCGCCATCATACAAATATGCAGCGGATACATCTTTTTTATTTTAATCAAAGAATAACGTACGGATTCCTCCACAGATACATAGACATCCTTCTCCATGTTTCTATACATCAATAAAAATCCCGACATGCAAAAGAATACGCTGACGCCCCATCCTCCTCCGTTCGGAACCAGTCCGGCATGATAAAGAAAAACTGCCAGAAACGTTATCCCTCTCAACGCCTGTACGGCATCGTTTTTATTCATCAAGACACCCTTTCCCCGGCTAAATCCCAAAGATATCAAAAAGCTTCTGCGCACGGTTTTTATACGAAAACCGCTCCCTTGTTTCCAAAAGCTTCCCCTTCCACTCCTCCACATACCCGGGATGATCCAATATAGTTTTCAGGCCGTAATATAACTCCTCGTCCTCCATTCCTACAAGCAAACCGGCTTCCGCTTCCTCTATGATCTCCTTACCGCCGCTCACAGGCGTCGTCAGAACCGGAATTCCCAGCATAATAGCTTCCGTGCAGGCCGTACTGTATCCCTCGTCAAAGGAAGAGCAAATAAAAACATCCGCCTTTGCCGTGTAGGCATGCGGATTAGACTGTGCGCCGAGAAACCTGACAACGCCTTCCAGATTAAGGCCGCGGCCGTAATTTTCCAGCTCCCTGCGCTGCGGCCCGTCGCCGATGAGCCACAAGGAAAAATGATAGCCTTGAATTACCAGCTTTTTGCAGATATCCAGCAATCTCATATATCCTTTTTCCGGACTCATTCTCCCTACCGATACAAACTGGATTCCATCTGTTCTCCGAATCCTGGCCGCCCCTTTCCCTTTCTCCCGTATTGCGGAATCGTCTACCAGATTATAGGCGTAATCTGTCTCAAATTTTCCCAGCGCGTTTTCTTTTAATTTCTCGTAATTAAATTTTGATACACATATCACTTTTCCGATGCGTTCATATTCCCGGCAAAGAGAAAGCCCTATGTCATAGCCATGCATCCATGCAAAGCGAATGGCTTCATGGCCTCCCTTCCGATCAGGATACGCCGCAATAATCTGAATGGGCAGCGTCATACACAGGCCGACTTCAATATCAAAAGAATCATCTACAATCCATCTGTTCAATAATTTCTTTGGCGCTAAGCCTATTAATCTTGGGAAACCTCTGAAATAACATCGAAACACGGGACGAATCCGGACCCTCGGGTCAAGCCGTTCCGTCATTGATCTGTCAAATTTAAACAACGGCTTTAGGACGACCTGAACGTCCTTAGCCGCCAGAGCGTTCGCCATACCTATCGCAGTCCGCGCCACACCGTCCTGAACCTGAAAATGGTTAAAAACTATCAATACTTTCATCGTGCGACCCCCTCCTCGCTATACATGGTAATCCGCATAAGAGTTATTTTCTCAAAAGGACTTCTTTCAGTTTGTGAAAATAAGAAAGACGTCTATAAATCAAGATATAAAATAGATTCGGCACAATTACGCAGATAATCCCCCTTGCCGGCAGTACGAAAACGCCCGCCTTAACAGGAAGCATCTCGCAGATATTCCAAGTGACGAAGCATAGTACGGCAGTTACCGCCGCGTAGCCGGCCTGATACTTAAAATAATCCCCGATATGTTTCAGCCCGAAATAATGACGGAAAACAATACGTCCGCCCCAGATCGTATTAATTAGAAGAAGCGTGATAATTGTAGCCGATATAATACCGTAGATTCCAAAATATTTTGTGAGAAGAAAGTTCAGCGTTATATTTCCAACCGCCTCAAATATGCTTCGCCATCTGTGCTGCCACCAAAGCCCTCTGGCGTTCGTATAGATCGAACGCATATCGCCGATTTTCAATACGTAAAAATAAATGCAGAATAACATCAGCGCCGCGTCGGACAGCATCATTCTATCTCCCATCCAAAGCCTCATAAACGGCTGGGTAAGGCAAAACAGGCAGATCGTACACCAGCCGCTGATCCACATATAGACAAAATCCAGCTCCTTAAGTTCCTGATAATTTTCATCTTCACTTTTTATCACTGCATGATTTCCAATCCCACCCGTAATTGAAGATTGAAAAATCTGCATAAAACTGGTGAGCGCCGCTATAATGGAATAGTAATTATTGTATTTTGCCGTCATGGTAAGCCCGATAAAAGCAGATGTACAAATACTGTCAAAGGAATTTCTGGCAACGGCGCAAATCCGCTGAACCACCGTTCCCGCAATCTGTTTTTTCATGTCCGCAAGAATGGTCTCGGGTATTTTTCCCTCACAATGATACTGCGGGAACATCTTTCTTACGATATAAGCAATCCTGATATTATTCAGCACCGTAAAAACAGGCATCATAAGACTGAATAAAAGATAATTCCGAAATTTAGTCAGAATGATAATCTGGGTAACAGTTAAGAGTAACGTCACCAGTACGTTGGTCCGGCTGTTTACATCGTCCCTTTGGTATACCACAATCAGGGACGACATATAGGCAAACATAAAATAACTGATCACAGCATTTCCCAGATATATGATGTATAATACCGTCAGACTGATGTCCGTAGGATAAGCGCCCTTAATGAACCGCGGCAGAAACGGAAGAATACCTAATCCAACCGCCAATACCGCCATGCCGACGCACGCATATACTTTCCGGTAAAAATTAAGAAGGGAATTAACAATATCCGTCCTCCCTTCCGCAACCGGTTTATACATGCTGTATACAATCGCCGAACTAAACCCAAGCTCCGCCATACTAAGCACCGAGAGAATTGCCGAAAACAGGCTTCCAAGCCCCAGATAATGCTCGCCCAATGTATATTGAATAACTGTTTTTGTTATAAAAGGACACGATACGGCTATAACACGGCTTATGACGCCAAAGATCAAGTTCCTTTTCGCGTTCCTAACAACGTCAAGATTCATAATTTCCTTTCTAATCTGTCTTTTACTCTGAACGGAAACGCAATGATAAACCACTCCATATAAATCAGGATACGGCGGACGCGCAGCCCCGACGCCTTGCATCTGGCCTGCGCATCCCATAGAATCATCATTTTCCGCTGGATCCTGTCGTACAAAGGCAGTCTTTTTATCAGGTCTTTATGTTTGTCATTAATATGGCCGACCGCATTTTTCCATTCAAAATATTTGTTCGTAAGGCGCAGCTTGTCTTTCTGATCGACCCTGTATACGCATAGGGCTTCGTCTACACAGAAGAATTCTGTAATCTGCGCTATACGGATATTCAGTTCATATTCCTGCCAGAAGCGAAGGTTCTCATCAAACATTCCCGCTTGCTCTAAGATTTCCTTTTTTACCAGAACCGTGGATGTGGTACATATAATATTCGAAAATATCCTCCTGCTGACGTCGCCCTGATTTCTGGGATTTATGCAGGAATAGGTGTATTCGGTCCTGTCTTCATAGATATTTTCGAATTTCCTCCCGCAATAGACCAGCCCGCATCCCTTTTCCTCCAACATCCGGACCTGCCGTTTCGTTTTTTCAGGCATCCAGTAATCGTCGTCGTCAAGAAATGCGATATAGTATCCCGTGGCCGCCTTGATTCCCAGGTTTCTGGCATAATTGCCTCCCCTGCTCTCGGATTGCGGAATATAGATATATATAAAATTCTGTGATTCCGCCCATTCCCGTGTTCCATCCGAAGAGGCGTCGTCCACTACAACCAGTTCCATCTCTTCATATGTCTGGGACCGCACGCTTTCTACAGCACGTTTCAATAAACCAAGCCTGTTGTGCGTTGTAATCACTGCCGTTACTCTTCTCATGCCGCCACCTCATACATCGGCGGTATAAGGACATTATCCTTTACATATACAACGCCGCTATTATAATATTCCGTACCTTCCCCCATCATGCAGTCAAACGTATTTTCCGCCAATTTGCGGAATCCCTCTCCGCCCGGGTGCCTCTTAAGAGGGCAGTTCAAATCATAAGCCGCCGCTATATCCGCGTCAATTTGCTCAATCTCCGACAAGCTTCCGCAGATAATCGTATCCGTGTCAACAAATAAAAAATCACCGCCGATAAGATTGCGAACAGACGTCTTTATCCATCTGGAACGTTCCACCGGCTTAAGCTTTGCCGGAACATCAACCAATGTGATATGGTCGAACACTGCTTTTAGATATTCCGGATCGTAGGAAGCAGTAATATATTCATATGTCCTGTCGTCACACAAAACAGAGATATCCGTATCATGATTGTGGTATCTGCATGACCAGGCCGACAAAAGAGCCTGTTCGAAATAAATATCCTCTTCGGAGCTAATTACCACATAGACTATTCTTGTATTCAATTTTCTGCCCCCCCGGATTTCCGTCCAGTATTTTTTCCGTGATCCGCGTGATAATTTTTTCATCAATAGTTTCATCAAATTTCCTTGCAAAGCAGCATCCGGACTCCATCAGCCTGCCGAACTCTTCTATTCTCCATGTATGCGGCAGGCCGTTCTCAAAATGAATAAACCTCATATTGCCCTTACATCCATTGTTATATCCGCTAATGTAAAGCGTATGTTTCCATGACGAATTCATAACCAGACTCTGCAAAAACAGCTCGTCCACACAGGTTCCGGCATGAAACGCCGTGTATATCCATTCTTCCTTATCCAGCACATATTCCGCAAGTCCGTCTGTAATGCTGAACCAGTTGGAACCATGAACCAATTTCCGGCCGCCTTTAAAATTCTTACCTATCCTGTCTACACGGCTTATCGACTGGATACGCAGCCCCAATCTGCGGATCGCCTTCATCAGAAAATGTTCATACGGCTCTGACTTTCCAATTACATCCTGAAAAAGATAATAGTATCTGCAGCGCTCCTCAGCGTCCTTCGAATATTTTTCCGACCCTATATTTACAAAATTATTCCCGTAATTTGCATCGAAAAAGGCATGAATCTCATCCTGATTTTTTAGCGGTAAATCTTCACCGGATATGAGGTGATAATACTGATAACGCCGAACCTTCCGCGCTTCTTTTAACAGGTACAGCTCGCAGTCTATCTGACTGTATCCTCCCCAGGTTACCCGATGTCCGGGAACCCATATAATACGCGACTTCCTGACGGCAGCCCCGCAAAGTTCTCTGACAGACTTCTTGTTTTTTACCTTTTCATCTATATGGACAAACAGATCGTTTCTCTCATCATTCAGTAAAGTCAGGAGGAGCTTTAGCTGATTAAAATGATGATGGGCTATAATTAAATATGCGTGCATAATTATTCTCCCGAATTACGTCTTTTGCCTTTCAGATACAGATACATCGGAAAAGCAAGCAGATAACGGCTTTTTCTGAGACGCCTTATATGTCTGTTTTTCATTGTCACTCTGTATACTCCGGGCATTTCATTTTGTATTTTCCTGTCCAGTTCCACGAACTGTCTTTTCACTTCCCGGTAAGGCTCGCACATCGAAAGATAGAGAAACACCGTCCAAAGCATAACTCCGATTTTTTCTCTAAGAGCCGCAATATCCGAAAGATCCGCCCCTTCAATCTTCCGCCCGATCCGGTAAGTTACCTTTATCAGATCCTTGTAGTGTTTTTTTATACCGGCAATCCCTACGCTCTGCTGCGCATTGCCCAATCTGTAACGATAGATCGGTAAATCACAGTATGCGGCGGTACGCGCGTTAAGCAAAACCTCCGCGACATATTCGTTATCCGTATAAAAGCAGTTTTCCGTGATATGTATTTTTCGTATAACTTCTGTTAATACTGTAATTTCATGCATACAGATATCATGGAATTCCCGACAGTCCGAAGGCTCCTTAGCCACCAGCTCCTCCGTACCGGAACCTTCATATATTCTTCGGTACGGCGTTATTATCAAATCTTCGTTATGACTCTTCAGCCGTTCGATATAAGCTGGAATATTCTCCGTCTCATACCAGTCGTCTCCATCCAACAGACGATAATATTTTCCGCTTGCCTCCTTAAGGCTCTCATTAATCGTAGAGCCGTATCCTCCGTTTTTCTTATCAATCAGCTTTACCGTATTGGGATATCTCTTACAATATTCTTCTGATATAACCTTTGTATTATCACTTGAACCGTCGTTCACAATAATGATCTCTATTTCATCCAATACCTCCTTAGCGTCAAGTATGGATTCCAATGTCCCGCTGATATATTTTTCGATATTATACGCAGCAATCGAAACTGTAAGTACCTTCTGCATAACGCCGTCTCCTCGCTCTGATTTCATTACTTGTTAAAAATTGATGTATAAGGTCTGATTTCCCCAAATCCCATAAAATAGTTATATAAAAAATCAATCAAAAACACCAACGTCACCAGTCCATACATCCATCTTTTCTCAACTTTTGATCCATGCTTAACCAGAATATTAGGAAGGTATATAATCTGAGGAAATGTAAAGTAAAGCGCCATTCTAGTTACATACGGTATCATCCCCTGCACGGAATACGAAAACACGGCGATAAACTGCATCCATTTCGCCGTATTCCAATGCTTATCATTTCTAAGATCTTTATTCTTATAGTCCAGATACAGCATCAGGGCCAGAAAGATGCTATTGAAAATCAAAAACTGAACCGGCAGTTCTGAATGAGATATATTTCCCGCATAAACAAGATATCTCTGGTGAAGAAAATAAGCCTGACCAATAAATAACTCGATAAGAGTGTTTTTCATAAACAATCCGAATATACTGAATATCAAAATATACTTTGTGTCCACCTTAATATTCATTACAATCGGAAATAATAACGATATAAGAGCCGTCCTATGCAGGGTAGACGCAATCAGGACAAGCACGATAAATTTCACATAATCTTTAATCTTTGCCTCATCCTGCAAAAATGTGAGGCCAACCAGTATAATGGCCATAGCCATCTCCTGCCGTATAATATTATAAGAATTGAAATAATTATAGGACAGGAAAAACAGAAGCACAGAATACCAGAATTTTTTCGACGACTTGTATAAGGCATAAAATACGCACGCAATGTAGATAAAAGATGTCAATACGAAAATCCATTGATAATTATCGGTATAAAATGCCACCAGTTTATTCAGCAAAATATATCCTTCTTCTACCTCTTTCTGCTTTGGATTGTCATATCGAACCCAATAAAAAATCGGTACATAGCCGTATAAATAGTCCGTTCCTATACCATACCGCAATGCTGACATCAGAAATGGCGGTACGGCCGACATTATGGTATGAAATATGTCCTTAATCTTTCTTTTATTAGAGGAGATTACTTTGTACTTTACTGCAACCATTTTGCCGTCTACATTTTTTACATTCATTGCAATCAGGCATGAAATTACAATCATAAAAAAATATATCATTACTTATTATACCTCATCGAGCTTTCTTGCATGATATCTATACATAAACGCCGAAGACAGAATTGCCGATATTATCGGTTTCATGGCAAATACATATTGATAGATTGGAAATTTCAGTATTTTATAACCCCGAAGAAAAACCTTTGAAGTATAAACAGCCGCGACCAGATTTCTTTTTTTATAATCGCCGACCGACTCCATATATCTGTATAAAGGTTCCTGAATATTATAGCCTCTGTATCCCTTAGCATAAAACCGAATCCATAAATCCAGATCTTCTGCCCTCATGGTATCTTTACTTTCCGTATATCCGCCTAAAATACGGTATGCTTCCTGCCGCATCATAATTGTCGGATGCGCGTGAGGTACGTCTTTCAGAAGAATACGTTTATCGGGAATTTCATATCCTTTTCTTATTCCTTTTATTTTTTCTCCTGCGACAATATATCTCGCAGTGCCTACAACGGCGTATTCCGGATTCTCCTCAAGAAATTTCACCTGTTTTTCCAAACGCTTCGGCATAGATTCGTCGTCCGCGTCCATTCTGGCTATATACTTTCCCTTCGCATGCGCTAAACATTCGTTCAATGTCGCCGCAAGCCTTTTATTCTTTTTATTGCGCAGTAACAGGATTCTGTTGTCATTCTTTTGAATCTCTTTCAATATAAAATATGTATTATCAGTTGAGCAATCGTCGCAAATGATAAATTCCCAATTTTTGTAGGTCTGTGAAAGTATGGAATTTACGCATCTCTCTATCGTATCTGCTCCATTGTAAACCCCCATTATTATGCTTACTAATGGTTCACCCATGTTCCGTATCTCCTGTCGTCTCCAATCAAACTATGACCTTACCGCGCAGCCATTCCCACATCTCCCGTACAGACTTTCAACCGCTTTATTAACTGCCGAGACATCAAACCTTCTTATCTTGTCCAGATTATACGCTCCGTAAGACTCAAGATTCCCGTTTATCAAACGCCCTATCTCCTTAGCCGTATCTTCCGGCGAATACGGGTCAAACAAGCCTCCTCCATTTTCATCGATCAGCTCCGTATTTCCCCGAATCCTGCTGCATACCACGGGAAGGCCGCTGGCCATCGCTTCCATTATGCTTACGTTTAGTCCCTCTCTCTTGGACGGCAGGACGTAGATATCGGCCGCATCATAGAAGTCCGCTACATCCAGCCTGTACCCGGCAAACCGCACTCTCTTTTCCAGATTAAGCTCTGCCGCCAGATTTTCTAAATACTCTTTTTTATCGCCGGAACCTGTTATGAGGTAGTAAACGTCCAGATCCTTCAGCGCCCTTATAACCACTTCATGGTTTTTATTCTCATTCAATTCTCCTATGGAAAGCAAAAGCGCCGCGTCCCCGGGGATTCCGAATTCTTCCCTGATCTTCCTGCGCCCGGACAATTCCGCCGTTTTATCCGCCGCAATCCCCTTCCCAAACTTTCCCGTATCGATTCCTACCCCCGGCACATACACGGTCCTCGCCGCGTGAAATCTCTTCTTCGCCCTCTCATAATCTTCCCGATTAATAGTGATCAGCGTATCCGTCCAATAACTGCATAGATATTCCACAGGATAGTAGATCAGCCAGTTCTTCATCGGTGCGCCGGAATAAAAATGAAAGCCGTGAGCCGTGTAAATGACTTTTAATTTTCCGGATTTCTGCAGACCTCTGCAGGCGATTCTCGTACATACTGACGCTATAGGCGTATGGCAGTGGACAATATCATAATGGTTCTCTGCCGCTATCTTCCGAATCTGCGCGGCTGCTTTGATATTCCCCTTATGAAACGGGGAACGGGAACACGATATGCAAAACACCTTGCAGCCGAGCCGTTTATAGTAATCGTCCACGGGCGTCTCCCCGCCGTTTTCGTTCGCGGCTACGTCGACAGTATGTCCTTCCTTTACCAGCTCTCCTACGATGCTTTTAAAGAAATGCATCGTGTTTCCTATTGTGGTTATATACAGGATTTTCATGTCCTTTTCCTCTCATGCTGATCACCTCCCACCCTTCTGCCGGGATAAAACTTCCATAGGGTGCGGCCGGCATCTTCTCTGCCCGCTTCCCGTTGAGAGACTCATCATTGGAATAAACCATAATATCCCTCATGGAACCTTTCAATATCGGGTATTTCCTGATGTTCGGAAGCTTATTGAGAACCGGGAGATATTGATACCGCAGTCCCATCAGCCGAATTACGCCAAGGTCAAAGGCCGCCGGGTCCTCACTGCAGATCAGACAGCCCGTCTTTATCGGGCTGGGGGCAAGGGGGCCGTTCCTGTGTCCGGCAACCACCATATCGCCCAGTGAAAAGAATCTTCTCCGGGGCGCGTCATGCATTACCCCGTCCTTATCCGCATAAATCATAATCCGATTCAGATCAAGAATCGCTCTCCAGATCGTGTCGTTCTTATACCAATTCCCCGTCCCGAAAAACACCTTATGGGTGGCGCGTCTGAACAGCCAGAACGGAATCCGCGCGGCTTTCAGAAGAAATCCCCTTCTATGATGCCCCAGCGTCTGCTGGCGGTTTTGCATATCCCGTATCCTCTGCTCTGTCTCAAATACGGCTTTAGGCCCATAATAATGATCTCCTCCCTCTTTTTGGTTTCCCATCACACTGTGGGGAATGGAAACCTTGCGGGAACAGATACCTATGTAATTCTTAAGCGCCGCCGTATAGCCCGCCTTGCGGTGCGTCTTCGGTTTCGGAAGGTTAATAACCACATCCGCTTTAAGCACGGTCCTGTTAATCCCGTATCTGTGATGTCCGCCTGCATGGTAGTATCCGTTCATTTTCCCGGCGTCCACGATACCGTTGCGATATCTTCCCACATTATGTTCCGTCTCCGCAAAAAAAGAGTGAGCGCCCAGATCTACGATGACCTCCTGCTCTCCTGTGGTTTCTTTGACTTCATTTGCAAAACCCGTAACGATGTCTTCTCTGAAATCCATGATCTCAAGACGGATGCCCCGCTCTTTGCAGGACTCCCATATCCGGTCGTAATGCGCTGCCTTCATAAGTTTCTCAAGAACGCAGTCCGGCATCGGCGAATCCCCGACAATAATCCTGCCTGTATTTCCTAATGCGATACGGACATAATCTATCATGGCCCGAATCACGGAACCATGGGTGACCAGACAATCTATCCCGCCTTTTTTATTTTCATTCTTATCCTCCACCCAATTGGGCTTAAGGACTACCGTGTCGCCCGGATTGATCACCTCTCCCAGAGGGTTCCATTCTTTAGCGCCGAAATGTCCGCGGTCAAGCCCGTAGCCGTACAGACAGCTCCGCACCATATCATAAATATGGTTGGTATAGCCGCCGTCCCTTCCTGCTTCAAACGCTGCCTCTTTTTCTCCCGGCACATCATCCCAGGGATACTCCGGATATTTCCGGGAAGGAGCGTAACCGTACCGGCTTGACGGATATTCGCTTTCGGCTCTGTGCTCGATATAAACGGACGTTGCTCTCGGCTCCAATTTACCTGCCCTCCCATTCGTTGACGATGTATCTTCTTTTCCCGGAGGCGAGTACAGGGATCTCCTCCACGATATCTAATTTAAACTCCGCGTCCCCGCCGACCAGCTTATGCAGCATTGCGATCAGCTCGTCCTTTCTGTTAAATTCCTCCGGCAGATTCAGCCGGAGCTTATATTCTTTCTTTCCGGTCTGGACAATCTGGAACTGTCTGATATCCGGAAAACTCCACATATAATTGGTAATCGAGTGGGGAGACAGCGCCGTCCCCTTCGTGTCATAGATTACATCTACCTTCCTGCCGCTGAATTGACAGATACAGCGTTTCCTTCTGCCGTTAATCTCTATGGTTTCTATCGCGCTTACGTCGCCTGTATCATACCGTATCAAGGGCATCCCATAGTTATACAGATCCGTTATAACGATGCGTCCCGGCTTCCCTTCCGGCAGGGGATTCCCTTTGCCGTCGCAGATTTCCACAATGTAATCTGCTTCATTAATGGGAAATACGTTGTTTATTCCTTCATCCTGACCGATCACGCCATTCTCTTCGTTTGAATATCTGGACACCATGGGGACGCCGCCGAATACTCTTCTGACAGTCTCTCTTGTGTCATCAAACAGCATCTCCGCGCCGCTTATTAATCCCACCGGGTGAATACCGTCCAGATATGTAATGTTCTTCTTTTCCACATAATCTTTTATCGCCGTCCATGTAGAGCCGTAGCCAAGGATCGTCATCGTCTCATGCTTCGAGATCTCCCTGAAACGGCCGAGCATTTCTTCTATCCCCTGCTCTCCGAGGGACATACAGTTAATCAGCGTCTGATTCTGCAAAAACTGTTTTAACGCAGACTTTCTATTCTGCTTTACCACAGTTCTGACATAACTTAAGTTGTCTCCAAGCCGATATCCTATCTTGCCGCTGTAATAGATCAGTTCCGCACTGACGCGTTTTTTCTTCTCTGCGTTCTGGTAACAGACAAACGGGGTTCCCGTGGAACCGCTGGTTGACATCTGTACCATGCGGTCCCGGTCTATCTTTTTCGAGAGAAATGTCTCCTGACTGCTGCGGATATCATTTTTCGTGATAATAGGAAACTCCGAAAATCTTCGATCCAACATATCCCGATAATGCTCGGTGGTAGTACAGGCAGTCTGCTTCAGTTTCTTCCATGCGGCGTTTTGGTGTTTTTTGATGAATGGCGCGCCGCTGTCCAGAGCGTCTATCTTCTTTATTTCTTTAACTGCCTTCCGGATAATACCCCCCCCCCGCCAAATCTAAAGCCCAAAAGCATTTGTTTCTGGCGAAGGACAGTATCTGCGACTGCATTCTCATGCTCTTCTCTCCTTTGATATAACGTTATTGTTTTTTCTCATGCGCACTTCGTTGTACTTCATCATGTAGATGTCTTCATCGTATGCGCCGATTTTCCTGACGTTGGCAATGCCGCGCAGGTTGTTCAGCACCAGCCTCATGTGGTCTACTCCACATTCATACGCGTGGGGATACCCTCCCCCAAAACGGGGATTTACCTCGGATATGTAATACCGGCCGTCAATCTCAAAGATATCTATGTCGATCTGCCCCCTGTATCCCGCCTCTTTCACAAACCGGTCGATCAGTTCGAACAGGCGGGGTTCTTTGAAACTTACCGCCTTGTCCGTCTCTCCCGCCCGCATCTTAATCTTGCGTTTCGTAAAGATCGAAACTACCTCCCCTGATATCAGGTCAATATATACGTCTGCGCCGATCTCCGTGCCGTGGAGGTATTCCTGAATGAGCAGATTATTCTTATGGGTACAAAGCAGTTCCACCGTCTCCTTATCTTTGGCTTCGGATATGCTGATTGAAGCAGAGCCTCGGGCCGGTTTGACAAAGACGGGATATCCGGCTCTGCCTTCTGCCTCCGCCTGATAGAATTCATTTTTGTCTATCCATGATTGGGCGCAATGGTATCCATGTCCTAAAAGCCATTGGTACATCTGATATTTATCCAACGACATTTCGCAGAGTTCGTAACTGCTGCCCACCACGGTCACGCCGAGAGCCTCGAATTCCTGCTGATGCCGTGCCAACAGACTAAGCTCCGGATCGATCAGGCTCAAAACCCCGTCTATGTCCTCGTCCCTGCAGATCCGGTATATCGCGTCAAGATATCCCTGATCCGTAATCTTCGGCACAATATAATACTTGTCCGCCTCATATATGGCGGGAGCTAATTCGCTGCAGTCCGAGGCAACCACCATCCCCTCCCCGTCAAAGGCTTTTTTGAAATACTGCACGACTTTGTCTCTGGTTCCTACGCTTAAAATCAAGATATTCATTCGAATTCCTCTCTCTTATCCCTCTTTTGCATTTTTTAATGCATCAAAAAATAACGGCGTGCCGCCCGTATGCAGGAACAAAATGTCCCTGTCCCTGACGCACAGCCGTCTGATATATTCTGTCATCCCATAGAATGATTTTCCTGTATAGGTGGCGTCCAGAGGAATCCCGTATTCCTTTAAGACCCACTCTATAGTTTCTCTGATTTTTACATTGTCAGAGCCGTATCCGCCGTCTATGTAGTCGTCTATGAACACAACGGCCTCCTGAATCCTTTTTTCCGGGATTCTCCGGCCTACCGCGTGAAGATATGACCTTACGCTGTCCAGTACGACCTCCCGGCCTCCGGGATTCTCCCGGGCTATACTGACGCCTATGACCTGCCGTTTCGCACCGTCGGCTAACTGGCCGCAGACCAGTCCGGCCTGGGTGGTTCCTGTGCCGGACGCAAGGAAGATATAATCGAAGTGGATTTTGTGTTCTGTCTCGAATTCCTTAATCTCCCGATAACAACGCACATAGGCTTCCGTGCCCAGATTCCCATGCCCTCCGCCCTCGATGAAGTAGGGCTTGTTTCCGGATTTTTCAAGTTCTCTGATCTTATTTTCTATGGTATCATGGACGGCCTGGAGTGGAACCGCGGTGGTTCGTGCCCCAAACAGGGCTGTCATGGCGCTGTTATATGTCGGAGCCGACTTCTCTGCCGGGGATATGATGTAACACGGCAGGCCGCGGGAAGCACACAGGTTGCCGATCACCCGGCAATGGTTGGATATGCTTGTGCCGTATGTAACGACGCAGTCATAACCTCCGTTTCGGATTTCTTCCCAAAACAATTCTGCCTTTCTTGCTTTGTTTCCTCCAAAAGAAAACGGGAGCAGGTCCTCCCGTTTTATCCATATTTCGTTATGATTGAAGCGACCCAGCTGATGTATCGGTGTGTTCATTTTCCCACTCATTCTTCCTTTTTAAATAATCTGTTCTCAATATCCCATACATAATCCTGTCCACATACTGTTTAGCGAAACAGATATCCTGCCGCAGGATCCCTTCTCTGACAAAGCCGATCTTTTCAAACAGCTTCTGCGCGCCAATGTTTTCCGCCTCTGTAAACAGATAGATCTTATTCAGCCCTAACTCCTCAAATCCGTACTTTAAAATCAGCCGGCTTGCCTGCTTTGCGATTCCCTTTCCCTTGTAGGCAGTTTCGCCCATGGAAATGTAATACTCTGCCTTGTGATTCTTCCCGTCTATACGCAGCAGTCCGACGAGGCCGACGGGAATCCCCTCTTCCTCTATCACGGCGTCATACCGGTCCGTCCTGCCAAGGTTTTTGTCAAACCAGCGTTCTGTCTTACCAATCTCAAGAGGCAGGTCGTAATGCAGATACCGGTTGTTTTCAGGATTATTGATCCACGCTGCCTTCCGGGGTATATCTGCCCTTTCAAATCTTCTGATTGTTACGTTCATGCCGCACCGCCTGCCCTATGCTTATGGTAAAAATTACCCCCCCCCCCTCGGAAAGAAACTTTTCCATAATCAGGAGGTCGCGGTATTTCCCATCTATATATCGCTGCTTTGTCAGGCATCCCGCCTGCCTGAATTGAAGTTTTTCATACATCCGGACAGCCCCTCTGTTATCCTTTACGACCTCCGCCGTAACTTTCCTGAGATTCAGATAGCGGAACCCATAATCTTCCAATAACCGGTAGGCCGCTTTCGCATAGCCTTTTCCCTGCTGTTCGGCGTCCCCTATAAATATGCCCAGTTCGCAGGTCCGGTGTATCCAGTTGATACCGTAAAGCCCAATCATGCCTACCGCCTCGTGTCTGCAGTTCTCTATCATAAAACGTTTATTGTTTCCGGTCGTATCCATCAGAGAATCCAGCCATTTTTCCTGTATGTCTCTGGATACGGGAAGGAAGCCGCCGCCTAGATACCGGTAGATTTTTTCATCATTCTTCCAGCGGTTCAGCTTCTCTATGTCCCTCTTTTCGATGGGACGAAGCGCGACTTTTTCATTTGACAAAACGCTCATTGCCCTGCTCTCCTTCCTGTAAGCCCCGTACTTTGTCAAGCCGTCCTGCAACGTGTTCTCTGCCCACCCG
Organism: uncultured Dorea sp.; assembly: GCA_910577685.1. Lineage (GTDB taxonomy): Bacteria > Bacillota > Clostridia > Lachnospirales > Lachnospiraceae > Sporofaciens. Next base: position 3,513 of record CAJTOH010000031.1, on the reverse strand, counting down.
GATGTCGGAGCGTTTCACCGTCTTGATGAGGGTTTGGAAAATGATCTTCATATCGCCGATAAAAGTAATTCTTCCCACATACTCCGTATCCTTTGCGAACTTTTCTTCCCATGTTATGGTATTTCTGCCGTGTACCTGTGCAAGCCCTGATAACCCCGGCCTTACGTCGTGCCTGTGTCTTTCGGCTTCTGTGTAATACGGCAGGTATTCCGTGAGCAGAGGGCGGGGGCCGACCGCCGACATGTCTCCTTTTACAATATTCAGAAGCTCCGGCAGCTCGTCTATAGAGGTTGACCGCAGCGCCCTGCCAAACGGCGTCAGACGGTCGTCGTCGGGCAGTAAATTGCCAAAGCCGTCCCTTGCATCCGTCATTGAACGGAATTTGTACAGCTTAAACAACTTTTCATCCCGGCCCGGCCTCTCCTGACTGAATAAGACGGGCGATCCTAATTTAATCCGCACCAATGCGGCCGTCACGATAAGAACCGGCGACAGCACGATCAATGCTCCGGCCGACAGGAACGCATCCAGCGGCCTTTTTATATATTTTTCGTAGGGTCCATAGGGCTGATGGCCGTTCTGAAAGTTTTCAGCCCTTTCTCTTACAAATGCAAGGACGCCTGCTGCTGCGCTGACCCCTGCAATGGCTTTTATGATTCTTTTCATTTTTCTCATCTGAAACACCTGTGAATAATCTCAATGATTCTGTCCTGCTCTTCTTCGCTCATCTTGTTATCGCTTGGCAGGCACAGCCCGCGGCTAAAGATATCTCCGCCTGCGTCCGCAGCCCTGTCTTCTTTGATATAAGCGCTGCTTCTGCCGCGACCAATCCCGTCCCTTGTTATAAACGGATAATTACGGTATACGGGCTGCAGATGCATCGGCTTCCATATGGGCCGGCCCTCTGCACGGAATACGCGCAGCGCCTCCAATATTTCATCCGGACAGCTCCGTCCGGATTCTTTCTTCCACAGACATTCTTTTTCACTTCTTACCTGAGGACACATATGCTCTTTATCCACCGTCATACAACTCAGCCAATAGTTGGGACGTACCTTCTTTAAGTCCACCGGATTCATCGATACGGGCAGGTCCTTTAGCCCCTCCTTATACCGCTTCCGGATTCTTTCTTTGGCCGCAATGTGTTCGGATAAATAGGGGATCTGGCCTCTCACAATCCCGGCTATTACGTTGCTCATTCTGTAGTTGTAGCCCAGTTCCTCATGCTGATACCAAGGCGCGTCCTCCCGGCTCTGGGTGGACCATTTGCGGCACTTGCGGGCTTCTTGTCCGTCGTCCGAAAGCAGCATCCCGCCGCTGCTTCCTGTAATAATCTTGTTTCCGTTAAAGGAAATAATGCCGTAGTCTCCCAGGCTGCCCGTTTGACGCCAGACTTCCGCTCCCGGCTTATTCCCGCCGTTTTCCACCCTCTCATGTCTCTCGTCTTTCTTTGAAAGCGCAGTTGATGCGGACGTCAGGAACACGCTCGCCCCCAGACTCTCGGCTGCGTCTTCGATAATAAGCGCATGGTGTCTGTCTGCAATTCTTCGAATCTCTTCCATATGGACGCTCGGCGTCCCGTACAGATGCACAAGTATAATCAGCCTGACTTCAGGATAGATTTGAAACGCGGTTTCCAGAGCTTTCGGATCCATGTTCCAATCGTCATACCCCGTATCAATGAACACACATTCTCCGCCCTCGTAGCTGACCGGATTCACCGTGGCGTCAAAGGTCATGTCGGAACAGAAGACTCTGCGGCCTTCTAAGACTCCCCGGTTCACCGCGGCAGGACCATAGATCCGCTCCGCCGCAAGGCGAACGGCAAGATGCAGCGCCGCAGTCCCCGAAGACAGAGCCACCGCATGCTTACGCCCTACTTTCCTGGCCGTCATTATCTCTATCTCATCTATATTTCCCCCGACTGTACTGACCCAGTTCGTCCGGATCGCCTCGTCCGCATACCTCTGCTCTTCTCCATGCATGGTTGGGGACGACAGCCAAATCTTATGTTCGAACGGTTCGATTCCGGCAAATCTGCCGTCCGCACCAAAATCTATTTTCTCTTTTGACATATGATCACCCATGCTTAAAACCTTTCATCCACAATCTCAATTCCCAGATGGATCAATGATTTACTGCCCATAAACTCTGCTTCTACTGCCGCAATCCGTTTATGGAGATTCACTTTTTTTATCTGTCCCTCCAAGTTTTTAAGAGGCCCGTCAATAATCCTTATCTGCCGCTTCTCTCCTACGGTCACCCGGGATAATCCTACCCCGTCCTGCAAATCCTGAAATTTCCGCAGGAAATCCATATCCGTCTCTGACAATGGCGTAAAGTATTCTTCACAACTGCCCAACAGCTTTGTCATTGCAGGAAGCTTCTTTAATTCGTCGTATAATAACCGCGGCTTTTCCGTAATCAAAAATACATATCCCGGAAATAGCTTTTCCGTAATCTCATGCCATCTCCCCTGATATTTCTTCTTCATCCTGCGTACGGGGATGAAGCATTTTTCAAGTACGCCCTCTGAAAGGCTCTTTTCCATCATCAGTATGGTCTGCCCTTCTCTGCCGGACGTCACCTGCATTACATACCACATACTCCCTCCTGCCGATTGCATCCGGGCTGATTTACGCATGGCTTCGCCATCCATGCCTGCGTAATGTACACAGCCACAGCTATTTCCCTTTATATCCGCCTTTCATAAATTCCTGTGCCAATGCTTCAGGAAATACTAAACGCTTTTCTCCACGATTTCCAGACCTGCCGGAATATACCTGATATCTCCGCCCCCGGACGTTTGAAGCTTTGCCAGCCTCTTATGCCGGTCAATCTTACAGATCTGTGTTTCCCTTCCCTTTAGCGGGCCTTCATTTACCCGCGTAACTCCATTGCAAATCACGCCTCTGGACATCCCTATATGCCTCGTCTTGCCAGACAAGTCTCTTAGAAGCCTCTCTTCCTGAGAATTCATTTTCAGGATATCCCGCTCCTTTTCAAATGTACTTTCGCACCGGCGCAGTTCGTCCCTCAGAAGCTTCTCATTTTCACTTTCCAACAGTACATACGCAGGAAATACCAGTTTCCTATTCGTATGCCATTCCCCCTGATATCGGCACATTCTGTCGTAGGTTAGAATAAAGGCGTCCGAAAGCGCCGTATCGGAAAGATATTTTCTGCATGAATCCAGAGTCCTCTGCTCTTCCTGATCCCTGCAGGGAAGTAAATACCAAATATTAATCTCCTCCCGATTCGTAGAGTTAGATACTCTGCGAAAATATTTAATTAATTTTGTGTGAAAATATTAAGATTGTATGATGTTAAAACTGAATAATGGGGCTATATTAAGTATGTTTTTCTCACTTTATAAGCCAAATTTTAACAAAAATAAATTAAGTGTTGATTTCTTAGATTTAGATATGTATAATAGATTTGCTATATAAATATAAAAATCGCAGAGTATCTAACTCTGCGAAAATTAGTCTACAGATTGTCACGGCTAACAGG
>CAJTOH010000030.1 GCA_910577685.1 uncultured Dorea sp. | reverse complement strand
AAAATAGGTTCTGAAAGCCCCATGAAATAAGGGCTGAAGATTCCGAGAAGTTATAAATGCTGAAGGGAGGAAAATGTATGTCAGATCATAAGATTATCACTATTGGGCGTCAGTTTGGGAGCGGAGGACACGAGATCGGCAACATGCTTGCAACGAAGCAGGATATTCCGTTGTATGACAATAATCTGGTCAGAATGGCGGCAGAAAAGTTAGACATAAGGGAGGAGACGGCAAGGGCGGTTGATGAGACGACGCTGAATAGTTTCCTGACAGGTTATGTGATCGCTCCGATGGAGTACAGGGATTCCATCCGGTCAGAGGAATATACCCAGCCGCTGAATGAGCAGGTATATGAGTTGCAGGCAGAGATCATCCGCAAGCTTTCCGGGAGAGGGCCGTGCGTGATCGTGGGAAGGTGCGCCGGTTATATTCTTAGAGATCATCCCAAGTGTCTGGATGTATTCATCTGTGCGGATCCGGAAGACAGAATCAAGAGGATTGCGGACAGGTATGATATGTCTGAGAAGAAGGCGGCGGATAAGATTAAGAGGATAGACCGTGAACGGAAATATTATTATGAGTCCCACACAGGGCTTGAGTGGGGCGACGCCTTATCTCATCAGGTTCTGCTGAACGTAAGCAGGCTGGGGATGGAAAGGGCTGTTGATGTGCTCGAAATGATGTATCGGGGAGAATGAAGGTAGATGATAATAGATATTCTTGCGGATACCAGTATGGATTGTCTGAAGATGCTGCCGTATCTGTTCGCGGCCTTTTTGCTGATTGAGGTTTTGGAACGGTATTCCGGCGCATTTACAGAGAAAGTACTTCTGAAAGTAGGAAAAGCGGGACCTATAGCAGGCGCATTACTCGGATGTGTTCCTCAGTGCGGATTCTCTATTATGGCGGCAAATCTCTATGCCGGCGGAATCATTTCTGTTGGAACGCTTCTTTCCGTCTTTATTGCGACTTCTGACGAGGCAGTCCTGATTATGTTAGGGAAACCGGATGCGCTTACGGCTATTGCTGCGCTTATAGCCGCAAAGATTGTAATCGCTGTGATTTTTGGGTATTTGGCGGATATACTGCTGGCAGATAAGATCTTCGGACCGAAAGAGAGAGTGAACGTGTGCGCAGAGTGGGGAGATCAAGAAGAGGAAGGCGGAATCATATGGTCTGCATGGGTTCATACGGCAAGAATATTTGTGTATCTTTTTTTATTTACCGGAGCGCTGAATCTTTGTGTGGAGATATTCGGAATTAGCCGGCTGTCGTCGTTCCTGTTAGGAGATACTATTTTCCAGCCTGTAATAGCCGCCGTTATAGGGCTGATACCTAACTGTGCGGCTTCCGTAATTCTGACTCAGTTATATCTCGGAGGGGCTATTTCTTTTGCGTCTGTGATTGCAGGATTATGCACGGGAGCGGGAGTCGGCCTGGTCGTATTGTGCAAGGTTAATCAAGATAGATGGGAAAATGTAAAGGTAATTGGGATTTTACTTGTAATTGCCGTCTCAGCGGGGATGTTTCTTGAATTTCTTATGTGAAATGTGTACGAAAACAGCACGAAAACACGATTCTGATTGCATTTCCGGAAGAATGTGTTATAATATTCACGACTCGGTGACGAGGCTTAGGAGAAATTAGGAGGAAATAAAATGGCTACGACAATATCTGAAACTAAGAAAACAAGAGCTGTGAAGAAGACTTCGGGGGAAGCCGTGAAGGAGGTTCCGGTAACAACCGATTCAAAGAACGTTAAGTCAGAAGCAGAGAAAGTAGAACCAGCAGAGAAGCCAGTGAAAGCTGCAGAGAAGCCGGTTGAGGCTGCTGCAGAGAAGAAAGAAGAAAAGAAAGCGCCTGAGAAGAAGACACCTGAGAAGAAGACATCTACAAGAGCGACAGCAAAGAAAGAGACGACAGCAAAAAGAACAACAAAGAAAGAAGCCGCTCCAAAGAAAGAGACGGCGAAAAAAGAAACAGCAAAGAAAGAAACAACGACGAAGAGAACCGCTTCTAAGAAAGAGATAAAGATCAGCGCTATTGTTGAACATTATGGAAAACAGATCGCTGAGCAAGACATCATCGCGAATGTCAAGAGAGCATGGACGAATTCCGGCAGAGATGAGAAAGAAATCAAATCTATAGAATTATATATTAAACCTGAAGAAAATGCCGTATACTATGTTGTAAATGAGACGGAGACAGGGGCAGTTGCGTTGTACGAATAAGGATAAAGAAAAGACTGTTGCATGGGTGTGCGGCAGTTTTTTTGGATATATTGTCCCGACAGGGCAGATAATATAGCGTACCTAAGGGTATAGATTTGTCAAAGGAGACGAATGATATGTATCAAGCATGGACGATGGGAATAAAGTTGCCGGGAATATCCGACGGGCAGGCGGATAGAATCCTGTCAAGAGTTTTGCAGATGGGTTTAATAATACAGATTGTGATTATTGTAATCGGCGTTCTGGTCTGCTTCTTCGGATTGAAGCTGGTAAGAGTTCTGTCGGTATTTGCAGGATTGACAATCGGGAGCGGGATCGGTGCGGCTGCTGCCTTCGGACTTGGTTTTTCAGGTACAATGATACCGGTTACGATATTGATCTGTACGATTGTTACGGCTGTGCTGTGCGGAGGTATACGCAGGCTCGGCGTCTTTTTCGTGGTATTGCTGCAGACGTTTGGCGTCGTCTGGACATTCCTCCTGCCGAGCATAAGGAATCTGACGCAGGTATTTATAGTGGCTGGAATCGGCGCGGCAGCAGGCCTTTTGATAGCTATAGCGGCAGTTATCAAGCCGGAACCGGTTGTGGTAGTTGTGACGGGAATATCCGGAGGATTGATGGCGGGAAACGCGGCGGCAGCGCTGATTGGAATTGCCGGGAACCTCTGGGCAGGGTATGGGATCAGCGCGGCGGCAGCGTTAATCGGAATCTGGATTCAGTTTATGATGCAGTCCAGAAAGATCGGAAAGAATGAGAGGGTGTATGCGGAACGGATGAAGGGGCAGGTTTCCAGAGAGTCCGAGGTGGAGAAAGCCAGAAAGATTCTGGAGGAGGATGAAGAAGAGGACGATGATAGCCGGAAAAAGAGCAAGGCTGTCCGGGAGGGGGATGACGAAGAGGAAGAAGACGACGATATTACGATCATCAGCGAAGAATTGTAGGATGCTTGGCCGCGGAGTCAGCAATAACAATTGCAGAAGGGAATTTCAACCATACATGCCCGGTCCGGTTGTATTTTAGAATAGATGTGATATAATATAAGCATGTTAAATTCAGAGAAAAAGGGATGAAGGAGGCCTTAGTGTATGAAGATTGATATGCATTGTCATGTAAAAGAGGGCTCTATCGACAGTAAAGTAGGTTTGGACGAATATATCACGAAGCTGAAAGAGAATGGGTTTGAGGGGATGTTGATTACGGACCATGATACTTACAAAGGATACCGCCATTGGAAATACCGTATGAAGGGGAAGGTTCACGATGATTTTGTAGTTTTGAAGGGGATTGAATATGATACCTGTGATGCGGGACACATTATCTGCATTATGCCGGAAGGCGTCAAGATGCGTCTGTTGGAGCTTAGAGGTCTGCCGGTAAGCGCGCTGATTGATTTTGTGCATCGGCACGGCGGGATTCTCGGTCCGGCCCACCCCTGCGGGGAGAAGTACTTAAGTTTTACCAACACGAAGAAGTTCTACAAATCTCCGGAGATTATCAAACGGTTTGATTTTATCGAAGCGTTTAACGCATGTGAGCCGGAGGAGTCCAACAGAGAAGCAATGAAACTTACGCTGAAATACAAGAAGCCGGGGATTGGCGGAAGCGACGCCCATAAGCTGGACTGTGTTTCACTGGCTTATACGGAGCTGCCGGAGAGGATAACCTGCGAGACTGAGTTGATCTCTCTGATACGCCGGAAGGCTCCCATCGGGGTAGGCGGCACTATTTACGGGAAGACCACGAAGGATAAGATCGGGAAGGTCAATAAACTTCTGGTTTATTCTTTCTGGTTTTACAATAAGGGAGGGGAACTTCTGAAGCGTCATAAGAGGAAGGTGAAGGGGGAGATTGAGAACCCGGTTGATCCCATTGACCCGATTGAGATCCCTTATCTGAAATTGCAGGGAAAGATTTGATGATACGGTACAAAAGGCTGTCAGGAACTACGGTTTTTGGCGGCTTTTTTCTTCTCTATTTTTTACCGGAGGAAACGGTAAATTTTCATAGGAAAAAATCAAAATTACATCTGGCAAAATATGACATCCCATGTTATAATACGAGGCATATGTACAGTTACAGGTGCTTTATGGGCATCCTAGAATAATAAAAATTTATAAGGAGTATGGTCATGAAACATTTAAAAATTCGGGGGAAGCTGACTCTGGGCTTTGGGCTTCTGCTGATCATTTTGATTGTAATGAATGCATTTTCACTCTCTAATTTACGCGGTATTTCAAATCTTTCCGTAGATTTGTATGCCGGTCCGCATATGAGCGCACTTTCCTCCGTCGCGCTGTTGAAAGACGTCGGCAAAATAGAAAATGCGGCCAATAATATGCTGCTGGCAGGCGGCGATCAGCTTGCGGATGATTACGAGAATGCCTGTCGAAACGCCGAGGCGGAATTGACGGCAATTCGTGAGACCGGCGTAATCGATTCCGCACTGATCACGGCTTTTGAGGAAAAGCTGGCTGCGTTGAAAGCATCGTATACTGAGATTAGCCGCTTATTATCCGAACAAGAACAGCAAAAAGTGCAGGACGAGATGGAGAAGTTTGAGGCTGTTGCTGCTGAGACGACGGCTCTTGCGCAGGAGATCTCCGTCGAATCTCAGGCAAAAGCAGAAGCTTTTAAAAATCAGGCGGTTACACAGACCAACCGGACAATTATCGTTCAGGATATTTTATTTGCCGTAATTGTGATTGCCGCCCTGCTGATTTCTTATAAGATGGCGGTAATCATCACCGGGCCGCTCAAAAAATTGTCTCAGGGGATGCAGGAGGTTTCGGAGGGACATCTGACAACAGATTTCGACAATCTGGGAGAGGACGAGCTTGGTATACTTTCCCGTCAGCTCAATGCGACGATGTTCAATATCCGCCAGTATGTGGAGGATATTTCTTATGTACTGGGAGGGATTTCGAACGGCAATATCTCTATGGAAATCGAACGGGAATATATCGGAGACTTTGGGGAAATCAAGAATTCCCTCAACCAGATTCTGAATTCCCTGAATGATACCGTCGGACAGCTCCATCGCTGCTGTGCGCAGGTGCGGGCGGGCTCGGATAACCTTGCTTCCAATTCCCATACGTTGGCTCAGGGTTCTACCGAACAGACGGCCGCAGTGGAAGCTTTTAAGATGTCGTTGGATAAAGTAGCGTCTTTGACCCGGCAGGATGGGGAGAATGCAGCCCATGTCAAGCAGATTTCCGGACAGGCGTGGGAGGTTGTCGTGAAGAGCAACAGCCAGATGGATGAAATGGTTCATGCAATGGGAGAGATTGGCGCCTCTTCACAGGAGATTGCGAAAGTAATCAAGATTATTGAGGATATTGCTTTCCAGACCAATATCCTTGCGCTCAATGCGGCGGTAGAAGCCGCGCGTGCCGGGGAAACAGGCAAAGGATTCGCGGTTGTTGCTGATGAAGTGCGCAATCTTGCCAGCAAGAGCGCGGAAGCCGCCAGCGCTACTGCGGAAATGATTGAAAAGTCTGCATCGGCGGTGGAACATGGAATTCAGGTCGCCGACGCAACGGTGCAGTCTATGAAGCAGGTAGGGGACAACGTGCAGTCAATGGCGGAACTTTTGGGAAATATCGATCAATCTACTAACGAGCAGGCAGAGGCGTTTGCGAATATGGTGAATTCGGTCGCCCAGATCAGCGACGTGGTACACGCCAACGCAGCGGCTGCAGAAGAAAACTCCGCCGCATCCAGAGAGTTATCCGAGCAGGCAAGGATAATGGAGAGTATGGTTGAAAGGTTTCAAACAAGAAAAGAGAATACATAATTAGATCCCCCGCCGATTTGCCGCAAGGCAGACGGCGGGGGATCTATAGTTTTTAGGAGGTTACATTTCCTGCGTCTTTTTGCTGCCGTCAGTTTAGAACAGCAGTCCGATCTGATATACAATCACGCTCATTCCCCATGCGGTTAATATCTGGAAGAACAGAATTCCGATGGTCTGCTTCCAGCTTTTCAGCTCCCTGTGAATCGTCGCAATCGCCGCAGTGCAGGGAACATACAGCAGACAGAATACCATCAGGGCATATGCGTTTGCCGCGCCAAAGCCGATAGAGCCAAGGGTGGCTACCATGGCGTTCATGCCGCCCGCCGTCGTGATGTTCCGGATACCGAATAAAACGCTGCAGCTGGATACCACGACTTCTTTTGCGGCAATCCCTGCAATCAGGGCTACTATGATCTGCCAGTACCCAAGTCCGGCAGGACGAAACAGCGGGACGAGAGCCTTACCCGCAAGGGAACCGAAACTCTGGGAAATGTCGGTCACATATCCGCCGGGTCCGAAATTCAGAAGCGCCCACATGATTACGGACGCCACGAAGATTACGGTTCCGGCTTTGGTCAGATAGTCCTTGATCTTTTCCCATACATAGATGAAGATGGTCCTCGCATTGGGAGACTTATACTCCGGCAATTCGATCAGAAGCGCATGCTTTGCCTTGCTCCCGTCAATCTTGGAGAGTATGTAAGCGGTTGTGATAGCGACTGCGATTCCAAGGAGATACATGGAGTAGCAGACAATCATAGCATATTTCCCAAAGAACATCGAGGAAAACAGGACGTAGATGGGAAGCCTTGCGCTGCAGGACATAAAGGGGGTGACCAGTATGGTTTTGAACCTGTCCTTGGGGTGTTCCAGCGCCCGGGACGCCATGATTGCCGGGACGGAGCATCCAAACCCAATCAGCAGGGGAAGGAATGCGCGCCCGGAAAGGCCGAGCCGGCTCATTATGTCGTCCATTACGAAAGCGACCCTCGCCATATATCCGCTGTCCTCAAGCAATGCAAGAGCCAGAAAGAGGATGAATATATTAGGCAGGAAGGTCAGGATCCCGCCGACGCCGGAAATGATCCCGTCAACAATCAGAGACCGGAGCATAGGGCTTACACGCAGGGCGGTAAGTCCGCCGGAGGCAAGGCCGGAAATCTGTTCCAGAGCAATCTCAAAATATCCTTTCAGCCAGTCTCCGATGGTAAATGTCAGGAAGAATACTAACGCCATAATTCCGAGGAAGATTGGGAGTCCGAACCATCTGTGTGTGAGCAGGCCGTCAATCTTGTCGGTGGATTCTTCCTTTGCGGATTTATTTACCAGAATCTCGTCGATGACCTCCTCGATAAAATCATACTTTTGGTTAATGATGTCCTTCTCATAGCTGCGGTCGACGATATCCTGCAAATCCAGCGGATGATTCTCCGTAACCTGTTTATCGATCTCCAGAAGTTTGATTGCATGCCATCTCTGATTGGGAATATCAGGGTATTTTTCGGCAAGCTTCCCCATGATGACGTCAATCTTGTCTTCAATATAGTCTTCGTAGACCATGGCAAATTCCTCGTGGTGATTGTGCTTGTGTAAGGAAGATTTGCCGGTGTGGTGATGGATGAACGGACCTTGTTTGGCATACTGGCTGTGGTGGGCGACGGCATGCATCAGGATCGAGAGACCGGTCTTCTTGCGGGCGGATACGGGAATGGCCGGGACGCCCAGCATCTCCGGGAGCCGGTGGAGGTCGATCTCCATGCCCCTTTCCTCCACGATATCCATCATGTTCAGGGCGAGAACCACAGGTTTGCCCAGTTCAATAAGCTGCAGCGTGAGATAGAGGTTGCGCTCCAGACAGGAGGCATCTATGACGTCGACGATGATATCTACCTCATCGCTCATGATACATTCTCTGGAGACAGTTTCTTCCATTGTATATGACGACAGGCTGTAGATGCCGGGCAGGTCGATCAGTTTGAAATCCTGGCCTTCAAAGACAGCCTTTCCTTCCTTCTTTTCCACTGTGACGCCGGGCCAGTTGGCAACTTTTAGATTTGCGCCGGTGAAGGCGTTGAAAAGTGTGGTCTTCCCGCAATTGGGATTGCCGATGAATCCTACGTTGATGGTTTCTTTCATGATTGCTGCACCTCCGTGACTGTGATGCGGTCTGCAATCCGCCTGCCGAGAGCAAAACGGGCGCCGCGGAATTTTGCCGTAAGGGAACCTTTCTTATCGTTGTTCAGTACCGTAATCAGGGAGCCTTCCGTAAGTCCCAATGCCTCCAGACGGCGTTCTAATTGCAGTTCGATATTAATAGACTCGACACGGTAAGTCAGATGATTCTTTCCTTGCTTGAGCGTCATAAGTATTACCTCTTCTAAATGTTATTGATTCTTATTATCTATTACAACTCTATCATAACACTATTTGACGAAGAAGGCAATGTGAAGTATACTGTTATTTGTGGAAAAGAGAATAATGAAATTACCGGAGGAAGAAGATGGAAATATACTACTTTATTTTATACTTTTTTATATATGGGTTTGTAGGATGGTGTACGGAGGTGGCCTATGCGACGGTCAAGCAAAAGAAGTTCGTGAACCGGGGATTTCTGAACGGCCCTATCTGCCCGGTGTACGGCGTGGGGATCGGTTTGGTGGTCATGCTGTTAGAACCCATGAGCGGGACGGTGGTGTCCCTGTATGTGGTGTCCACGGTGCTGGTGACGACGATCGAGGGAGTGACAGGTTATCTGATGGACAGGATGTTTCATCATAAGTGGTGGGATTACTCGAACCAGCCGCTGAATATCGGGGGATATGTCTGCCTCTTATTCTCCCTTGCGTGGGGAGTTGCCTGCGTGGTGATCGTGCGGGTAATTCATCCGTTTGTCTATAAAGTGGCGGCCATGATACCGGTCACCGCAGGAGTCGTGATTGCCGCAGTGTTTGGGATCGCGCTTTTTGCGGATCTGTACGTAACGACGGCCGAGATCCTGAAACTAAATAAAAAATTGGACGCCATGGAGAAGATTTCGGCTGAGCTTCGGGAACTGTCGGATATGATCGGGGTCAATATCCACGAGAGCGTTATGGAGACGATGGAATTCTCGGAGGAGACGAAGAGGCAGTTAGACTCGGCGGTGTCAGAGCTGCGTGAGAAACTGGACACGGTTGCGGAGGAGCATAAGGATCATCTGGAGGAGCGCATTGATCGGGTAGAGGAGAAGATTGAGGAGAAGCTGTATCCGGAGGAGCAGAAGGCGATCCTTGCAGAGCTTCGGAATAAGTATACGGATCTTAAAGGAAAGTATGCGGAGCTTGCGGGGCGGAGCACCCTTGTCACCAGACGACTGATCGGAGCTTTCCCAAGGATGGAGTCACGGCTTCATAAAGAGATATTTAACGAGATGAGGAACCGGATCTGGCGCAGGTAAAGACATTTTTGGATAATGAGAATCCTTGTCAGGAAATAAGATCTGTGGTAGAATACCACGTATGGAAAATCCACCTCCGTCCGACGGGCCGGGTGGACGTAACAGGTATTATATAAGAAACAGAAGAACAGGAGGGTGTCAAGATGGGAATGACAATGACGCAGAAGATCTTAGCTGCCCATGCCGGTCTGGATTGTGTTGCTGCGGGGCAGCTAATCGAAGCGAAGCTTGATGTAGTTATGGCGAATGATATTACAGGGCCGATGGCGCTGCCGATTTTTAAGGAGATGGCAGAGCAGGTATTTGATAAGGATAAGGTGGTTCTGGTTCCGGATCATTTTACCCCGAATAAAGATATCAAATCAGCGGAGAACTCTAAGTCGATCCGTGAATTTGCAAGGGAACAGGGGCTTACATGGTATTTTGAGCAGGGAAAGTCCGGCGTGGAGCATGCGATCCTTCCGGAGGCGGGCGTGGTCGTAGGCGGCGAGTGTATCATCGGAGCCGACTCCCACACATGTACATACGGAGCGTTGGGCGCATTTTCAACAGGCGTCGGCACGACGGATATTGCTACGGGAATGGCGACTGGAGAACTGTGGTTTAAGGTTCCCAGTGCGATTAAGTTCGTATTGACCGGCAAGTCGGGGGCATATGTCAGCGGCAAAGATATTATCATCCATATCATCGGCAGGATCGGCGTGGACGGCGCTCTGTACAAATCTATGGAATTCACAGGCGACGGAATCGGGAACCTGTCCATGGACGACCGCTTCACCATGGCGAACATGGCTATCGAGGCGGGAGCCAAGAACGGGATCTTCCCTGTAGACGCGCAGGCAGAGGCATATATGAAAGAACATTCTAAGAAGGAATATAAGATCTATGAGGCAGACGCGGACGCCGAGTATGACGAGGTTGTTGAGATTGACCTTGCACAGGTAAGGCCGACGGTTGCATTCCCGCATCTTCCGGGCAATGCGAAGACCATTGACGAGATCGAGGCTATGGAGCCGATTAAGATTAATCAGGTTGTGATCGGATCCTGCACCAACGGGCGTATGGAGGATATGCGGAAGGCTGCTGCGATTCTTAAGGGGCAGACGGTACATCAGGATGTGCGGGTGATGGTTATCCCGGCAACCCAGAAGATCTACAAGCAGTGTATCGCGGAAGGGCTTCTGGATATCTTCGTGGATGCGGGCTGCGCCGTGAATACGCCGAGCTGCGGACCCTGCATGGGCGGACATATGGGAGTCATGGCGGCAGGGGAGAGATGTGTGTCCACGACGAACCGGAATTTTGTGGGACGAATGGGACATGTGGATTCCCTGATCTATCTTGCGTCGCCGGAGGTTGCGGCGGCAAGCGCGATTGCGGGATATATTGCTAATCCGGAGAAAGTAGGTGGCAGATAATGAGAGCGACAGGACATGTATTTAAATATGGAGACAATGTGGATACGGATGTGATCATTCCGGCAAGATATCTGAATTCTTTCGACGCTCAGGAGCTGGCGAGCCATGCGATGGCGGATATTGATCCTGAGTTTGTGAATAAAGTAAAGCCCGGGGATCTGATCGTGGCGAACAAGAATTTCGGCTGCGGGTCTTCGAGGGAGCATGCGCCGCTGTGCCTGAAGACAGCGGGGGTAAGCTGCGTAATCGCGGAGACCTTTGCCCGGATCTTCTATCGGAATGCTATTAATATCGGGCTTCCTATCATCGAATGTCCGGAGGCGGCGAAAGGGATCGAAGCCGGGGACGAGGTGGAAGTGGATTTTGACAGCGGCAAGATCTATAACCGTACCAAGGGAACCGAGTTTCAGGGACAGCCTTTCCCGGAATTCATGCAGAAGCTTATTTCTGCCGGAGGGCTTGTGAAGTATACAAACAGTAAGCGGTAAGTATTTTCTTATTGGGAAATAGTCGGAGGGACAAGAAGATGGAGTTACGTTATAAGAGTACGAGGGATTCTGAGCTGAGAGTGAGCGCGTCGGAGGCAATCCTCAAGGGACTTGCTCCGGACGGCGGGCTGTTTGTGCCGGAGAAGATGCCGGTTCTGGACGTGCCGGCGGAAGCGTTGAAAGATATGACATATCAGGAGACGGCATACGCCGTGATGAAACAGTTCCTTACGGATTTTACGGAAGAGGAATTAAAGGACTGTATTTCCGGAGCATATGACAGTAAATTCGATACGGAAGAGATCGCTCCCCTTGTGAAGGTGGGAGAAACCTATTTTCTGGAATTGTTCCACGGGGCGACAATCGCATTTAAGGATATGGCGCTGTCGATCCTTCCTCATCTTATGACTGCCGCCGCAAAGAAGAATCATGTGGAAGACGAGATCGTGATTCTGACGGCCACTTCCGGTGACACCGGGAAGGCCGCGCTGGCGGGATTTGCGGATGTTGAGGGAACCCGGATCATCGTATTCTATCCGAAGAACGGCGTAAGCCCGGTGCAGGAACTCCAGATGACTACCCAGAAGGGAAGTAATGTGGATGTGGTTGCAATCCACGGGAATTTTGACGACGCCCAGAGCGGGGTGAAGGCGATATTTGAAGACAGACAGCTTGCGGAGGAATTGGGAGAAAAGGGTTATCAGTTTTCCTCTGCCAATTCCATCAATATCGGACGCCTTGTACCCCAAGTGGTCTATTATGTATATGCTTATGCGAAGCTGTTGGCGAATGAAGAGATTGAGAATGGGGAAGAAATTAACGTAGTGGTTCCCACAGGGAATTTCGGAAATATCCTCGCAGCCTATTATGCGAAGCAGATGGGCTTGCCTATCGGGAAACTAATCTGCGCGTCTAATGAGAATAAGGTGCTGTTCGACTTTTTCAGGACGGGTACCTACGACAGGAACCGTGAGTTTGTGCTGACGTCTTCTCCTTCTATGGACATTCTGGTTTCCAGCAATCTCGAGCGTCTGATTTACCTGATTACAGGGGAAGATTCCGGAAAGACGAAGGAATTGATGGAAGGGCTTAAAGGTAACGGCAGCTATTCAATCACGGAAGAGATGACGGCGAAGCTTGGGGATTTTGAGGCAGGGTTTGCCACGGAGGAGGAGACTCGGGATTGTATCCGGAGTATCTATCAGGAGACGGGATATGTGACGGATACCCACACGGCTGTTGCGGCGCATGTCTGCGGTCAATATCGCGGTAAGAGCGGGGATTCCGGGAAATGTGTGGTCGTATCGACGGCAAGTCCCTATAAGTTCGCCAAGAGTGTTATGACGGCGATTGACGGCAAATACAAGACGGAGGAGGATCTTGCTTTGCTGGAAGAGCTGCGGGCAGTATCCGGTATTGAGATGCCTCAGGCAGTTAAAGATCTTCTGAACGCCGAGGCGCTGCATACTTTAGAGTGCGATTCAAAACAGATGCAAAATATGGTCAAGAGTTTACTAAATATGTAAATTTTTACTTTTTAATATTTCTGTAATTATTGTTGAAAAACGTGGGATAATAGAGTATAATAGTTTTTAGGAAACCTGGGGTGCTCGATACTCTTGTAATTTTGAACCTACAAAACTTTAAACGGGACTCCTATATCTCCGTAATATGCCAGGCCTCCAAGTTATGCAGTGGAAGGCAGAAAAGCGGATGCGGACACCCACCTAGCATCAGGCTAGGAGTCAAAATACAGGAACCGGCATTTTGGGGGGCTACAAATGACAAAAGACAGTCTTTATGGACTGTCTTTTTTTAACGTGGACTTCTGAAAATATTTAAAATGTCAGTTTATTTTTCTGCTTCCCGGCGCTGCGCCTCCAATAATAGCGTCCCCTTAATGAGAACAATAGACAGAGATAGCCTGACTGACGAATTCAGCAGTACCGTTCCCGCCTGACCTGTCGATATTTTTCTTAAAGCGTTCGTCACATACATACATTTCGCCCAATCCCCTAAGGATTTCGGTTGTGCATACATAGTAGTGATCGGTTATAAATTTCTGTAATGCCGAGATTTTCTTTTGTACTTCATCGGAATCAGGCGTTAAATGTTTTACCCTTCCTAATTCCGAAAACATCGTCATTAGTTCGTTTACAATCCTGCCGCAGCGATCTTCACCGCCATCCGTCTCCTTTTGTATATACTCCTGATACGCACTGGTATCGCCCCATTTTTCAAGGACTTCCGCCTTATACTTTTCAATTTCCTGCTTGTCGAAAACGTCAAAATTCATGGTTCTTACTCCTTTTTTTTGAATTTCACGGGCAAAGGTAATAAGTTCCCCTATGTGCTTATATTGCAATTCTAACAGCTCTATTTGGCGTGCAATTACTTCTGATGGGTCAAGGTCAGGGCTGTCAAGAATTATTTTTATTTCTTTTAGGGGAAATTGTAATTCACGGAACAATAAAATATTCTGCAAACGGCTAAGCGCCGTATCGTCATACATTCGATAGCCTGCTTCGGTTACTTTCGTAGGTTCCAAGAGTCCGATTGCATCATAGTGGTGCAGTGTGCGCACGCTGACACCTGTGATTTTGCTTACTTCTTTTACTGTCCGCATAATTTATCCCTCCGTGTAATTCTATGTTAATCTATGACGTTACGTCAGAGTCAATAAGATTCTATAATAATTTTGGATTAAAATGTCAAAATAGTATCATTTATGATACGAAATAAGGTTAGAATTTTTGGAATAAATGTAATATAATTGAATTCGATATAAGTAAACGAGGAGGCAGATAAGAAATGGTACGAAAATATGTATACGGAACCCCATTTGAGACGGATGCAGTGGTAAGTGAGTTCAAGGCAGAGCAGGGGAAAGAGAATTTTGAAGCAGGACAGGTTTCTCTAAAGGATGGATTTTCATTTTCTTATCAGATGGCAGAAAATGATATTGTGTATGGTCTGGGAGAGGCCAACAGAGGCTTGAATAAACGTGGATACTGCTATATCAGTAATTGTACGGATCAGCCGAATCACACGGAGGACAAACGTTCTTTATACGGCGCCCATAATTTTATCGTGGTTTCCGGAGAAAAGAACTTCGGATTGTTCTTTGATTACCCGGCTAAGATCACATTTGATATAGGATACACTAGGTCGGACCTTCTTTCGGTTAGCTGTGAAGAGGCGGATCTGTATTTGTATATGATTACGGGAGAGACAGCGTATGATATTGTGAAGCAGTTCCGTAAGATGATCGGAAGAAGCTATATCCCGCCGAAGTTTGCGTTCGGGTTCGGGCAGAGCCGTTGGGGATACAAGACAAAAGAGGATTTCAGGAAGGTTGCCGAAGGGTACCGCGGGAATGATATTCCGATAGATATGATCTATATGGATATTGACTATATGGAGGATTACAAGGATTTTACGGTAAATAAAGAAAATTTCCCGGACTTCCCGGCATTTGTGCAGGGGATGAAGGATCAGGGAATACGTCTTGTACCGATTATTGATGCCGGCGTTAAAGTGGAAAAAGGTTATCCTATATATGAGGAAGGCGTGGAAAAGGGATATTTCTGTAAGCGGGAGGATGGCAGTGAATTTGTGGCGGCAGTGTGGCCCGGGGATACACATTTTCCCGACGTATTGAATAAGGATGCGCGGAAATGGTTTGGCGGCAAGTATCGGTTCCTGATTGATCAGGGGATCGAGGGTTTCTGGAATGACATGAATGAACCGGCGATCTTCTATTCACGCGAGGGTATGGATGAGCTTCTGGAGGTTCTCAGGAAGTATGCCAAAGAGGGTGTGGACAGGATTCCGCTGGACGAGTTAGAGAAGGTTACGGGGATCTCCAATGCTCCGGCGGATTACAGCCGATTCTATCATTGTGCGGACGGAAAGCGGATACGCCATGATAAGGTTCACAATCTCTATGGCTACAATATGACGAGGGCGGCAGGGGAGGCTTTCGAGGAAATCGTCCCGGATAAACGGCTGCTGTTGTTTTCACGGTCTTCTTATGTAGGGATGCACCGTTATGGCGGGATATGGACAGGGGATAATAAGTCTTGGTGGTCGCACATACTTTTGAACCTGAAAATGATGCCGTCGCTGAATATGTGCGGATTTCTGTATACAGGCGCGGATCTGGGCGGTTTCGATGCGGATGCAACGAGAGATCTGGTGCTGCGCTGGATGGCGCTGGGCGTATTCACCCCGCTTATGCGGAATCATGCGGCGCTTGGAACCAGAGATCAGGAGGCGTACCAGTTCGAGAATGTGGAAGATTTTCGCGGGATAGTGGAGACGAGATATCGGTTAGTGCCGTACCTGTATAGTGAATATGTGAAGGCTGCGCTGAACGACGATATGTATTTTAGGCCGCTGTCATTTGTTTATCCGGAGGATTCTTTCGCGGCAGCGGTAGAGGATCAGGTTATGCTCGGAGATGAGGCGATGATTGCGCCCGTATATACCCAGAATTCAAAAGGGCGGTATGTCTATCTGCCGGAGAGAATGATGCTTGTGAAATTCTCTAAGGATGGATGCTATACTCACGAGATTCTGGAGAAGGGACATCATTTTGTTGAGGTTGCTCTTGACGAGGTGCCGTTGTTTATCCGGGAAGGAAGATGTATTCCAATAGTGAAAGCGGCGAGATGCGTGGAAGAGTTGGATACTGGGCGTCCGGAGATGATCGGATTTGAAGGTGCGGAGTATATCCTTTATGAGGATGACGGAGTAACGAAGGAGTATGAGAAGGAAGGGCATTATCGGAAGTTGACCCTTTGATTTTAAATTTTCTGAAACAGTACCGTAGGGGAATGGATAGGCAAATTTGCTGTATGTCAGAGTAACGGGGCTGTTGCAATAGGCAAAATAATTACAAGATATGGCAGAATTCAGTTTCTAGAAAATGCCATATCTTGTGAAATTTATGCTTAATGCGACAGCCCCATTTTTTGACATGTATAATAATGCCATAAATCTACCAGCTTTCACACAATTTCCATATTTATCTGCTATACTTAAAGAATCTATACAATTATCCCAAATAGCTTTAAAGAAATATTTTATACATCAACGATTCCCAAATCGGAGAAAATAAGTATTCTAAAACGGAGGTTATATAATATGGAAAGAATCAAAATCTTAGTCGTTGACGATGAGAGCAGGATGCGTAAGTTAGTCCGGGATTTTCTGGAACGGGAAGGTTTCCGCGTATTGGAAGCCTCCGACGGCGTGGCGGCAATGGAACTTTTCTACCAAGACAAGGACATCGCCCTCCTGATCCTAGATGTAATGATGCCAAATATGGATGGGTGGCAGGTATGCCGGGAGGTGCGGCAGACCTCCAAGGTACCGATTATCATGCTGACTGCCCGCTCAGAGGAACGGGATGAGCTGCAGGGATTTGAACTGGGCGTTGACGAATATATCTCAAAACCCTTTAGCCCTAAGATCCTCGTAGCGAGAGTCACCGCAATCTTAAGGCGTGTCAATGCACTAGACGCAGGCCAGGTGGTAGACGCCGGCGGAATCACCATTGATAAGGCGGCGCATCAGGTGAAGATAGACGAAAAATCAATCGAACTTAGCTATAAAGAATTCGAGCTTTTGGCGTATTTCATTGAAAATCAGGGGATTGCGCTGTCCAGGGAGAAGATTCTGAACAATGTGTGGAACTATGATTATTTCGGAGATGCAAGGACTATTGATACTCATGTGAAGAAGTTGAGAAGCAAGCTTGGCGAAAAGGGCAATTATATCAGGACCATCTGGGGAATGGGCTATAAGTTCGAGGTGGAATAGGATGAAACATTCGATTAAGCGGCAGATGATTACGGTCTTTTTGGGGCTTCTGGTAAGTTTTGTGGCCGCCCTTTTCCTGATTAACATTTGGCTTCTGGAGCCATATTATATCGGGAACAAAGAGACTCAGTTTATCGGCATGTATGATGAATTAAACCGGGCCGTGGAGGACGGGGTGCTGAAAGGCGGAAAGCTTTTGGATGAGGAAGTGGCGGGGGTGCTGGCATTTCAGGCGGAAAAGAATAATATTTCCTTTCTGATTGTGGATGATATGGGCGGATATCTGACCAACGTGCATGACAAGGAACAGCTCAAGAATCAGTTATTGGGTTATCTTCTGAATCAGGCGCAGAAAGACAGCAAAGTTCTGGAAGGGACGGATGAATACCAGATCGCCCAGTCTTGGAACCCTTGGAATCAGACGTATTATATTGAAATGTGGGGAGAGCTTGGGGATGGAAGCCAGTTCCTTCTCAGAAGCCCGCTGGAAGGAATCAAGGAGAGCGCCAAGATTTCTAACCGTTTCCTGCTTTCAATCGGAAGTATCCTGATCATTTTAACGGTTGTTTCCGCATGGTATTTTTCACGGCGTCTTACGGCTCCGATTCTTGAGCTTGCAAAATTGTCGGATCAGATGGCGGATCTGGATTTTAATGCGAAATACACAAGTGGAGGCAGCAACGAAATCGGCGAGCTTGGAGCGAATTTTAACAGGATGTCGGAAAAGCTTGAGAGTACGATCTCCGAGCTAAAGAGCGCGAACAACAGGCTTAAGGAAGACATCGAGCAGAAGGAAAAGCTTGAGAAGATGCGGAATGAGTTTCTGGGAAATGTTTCCCACGAGCTTAAGACGCCGATTGCACTGATTCAGGGATATGCGGAAGGGCTTAAGGAGGGCGTCAGCGACGATCCCCAGAGCCGGGAGTTTTACTGTGAGGTCATCATGGACGAGGCGGCAAAGATGAACCAGATGGTGAAAAACCTACTGACGCTGAATCAGTTGGAGTTCGGAGACGCGGATATTGTATTTGAACGGTTTGACTTGACTGCGTTGGTGGACGGAGTGCTGCAGAGTATGGAGATTCTCGGAGATCAGGAGGGAATCCATACCATTTTCCGGCAGGAACAGCCGGTCTATGTGTGGGCGGATGAGTTTAAGGTGGAACAGGTGATCCGCAACTATGTAAGCAACGCGTTCCACCATGCGGGCGGAGAGAAGGTTGTGGAGATCAAGATCAGGACCATGGACGGGAAGGCGAGGGCGACGGTATTTAACACAGGGACGCCGATTGCCGGGGAGGACATGGAGCATATCTGGGAGAAATTCTATAAAGCAGACAAAGCTCACAGCCGGGAATATGGGGGAAATGGAATCGGCCTTTCCATTGTGAAGGCGATTATGGAGTCGTTCCACCAGAAATATGGAGTAAATAATTATGACAATGGTGTTGAATTCTGGTTTGAACTTGATGTACAATGATTTCATGGAATAATTGGCGGCGCAGGATAGATGTCGCTGATTGACAGAGGAAGGAAGGGATGCGGGATTGATAGCGATACTTGATTACGATGCCGGCAATATTAAGAGTGTGGAAAAGGCAATGCAGTTATTGGGGCAGGAGGTAAGGATTACGAGGGACCGCGAGACGGCGCTTCGTGCCGATAAGGTCATACTCCCCGGCGTGGGTGCGTTTGGGGATGCCATGGGGAAGATCCGGCAATACGGGCTGTTCGAGGTGATTCATGAAGTTGTGGACAAGGGGACGCCCTTTCTTGGTATCTGTCTGGGGCTGCAGTTATTGTTCGACAGAAGCGACGAATCTCCGGGAGTGGAAGGACTTGGGATCTTGAAGGGGGAGATCTTGCGTATCCCGGAAACGCCGGGGCTTAAGATCCCTCATATGGGCTGGAACTCTCTGGAATTCCAAAATAACGGCAGGCTGTTTCGGAATATGGAGCCAAAATCATATGTGTATTTCGTACACTCCTATTATCTGAAAGCGGCGGACGAGGGTATCGTGACGGCGGTTACGGAGTACGGCG
Organism: uncultured Dorea sp.; assembly: GCA_910577685.1. Taxonomy (GTDB): domain Bacteria; phylum Bacillota; class Clostridia; order Lachnospirales; family Lachnospiraceae; genus Sporofaciens. Next base: position 24,351 of record CAJTOH010000030.1, on the reverse strand, counting down.
CGCAGATTCACGCCTCTGTGGAGCAGAAGAATGTATTCGCATGCCAGTTCCATCCGGAGAAGAGCAGCGATGTGGGAATTCAGATACTCAAGAATTTTATAACCATATAGTTTCGGGAAGGTGGAGGAAGATATATGCATACAAAGAGAATTATTCCGTGTCTGGACGTGAACCGGGGACGGGTGGTCAAAGGGGTGAATTTCGTAGACCTGAAAGACGCGGGGGATCCGGTGGAGATCGGACGGGCATATGACAAGGCTGGCGCGGACGAACTGGTGTTTCTGGATATTACCGCGTCTTCCGATGAGAGGGGAACCGTTGTGGATATGGTCCGCAAGGTGGCCGAGACGGTGTTCATCCCATTTACGGTGGGCGGAGGGATCCGGACTGTGGAGGATTTTAAGGCATTGTTAAGAGAAGGGGCGGATAAGATCTCTATTAATTCGTCTGCGATTAATACGCCGAAGCTGATCAGTGACGCGGCGGACAAGTTCGGCAGCCAGTGCGTGGTGGTGGCGATCGATGCAAAGCGTCGGGCCTGCGGCAGCGGCTGGAATATTTACAAGAACGGCGGACGCATTGATACGGGCATCGATGCGTTGGAGTGGGCGGCAAAAGTAGAGAGTCTGGGAGCCGGAGAGATTCTCCTTACCAGCATGGACTGCGACGGGACAAAGGCAGGATACGATTTGGAACTGACTCGGGCTGTTGCTGACGCAGTATCCGTTCCTGTAATAGCGTCGGGCGGCGCAGGGAATCTTGAACATTTTCATGAAGCTCTGACGAAAGGCGGCGCGGACGCGGCTCTTGCGGCGTCCCTGTTCCATTATAAAGAGTTGGAGATCAGGGAAGTGAAGGAATACTTAAGCGGAAAGGGCGTAGCGGTACGCTTATGATTTTACCGAAAGATAAGAATGGGGTAGGGAGAGAATGGCAGCAATCAACAATGACTGGCTGGAAGCTCTGAAAGAGGAGTTTGGCAAGCCTTATTATAAGCAACTATTTGCATCAATCAATCAGGAGTACAAGACGAGGCTGGTATTCCCGCCTGCGGAGGATATTTTTAATGCGTTTCATCTGACTCCGTTACATAAAGTTAAAGCAGTGATTTTGGGACAGGATCCCTATCACAATCATGGGCAGGCGCATGGCCTGTGTTTTTCTGTGAAGAAGGGAGTGCAGGTTCCCCCCTCTCTGGTCAATATTTATCAAGAGCTTCACGACGACTTGGGGTGCAGGATACCGGATCACGGGTGTCTTACCAAGTGGGCCGAACAGGGGGTCCTTATGCTGAATACGGTGCTTACGGTGCGGGCGCATCAGGCGAATTCCCATCAGGGACTGGGGTGGGAAGAGTTTACGGATGCGGCGATCACGGCGTGCAACGCTCAAGACCGTCCGATTGTGTTTATCTTGTGGGGAACCCCGGCGCAGAGGAAGGAGAAGATGCTGACGAATCCGAAGCATCTCGTCTTGAAGTCCTCACATCCAAGCCCGTTTTCGGCTCATAGAGGATTCTTGGGGAGCAGGCCGTTCAGTCGGGCAAATGCATTTTTAGAGGCTCACGGGGTCGAGCCGATGGACTGGCAGATCGAATAGGAGAGCAGGAAATCAGGAGGAAGAGAATGGGGAAACAGTATGATCTTATTATTATCGGAGCAGGGCCGGGCGGATATGTGGCGGCGAAGAAAGCGGCAAAATTGGGAATGTCGGTGGTCATTATCGATAAGGGGGAAGTGGGAGGAACCTGCATCAACCGCGGATGTATCCCGACGAAGGCGCTGATCCATACGGCGACGCTGTACAGGGATATGTCGGAGTGTGAGAAGTTTGGGCTCTATGCAAGGGAGACGGGGTTCGATCTCCGGAAGATTTATGAGTATAAGGATTTGTCGGCGGCGAGGATGCGAAAGGAGCTTGAGCAGGAATTTTCCGATCTTGGGATTGTTTTCGTTCGGGGAATGGCGACGGTTCAAAGCGACCGGAGAGTGCGCGTAGTTCTGCCGGACGGCGCAAAGGAACATTTTGCGGGAAGGTATATTTTGATCGCGACGGGGGCGAAGGCGAGGATGGTGGATATTCCGGGAATGGATCTGCCGGACGTGATGACCAGTGAGGAGCTGTTGACGTCGAACGAGAGCCGTTACCAACGTCTTCTGATCCTTGGAGGCGGCGTGATTGGAATTGAGCTTGCGACGGTATTCAATGCCCTTGGAGGCGAGGTGACGATTGTGGAGGTATCCGACCGTCTGCTCCCCAATATGGACAGGGAATTTTCGGATACGCTGGAGGAGATTCTGACAGATCGCGGAATCGGTATCCACAAAGAGAGTATTTTGGAAGAGGTGGCTAAGAAGGACGGCGCGCTTAAGTGCCGTTATGTGTGCCATGGAAAGAATCAGGAGGCGGAAGTGGACGCCGTACTTGTTTCCGTGGGAAGGACGGCGAATACGGAAGGGCTGTTTGACCCGGATGTGCCGATTCGGATGGAAAATGGACGGATTGTGGTGGATGATTTCTTTGAGACAAGTATTTCAGGGGTCTATGCGGTGGGAGACGTGATAGGGGGAATCCAGCTTGCGCATGTAGCCTCTGCACAGGCTACTTATGTAGTAGAGCGAATGAATGATGTTCCCGCGTCAGTAATTGTGGAGATGGTGCCTAGTTGTCTGTTTGTGCCGATTTCAATTGTGCCAAGCTGTCTGTATACGGATCCGGAGATTGCCTCCGTGGGGCTTTCTGAGGAAGAAGCGCGAAAGAAGGGCGTTCCGATTCGATGCGGCAGATATGTGATGGACGGGAATGGGCAGGCAATTATATCGAAGGAGGACAGAGGGGTTATTAAGATTTTATTTGCGGCGGACAGTGACGTAATTCTCGGTGCGCAGCTTATGTGTCCGCGGGCGACGGATATGATTGGGGAACTGGCCACAGCCATTGCCAATGGGCTGACTTCATCCCAGCTGATGTATGCTATGCGGGCGCATCCTACTTACAATGAGGCCATTTCCTGTGCAGTGGAAAACAGCAGGGAGAAAATGCACAGATAGGTTATGAAGGGGTCAAGTATTGGATAATATTTATGGTGCGGAGGGAAATATGGACGAGAGCAGGATAGACAGACAATTTGAGTTTTTCCGAGAGATTGACAAAGAGAAATTTATCGGAAGGCAGACGTATCTGACGGATGCAAAAAGGAAGGAGAATGATGCGGAGCACGCATGGCATATGGCGATTATGACAATCCTTCTGAGCGAATATTCTAATGAGAAGATTGACGTGCTAAAGACGGTTACCATGCTTCTGCTCCATGATTTGGTGGAGATCGACGCCGGGGATACCTATGCCTATGACGAAGAAGGCAAAAAGACCCAACGAACCCGGGAGTTGGCGGCGGCAGACCGGATATTCGGGCTTTTACCAGAAGATCAGGGAGAGAAGCTTCGGGCACTGTGGGATGAATTTGAGGAAGGCGAGACGGCGGAGGCTAAGTTCGCCCATGGAATGGATCACATTCAGCCGTTGATGCTCAACGCGGCTACGGAGGGTAAGAGCTGGAAGGAACACGGAATACGGCTGAGTCAGGTTCTGGGGCGTAATCAGAATACGGCCGAGGGGTCAGAAATCCTATGGGAGTATGCTTACCAGAAATTCATCGCTCCCAATGTTGAGAAGGGAAGGCTTAAAAGAGATTAAGAGGGAAAGCGGATGTTTAAGCTTGCAGTCTGCGACGACGAAAAATTCTATAGAGATAGAATATACACGCTTCTTTGGGGATATTTGGAAGCACACAGTATCAATGCTTCCATTGACCTTTTTTCTTCCGGTAAGGAATTTCTCTCAGAGATGGATAATCTCGTGAAGTATGATGCAGTATTTTTGGATATCAATATGGAGGAGGTGGACGGAATCCATACGGCACAGGAGATATGCAGTTTCCAATCGGGAACCTGTATCGTGTTTGTGACTGCATTTATGAATTATGCATTGGAAGGATATAAGGTGGGGGCTGTTCGTTATATCATGAAAGATGCTCTTGATATCCAGTTGGCAGAGTGTATGGATGCGGTGTTTAAAAGAAAGAAGCTTTGCAAGGTCACCTTTTCTTTTACGGAAGGTGAGAAGACGCTGTATACGGACAACCTCCTATATGTGGAGAGCAGGAAGCATAAATGTATATTTTCATATCTGGAGAAGGAATTGGTAACGTATCAAATGTATGGGAAACTGGATAGGATTGAAGAAGAGTTGTCAACATATGGATTTCTTAGGATACATAAAAGTTTTCTTGTCAACATGAAACATGTTAGAAGGATTGCCAACTATAAAGCTGTACTGGACAGTGGGGAGGAGTTTTCGGTTCCACGTCTTAGGTTTGCGAAAGCCAGAGCGGCGTTTGTTGCATATAAAGGGGCAATGTAGATGGCGATTATGATATGGGTTTTTGTGCTTAGTATTATGGACGGGATTAGCTGTAATGTTTTCTTTGGAACCATGCTGATTAGAAAGTGGCGTCCAAAGGATTCTGCTTTTCTGGCATTAACGGGGGAGATTTTGCCCTCGCTGGTATTTGCGGCGGGATTCATTGTAATTTCGGTTACGGAAGCGCCGGGTTATTTGCTGCAGCCTATCAGGGTGCTTCTGGTTTTGAGCCTTATTATCCGTATTTTTTATTGGGCGAAGCTTAGGAAGATTATCCTTCTAACCGTGTTCTGGTGTGCAATATATTGGACGCTGAATCTGTTGGCCGTGTCGCTTATGTATGCCTTGCCTTGGCGGTTCAAAGAGCGGCAGGGATTATCAGACGTTATCTGCAGTTTCCTGCTTTTATGTCTGTCCTTGTTTTTCAGATGTAAGTGCAAGGACTGGTCAGAGAGTTGGGAGGGGACGGGATACGGCCGTTTTGCTTGGCTTCCGGTATTGAGTCTGATCGTAACAACGCTCATGAGTATAACGGTGTGGTTTTCTGATTCCCTGAATAAGAGCGGGGTGGTGATCATTGCGGCGGGATATAGTGTGATAAATGTTCTTGGGTTCTATTTTATCGGAACTATTGTGGAAAAAGACGCGAAGCTTCAAAGAGCTGAGGTTATAAAGGCAAGGCTGAATAATCAGATGGAATTGGTGGAGAATCTACAGGCAAACGATATGAGGTATCGCCGCTGTCTGCACGATTATAAAAACCAGCTTGGCTGTATTCAGGGGCTTCTGGAGGCGGGACAGATAACGGATGCGTTGGGCTATATTAAGGAATTGAGCGGAAGTATCAAAAAAGGCGGAGATCATGTTAATACGAACCATCCTGTGGTGAACACTGTGCTGAACCAGAAGTATCGGCGTGCACAGGAGAAAGGGATTACGCTTATAATGGCGGTAAACGACCTGGCCGATCTTACGCTGTGCAGGGAGGATATTGTCACGCTGCTTGTGAATTTATTGGACAATGCCATCGAAGCATGCGAGAAACTTGATGAGAATAGAATCATACAATTTAAGATGATGTTGGAAGAAGGAGAGCTGACAATCTCTGCGCGCAATCCGCTGAAAGAGCCGGTCGTAATCACGGGGAAGAGGATCCAAACGACAAAGGGGAAGAAGGAAGGCCATGGATTGGGTATGTTGAATATCAATTCCGTGATAGAGAGGAATCAAGGGACGAGTATTCTGGAATGTCAGGGCGGGTGGTTTTATTTCTCAGCCGTGATACCGGAAGCGTAATATATGGACGGGCGATGTCCATTGAATAACGAAGAAAGAGAGAATAGACTATGAGAGTCAGAGAGTTAGGAAAGACGGGATTAAAGGTCAGCGAGATCGGGCTTGGAGGCGAGTGGTTAGAACGCCATAACACGGAAGAGGTAAAAGAAGTGGTTGACGCCTGTGATAGAGAGGGGATTAACATTCTGGACTGTTGGATGTCCGAGCCGAACGTCCGGTCTAATATCGGTCTGGCGCTTAAGGGGCGGAGGGATAGATGGATAATACAGGGGCATATCGGCTCGATCTGGGAAAACGGGCAGTATGTCCGGTCAAGAGAACTTGAGAAAGTGAAGCCTGCTTTTGAAGATTTGCTGGCGCGGCTCCAAACCGATTACATCGACTTGGGAATGATTCATTTCGTCGATACGGAGGAAGAGTTTGACAGGGTGATAAACGGAGAGTTTATGGATTATGTAAGGCAGTTAAAGGCAGAGGGGAAGATCCGTCATATCGGTATGAGCACCCACAATCCAAAGACCGCCGGACTGGCGGCGGAACAAGGGGAGATAGAGATGCTCCTATTCAGTGTGAATCCGGCTTTTGACATGATGCCTCCTGTGACAGATTTAGAGGAATATTTTGCGGAAAAATACGATGAAAATCTGGGAGGAATTGCCCCGGAGAGGGAGGAACTGTATAAGCTCTGCGAACAGAGGCAGGTGGGGATTACGGTTATGAAAGGGTACGCTGGCGGGCGTCTGTTTCATGCCGAGACTTCGCCCTTCGGGGTTGCGCTGACGCCTGTGCAGTGTCTCCACTATGCCCTGACCCGTCCGGCGGTGGCTTCTGTGATGGTTGGGTTTGACAATCCGAAACATGTGGCTGAAGCCGTGGCCTATGAAACGGCTGATGAGCAGGAGAAGGACTATGCCAGCGTCCTTGCGGCGGCGCCGAGCCATGCTTTTTCCACAGGGCAGTGTACCTATTGCGGACATTGCGCGCCTTGTCCCTCTAAGATTGATATTGCAATGGTGAATAAATTGTACGACCTTGCCGTTATGCAGGAGGAAATTCCGGGGACTGTGCGCGCCCACTATGGGCAGCTTCCGGCGTCTGCATCGGACTGTATCGGCTGCAGGGGCTGCGAGGACAGATGCCCCTTCCAGGTGCCGGTGGCTGAGAGAATGAGGAAAACAAAAGAATTATTTTCATAGGCGTCTTTTTGTGTCGTCTGACCGTCGATTCCTGCTCTGTGTATTGCTTAATGTTTCGCGGAACCATAAGATATAGACAGAACATATAGAAATGGAGGGCCGGATATATGAGACGGTTGGAAAATAATGAGACCCGGAACTACGGGGCGGAAAATCATATGGGAAGAAGCCATGGAATCGCAGGCAGTATGGGAAGATGGAAGAAGAGAATCTTTCTGCCCCTTACGTCTGTGATTCTTTTGACTGCCTGCGGAGGAAGGGCGAGGGACGAGGGGGCCGATTCCCCGAAGGAAGCCGCGCAGGTGGTGATGCATTCCATCAAGGAATTGGACTTAAAAACCTTCAACGCGTATACGGACAACTATGAGGGAATATGCTGGGATTTTATCGGATTTCCGGCAGAGAAGGAATATAAAGTATTTCAAGAGCTTTTACAGCCCCATGTTTTTGAGAGTAAGCGGTATAAAGAGAAGCAAAGGTTCGCAAGGAAAGCCGTAGAAGAGCTGACCTGGGAGATTGGTACAGTCCGGGAGGAAGAGGGCGGTAAGAAAGCGAGTATTCAGATGACGCTTACAAATAGGGATATGGCGGAGGTAATCGATCGATATACGACGGGGCTCATTGAGGATATCATAAGGGATGCAGGGGGCGGAGCGATTCCCTTCATTCATCACCTATCGCTGGTGAACGAGTGTGACGACGACCTGATTCGATTCATGGACGAGATAGAGGATACCCATACACAGGAGGTTACGGTTACGGCATATAAGGAAGGCGGTAGGTGGAAGCTGCAGCTTTCAGAAGAGTTCATCAATGGATTTATGGGAGATATATATTCTGAAGAATAAGAGGAACGGCTGGAGGAGCGCTTGGAAGAATAGGCAGTGATACAAAGCTGTCGGGCAATGATAGACATGGGTCATTGTCCGACAGTTTTTTGTTATAAATAAATATATTTTGTATAGCAAGCTATATTATTTTGTAATTAAAAATAAATAGCTTGCTATGTTTTACTTTTGTCGAAATATGATAGAAAATATGAATAAATTTGATTATTGATTATAATTATCAATTTAACTTTTCGAAAAATCTATGGTAATGTGTATCTTACAGATACCATTACTATACTGTATTTTAGGTGGTAATTTTATTCAGTTTAGGAGAAAATCATGTCAAAATCAAAAGAACAAAAAGATTATATGGGCAACAGCCAGCTTGCCCGTCTGACGAGGCAGCAGCTGCGTGAACTGGAAGAAAAAGAGAAGACAACATGGCAGAAAGCCCTGGACTGGCTCATCATGGTCCTGCCGTTTATCTGCGGCGGCGCGGCGGTTCTGGAATACTGGATGATTCCCAACGGAAGCCCGAACGATCATCCGTATACATACGTGGGCTTTCTTGCCGTATTGATCGGCGCATATCTGGTTTACTTCCTATTCTCAGCGGCGAAAAAAATGAAGGGAGACAAAACCGGAATCGATATGCTGCGCTACAGGGCCCCGCTTTTTTCGGCGCTGTTTTTACTGCTTGCGGCCTATGATTACCTGACATTGAAAACAGGTATCCTGACACAGCCTTTTGTTCCCTGTATGAACTACATTATCAACATTGCCTGGATTGACCGCGCCTATCTGCTGGAATGTACGTTGCATACTCTGCGTCTGCTGTTTCTTGGATATTTTATAGGGATCGCCCTTGGTCTGGTCACGGGTATTACCTGCGGATACTCGGAACGAGTGCGCTACTGGGTCAACCCGGTCATCAAATTTCTTGGCCCAATCCCCACCTCCACATGGATTCCGATTGTGATGGTTGTGGCAACTTCCCTGTTCAAAGGGGCGGTATTTATCATTGCATTAGGGTCATGGTTTGCGGTGACGGTTGCCTCCATGACGGGAATCTCTAATGTTGACAAAGACTTTTTCGACGCGGCGAGGACCCTTGGAGCGAGTTCAAGGCAGCTGGTGTTCCGGGTCGCAATACCTCATGCCATGCCTTCTATACTGCAGGGCTGCACACAGGCCATGAGTTCCGCATGTGTGGCAATCATGATTGCAGAGATGATGGGTGTGAAAGCAGGCCTTGGCTGGTATATGAACTGGGCGAAATCATGGGCGGCTTATGATAAGATGTTCGCAGCGCTGTTTGTGATCTGTTTTATATTCACAATCGTCACAAAGGCGTTGGACCTTATTAAGAAGCGGGTATTAAGATGGCAGAATGGAGTTGTGAAATAGATGGCAGAGAAGAAGGTTACGTTAGAGATTAAAAATGTATCGAAAAGTTTTGCGAAAGTGGAAAATGACGAGGTTACCCATGCGCTCAATGAGATCGACTTAAGTCTGGAAAGCGGCGAGTTCGTCAGTCTGGTGGGACCTTCCGGCTGCGGGAAATCTACAATCCTTAGGCTGGTTGCGGGACTGATTATGCCGACGACAGGGAAGCTTACCGTAGACGGCAGGGAGATTACGGAGCCGTCCCCGGAGAGAGGCATGATGTTCCAGAAGTCTACCTTATTCCCGTGGCTGACGGTTGAGAAGAATATTGCGTTCAGCCTTAAGATGCAGGGCAAGCTAAAAGGAAATGAAGATAAAGTAGAGCGTCTGCTCAAGGTAATTGGTCTGGAGGCGTTCCGCAACGATTATCCCGGGCAGTTGTCCGGCGGTATGGCCCAGAGGGTCGCCCTGATGCGGTCGCTGATTAATGAACCGGACATTCTTCTGCTGGATGAACCTCTTGGCGCGCTGGATGCATTTACCCGCATGAATATGCAGGACGAGATCCTGAAAATCTGGCAGGCGAAGGGACAGCTTGCGCTTATGGTGACCCATGATGTGGACGAGGCTGTCTATATGGGAACCCGCGTCATTGTCATGGACGCCAACCCGGGGCGGGTGGTGGCAGACATCAAGATTAAAGAAAGCTATCCCAGAGACCGCTCGTCAGCGGCGTTCGTGGAATACCGGAATCAGATCCTGAACCGTCTGCATTTCGGCGGGAGAGGATAGTCTGCTGTTTTTTGGTTCCATTGAATCAAGAGGAAATAGGTTTCCGCAATGATTTTTATGGATAAATATTTATGAAAAAGGAGAAAAAGTACAATGAAATGGATGGATGCAAAGCGTCTGGCAGCAACGGCGATGGTTGCGGCTATGACGGTATCACTGGCTGCCTGCGGAACACCGGGAGAGCCGGCAAACAAGAATGATTCTGCAAAGACAGAGAGCAAGAGCGAAAGCAAGGGCGGCGAAGACGTAAAGACTGACGCAGAACGTCCGGAAGCTGTTTCCGAGGAAGATTGGGAGGCTATGCAGAAGGAGCCGGTGTTCGGTACGGAGATAAACTATCTGTTCAACGGCGGAGCCTGTGTGTCTGCAAAATATATGGCGGAGGTGCAGGGGTACTATGAAGAGTACGGTATCAATGCCACTTATATGGAGGGAGATTCTGTTGTGACGACTGTTGGAACCGGACAGTGTATGTGGGGAACCGACCACATTGCGACGATGCTTGTTCCTGTTACCAACGGGGTGGACATGACCTTTGTCGCCGGTGCGCATATCGGCTGTAAGTCTATTTTCGTTAATGCTGACAGTGACATCAAGACGGTGGAGGATTTAAAGGGCAAGAAGATTGCGATTCATGACGGTATCGGAAATTCTGACCAGAACATTACATACCGCCTGCTGGATGAGTACGGCGTCGACCCTACGAAAGATGTAGAGTATCTGGACATTGCTGACAGTGCGGCTACGGTTGCGGCAATGGAAAGCGGCGAGGTTGACGCGTCTATTTTCTCCGATTACTTTGTGCTTGCAAACTATCCGGAAGATATGCGCATGATCTGTTCCATTACTTACAGTCCGGAGTTCCAGGATGAGCCATGCTGTGTTACGGCGATGAATAACAAATTTATCAAGGAGAATCCCGTACATGCGAAATATGTGGTGATGGCTATTAAGCGGGCCGGCGAGTACAGCCGTCTCAATTCCGATGAGGCGGTTCAGGCGATGTTTGACACAGACAAGATGACAGGTGAGAAAGAGAATCAGATGGTATTCTGGGATTCCCTGCATTTTGGGCTGTCGGATGCATTTACCGAGAGGGCGCTTAAGGAGATTGCTGAGGATTATATCCGTCTTGGGATTATCGAGGATAAAGATATGACGGCGGATAAAGTGATGGATCTGGCATGGACGCCGGTATGCCCTGATGACGAGATCGAAGGGCTGACGGTCGGAGATCCTGTGGAGCCGGACAATGGAGGTGTTTCCGTAAAGCAGAAAGAGAATCCGGTTGTGTCTGAGAAGTTTGGACTTTCAAAATAATAGTAAGAAAATATTCAGGGTGCGGTCTAAAAAGGCCGCGCCCTGTTTGCGTTTGTTTATCTTTGGCGGATATTTTGCTGTATGGGAATCCGTTTATATGCTATGATAAAACTGACTAATGGCAAGTGAAGTAAAATGTAAGGAGCTGTAAGCATAAAGATGGAAAAAATTACATATGAATGGGTTAAATCCAATCGAAAGACGATCGCGATTCAGATCAAGGAGGATGGCAGGGTGGTAGTTCGCACCCCTTATTCCATGTCCCGTGTAAAGGCAGAGCAGTTTATAGAAGAGCGGAGGGACTGGATTCTTAAAAACCAGAAAGCGTTAAAAGAAAAACAGGATCAGAAGATGGTGATTACACAGGAAATGCGTAAGGCAGGCGTGGAGAAAGCGATGGAGATATTTCCGAAACGTGTGGAGTATTATGCACGGCTTATGGGAATCTCTTACGGAAGGATTACCATTCGGGAACAGAAGACCAGATGGGGGAGCTGCAGCGGCAGGGGAAACCTGAATTTTAACTGGAAGCTTACCCTAATGCCGCCGGAAATACTGGATTATGTAGTGGTGCATGAACTGGCCCACAGGAAAGAGATGAACCATTCACGGGATTTCTGGAAGATCGTGGAGCAGGTATTGCCTGACTATCAAAAACGCAGAAAACGGCTCAAAGAATTGTCGGCCGAGCTATAAAGAGGCGGGCGGGTTTGGGAACATGGAGCAATGGCGCATAACAGAAGAAGGAGGCTGACAGTTTGGGAGAGAAACCTTTTTTTCCGCTGTTTGTAGATTTATCAAAGAAAAAAATTGTTGTGATTGGCGGCGGAAAGATTGCGGAAAGAAGGATTGAAACCCTTTTGAATTTTTCGGATCATATCTTAGTCGTCGCCCCCAGGGTCACGGAGAAGGTAGAACAGTTGAGTATGCAGAAAAGAATCCGGTGGGCTGCGGACATTTACCATGAAGAAATGCTTGAGGGGGCGGACCTTGTGCTGGCTGCGACAAGCGACAAGGCGTGCAATATCCGCGTTGTGGAAGACTGCCGGACAAGGGGAATCCCTGTGAATACTTCTCACAAAAAAGAACTGTGCGACTTTTATTTTCCGGGAATCATCTGCCGGGAGAATCTGGTGGCGGGTTTCTGCTCGGGAGGGCAGGATCATCGGAGGGTCAGGGAGGCAAGGGAAAAGGCTGAGAGCTTTTTTGACAAATTTTGATAGTGAAATAACAAACGAAGATGTCAGAAAATTAACACAATTAGATGTGCTAAATTGTAGATTTTTGAAAATTTATGTGGTAAAATAAAATTTAGTGGAAATGTTTACATACGTTACAAAATACATTAATTCAAGGGAGGTATAAAACGAATGCTTTCTAACAAATCTACGGTTCAGTTTAATGGGACAAAGGAACAGGAGAAGGAACTGTTGGAGGTGATCCATGAACTGAAGGATGAGAAGGGCGCTTTGATGCCGATCATGCAGAAAGCGCAGGATATCTACGGATATCTGCCTTATGAGGTTCAGAAGATCATTTCCGATGAGACAGGGATTCCATTGGAGAAGATCTATGGGGTTGCGACGTTCTATTCCCAGTTCAACCTGAATCCGAAGGGACGCTACCGTATTTCGGTCTGTCTGGGAACCGCCTGCTATGTCAAAGGATCGGGAGACATCTACAACAAATTAATGGAAAAATTGGGGATTGTCGGGGGAGAGTGTACGGCCGACGGGAAGTTTTCTCTGGATGCCTGCCGCTGCGTCGGTGCCTGCGGCTTGGCTCCGGTTATGATGGTCAATGACGAAGTATACGGACGGCTTACCGTGGACGATATCGACGACATCCTTGCCAAGTATGAATAGGATATGATGAACATAATGACGACCATAAGGGAGGAATAAGGATAGAATGAAATCTCTGGAAGAATTAAAAGCGATAAGAGAAAGAAACCAAGGGGAAATCGGCATCCGCTCCGGGAATCGGGAGCAGGCAGGATCCAAATACCGTCTGCATGTTTTGGTCTGCGGTGGAACAGGGTGTACCTCCTCCGGCAGCCAGAAGATCAGAGAAAAATTAGAAGAAGAGATCAAGAGAAACGGGCTGGAGGATGAAGTGGGTATCGTAAAAACCGGCTGTTTCGGATTGTGCGCATTAGGGCCGATTATGATCGTGTATCCGGAAGGCGCTTTCTATGCGATGGTGAAAGAAGAGGATATCCCGGAGATCGTGTCCGAGCATCTGCTAAAGGGTAATGTAGTGGAACGTCTGCTGTACGACGAGACGGTCAAGGGGAATAACGAGATTCTGCCTTTGCAGGAGACGCAGTTCTATAAGAAGCAGCACAGAGTTGCGCTTCGTAACTGCGGCGCCATTAACCCGGAGAAGATCGAAGAGTATATCGGGACCCGGGGCTATGAGGCGCTGGGCATGGTGCTGACGGAGAAAAAGCCGGAAGAGGTCATTCAGACGATTTTAGACAGCGGGCTTCGCGGACGGGGAGGCGCAGGTTTCCCAACCGGGTTAAAATGGAAGTTTGCGGCGGCGAATCAGGCGGAACAGAAATATGTATGCTGTAATGCCGACGAAGGCGACCCGGGCGCATTCATGGACCGTTCCGTACTGGAAGGCGATCCTCACGTAGTTTTAGAAGCAATGGCGATTGCGGGCTATGCGATCGGCGCGTCTCAGGGATATATCTATGTCCGGGCCGAGTACCCCATTGCGGTAGAGCGTCTGAATATCGCAATCTCTCAGGCAAGGGAGTACGGATTGCTTGGAAAGGATATTTTCGGCACAGGGTTTGATTTTGACATAGAGCTTCGGTTAGGCGCGGGAGCGTTTGTGTGCGGCGAGGAGACCGCGCTTATGACGTCTATAGAAGGCAACAGAGGCGAGCCGCGCCCGCGTCCTCCGTTCCCCGCTCTGAAAGGGCTGTTCCGGAAGCCTACCATCCTGAATAATGTAGAGACTCTGGCGAATATTCCCCAGATCATCCTCAACGGAGCGGGCTGGTTCGCAGATATGGGAACAGAGAAGTCCAAGGGGACGAAGGTATTTGCGCTCGGCGGTAAAGTAAAGAATACGGGGCTTGTGGAGATCCCGATGGGGACGACCTTACGTGAGATCGTGGAAGAGATCGGCGGCGGTATCCCGGGCGGCAAGAAATTCAAAGCGGCGCAGACAGGAGGCCCGTCCGGCGGATGTATCCCTGCGGAGCATTTTGACGTACCTATCGACTATGATAATCTGATCGCCATTGGTTCCATGATGGGATCCGGCGGATTGATCGTTATGGATGAAGACACCTGTATGGTGGACATTGCGAAGTTTTTCCTTGAGTTTACGGTAGACGAATCCTGCGGGAAATGTACTCCGTGCCGTATCGGAACAAGGCGTATGCTGGAGATCTTAGAGAAGATTACCAACGGTCAGGGTACGATGGAAGACCTTGACAAGCTGGAGGATCTGGCGGCGCACCTAAAGTCCAATTCTCTGTGCGCGCTTGGGCAGACCGCCCCGAATCCGGTGCTTTCCACCCTGCGTTACTTTAAGGATGAATACATAGCGCATATCGTTGATAAGAAGTGTCCGGCGGGCGTTTGTAAAGCCCTTCTTTCATACAAGATTGACGCGGACAAATGTAAAGGCTGTACCTTGTGTGCAAGGACCTGCCCGAATGATGCGATCACAGGCTCCGTAAGAGAACCGCATGTGATCAATCAGGATAAGTGTGTAAAATGCGGCGCATGTATGGAAAAATGCCGTTTCGGCGCTATCTATAAAGAGTAATGGAGGATGGAGAATATGGAAAATATTAATCTTAAAATCAACGGTCTTGACGTATCCGCTCCTGCAGGCTCTACGATCCTTGAAGCGGCGCATCTTGCGGGAATCAGGATACCGACCCTTTGTTATCTAAAAGAAATCAACGAGATCGGCGCATGCCGTATGTGCGTGGTGGAAGTGAAGGGAGCAAGGAATCTGGCGGCTGCCTGCGTACATCCGGTTAATGAAGGGATGGAAGTATACACCAACACCCCGAAGCTGATCGAGTCCAGAAAAAAGACTCTGCAGCTTCTGCTGTCCAACCACGATAAGAAATGTCTGTCATGCGTGCGGAGCGGTACCTGTGAGCTGCAGCAATTATGCCATGAGTACGGCGTGGATGACGAGGATTTCTATGAGGGAGAGATGAATCACTATGAGCCGGACGATTCAGCCGCCCATATGATCCGCGACAACAATAAGTGTATCTTATGCCGCCGCTGCGTGGCCGTCTGTGAGAAGACACAGGGAATCGGCGTGATCGGGCCGAATAACCGGGGATTTGCAACCGTAATCGGTTCCGCGTTCGAGATGGGGTTGGGCGAGACAAGCTGCGTCTCCTGCGGCCAGTGTATCGCGGTATGTCCTACAGGCGCGCTGTATGAGAAGGATTATACGAAGCAGATCATAGAAGCCATTGCGGATCCGGATAAATATGTGGTAGTGCAGACCGCGCCGTCCGTGCGTGCGGGGCTTGGAGAAGAGTTCGGTTACCCGATGGGAACGGATGTGGAAGGCAAGATGGCGGCTGCCCTGCGCAGGATCGGGTTCAACAAGGTATTCGATACGGACTGGGCGGCGGACCTTACCATTATGGAAGAGGCCAACGAACTGCTTGACAGGGTTAAGAACGGCGGCGTACTGCCGATGATTACCTCCTGTTCACCGGGATGGATCAAATACTGCGAACACTATTTCCCGGATATGACGGAGAATCTGTCAACCTGCAAGTCGCCGCAGCAGATGTTCGGCGCGATGCTTAAGACATATTTTGCCGAGAAGGAGGGAATTGATCCGAAGAAGATCGTTTCCGTCAGCGTGATGCCCTGTACGGCGAAGAAGTTTGAGATCGGAAGAGAGGACCAGAGCGCGGGGGGAGTTCCGGACGTGGATATCGCGATCACGACGAGGGAGCTTGCCAGACTGATCAGACGCTGCGGCATTGAGTTCACGGCGCTGCCGGACGAGGAGTTTGACAACCCTATGGGCGAGTCCACCGGCGCAGGCGTGATCTTCGGGGCGACCGGAGGCGTGATGGAAGCTGCGCTGCGTACGGCTGTGGAGACGCTGACGGGAGAGGAACTCGCTAATCTGGAATTTACGGACGTGCGGGGGACGGAGGGCATCAAGGAAGCCTCCTACAACGTGGCTGGTATGGATGTAAAGGTTGCCGTTGCGTCGGGGCTCGGCAATGCGAGAGAGCTGCTTAATAAGGTAAAGGCGGGCGAGGCAGAGTACCATTTTATCGAGATCATGGGATGCCCCGGCGGATGTGTGAACGGAGGCGGGCAGCCGCAGGTATCCGGCGACGTTCGCAACTTTACGGATGTCCGGGGAATCCGGGCGGGAGTTTTGTACCGCAATGACGCGGCGAAGGCAATCCGCAAGTCCCATGAGAATCCGGAGATTAAGAGACTCTACGAGGAGTACCTTGGCGCGCCGGGAAGCCATAAGGCGCACGAGACGCTTCATACAAGTTATGTGAAGAGGTCTGTGAATTAGGGAGAATAAACCTATCCGTTTCCGGCCTTATAATTTACAGATAGAGATAGCACCTTACTTTTTCGGAGCGGGGTGCTATTTCTTATTTTCGGGTTCGGAGTCCTTATGCGTTAAGGAGCGTGAAAAACTTGTCAAAAAAACTTGAGAGGGTATCCGTGTTTTGGTATAATTAGGAAAGAAATCAAACTGGAGGCGAGATAATGCGGGTAATTGATTTTAGGGATGCAAGCTGTAGACATTGTTATAAATGCGTACGTCATTGCGAGGTGAAGGCGATCTCGGTGGAGAATGAACAGGCGCATATCATGAAGGATCACTGCATTAACTGCGGGCACTGTCTGGAAGTCTGTCCTCAGAATGCGAAGACGTTTGCAAGCGACATGGACCGGGTGAAGGGCTACTTAAGGCAGGGGATGAAGACCGTAATATCCATCGCCCCGTCCTATCTGGGAGTCTTAGAGTACGATACGCCCGGGCAGGTGGCGGATGCCCTGATGCGTCTTGGTTTCTTTGAAGTGCGGGAGACGGCGGAGGGTGCGGCCCTTGTCACAAAAGAGTACGCAAGGCTTCTTGAAGAGGGAACGATGGAGAACATTATCACCACATGCTGTCCCAGCGTCAACGACCTGATCGAGAAATACTATCCCTCCTTGGTTCCTTTGATGGCTCCGGTGGTGTCTCCCATGGTGGCCCATGGCCGGCTGATTAAGAGCATTTACGGGGAAGATACGAAGGTTGTCTTCTTAGGGCCGTGTATCGCAAAGAAGGAAGAGGCAATCGGGGACGAGCGCGTGAGAGGCGCGGTAGATGCGATCCTGACATTCGAGGAGATCACGAAGTGGTGGAAGGCGGAAGGAATCGACATCCACCGGTGCGCCGACCAGCCTATGGGCAACCCGAGCCCCAAGGTGAACCGGCTCTATCCGGTAAGCGGCGGCGTCATCCGGTCCGTGCTGGCAGGCACGGCAGAAGATTCCTATTATAAAGTACATATCGACGGCCTTAAGAACTGTATGGAATTATTTGAAGAGCTGAAGAAGGGCGAGATTTCAAAGTGTTTTTTCGAGGTGAATGTATGTGAAGGCGGATGTATCAAGGGGCCTGCCTCGGATAAATGGCAGCAGTCGCTGATCCGCGCGAAGATGGATATCGAAAGCCGGGTGAAGCACAGGGAAGAAGCAAAGGGGATCGACGGAAGCTCCCTTGATCTTTCTAAGGAGTTCAAGGACCGCCGCGTGGTTGACCGGCAGCCCGACGCCCAAAAGCTGCAGGAGATTCTGCATGCTATGGGCAAATACACCAGAGAGGACGAACTCAACTGTGGAGCGTGCGGATATGCTACCTGTCGGGCAAAGGCTGCGGCTGTGTTCCAGAAGAAGGCGGAGATCGGCATGTGCCTGCCTTACGCGCTTGCCCAGGCAGAGTCCATGTCCAATGTGGTTATGGATGTGACGCCGAGCATGATTATGATTATCGGCAAGGATATGCGGATCCGTGAATGTAATAAGAAAGCTATGGAGATGCTTGGGGTATCAAGGGAAGAGGCGCTGGAACGGTATATCTTCGAGTTTATCGACGACAGGGATATCTCCGAAGTGCTGGCGACTAAGCGGCAGATCATTCACAAGAAGATGAATCTGGAAACCGTGAAGCTAAAAGTGGTTGAGACGATCATATATATCGACCGTCTTGAGTCCGTGCTTGTGACCTATCAGGATATCACGAAAGAAGAGAAGGCGAAGGAACAGCATTATAACCTTAAGATTGAGACTGTGGAGATGGCGCAGAAGGTCATTGACAAGCAGATGATGGTTGCCCAGGAGATCGCAGGGCTGCTGGGGGAGACTACGGCGGAGACTAAGGTAACGCTGTCGAAGCTGCGGGACTCGATTCTGTTTGAAGAGGAAGAATAGTATGAGTGTGAGTGTAGATATATCCTGGAAAAGCCTGAACAAGCACGGGGAAGAGCTGTGCGGGGACAAGGTTGAGGTATTGAAGACTAAGGATTCACAGATTGTGATTCTTGCAGACGGCATGGGAAGCGGGGTCAAGGCGAATATTTTGGCGACCCTCACTTCCAAGATTCTGGGAACCATGTTTCTTGAAGGGGCGGCCATTGAGTCCTGCGTCGAGACCATTGCCAAGACGCTGCCGGTCTGTAAGGTCCGGGAAGTGGCGTATGCGACGTTCAGCATCCTGCAGATCTTCCATAACGGGGAAGCGTATCTGGTGGAGTTCGATAATCCCCTGTGTATCTTCGTAAGAGACGGGAAGATTGTGGATTACCCTTATCAGGAGAGGATGATCGAGGGTAAATCCATCCGGGAGTACCGCTTTGACGTAAGGCTTAAGGATTGCTTCGTGCTGATGAGCGACGGGGTGATCTGGGCGGGCGAGGGAGAACTTATGAATCTGGGGTGGACTTGGAAGGATATGGCGGATTACTCTTTGAAGTGTACGAAGCAGACCCTTTCGGCGTCCCGTCTTGCAGCCATGCTGAGCCAGCTCTGCGACGACCTGTACGGAGGAAAGCCGGGAGACGATACGACGGTTGCGGTGGCAAGGGTGATAGAACGCCGGATCATCAATATATTTACCGGTCCCCCGACGCACAGGGAGGACGACGAGAGGGTAGTCCGCGATTTCATGAAGCAGGAGGGGAAGAAGGTTGTCTGCGGCGGTACCAGCGCGAATATTACGTCCAGAGTATTAAAAAGGGAGATTGTGACGTCCGTAAACTATGCGGACCCGGCGGTTCCGCCTACCGCGGCGATCGAGGGGCTTGATCTGGTTACGGAAGGCGTCCTGACCATTGGGAAGGCGCTTTCGCTTCTGAAACGATATGAGCATGACGAATTCGACGAGGCGTTTTTTGACGAGTTGGACGCTGACAACGGCGCGGCGAAACTGGCGAAGCTGATTATAGAAGAGTGTACGGAATTAAACTTATTCGTGGGGAAAGCGATGAACGTTGCGCACAAGAACTCCAATCTGCCCTTTGACCTAAGCGTACGGATGAACCTGGTGGAGCAGTTAAAAGAATGTGCCGGGAATCTGGGAAAGACGGTCAATGTAAAGTATTATTGAAGGAAATGCGGAAAATACAATTGACGTTTTATATGGTTATCACATATAATATATTCACTGTTTTATCTTATATATGGTTTTGGGACCACATGTAATTACGACGAGCAAAGAGAGGAACTACATAATGAAACAGATTTTTGGAAAAAGCCAGAGTGGAAACCTGCAGGAAGCGGTTCGTGGTATCAGTAGCCCGCAGCTCCTTATGCTGTTTTCCAACAGTGAGCAGTTTGAAAGACATGTAAAAGAGTTGGAGGAACTCTATCCGGGAGTCCCGAGTATCGGATGTATCGGTATGTGTTACGATTCACAGGTTGTGGAGAAAGGGGTAGGCGTCGTTGCGTTTACGGAAGGGGTAACTGTGGCGGCGAATGTGCTTGAGAAGGTGTCGGTGATGCCTGTCCGATATATTGACCGGATGGTGCAGGATGTGAACGGTATCAGGGCTACCCAGAATGATACGGTCTGCATTGATTTCTGCTCAGGGAACGATGCCTGCGTGCTGACTACGATCTATTCCGTGCTGAAGCGCAAGAATATATCGCTGGTAGGCGGAACCGGCGACGGCGGCAAGGTATCTGCAAACGGCAAGATCTATGAGGATGCCGTAGCCTACGCTTTGGTGAAGAATCAGGGCGGCAGGGTGAAAGCATACAAGGAGAATATCTATCATCAGATGGAGAACCACAGGTTCATCGCTTCTCGGACCGATAAGGCGAATTATGTGCTGGGCTCCCTGAACGGCAGACCGGCGAAGCAGGTTTATCAGGAGATCTTACATGTGACAGAACAGGAGATTACGACGCGTACGTTCCAGAATCCCTTCGGAAAACTGAACGGGGACGATGTCTGTATCATATCAATCAAAGAAGTAAAGGGGGATTCCCTTGTCTGTTTCCGGCAGGTAAACGACTCGGACGTTCTGGTATTGTTAGAGCTTGGAGACTACCGGGCAACCGTAAGGAATACAATCCGGCAGATCCATCAGGACTTCCAGAGAGTTTCGGCCGTATTTTCCGTGAACTGCCTGTTCCGGTATCTGCTCTTTACCGAGAATCACTATATGCAGGAGTATCTCAAGGATATGGAGAAGGTGGGGAACCATGCCGGCCTTGTGGGATATGGAGAACATTATAACAACCGGTTCGTGAACCAGTCCATGACCTGCGTGGTGTTTGAGTAAAGGGGGATAGAGATGTTTTTTTGGAAAAAGAATAAATGTGAAGAAGATATTGCATCGGAGAATGAGGAAAACCTGTATCCGGTCGTACATGTTATGACTACGCTGAAAGATTACCATAAAGAAATGGTTCAGAAAGAAGTAGATTCCCTGTGGGAGCTGAATGAGATCAGGGGTTCTTTTGATTCGGTTCTAAAGGAGACGGAGAGCTTTCAGGAGAGGCTTACGGATTTTGAACAGAATTTTACGAGCATCGAGCAGGCGTCGGCCGGGTTTGCAGAGGTGAAAGAGACGGTTGCCCAGTCGGTTCAGCATGCTCAGGACGAGGTGACGGATCTTAAGAGCAGCTCCATGCAGGTGGCGGATTATTTCAGCGAGATGGAGCATACCTTTGTGGAGCTGCAGAAGGCCGTGGAGAAGATCAAGCAGTGTACCGATAAGATCGTATCCATTGCCGACCAGACGAATATCCTTGCCATCAATGCCTCCATTGAGGCGGCGCGGGCAGGCGAGCAGGGAAGAGGTTTTGCCGTGGTGGCAGTGGAGGTCAAGAAGCTTGCGGACGAGATCAAGGACCTGACGAAGGAAGTGGATTCCGGGATTCAGGAAGTAGAGAAGGGAACCGATCAGCTAAACAGCAGTATCGGCACTTCTCAGGAGGCTCTGGGGGAGAGTCTGCAGAAAGTGCAGAAGACCTATGATATGTTTGATGAGATTACCCAATCTGCGGAGGGAGCGGTAAACGTACATACGGAGATATCAGGCGTGATTGGTCAGTCCAAGAACGCGCTGCAGATTCTGTGCGGGTTCTTTGATCAGGTAAAGGGGCAGTATCAGGAAGTGGTGAAACATATCAATAAGGCGGCCAGACACGGTACGACGAAGAGCGCCATGTTTGAGGATATTGAGAACCTATTATCACAGGTTACGCCGATTATAGAGGAATATACCTCTGAGGAATAGAAGGGTTTTAGAAGGGAAGTGTCGCCTTGGTGTATTTCATTGCGCTTTGTGACGATGATGAGAGAGCTGGACATAATTGAAGATTCTTTGGCGGCTTATCAGCAATCTAAGGAGACGGATGAATACAGGATAGACCGGTTTCTGAGTGCGGAAGAGCTGCTTGAGAGGATTACGGAGAAGGAGTATGCGCCGGATCTTTTGATTCTGGATATTTTTATGTCGGGGAAGACCGGGATCGAGGCGGCGGAGGAACTGAGGAGGCAGCAGTGCGGCACGTTCATCATTTTTCTCACTACGTCGAGGGAGTACGCGCTTGAAGCCTACGGAGTAGATGCGCTCCAATATATTGTGAAACCGCTGGATCAGGCGAGATTGTTCCATGCCATGGATAGCGCGTTCAGGCAGATGAAGAAGGCAGAGGAGGAGCAGATCGTGATGAAGGTCGCGGGGGGCGGGATTCGTCAGATGAAAGCTGACGATATTGTTTACTGTGAGTCTCAGAAGAACTATCAGATGTTGTATCTGGATTCAGAGGAATGTCGGGTGCGTATGACGGCAAGAGAACTGTGGGAGATATTGGAGCGTTTTGCCCAGTTCAGGAGGTGCGGGCGCTCTTATATTGTAAATCTAAACCATGTCGTTTCCGTGGAGAAAGAAGAGATTCTTATGGGTAACGAGCGCAGGGTCTATATTCCGAGAAATGTATCTGCAGAATTCAAAAAGGTCTATTTTTCCTATTATTTTAAAAGCGAATAGAAGCGTTAAAGGGGCTTTGGGACAGTGTGTTCCGAGGCTCTTTTTTTGTCCCAGATATATGATAAGTTATCCCATGCGCAGGGATAGTTATCCTCTTTATGATATAGTGGGGAAAAGTTGTCATAACAATGACAAGTATTACCACATTTTGAACTATATGCGAACAGGCATATGGTGAGGAGGGGCAAAAAATGTTAGGCGGTTCTTTTTGGATTGCGTTTTTACGTAATGGAATGAGTGTTGTTTTGATGATGTCTTTTTTTCTGATGCTGGATCGTCCCAGATTCTCGATGAGGACGACGGTTTGCTGCTATATCGGTTTCGGGCTGTTAATTCTCGTGAGCTATAGTTTATGGTATCTTTTCGCTAATACAAGTTTTGTCAAGATGGCGGCGTTCTCTATTCTGCCTGTTATCGGGATATTCTGCAGCCTGATGAGCCGGGAAAACATCTACCTGTCGCTCTATAAGACAGCGGCGGCGTTCTATCTGTTTTCTGTGGGTACATTCTTAGGAGTGGACGCGGCGCGATGGTGGTTTGACGGAAATCTGTGGGTGGATATTCTGGTACGTTTCTTATCCTACTCGGTTATCCTGATTTTCACTTGGAAGAAATTGAGGAAGGAATTTCTGGACGGAGTGGATTTTTTGGTTGAAGAGATGGATTGGTTCAGTACCTTCGCACTTTTTATTTCTATATTCCTCGGCGCGATTATGGCGTATTGGCCGAATCTTCAGGGATTTTCCATTTTCAATATGGTGCGTGCGTTCTTTGTACTGGCTATGGCGGGATTCCTGCAGTATACGATTCTTCATCTGTATATTCATTTGGGCAGGGAGCATCACTATCAGACGGAGAAGGAACTGTTAGAACTGAATGAACAGCTTCTGCAAAGCCAGATTGATATAGTGGGCGAGTCAGAGAAAGAAGCGGCGCGTATCCGTCACGATGCGCGCCACCATATTCTTCTTATTAGGGATTACGTGGAAAAGGGGAATATGGAGAATCTGCTTGCTTATCTTAACGAGTATGGCGAGGATGTGGAGAATAGACGGGCAAAGCCGATTTGCGCCCATCCCGCTGTGAATAGTATTCTGTCTGTTTACGCAAGGCAGGCAAAAGCGAAACGGATTGCCGTGAATATTGATGTGGAAATCGTACATAATATCGCCGTCCGCGATATTGACTGGGTTGCGATTCTGGCGAATGTGTTTGAAAACGCGATTCACGGGTGCGGCAATTCCGGGAAAAAAGAACAGGAGATTGATATCTATATTAGGAAAAAAGGGAAGAAGATTATTATTCAGTGTACGAATACATGCGCCGACGACATTAAGTTTCGAAAAGGAATTCCAAAATCCGGCAGCGGAGAGGGGATTGGCACGGCCAGTATTATCAAGACGGCGTCCCGTTACAGCGGAGAGGTAGATTTTGCCATGGAGAACGGCAGATTTATAACGAGGGTTCTGCTGAACCTTCTTGGGAGGTCGGTTTGAGCGGTAACAGATTATTTTTTGTTTAGTAACAGTTCAGCCATGCGATTGACCTAACGGGTATTACACCGGCTAAAATATAG
>CAJTOH010000029.1 GCA_910577685.1 uncultured Dorea sp. | reverse complement strand
ATGCTCCCGTACTAAAAGCAAGAAACTTACTTTGTGCCGAAATCTTCTTGGATGCCAAAAGTATCTCTCGAAACTTCGAGGTAAGGAAATGCCGGAAATATTAAAACAGCTTTATGGGATAAATATTTGTGTGTGTAAAGCCTGTGGTGGGCATCTTGGAAAACCACAGCTTCGAATGCCACAAAGATGTTAAAATCTCATTCTTTCATACGTTTTCTGAAGCCTCAAAGTTTGAGGTTTTATTGTTATGCCCATTTATCTGGAATTACTTGATTTCTATAGCTTCCGCACAGAAAATCCTGTATAATCATGGGCAAGAACAAAAGATTGAAAGTCCATAGGCAGAAGCTACCCGGACGCTCACTTTGTTCAATTAGGTCAAATCGAAAATGGTGTAAACGAAGGGGCAGTTCACTGGAATGCCAAAACTGCTTTTTCGTTTACCCCATCATCGATTCTAACCTAAAGAATTTGTATCGAAAGTATTATCAATCAGACATACCATAATTTGGAGATTATCCTTGTAGATGACGGAAGCAGAGACAGATGTTCACAGATCTGCGACTTGTACGCAAAGAAAGACAGGCGAATTAAGGTGATCCATAAGAAGAATGGAGGTTTGGTTTCAGCTAGAAAAGCCGGACTTATGGCTGCTTCGGGAAAATATATAGGATATGTAGACGGAGATGATTGGATAGAGCCGGGATATTATGAAGCAATGCATTGTGCGATGGAAACTGCGGACGCCGATATTGTTTGTGCTGGTCAGAGCAGGGATTTGTTTGATCAGTCGGAGTGTTTTTATAATTCCTATCCTGCGGGGATTTATGAAGGTAAGAGGCTGAAGGCATTGTACAGGTCTATGATATCTCAAGACGTGTTCTTCCATCCCGGAATTACAACCTATGTATGGAATAAATTGTTTAAGAAAGAACTCCTTTACTTTTCACAAATGAATGTAGATGAAAGGATTACAATCGGTGAGGATGCGGCTGTCACATATCCGGCATTGTTGAATTGTAAGAGAGTATGTGTTATGGAAAATGTTTCCTATCATTATAGACAGCGTGAGGACTCTATGCTGAAACAAAGCAGTTCTTTTGAAGACGACGCCCGAAAATTAAAGTATCTTTATGAATATATGCGATCATGGACTAAGCTTGCTGAAAACAGGCGCGGGCAAAAGGATTTAGAGCTTTCAAGTCAGGTTATGGAGTTAGTTCTTTCCATTTGTATCATACGGTCAGGAGGAAGAGTGCAGAAAGAAGACGGGTATCTGTCATATTCTGCATTTGACGAAGCATATCTGGGGAAGAAAATTGTCGTCTATAGCGCCGGTACATTTGGCCAGCAGTTGGTAAACCGATTGAAGGAAAATGGTTTATGTGACATTGTTTTGTGGGTGGATGACGATTATTGGGAGTATCGGAGGTGTTGTCTGGATGTTGACCCGGTGGAGAGCGTTATAAACTGTGAGTTTGATTACATTTTAGTTGCCACAGTTAATGGGAATGTGGCAAAGAATATTAATGTACGTTTGCTTGATATGGGAATCGAGGGCAGTAAGATACTTACGATAAAAGAGCCGGACAATAAGGAAGAAGTGTTAAAAAGATTTTTGGCATAAAATTATGAAGGGGAAAGATCTATGTATGATTTTGCAAATAAGATATCGGCGGCAGGAATTGGACAGACTCACTTGTTTTCAGTAGGGCAGGCAGGATATATTATCAAAAGTTCCGGTGGGCAGTTGCTTGGAATAGACTTGTATCTGTCGGACTGTGTGGAGCGAGCGGAGGGGCATATAGGGTATAAACGCCTATTACCCAAAATATTAGATCCCGGGGAGTTGGATTTTGAAGGGATTATTGCTACCCATCCACATCCGGATCATTTTGATATAGATGCAGTACCGGAATTAATGGGAAACGGAAATTCCCGTACACGGTTATTTGCATCGATGGGGTGTGATAAGTTGGTGAAACAGACGCAAATGGAGTATTTTCAAGATCGAATTACCTATGTGAAGGCAGATGAAACATACAGGGTCGGCGATTTTAAGATCTCCTTTGTAAATTGTGATCATGGAGCCGGAACTCCTGACGCAGTCGGCGTAATAGTAGAAGTGGATGGAAAGAGAATATATGAAGTCGGCGATACTTGTCTGCATCTGGAGTGGGTTAATGAAATTAAAGCAGCCGGCAAACCGGATGTTCTTATTTTACCGATTAATGGGGCGTATGGAAATCTAAATGAAGATGAGGCGGCCGAATTAAGTAATGAGTTAAAACCTAGATTAACGATTCCGTGCCATTATGGTATGTTTGCTTCCCATGGAGGAGATCCTGGGAAGTTTTTAAATGTGATGACAAAAAAGTATTGGGAACTTCCTGTGCTTCTTATGACGCAGGGAGAGCATTTGGTGATTGAGGAACGGTTATAAAAAATATATAAAAGGAGACGGGAATGGAGCGGGAATTTGAAGGAAAAAGGTTATTGATACTTGGAGGGAATCCGGAGACAAAAGCACTTGTCGAAGTTGCAAATAGTATGGGGATCAAGACAATTGTGTCATCCGCACGGCATGGGGATGCTGCAAAAGAAGCGGCATGGAAGGCATATGATGTTGACGGTATGGACGTTCCCGGTCTGGTGGCTCTTGCAAGGAAAGAACAGGTGGATGGAGTGTTGGTTGGGGTGGCGGATATTCTTGTGCCTGCTTATTGTAAGGTATGTGATGTATTAAACCTTCCCTGTTATGCGACGCAGGAAATTGTGGATGTATTCAGTTTTAAGGATGTTTTTAAGGCAACATGTGAAAGATATGGCGTTCACGGTATTCCGGAATATTATCTGGATGCAGAATTAAAACCTGAAGATCTAGAACGGATTCATTATCCTGTTATGGTTAAACCGGTCGATAACGGCGGGGGTGTTGGTATGACGGTCTGCTATAACGAGGAAGAGCTTAGGAAAGGTGTAGAAACGGCGCTTGCAGCTTCATATAAGAAACGCTTTATTGTTGAAAGATATATGCAATGTGATGATATGGGAATGTATTATACATTCAAAGATGGATATTGTTCAGCTTCCTGTATTTATGACCGTTATGCGTCTGATGAGCAGAAGAGGATGAGCAGGGTCTGCTTAGGCGGTATTTATCCTTCCAAACATTTGGAAGAATATTTTTGCCGAATGCATGATAATGTGGTTCGAATGTTTGAAAATATTGGGATCAGAAATGGTGTGCTGATGCTTTCTGCTTTTTATGAGAACGGCGAGTTTTATGTATATGACACGGGATTTCGTTTACAGGGCGAAGCGCCGCATTTACTGATGAAAGCTGTACATGGATTTGACCAAAGAGAGATGTTAGTCCGGTTTGCACTTACAGGTTCCGAAGGGGATGTAGATATCCGAAAAGAGGATGATACAAGGCTTCGGGGAAAATGGGCGGCTACGCTTTGGTTAGATTTGAAACAAGGAAAGATAGATAGAATTGAAGGGTTAGACGAGCTTGCGGAAGATAAACGGGTTGTAGCGAATGTTCAGCGTCTTAAGGAGGGGGATGAGGTAAAAAAGGAGTGGATTGGAAACGAAAAGCAAGTCTTTACGAGAATTTATCTGGTTTGTGAGAGTAAGGAAGAGCTTGCAGAAACATTAAAGCATTATCAGAATACAGTGAAGGTGTTTGATGATGAGGGGAATGATATGCTGCTTAGAGGATTTGAGGTAGATAAGGCATTGGGCCTATCTTTATAAAATAAGATCGTAAATATAATTTATGGAGTTTGAGAATGGAATCAAAGCGGTTAAAAAATAAAGTAATTGTAATATCCGGCGGTACGAAAGGCGTTGGACGAACAATGGCGGAAGTCAGCGGGCGTGAGGGAGCCAGGGTAGTTATCGGAGGTAGAGATGAAAAGGCGGCGAAGGAAGCTATACGGAATATCAATATATTCGGATCGGAAGGAATTTTTGTTCATACCGATTTAAAGTGTGTAGACGAGTGCAGAAATTTGCTTGATAAAGCATATGAAACATATGGACGTATAGATGGTTTTTTTAATTATGCGGGAATTACTCCGGTTAGCCCGTTAGATACCTGCGATGAAGAAACCTTCGATGATGTGATGGATGTAAACTTTCGTGCGGCATTTTTTTGCTGCCAGCAGGCGGTAAAATATATGAGAATGAATGGCGGCGGAAGCATTATTTTGACAGGGTCAGCTCATGCGTGGGGAGGACAGAAGGACCGCGCGGCGTATGCTTGTAGTAAAGGGGTGCTGCTGACACTTATGGAACATATTAGTCACAATTATGCGCAGGAGAATATCAGATGTAATTACCTGACACTTGGATGGACGCCAACGGAAGGGGAGGTTATGCTTCGGGGGAGTCAGGGGGAGAGTGAGGCGGAATTACGAAAGAGGGCGGCAGGGATTCTCCCTATGGGGCGGATGTGTGAGCGGAGCGATTATGTAGAGGCGATTATTTACATGCTTTCGGATGCGAGCAATATGATGACGGGGAGTACGTTTCGGGTTACTGCGGGAGAGTATATTTGATAAATAAATAACTCCGGGTGATAGAGATTTTCAACAAAGAAAGTATGCAAAATTTGGGAGCGTTATTATGTATTATGGTCAGAATGAGGACTTTTTAAAAGAAGAAATACGTGATGGATGGAAGATTTCTGCAGAAACAAAAAAAGTATGGGCTGTCCAGTTTGACTTAATAAGGGTATTTAAGGGAATCTGTGAAAAATATAATTTAAGGTATTATGCAATTTTC
This sequence comes from uncultured Dorea sp., assembly GCA_910577685.1. GTDB lineage: Bacteria > Bacillota > Clostridia > Lachnospirales > Lachnospiraceae > Sporofaciens. Next base: position 43,539 of record CAJTOH010000029.1, on the reverse strand, counting down.
GGCACGTTATTGGGGGTTGTAAGACATAACGGATATATTCCATGGGATGATGACATTGATTTTGGAATGCCGAGAGAAGATTATGATAAATTTATTTCCGTATGTACCAAAGAACTTATATACCCATATTTTTTGCAGACAACATTATCTGATATAGAAAGTTATGAAATTCATTCCAGTTTAAGGAATAGTGAAACAACAGGCAACTGTGATTTTAATATGCGGAAGCGTTGTAATAATGGTATTGCAATTGATATAGTTCCTATTGACGGATGTAGTCCTAATTATTTTCTATTCTATTGGATGAGAAAAAAAATTAAATTTATGTCGACACTGTGCAATACATATGTAAATGAAGTAAACAGATCATCGGCAGCAAATATCTTACGAAAAGTTCTTAGAAGATTTTGCAAAAAGTTTCCTTACAAAAAAATATATATACGAAACGAGAAAAAATTGAGAAGAATTAAATTCAAAGATTCTAGTAAAGTTTCCACCGTATTGATCGCGGATAATACCGCAAGGGAACTCTATTGGGATAGAGAAGATTTTGACGATATTATTATGTCAAAATTTGAAAATATAGAGCTGCCTATTCCAAAGGGATTTGACAGAAATTTAAGGACAATTTATGGAGATTATATGAAATTTCCGCCGCTTGGAGAACGAGGAGATAAACATCACATTATATATGCTCCTGATGTTCCGTATAAAGAATATTGTAATAATCATTATGGGGTAAATTATGAGTTAGATTTGGAGGATTAATTCATGAACAGTATGAATATAAAACGAAATATTTTGTTAAATCCAGGACCTGCTACGACGACAGATACTGTGAAAATGGCGCAGGTTGTTCCTGATATTTGTCCTAGAGAAAAGGAATTTCAGAATGTCATTAAACTTATACGGAGTGAATTAGTTCGTATTGTTCATGGTGATTTAGATGAATATACGGCCGTACTGTTCTGTGGATCCGGTACAATTTGTATGGATGCCGCTCTGAACTCATTATTAGATGAAGGTAAAAAAGCCCTTGTAATTAATAATGGGTCTTATAGTCAAAGGGCATGCGATATAGTCAATTACTATGGTTTACCACTAATCGAAGTAAAGCAATCGATTGATCGTTTACCAGATTTGTCTGTTATTGAAAAAGTATTAAAAAATAATCCGGATATCGGATATGTATATATGACGCATCACGAGACTGGAACAGGTCTTCTAAATCCTATCCGGGAAGTTGGAGCGCTTGCGCATAACTACGGCGCTTTTTTTATTACTGATACAACTTCTTCTTATGCCATGATTCCGATTAATGTCTATGAAGATAATATTGATTTTTGTATGGCTTCGGCACAGAAAGGTATTATGGGGATGACCGGACTGTCCTATATAATTGGGAAACGAAACATTATTGAAGAGAGTAGAAAATATCCAAAACATTCTTATTATTGTAATCTTTATATGCAGTATGATTTTTTTGAAAAAAGCGGCGAGATGCATTTTACGCCTCCGGTACAGGCGGTCTATGCTGCGAAACAAGCGTTGACGGAATATTGGGATGAAGGTGAAGATGCAAAGTGGGAGAGGCATCAGAGAATTATGAAGGCTATTCATGCCGGAGAGGATGAACTGGGTCTTAAAGAGGCATTAGATAGAAATATACAGTCAGGCCTTGTATCTGCTATTCGTTATCCGGATGATCCAAAATGGGATTTTGAAAAAGTTCACGATTACTGTTATGAAAGAGGCTTCACTATATACCCCGGTAAAATTGATACGAAAAAAACATTTAGATTATGTGCTTTAGGAGCTATTAATGAACAAGATATTATGAAATTCTTTATCACTTTGAAGGAAGCTTTTCAAGAAACCGGCGTTACAGTACCTGCCATATATAAAGAATAGTGAATATGGAAAATCAGGAGGTATGGACAAATGAAAACGGTTTATGCATGTTTTTGCACAGATGTAATCCATGAGGGTCATCTGAATATCGTCAGGCAGGCTTGTAAATATGGAAAATTGATTGTCGGAGCTTTAAGTGATAAAGCGCTAATTCGGTATAATAAATTTCCAACTATATCAGAAGAAGATAGAATTCAGTTGTATAAGAGCGTGGATGGTGTAAGCGAAGTTATTGTTCAAGATGATATGCTCTATGAGGATGTCATTACAAAGCTGCGTCCTGATTATGTGATCCATGGGGACAATTGGAAAAAGGGACCTGAAGCTGCCATAAGAAAAAATATTATTGGGCTTCTTTCGCGATATGGAGGGGAACTGGTTGAAGTCGGCTATACGTATAATGAAAAAGTTAGAAAAATAGATCAGCGCCTTAGAGAAAGGACTGCAATGCCTGAATATAGGAGAAGAAGATTCCGGCAGCTTATTGATATAACTTCCGTAGTAAAAGTTATGGAAGCTCACAGTGGATTGACTGGTCTTATTGTTGAAAAAACGGTTGTTGAAGATGATGGAAAACTTGATCAATTTGATGCGATGTGGGTAAGTTCACTGTGCGACAGTACAGATAAGGGTAAACCGGATATTGAACTTGTAGATATGTCGTCAAGATTACGTACTATTGACGATATCATGGAGGTAACTACAAAACCGATCATTCTTGACGGTGATACGGGAGGACTTACCGAGCATTTTGTATATAATGTACGGACACTTGAACGTATGGGAGTTTCAGCGGTTATTATTGAAGATAAAACAGGGCTGAAGAAGAATAGTTTATTTGGCAATGAAGTTATTCAGACTCAGGAGTCTATAGAAAATTTTAGTGCAAAAATTACTGCTGGAAAAAAAGCTCAGCTTACGGATGATTTTATGATTATTGCACGTATTGAATCACTGATTCTTGACAGGGGTATGGATGATGCGCTTATTCGTGCTTTTGCGTTTGTTGAGGCGGGAGCTGACGGTATTATGATTCATAGCCGTAAGGAGACTCCGGAAGAGATTCTTGAATTTTGTGATAAATTTCGTAAAAAGGATAGGAAGACACCGCTTGTTGTGGTTCCAACAAGCTTCAATTCCGTAACAGAAGAAGAACTTGCACAGCATGGAGTCAATATTGTCATATATGCGAATCAGTTAATGAGAGCGGCGGTTCCGGCTATGCAGGCGACTGCAGAAGAAATTTTGAGATGCCATAGGGCGTTGGAAGCAGACTCCAGACTGATGCCGTTTAAGGAAATTATTACTATGATAGATGAATTGTAGAAGGTATATCTTATGAAGAATGAAATAGCAATACTCATCGCAGCCGGACTCGGAAGAAGAATGATGCCGCTTACAAAAGAAATAGCAAAGCCACTGATAAAGATACATGGGAAAAGTATGATAGAAACTGTTATTGAAGGGTTAGAATCAAGAGGCATTAAACACATTTATGTAGTTGTTGGTTATAAAAAAGAACAATTTGAATTTTTGCCCCTTAAATACGGAAATATTACTCTTGTAGAAAATATAGAGTATTTGACCAAAAATAATATTTCTTCTTTGCATGCGGTCTGTGATGTGATCGGCAAGGAAAATTGTTTTATTTGTGAGGCGGATCTATATGTATCAGATTCTTCTATCTTTCAAGCAGAATTAAGTCATTCTTGCTATTACGGGAAAATGGTTGAGGGACATTCTGAAGATTGGGTATTTGATTTAAATGAAAATGGGAAAGTTATCCGAATTGGAATGGGTGGGGATGATGTCTACAACATGGCCGGTATTTCTTATTTTCTTGCCGAGGATGCGAAGAAGATCGCCGATGCAATCAATGAAGCATGCAGAAATCCGGGACATGAGGAATTGTATTGGGATGAGATAGTGAACCGTCAATTGGAAAATATTGATCTCTATATATATTCTGTAAGGGCAGACCAGATAGTAGAAATAGATTCTGTAAGTGAATTGATAGCCGTAGATTCCGTATATCGGACATATAAGCAAGGGAGTGCATTATGCGAGTAGAAAAATTTGCAGAGATAATTGGAACTGATTTTTTTACAGGAGTTCCGGATTCGCAGCTTAAAGCTTTGTGTAATTATCTGATGAACGAATATGGAATAGATTCCCGTCATCATATTATTGCGGCAAATGAAGGTAATAGCGTGGCTTTGGCGGCAGGATATCATCTGGCTACCGGAAAAATCCCGGCGGTCTATATGCAGAATTCGGGAGAGGGTAATGTTATCAATCCGATTGCCAGTCTTTTAGATCATAATGTCTATGCTATTCCGGTTATTTTTATTATAGGATGGCGGGGAGAGCCGGGGGTCCATGATGAACCCCAACATATTTATCAGGGGGCAGTTACGCTCAAACTCCTTGAGGATATGAATATCAGATATTTTATTATAGACAAAGATACAAGTGAAAATGAAGTTAAAAAGGCAATGGAGATATTTAGAAAAAGTCTAGCGGCCGGTAAAGACGTTGCCTTTATCGTTCGTAAAGGCGCATTTTCCTATGGTGAGAAAGTCAGGTATAAAAATGCGAACAAGATGATACGTGAAGAAATAATACAACATATAGTTACCGTATCTAAAGAAGATTTGATTGTGAGTACCACTGGTAAAATCAGCCGCGAATTATTTGAAGCTAGGATTGCAAAAGGGCAAAGCCATAAATATGATTTCCTTACGGTTGGATCTATGGGACATAGTAGTTCTATTGCCCTTGGCGTCGCAATAAATAAGCCGGAGGCGAAAGTATGGTGTATTGACGGTGATGGCGCAATTCTCATGCATATGGGAGCAATGGCGGTTCTTGGAGCAATTTCACCTAAGAACATGGTACATGTGGTTATCAATAATGAGGCGCATGAAACAGTCGGCGGTATGCCGACTGTTATGAATAAAATCGATTTAGTTGCAGTTGCAAAGGCGTGTAATTATCCATTTGCTGTTTGCGTAGATAATTACGATGATTTAGACAGAGAACTAGAGAGGGCAAAAAAGCGTAATAAGCTCAGTCTTATAGAAGTGAAGTGTGCTATTGGTGCAAGAGATGATTTGGGCAGACCAACAACAACAACTTTAGAAAACAAACAGAACTTTATGAATTATATACAAACTATAAATACAGTAGCAATTGGTGATAAAAATGCAGATACTTTTTTTGACAATTTCTGATTATGATTCGTTATATAGTGATGGGTTATACACAAATTTATTAAGACAGTTTATTTATCATGGCGATTATGTATATATTATTTCACCAGTTGAGAGAAGGGAAGGAAAAAAGCCGCATATAATCAAAGAGAAGGGCGCGACAATAGTTAAGCCAGTAATTGGAAATATGCAAAAAAACAGCTTTTTAGAAAAGGGAATATCAGTAGTTACAATAGAGAAGATTATAATAGATAGTATCAAAAGATATCTTTATAATGTGAAATTTGATTTAGTTATTTACACTACACCTCCAATTACTTTTTATAAAGCTGTGAAATATATTAAAAATAGGGATGGGGCAAAAACATATTTATTGCTAAAAGATATTTTCCCGCAAAATGCAGTTGATATAGGATTGATAAAAAAGTCTGGTCTAAGAGGAATTCTTTATCTATATTTTCGCAAAAAGGAAAAACAATTATATAAGATATCGGATTATATCGGATGCATGTCTGATGCAAATGTGAAATATTTGTTAGAGAATAATCGCGAGCTTAGTCCAAAGACAATAGAAGTGTGCCCTAATTGTACGGAACCTAAAAATATGAATATGTCTGTCGAAGAAAAAAGAGTTATGAGGCAAAAATACAGGATCCCCCAGGACAGAGTGGTATTTGTATATGGAGGCAATTTAGGCAAACCGCAAGGTATAGATTTTTTAATAGATTGTTTAAAATCTCAGGAAGAGAACCGAGAAGTGTTTTTTTTAATTGTAGGTTCAGGTACGGATTACTGGAAACTGGATTCATATATAAAAATGAATCATCCGTCAAATGTTAAACTAATGTCTAAAATGCCAAAGGAAGACTATGATAAAATGATTGGAAGCTGCGACATAGGAATGGTATTTCTGGATTACCGTTTTACGATACCAAATTTTCCTTGCCGAATTCTCAGCTATATGCAGGCAAAAATTCCGATTTTTGCATGTACGGATCCAAATTCTGACGTAGGTAAAGTTATTGTTGAGGGCGGCTTTGGATGGTGGTGTGAGAGTAATAATGTAGAAATATTCAAAGAGACAGTAAAGAAAATTTGCAATTCCGATATTGGATCAATGGGTGAAGTTGGGAATAGATATCTGATATGCCATTATCATGTTGCAGATGCGTATAATATAATATCAAGTAAAGTAAAAGGATAAAAAAATGAAACTTTTAGTTGCGGTAGATGCCCATATATTTCATACTCAGGATGGAAGATATTGGTGTAAATCTATTTATTCGTATGATTTTTTTAAAAGATATTTAAACATATATGACAGTATTCGCATTGTGTCAAGAGTAAAAGAAATTACGTGTGCCGATGAAAATATGCTTTTAGTAAGCGGTGAAGGAATTGAGATAGTTGGGATACCATTTTATCAAGGGCCAAAACAGCTTGCCAAAAAGTATTTTCGCATACGGAGAAGTTTTCGGGGAATTTATGATACCTGCGATGTCGCATTATTCAGGATGCCCAGCCAGACTGCTTATATGGCTTACATACACAAACCTAAGCATATTCCGTTTGCCGGTGAAATCGTATATGATCCAAATGGTTCGGCTGATGATGAAAATGATAATATATTAATTAAGATATACAATTATATATTAAATCGGAGATTAAAAAGATTTTGTGCTCATGCAAATGGCGTATCATATGTGACAGAAGATGCAATACAAAGATGTTTTCCGTCATATGCCCGAATTTATGGAGAAGATAAAAAGCATTTTGAAACATACTATTCAACTATTGTATTGCCGGAAAGCGCATATTTAGGATCAAGGGACTATTCAGATATAAAATCTTTAAAATTGGTCATATCCAATGTTGCCATGAATTCGGAGCGGAAAGGTGAGAAGACCGTAATTAAGGCTGTTAAAATTGCGAGAGATCGGGGATATGATGTAACGGCTGTAGTAATAGGAGATGGAAGTAAACGAAAAGAATTTGAGTCCTATGCAGAAAAACTTCATATAAAAGAACATATTAAGTTTACGGGGCTGCTGCCGCGTCCGCAAGATGTTAGGAAAATCTTGATAGAATCAGATGTTTATATTTTACCGACAAAGGCAGAAGGGCTGCCAAGAGGAATTCTGGAGGCAATGGCTGCAGGAATGCCTGTGTTATCTAGTCCTGTAGGCGGAATTCCTGAAATTATCGACGCGGAGTTTTTGTTTCGTCCATTAGAGGCGGAGGCATATGCAGATAAAATATGTGAATTGCTGGAACGTCCGGAAAAGTTATCTATGATGAGCCGAGATAATTATGAAAAGTCAAAGGAATATGAAAGCGCCATTTTACAGAAACGAAGAAATGAGTTTTATACAAAGCTAATGAAGTTGGGAAATCAAAATGAATAAATATATATTGTTTTTTTTAATGTTAATATTTGCTTTGAGTGCATATAAGGTGGCAAGAAGGCATTTCCTTTCTCCGACGTTTCTGTCTTCATCAATGTTTGCATTAAATACTTTCGGATATATAATATTATACCAATATATCGGAAGAGATATTTCCAGGATGACTTTAATGGTTGTTGTCTTGTTTGAGGCAAGTGTTTTTTTGGGTGAATGTGCGGCGGAAGTATTCGTAGTCAATAAAAGGAATAGGAAGGGGATAAGCAAAAATGTGGCGGTTTTTTCTGATATTCTAGACATATATATTTCAAGACAGAGAACATATATGTTGGCTGCGTTTACCGTTATTATAGCAATTTTACGGTTTTTTAAGGTATATTCATATGTCAAGGGTAAAGGTATAACACAGCTATTTTCAGTAATTTCATCAGCAAGAGCCGATTATGCGAATGGATTAGTCAGTATGGGGCCAATCTTAGCGGCAGCCTATTATGTATGTCTGATTATTGCATATATATATGCACTATTGTTTATTCAGTCTCTACTTATATTAAAGCAAAAACGCTGGTATTTGTTGACGCCAATCTTAGGATATGCATTGTGTATAGTATCTACGACAGCACGAACCGAGTATATTAAGCTAGGATGTGCATTTATTGCATCGATCCTTTTGTGTCAGGTATTAAAAGAAAATAAGAAAATAAATTTTGTTAAAGTTGGTATTTCTTTTGCGCTGTTTGGCGCTTTTTTTCTTTGGTATGGTTTTGTCGTAAGAGGAAATTCTTATGTCGACAGAACATCTGTGCTTGGAAATATAGTAGGATATTCGAGCGCAAGCTTATACGGACTTGACGAGTTTTTGAGGAATCCGTGGCAGACAAATCAGAGATTTGGAATGTATACTTTGGATTATATATATTCTATTATAGGTAAGGACTATACGATCGGTTATGAGCCAACATACTATATGGCGGTAGCAAAAAGCAATATTTATACTTCTCTGACATATCCGATTCAGGATTATGGAATTGCCGGGATGTTATTACTTAAGGCGCTGCTTTCATTTATAACCGTTAAAATTCAAAATGCATGTATCCATAGTTCGATCAATTCGTATAAATTTTATGCATTATATATACTGATGTGCCATAATATATACATTTTTTTACTTGCGCCGATTGGAGATAAGGCATTTAGTTTATATTTAAATCCTAAATATATGATAGAACTTTTGGCAGGGTATTGTTTAGCGATTATCATTGGGATGAAGTTTTCATATAAAACAAACGACAGATTGTACAGTCTTAGAAGTCCATTAAAAAGTAAAGGGTAAAACTAAATGAATTTTATTCAAAAATATCAAAAGCTGCCGATTCAAATAAAAACGACTATATGGTTTACGTTATGTAACTTTGCAGTTAAAGGGATGGCTTTTATAGCAGTGCCGTTGTTTACAAGACTGATGAGTACGGAAGAATATGGTATTGTGACTATTTACAATTCATATCAACAAGTTTTATTAATAATTGCAACACTTGAATTGTCGTTAGGAGCATATAATAGGGGATATTTAATGTATCAAGACCAGTTATCTCAGTTTACGACGGCGCTTTTGATTGTATCGACAATAAATACATGTTTATTATTTATTCTGATTTTTCCATTTAGACAGCAATACTATTTTTTTACAGGGTCAAACCTATTGATTTATCTATTAACATTTATTATGTTTATTCTGCAGCCTGCATATAATTGCTGGTTATGCGGCAAGAGATATAAATATGATTATAAGCCGGCAGTGATTATTACTTTGATTTATACCGCTGCTACAACATTTATCCCGCTGTGTAGTTTAATGATAATAAAATCTACGGCCACATTAAAAATAACGACTACGCTGTTCGCTCAGATAATTATTTTTTTCCCGTTATATTTATTTCAATTAAAGATAAGAAAAGATGATTTTGGAGTATATAAGAAGATTAGTAAATTTCTTTTGTCATACCAGTTGCCGCTTCTGTTTCATGCTTTGTCTTTTTTAATCCTTGGACAAGCGGATCGAATTATGATAGGTCATATGGTCGGAAAGTCAGAAGCTGCTATTTATTCAGTGGCTTATAGTATTGGGCAAATGATCATTATTTTTCAAACATCTTTAAATCAAGTGTTCCAGCCGTACAGATTTAAAAAGATGGAGAAGAGAGAATGGAATGAAATAAATAAAACTACGAACGCAATTATACTGTTTATATTCATAATTGTTATATTGTTTATGTTGGTTGTTCCGGAAGTTATTATGAGTTTATTTACGAAGGATTATTCGGAAACAATTGAAATTTTACCGCCTATTATTGTCAGTGTGTTTTTTATTTTTATATATAATATATTTAGCGATGTTGAAGCTTATTTTAACAAAACGTCTTATATTATGTATGCAACAATTATTTCTGCGGTAATAAATATTGTACTAAATTATTTTGGAATATTATTTTTCGGATACAAGATCTGTGCATATACTACTTTAATATGTTATATGGCGTTGACCGTCATACATTATATTTTTGTTAGAAAAATATGTAAAAACGAAAAAATAACAGATGGAATATATGATTTTAAATTTATATTTATTTTTGGCGCGGTGTGCGTAGGATTAACGCTTGCCGTAAATGCAAATTATCATAACTGGATATTAAGATATATCATAGTTGCAGTAATATTATTTATATTAAAAAAGAATCAAAGTAGAATTTTATCCCTCTACGATTCAATGAAATAAATTATAATTGATATAATAAGTAAGGAGAATAGCTGTGAAGATATGTTCAGTCATAGTTACATTTAACCGAAAAGAATTGTTGGTTCGCTGCGTACGGAAATGCTTAGAACAGAATGTAGAAAATGACGTATTAATATTTGATAATCATTCTACGGATGGGACTAAGGAATATTTAGCTGATTTAGGCTATATTGATAACCCTCGTATAATATACTATTTTTCATCTGAAAATTTAGGTGGTTCAGGAGGATTTTCGAATGGTTTAAAAATGGCATATGATAAAGGGTATGATTTTATATGGTTAATGGACGATGACGGATATCCTTTTCATAGTGATGCTTTGAAAGAGGATATAGACGCTTATAATAAACTGGGTGTAAAAAATGTGGTTATTAATTCTTTAGTCGTCAGTGAGGATTGCGAGACGCTGTCCTTTAAGACAGGTGGATTTGAAACAAAAAACAGTGTCAAAAAAGCATATCCTGAGGGGTATATGTTTGATGCTATTTCGCCGTTTAATGGAACATTATATTCGAGAGAGATCGTGGAACGTATTGGGTTTCCAAGAAGTGATTTTTTTATAAAGGGGGATGAAACTGAGTATACATATAGGGCTAAAAGTAAAGGAATTAAAATGGTTACAGTGATTAATTCTGAATTTCATCATCCGATTATGCCATCTAGTTATCGCAGATTTTTGATATTTAATATAGGATTTGGCGAGGAAGCATACTGGAAAGAATATTATAAAGCTAGAAATTATGTGTATATTTATAGAACATATTTCAGTAAAATTCAATTACTTAAGCACGTCCTTAATTCTGTAAGGAAATGTATGCTTTACAAAGAGGACAAAAAACGTAAAATACGGTATACGCTAAAAGGATTAAAGGATGGATTTGCCAATAGATTTGAAAATATTATGTAATGGATTAGGTAGGGGAGATAATATATGTCATTATTTAAAGATTCAATATTACTTATTACAGGAGGTACCGGCTCGTTTGGTCATACGGTTCTTAAGCATTTTTTGGATACCGATATCAGAGAAATTAGGATATTTAGCCGGGATGAAAAGAAACAGGATGATATGCGTCATGAATTACAGACTCATCATCCGGATACAGCGTCCAAAGTTAAATTCTATATAGGAGATGTTCGCAATCCACAATCTGTGCATGATGCAATGCCGGGTGTGGATTTTATATTTCATGCCGCAGCATTAAAGCAGGTTCCAAGCTGCGAGTTTTTCCCGATGGAAGCAGTGCAGACAAATGTAGAAGGAACTAACAATGTTCTTCATGCAGCCATTGAAGCAGGGGTTAAGCGTGTAGTATGCCTGAGTACTGATAAAGCTGCATATCCGATTAACGCAATGGGAACATCAAAGGCGATGATGGAACACATTGTAAGAGCTAACGCCCGAATTGCGGCGGAACGGGGAAACACTGTCATCTGCTGCACTCGATATGGCAATGTCATGTGTTCAAGAGGATCGGTTATTCCTCTTTTTATTGAACAGATCAGAATGGGAAGTCCGGTTACAATTACTAATCCGGAAATGACAAGATTTCTGATGAATCTTGATGAGGCTGTGGAACTTGTCAAATTTGCCTTTGAATATGGAAACCCGGGAGATTTATTTATTCAGAAAGCAGATGCAAGTACCATTGGCGTGCTAGCGGAGGCAGTACAGAAATTATTCGGAAATACCGGCACAAATATCATTGGCACACGGCACGGAGAGAAATTGTACGAGACGTTAATGACAAAAGAAGAGAGGCTTAGGTCGGAGGATATGGGAAATTACTACCGTGTATTTGCCGATAACAGGGACTTAAACTATGATAAATATTTTATCAACGGTCAGGTGGTTACGGAGGCAGACGAAGCTTACACTTCCCATAATACAAAGCTTCTGGACGTCGAAGGTACGGTTAAAAAGATTTTAACTACAGATTATGTACAAAAAGCGTTAAATAACTGTTGGGGGTAGTGTAAAGTGAAAATATTAATAACAGGTAGTAAGGGATTTGTCGGGAAAAATCTAACTGAGAATTTAAAAAATATAAGAGATGGAAAGAACAGGACCAGGCCGGCTCTTACCATTTCTGAAATCTTTGAGTATGATGTGGATACGGAAGCCGTATTGTTGGATCAGTATTGCCGCGAGTGTGATTTTGTATTTAATCTGGCGGGTGTAAACAGGCCGTCGGACGACTCCGAATTCATGGAGGGGAACTATGGATTTGCGTCCTTATTATTAGAGGCTTTAAAAAGAAATCATAATACCTGTCCCGTCTTACTTTCCAGTTCGGTTCAGGCAAGCCTTGAGGGAAGGTTTGAAGATTCAGAATATGGCAGGAGCAAACGGGCAGGAGAAGAATTGTTTTTTGAGTATGGAAGAAGCAGCGGTTCCAAAGTCTTGGTATACCGTTTCCCTAATCTGTTTGGAAAATGGTGCAGGCCAAATTACAATTCAGCAGTTGCGACTTTTTGTGATGCATTTGCAAATAATCGGGATTATACTATAAACGACCGTTCTACAGAATTAGAATTACTCTATATTGACGATCTCATAGAAGAGTTTTTGGACGCATTAGAAGGAAAAGAACATCATTGTGAATATGAAGGAGTGAGAGCGGTTTCTGTGGATGAGGGACGTTATTGCCATGTCCCGTATACATATCATGCAACGCTTGGCGAGATAGAGGAATTGCTGCAATCATTTCAAATAGCACAGGAAACGTTTTTGATGTCCAAGATACCGGAGAACTCCTTTGCAAAAAAATTATTTAGCACATATCTTTCGTACCTTCCCGCATCTAAAATATCGTATGGTTTTCACTCTAATGTTGACGAGAGGGGAAATTTTACGGAATTGTTCCGTATGCCGGACTGCGGGCAGGTAGCGGTAAATATTGCTAAGCCTGGAATTACTCGAGGGCAGCACTGGCATAATTCGAAATGGGAGATATTTATTGTAGTATTCGGACATGGGCTGATTCAGGAGAGAAAAATAGGGATTGATCCGGAGACGGGAAAACATTATCCGGTGATTGAATTCGAGGTGACGGGAGAAGAATTACAAGCGATTCAGATTCTTCCGGGCTATACTCATAATATTATTAATCTGTCTGATTCGGAAAATCTTGTTACGGTGATGTGGGCAAACGAGCAGTTTGATCAGAATAACCCAGATACTTTTTTTGAAGAAGTAGCAGATTCGATAAAGGAGAAAAATGTTGAATGAGAAGATTGGGAGAATAAAAAATGTTTGAAGAGGTAAAATGGAAATCGAACGGAAAACTGAAACTTTTAATTATTGTAGGTACGAGACCTGAAATTATACGTCTTTCGGCAGTGATAAAATGTTGCCGTTGTTATTTTGACACGATCCTTGCCCATACGGGGCAAAACTATGATTATAATTTAAATGGTATATTTTTTAAGGATCTAGGACTCGAAGATCCGGAAGTTTATCTTGATGCGGTGGGCGATGATCTTGGCTCGACTATGGGGAATATTATTGATAAATCTTATAAACTGATGAATTCCATAAGCCCGGATGCGGTTTTGGTTCTTGGCGATACTAACAGCTGCCTTTCCGTTGTTGGAGCTAAACGTCTTCATATTCCGATCTTTCATATGGAAGCAGGAAATAGATGCAAAGATGAGTGTCTTCCGGAAGAGACGAATCGTCGAATTGTCGATATTATTTCAGATGTTAATCTTGCATATTCCGAACATGCACGAAAATATCTTGCTGACTGCGGCGTTCCAAAGGAGAGAACATTTGTTACGGGTTCTCCTATGGCGGAGGTTTTGGATAATAATCTGCAAGCCATTATGAAATCTGATATCCACGACAGATTATCAGTTGAGACGGGTGTAAAAATTGAGAAGAAAAAATATATTCTTTTATCCGCGCATAGGGAGGAGAATATAGATAGAAAGCAAAATTTTATATCGCTCTTTAAAGCTGTGAATTCTATGGCAGAAAAATATGACGTGCCGATTCTCTATTCATGCCATCCAAGGAGTCGGAAAAGGTTAAGGGAGTCTGGCTTCCAATTGGATTATCGAGTAATTGCACATGAACCATTAGGATTTCACGATTATAATTGTTTACAGATGTATGCTTTTGCCGTGGTTTCAGATTCGGGGACGCTTCCGGAAGAAAGTTCTTATTTTACATCTATAAAAAAATCGTTTCCCGCCGTATGTATCAGAACTTCAACTGAAAGACCGGAGGCATTGGATAAAGGCTGCTTTATTCTATCGGGTATCGATACAAAAGGATTGCTGCAGTCTGTCGATTTGGCGGTGAAGATGAATCAATTAGGAGATTATGGGATTCCTGTACCAGATTATATTGATACAAATGTTAGTATAAAAGTTGTAAAAATTATTCAGTCATATAAAAATGTTGTTAATCAGTTTGTATGGAGAAAATTGTAATTATTTTAGTCAGGAACGTGTTCTGGTTGAGGCAGTAAACTGCTCTGATGGAAGCCGTATACTGCGTCGTCGAGGGAAATCCCGGTTTAGCCGGATCCTGACGAAGGATTGTTTATCGGCGGAATCAAAAATGGGATTGCCTGCTATAAAAAGCGGTGCGGGGTCATGCTCGAAAAAAATAAAGGTAAATGAAAGCTCTGGAGCAGGTATGTTTCAGGGCTTTTTTTATGCCATCTGTATAGAGGAAAACGATCAACGGCAGTTTAGAATTATTTAAAATCAATCAAGGTGTAGAAAAACGGGGCTGTTTTATACAGGTCCGTTTTTCTATGCGTTGATAAGTATGGACCCCAGAATTGGAATATTCAGCAGTCATAGGTTGATAATTCTCCAAATGATCTTATAATATAAGTTATAAGAAAACATTCAGGTAGGGGAGGAAGCAGCCTAATGTATAGAATAGCAATCTGTGACGATGATACGTTATATACTGACTACTTAGAACACAAAATAAAAGAAGTACTTGATTTTTCGGAAAAATATACGATTTACAAGTATTATTCAGGAGAAGAATTCGTGGAAGCGTTAGACTTAGAATTTGATTTGGTATTTTTAGATATGCAGATGGGAAAGATTGACGGTATTACGGCTGCTCTAAAGCTTAGAAAACAAAATCAAGATGCGGTTCTTGTATTTTGTACAGGGGTACAGTTACCAAAACCTGAATTTTTTGACGTACAGCCATTTAGATATTTGATGAAGAATTATGCAGAAAGCAAAATTAATGAGGAATTAAAAAATATCATTGCTAAGATGATAGAGAATAAAAAGGAAATATATATTATAATCAGAAACGATGGTAAAATGAGTAAAATATCTATTGATGATATAACATATATTTCAAATTTGAAAAGGGGATGTTGTATCCATATTTTTTCAAAGAAGAATAATCAATGTTACGAGATTGTAAGCAACAAAAAGTTAATAGATACTTATGAAGAACTAAAAAAGCAGTCTTTTGAATATGCTCATAATAGTTATATTGTAAAATTTAGAGCAATAATTGGAATAAAAAACGATATCATAACTTTGGAAGATTTAACAACTTTAAATATCTCAAGATCGAAAAAGAATGTGTTTCATAGCAGATTTGCCGACTATCTTGGTGGAAAGTATAAGAGGAATAGATAAATATCATGGAAACAATTTTAAATATAATGACATGTACTTTTGAGATTATAATTTTTGGGAGTTTTTTTAGAGGGTTAATGAATAGAAGGTATAGTTCCCCAATATATAATATTGCGATATATGCAGGAACAATTATATCAATTTATAGTATTAATTCATTTGGAAATACAAAATTAAATTTGGTTGCGAATATTTTAATTTACTTTGCGGTTTATTGTTTGCTGTTTGAAAAGGATTTGAAGGAAAGAGTATTTTACTTTATTGTATTTTTTACAACTTTTGCAGGTGTAGAAATTATTTTTGAGTTTATTCTTTCATTGATAATTGGTGAAGGATACCAATGGGAACGTCAAACTCAATTATCTAAATTTATAATTATTTGCTTGGAAAAATTGACGGTTTTTTTAACGTTGTTTGTAATTAAGAAAAAATTAAATAAGGAGAAATATGGGATAAAGAATGAAATAATAATATATTCTTTTATTTTACCTATTGCAACTTTTGGCATATACAGCGCTTTGTTATATTCAGGTTGGATGCTTGAAATATCACGATTAGGCGAAGGTTTTTTACTAGTCGGCTGTATTCTTTTGTTTCTTGCAAATGTAATTATATTTTTTTTGTACGATTATATCTTTAGATTGAATTATGAGTATCAAACATTAGAAATGATTTCTTTAAAAACAGATTTTGAAAAAAAGTATTATGACAGAATGGAAAAGGTGAATCTTGAACAATCAAACTATATGCATGATTTAAAATCCTTACTTAAAACAATAGGAAATTTGGCTATTCATGATAAAAACGAAGAGATTAGGTCTGTTATTCAAGATATGGAGATAAGAATAGGGGAATTGGAAGAAGACTTTTTTTGTAGGAATAAAGTTTTAAATACTATTTTATGTGAGAAGAAAAGGGAGGCTATTGATAACAAAATAAAATTTAATGCGTATGTGGAACCCGGAATAAGGCTGGATTTTATTCAGGATATTGACATCATAATTATTATGGGTAACATTATAGATAACGCTATTGAGGCGTCCCAAAAGATTGAATGTGGACATATTGACATCAATATATTTGAAACACAAAAAGGGCATTTTCTGATGATAAGAGTGGAAAATAAATTTAACGGAGTAGTAACAAAACAAGGCGACGTTTTTTGTTCCACTAAAGAAGAACCAAATAAGCATGGTATTGGACTTAAAAACGCAGCAAATTGTATAAAAAAATACGGCGGTATTTTACAAATTGATGTTGAGCAGAATATATTTACAGTATCTATTATATTTACAGTGTTATGATATTTTGACTGATTAAGGTTTCGGAAGTCCTTAAGCTTACAGAAACGTTGTTGTATATAATATGTAAGTTTATTAACAAGGATAGTCAAGAATAGTCAAAAATAGTCAAGTATTATAAAGGGTATTTGACGATGGGAGGGAGGTGGAGGTTATGCCGAAGTTAGTATCAAATAGCGCTCAGCCTACAGGAAATGTGACGGTGAAAATTTGTAATACATGGGATGGATGGCCATATTCTTATGAAATTTATGAAAATTAAAAAAGAGGAATTTTACATAAAATATTTTGGAAAAAATAAAATATATTTTATTATTGCACTGCTTCAATTTCTTGCGTTAATAGCATGTCTATCTGTTTTTTCTTCATTTAATTTTACCGGATTTAGATTACTTTATCTATTAAGTAGATGGAATTTTTATTTTTCAGCAATTTTAACTATTATTATATATTTTTCACTTGGCGCAGCAATTAATGCAAAGTGTGCAGAAACAATAGATGTGATATCAAAAAATAAATTTTCATGGCAAAAAGGAATTACTTATGTCTGGTTAATTGTTTTATTCGCATACCATTTCGTTGCTATTATAGGGTTGATCTATTGTTCGATAAAAAATGATGGTTCTAATTATTTCTTATCTTATTTGCCAAAAACATATTTGATTAATATTTTAATTCCTCAATTAATTCTTATAGGAACAGCATATATTGCATCATGTATATTAGAAAAAAATAAAATTTATGCTAATTCATTTATTGCTGCAATATTGATGTTTACAAGTCCGCTTTTTGAGCAGTTAATTTGGCGAGAAAAACCAACAAGATTTTCAATAGATATAATTGTATGCAAAATTAGATGGATATTTTCGATATTTTATCAAAATGCAGTATGGTCACCGGATACTCAATATGGACTGCAGACAGAGGATCATCGATTATATTTACAGTTGTTTTGGATTATATTTATAATTGCTTTTTTACTTTGGTTTTATTGTAGAGAAAGTATTTTAAAAAAGAGAGTCTCGTTTATTTGTACATTGGCAGCAATTATAATGCTGGGCTTATCATATTTACCTGCCAGTATTTATCGTTTAGATGAATCATGGAATGGTATTTTTGCTGATTTAACATATTATGGTGATAATAAAACTATTAACACACAAATTAATAAAATAAATTGCAAAATCTCAAAATACACTATGGATATTCAGTTTAAAAGAAATTTAAAAGTAAAAGGGGAATTTAAGTTAGAATCACAAGTACCTAATGACGAATTTGTGCTGACACTTTATCATGGTTATGAAGTCAAAAAAATAAAAGCAGAGTACACGGAATTATCATATGAGCGAGTAGGAGATAAAATTATTTTGAACTTTCCTCAAAAAATTACTGAATGTAATTTTGAAATAGAATATGAAGGAATGTCAGGAAAGTATTATTCTAATTCACAAGCAGTTATGCTGCCGGGATTTTTCCCGTGGTACCCAATGCCGGGAGAGAGACAAGTGTTTGTAGATTATCCGTATTATAATGGTGGAAATGGATATAATCCATATAATAGAATACCAAAAGCAGATTTTACTTTAAGAATATCTTCGGAGTGCGATTTTGTGACGGATGTTAAAAAGAAATCGGAAAATTTGTTTGAAGGGAAGAGCGATGGGGTTTCTATTGTTGGAGGAAATATAACACCGATAGATAATAGCTGTTTTTTAAATTATTTACCATTAGAACTGAACGGTATAGGAGAAAAGCAGTATTTGGAAGAGATAAATCAGAATTGGAAACAAACTCTTTTCGAAATAGAGAATGTTTTTGGTATTGATACAAGTGAACTCCAAAATAAAAAATTGATTATGGCGTCTAAGGACATGGGAAGAAATTTTTGGAATAATTATTTTGCAGAATTTGATAACTATATATTGTTTTCAGGAGATTATTTGAATAGTCCGACTTACATTAATTATTTGCTGCATAAATCAGGTAAAGAGTCAAAAATAGGAGATTTGCTTACTGCAGCCGTTTTATTAGTTGATACGGTTTCGGCGGATGAGATTTTAGATGTGATGGTTTCTAAAGAAACAGAGCGTCAACAATTATTAAATGAAATTGGAGAGGATAACAGCAGTCCTAATGTATCTGATAATTTGAAGGACTTGAAACAACAATTAGGAGCAGAGCCGCTTTTACATGATATTATTCGATATTTATTGGAACCGGATTTGAAAACAGACCAGGATTTTTTTAATAAGTATTTTTGAAGTTAAAAATAATAAAGGATGATTTGATTATGTTAAAAGTAAAAAAAATTGAAAAAAATTTTGGAAAAAAAAGAGTTTTAAATGGAATTACTTTCGCAGCCGATCGACAAGTCATAGGCATATTAGGACCTAACGGCGCTGGTAAAACGACGTTATTAAAAATTATTGCGGGAATAACCGGCAGTAGCGGCGGAGAGGTTATATTTGAAGATAATGAAGGAAAACAGATTCCAAATAAACAGATTAGGATTGGATATTTACCACAAAATTTTGGGTTGATAAGAAATTATACCCTATATGAACATATGGAATATTTTTCCTGTATAAAGGGCGTAGAAAAGGAAAAATGGAAGAATAATATTAACTATATTTTAGATATGGTTCATTTAAGTGACATGAAAGATGTAAAATGTGGAAAGCTGTCTGGTGGAATGGTTCGAAGAGCAGGTATTGTTCAAGCTTTTTTGGGAAATCCATATATTATCTTGCTGGATGAACCTACTACCGGACTTGATCCGGAAGAAAGAATTAGATTTCAGAAGTTAGTCAACTATTTTCGGAATCAATGCACCATAATAATATCTACGCATATTTTGGATGATGCTGCAAAAACATGCGATGAACTCTTAGTTGCAAACAATGGAGATATTCTATACTATGGGAAGACTGTGGGACTTAAAGAAATGGCAAAAGGGCGTACATATGATAATACAAAAGCTGATAAAGCAGAACCTCAAGTTGAGGACGGATATATGTATTTACTTAAGAAGAGTGAAATGAAAAATGGGATTGCACAATGAAATATGGATGATAAAATTTATCCTTAAGAAAAAAAGATTATGGAGTTGTATATTACTAGCAATTATATATTTAATATTAATTCCGTATCAAAAGAATCTAATTAGTTCTTTTGGAAGTGCTGAAGCTGCAAAAGAAATTTTTTGGAAAAGCGCCTTTCTATATCATAGTGTATTTGTTCTGGCTTTTATTTTTCAGGCGGCAATACAATTGATGGATACGGAAGTGTCGGAATTATGTATAATGTGGAAAAAACAAATAATATTTGTTTTAGGAGGGGTATTTGCTCTATATCAAATATTAATGTTTCCGGTATATATATGGTATGCATCAATATATTCAAAAGAATTATTAAATTTAATGGTTTTATTTTTGGTGCAAATGATTAGTGTAATTATATTTTATGTTACTGCATTAATGAGCCATAAAACAATCTTAGGGTTTTTAGTTGTTTTTATCGCATTATTATTAACTTTTAGCTAGAGATTGTTTTCACACGGAATATTCCGCACGTAGCGTACTGCAAATCCGCGCAATGATACCGTTTCCCTTTATCTTATGGGTAGAACCATCAGGTTCAAAGAAACGGATATTGTTTGCCGATGAATAGGAAATCCCGTTATAATAAAGCAAGGGAGAGGTTTTCTTTGTCGGATGCGAGTGAGGCTATTGTAATAAGTGTTGTTGGTCAGCGGGAGTTTAAAAATCCTATTGTAGGAGGCCGTCTATGTCATTCTATCTGTTTTAAAGGAATAATTTTAAAATGTTTTCCGAATTTTCTCCACATCCAGCATCTCAAGCTCCCCCGCCAGTTCTGTCAACTCTGCCTCCAGACAAAACAAATCTACTGCTGTAGCAAAAAAATCCAGTATCACATTTATGGCAACTGCAACCACAATGGCCTGGGCAGGGATTTCAAGCTGTAAAAGCAGAATCGTATAGCAGGCAAGAGCGCCGCCGGGAATGGGCGGCGTAGCCACAGCCAGTACTACCGCAATGATCAGCGCTGTAATCAGCCATACCGGGGATATCTTCACACCATAAATCTCCGCCATGCAAATTCCCATTACAAAATATAAAATAGAAAATCCCGGCATGAATACCACCTGGCCAAGAGGAACACCGATATTTACAATTTTTTATCAATCCCCAGCTTTTCTGCGCACACTTTCCTGATCTCCAAAAATGCGGCAGCAGAAGAAGCTGTTGTCAGACCGATCAGAAAAACTGGAAAAACTTTTTTCAGGAAGACTGCCGTAGAAACTTTTTTACGAATGCATACAAGACCCGTATAAACCGCCATAAGAAAGACATCCCCAAGCAGCATAATCGGCAGCACCTTATAGGCTTTCAGCAGTACAGAAAAGTTTTTGCCAAGAATCATATTGAAAAGACTGCCAAAAATGAAAACGGGGACAAAAGCGCTGATATTTTCCATGATTAGTAATATAATGGCATTTGCCTGTTCTAAAAATAGCGAGACAATCGAAGCCCTGTTCCCCAAAATCAGCATTGCCATCCCTGCAAGGGCTGCAAGAAAAATAATCTGCAAAGGATTTCCCTCTAAAAAAGGAGTAAAAAAATTGTCCGGTACAATTCCAAGAACCATTTCCAGAAGTTCCGAAAGCCGAAAGGAACTGCTGCCGCTGCTGCAAGAGGAAATAAAGGCAGAATGGCAATGCCGAATACTGTCGTAAAAATCAGCGTCATCCATAAAAACCTGCTGATCATCCGCTTTCCGACTTTTCCCAGCGTTGCAATATCCCCGATATTATAAATACCGCCTGCCACCGACAAAAAGATCAGGGGACCAGAAACAGCGCTCAACAGTCCCATAAATGTGTCAAAAACAGGCGTAATCATTTCCTCTGAAAGGAAATTAACCGTTTTTTCCGGTAGAAAACTGCTTACTATACCGCAAAAAAGAGCCAGCGCCACTGCTGCCAGCAGTGATACTGCAGGAGATAATTTTTTCTTTTTTAATGTAAAGGTAAGGTAATTGACTCCGTTTTTGAACTGCCATGTGGGAATTTCTCCCATACCTGAAAGGATACCTTTCATGATAGCGCTTTCTTCGCCGTCGTCCGTATGAACCACATCGTTTCTTTCTCCCGGAATAGAAAAACTGGCATACAGACGGTTTATCCGCTTTCTGCACTGAAATTGAAAAGTCCCCTTTGTGCCCAAAGCTTCCTGATATTTCAGCAGTATCTCTTCCACGGCCAGTCGTGTGCGGAGAATGTCCTTTTTTTCTCCATTGGCGTGTTCACAAAATGTCTCGACTTCATGGCACGCCACATCTATATTATGATTTGTCAGAGTGTAATCCTGCATTTTAAACTCCTAAAAGATTAAATCCGTTCATGCTTTTCTTCTCTTAGTTTTCTCTCATCCAGCATATCAAGACCTGCAGCCAGTTCCACAAGTTCCGCCTGCAGACAGAACAAATTCACCGCTGTAGTAATAAATTCCAGTATTACATTGAGGGCGATCGTGACCGCTACAGCCTCCATGGGAATCTTAAGCTGGACAAACAAAATCGTATAACAGGTCAGCGCACCGCCGGGAATAGGAGGCGCCGCCACCGCAAGCACAATGGCAATGAGAACTGCCGTAGCCAGCCACGCCGGAGAAACCGTCACCCCATAGATTTCAGCCATACAAAATCCCACCGCTAGAAACATAACGGAAACCCCTGGCATAAAGATAACCTGCCCTAAAGGGATACCAAAATTAACGATCCTTTTGTCAATCCCGAGGTCTTTTTCACAGCACTCCATATTCACCCCAAATGCAGCAGAAGAAGATGCCGTGGTTAATGCAATCAGAAAAGTGGGCGTCATCTTTTTCAGCAATACCAAAAGCTTCACCTTCCTCCTTGTGCATACCAGCACAAGATACACTGCCAGAAGAACAACATCTCCCATGAGCATTACCAGAACCACCTTATATGCAGGAAGAAATACCGAAAAGTTGTTACCCAGTATCATATTTAAAATACTGCCGAACACAAACACGGGAACAAAAGAACTGACTGCCTCCATAATAAGCTGTATAATATAATTGGACTGTTCCACAAAGGCCGCGGCAACCGTAGCTTTGTTTCCCAGAATCAGCATTGCGATTCCGATTAAAACTGCCACAAAAATAATCTGCATAGGATTCCCTTCTGTAAAGGGCGTAAAAAAGTTCCCTGGTACAATATCCAGAACCATTTGAAACAATTCAGAAAAATCAAACTTTCCCCCGTCTCCGGTTTTAAGGGAAAAAAACGGCATGGCAAATACACATACGGGCAGTGTCAGAAGAATCGTCATCAGCATAAAGCGTCCAATCATCCTCTTTCCGATTCTGCCCATAGTCGCCATATCCCCAATGCCGTATATTCCCCATACAATTGAAAGAAACACCATAGGACCTGCAATGGCTGATAAAAGTCCCATAAAACGGTTAAATACCGGGCTGATAATCTCATTTGCAAGAAAAGCCCTGACACTTTCCGGAAGGAAACTACACACACCGCCGCACAAAAAAGCCAGTATTACGGACAGCGCCAGTGAAGCCATCTGAGAACGTTTCTTCTTTTTGGGAGTAAATAAAATAAGATTCTCTCCATTTTTGTACTGCCACGCGGGTGCAACCCCCATATTGGCAAGCAGTCCCTGCAGTACCTGGCTCTGTTCTTCCTCCCCTGTATCAAAGGGATCAACCCTTTCCCCTGGCAGGAAAAGTTCCAGACGGATACGATTAAGGCGTTTGATATATTTTTGTACAAATACTGCCTCCACACCGAAAGCCTCCTGATACTTTAACAGCGTTTCCTCCACTGCAAGCCGGATTTGGATAATATTTCTGGCATCAACGCCCCATTCTCCAAGCGTCTTTTCTGCAAGACTGCTTGCCTGTGCAATATTTTCATTACTTAATTTCATCTTATCCATAATTTTTTCTCTTATTCCAATTTAGTTTTATCAAACTGTTGCGATCCGCCTGCAAATGCGTTAATATCCGCTTTCACAGCAGGAAACTTTAATCTATATACTTATAACAAATTGATTCATTCCATCCACAAACTTATGCTCCATCTCTTTGGACATTCCTTTTATTATCCTGCCGGACAAATCTTCTTCGTCCCCAAAAGGATGAAAGGAAGGTCCATTATAGGAAAACCGTATCTGGGCCAGATTTTCCCTCTCGCTGTATTCCACATCCAGAGAAAGCTCCCTTTCCTTTGCTTCCCTTGCGGCAGGCAGAAGTTTTTGCATCAGCACTTCCTCCACAATAAGCTGCATGGCGTAAATCTGTCTCTGTGAAAACTGCTGCTTACGTCCGAACTCCTCAAGACGTGTCATAAAGGCCGGAAAATCAAAGTCACGTGAGATTTTTTCTACATGGAGCACCTTAAGCTGCCGGATAAATATCCGGGTTCGCTCCCTCTTTGGGTGCTCAAAAATCTGTTCCGGCGTTCCATCCTCATAGATTTCGCCCTGATCCATATAAAATATCCTGGTGGATACATCCCGGGCAAACTTCATTTCATGGGTCACGATCATCATGGTCATTCCCTGCCCTGCCAGCCTACGGATAACCGAAAGAACTTCCCCGACCATAGTGGGATCTAAGGCGGAAGTCGGCTCGTCAAAAAGAATAATTTCCGGCTCCATGGCCACCGTCCTTGCAATAGCCGCACGCTGCTTCTGTCCCCCCGAAAGTTCATCCGGATAAGAAAAAGCCTTGTCTGCAAGCCCTATGCTGCGCAGCAGTTCCATCCCTCTATCATAAGCCTCCTGCCGGCTTCTGCCAAGAAGATCGACCTGCCCCATCATGATATTTTCTATAATGGTCTTGTGTGCAAAGAGGTTGAAGGACTGAAATACCATTCCCATTTTCTGCCTCACCAGATTTACCTTACATTTCTTGTCCGTTGTTACTACACCGTCTACCACAATCTCGCCTTTTGTAGGTGTCTCCAGAAGATTAATACATCGAAGCAGGGTTGATTTTCCTGTGCCTGACGGGCCTATAATAGAAATCACCTCTCCTTTTTTAATCTCCACGCTTACATCCTTCAAAGGGGTTACGTTTGGATATTCCTTACACAGATGCCGGATAGATATTATGCTCGTGTCCATACTTCCCCCGGCACAAACGTCCCGGTTTTCACGTTTTTCTGTCATCACATGCACACCCCCTTTAAGCTGCGTTTATTCCGCTTCGGTGCAACTTTCCTCTCTGCAAATGAGAGAGCTGCCGTCATAATATTGGCGATAACAAAATAAATTACTGCTGTCATTATCAATGGAAAAAACGCCTCCATGGTACGTGAGCGTATAATGTCGGATACTTTGGTCAGATCCTGTACAGCAATATATCCTACTACCGAAGTCATTTTTACCATGGAAATAAATTCGCCTTTCAACACAGGAATAAAATTTCTGGCCGCCTGGGGCAATACAATCTTAAAGAATGTCTGGCCTTTCGTATAGCCCATTGCAAGAGCTGCCTCGCTTTGCCCTTTATCCACAGTTTCTATTCCTGTCCGCATCATCTCAGATGAATAGGCCGCAAAATTAATGGAAAATCCAATAATAGCAACCAGAATTTCGGAAATATCCACCGAACCAAAAATACCATAGTACAAAATCATCAGAAAGACTACAATAGGGGTTCCCTGAATCACACGAACAAAGACCGCCCCGAACCACTGAGTTGGCTTACAATTGATCCGGCGCAGCATACATATCCCAAAGCCAATGCACAGACCAAAAAATCCTGAAAAGACAGAAATCAGTATGGTGACGCCAAGCCCCTGTAAAATCAGCCGCCAGCGTCCCTCCACTATGAAAGTGCTTTGGAAGCTGTCCTTAATATTTGCCCAGAACCCTGTTTCCTGCAATTCCCCATCCAAATCACGCACCAGAAGTACCAAAGCTGAGTCATAATGGGTATCTGCAAAGTCTACCCGCTTTGCTCTTTCTTCCGTGATGGAAAGGCTTCCGCTGACCACATCCGCCTTCCCGCTTTCAAGGGCGGTTATCAGCGAAGCAAATTCACAGGTTGTCATCTCCACCTTCATATCCAGTTCACGTGCAATCAGAAGCAGCAGATCTATTTCTAGCCCTAAAGGTTCTCCGCTGCTTCCAAGATAAGTCATAGGCTCATGGGCGCCGTCATAGTAGTACCGGATGGTTCCCTTATCCCCCGGCCAGTCCTGTTTCATTAATACCTTTATGCTCTCATCCGCCCCAAGCCATTTTTCCTTTAAGGATGCGATTGTTCCGTCCTCTTTAAACTTTGCAATAACTTCATTAAACTGTTCCCGCAGAGGACTTCCCTTGGGAAGAGCATATCCATATTTATCCCGCACGACAGGTTCTTCAAAAATTTTCAGGCCTTCATTTTTTGCTGCCGCAAGCTGTGCCAGCGGTTCATCCAACACCCCCGCATCCACGCGATCTGCCTTAAGAGCCGCAACAATATCGGGAACAGAATTGTAGTAGGAGAAGTCTTCTGCATCCGCAATTACTTCCTGTAAAAGTTTATCGTAAACCCCTCCGCTTAATGATGCAAACCTTGCTCCGGCAAAGTCCGAAAGTGTCCCGTATTTTTTCTCCGTGCCGCCTTTCTGTTTTGAACTTACCATAACGGCAGTCTCCGAAGGATAAACACAATCGGAAAATTCGATATGCCTGCGCCTTTCCTCGGTGGCATTTAGATTCGCCATAATACAGTCAATGTCGCCGGCCTCGGCCGCGGCAATAATTCCGTCATAGTCGTAAACCTTAATTTCCACTTCCGCATTGAGCCACGCTCCAAAACGGTAAATCAGCTCCACATCATATCCGGTAAGAGTCGTCCCCTCGTAGTAGCTGAAAGGCTGAACCGTTCCTGTGGTTCCTACCTTAAGCTTAAAGTCCGGCGTATGTGGCGTCTGTATTTCCGGCATGGTTCCCTCCGCTTTGCTTACCCAGCGGTCATACATATCATCCAGCGTCCCCTCGGCTTTTGCTTCCGACAGAAATTGGTTCACTTTATCCTTTAAATTGTCAACCTGGCTTTTGGGTGAAATCCCCACAGCCACATCCATACTTTCTCCCAGGTTTTCCTCTAAAATCTCCACATTCTCAAGACCGCTGGCAATAGCAAATTCCATCATTACCCGGTCATAAACAAACCCGTCCAGTTTTCCTTGGGAAATGGCAAGATACCCCGAAGAGTTGCCGGAATATGTTTTATGATTTGCTTCCGGCAGATATTTTTCCGCCATATACATGCCTGCCCCGCCTTCCGGAACACCAATTGTATAGGCCGGATTGTTGAGCTGTTCTATGGAAATGATTTTTTCATTTTCTTTCCTTCCGCATCCCCCAAGGCAAAGTATCCCTGAAAGGGCAAGTGTTAAAAGCGCCATTCTTTTTTTTAAAACCATTTTTCCTCACCTTTCGTCTGACATGCTCCCTCTGTCCCGGCACAGAGCTTCTATACTTCTGTCATATGCAGCTTCCGCCTGCGCGGAAAAAAGCACCCGGGGTTTGTTGTTACAATCTGTCATATTCATTCTCCTATCAACTATCATTTTTATCCATTTACTACTTTCGCTATATAATAGCAGATAAGAATTTTGCTTTGGTGGGGGTGGGATGATTTGTATTTTTTTAGGTATAATTTGTTATATCGGCCCACCGGAGTGATGAACCATAAGGAGCTTTCCCTAAATTGTAGCCGTGCAGCGTGGGATACGGATGAAGAAGGCATGTGGCAGGGACGGTATAAAGGGATTGATGACCGGGAACTTCGGGAACCGGAAGATTTCTATGGAAAAGCCGCCGCTTAGTTGCTATAATGTATTTAATAATCCAAGGCAGGCAATGGCTTAAGGAGCATGGAAGGAGCGTGGAAAGAGATGGAGATGCGAAAGAAAAAACTTCCGATAGGGATTGAAAATTTTGAAGAAATCAGGAAAGAAAATTTTTACTATATAGATAAGACAGGGCTTATTATCGAATTACTTCATAACTGGGGAGCGGTGAATCTGTTCACCCGTCCTAGAAGATTTGGTAAATCATTGAATATGAGCATGCTGGAACACTTTTTCTCATTGGATGGAGATAAGAGTATTTTTAACAGGCTGGATATCTCAAAAGAAACTGTGCTTTGTGAGGAATATATGGGGAAATATCCGGTTATTTCAGTTTCCATGAAAGGGATTGACGCACGGAACTATGAAATGGCATTTGAAATGGCAGTCCAGATTATGAAAAGAGTTCCTGCAAAAGTACAATATCTTTTGGAGAGTGATGCCTTAAGTGAACAGGACAAAGCGGAATACCGTAAACTTCTGGATGATAATATGTCGGAAGCGGTATTTTGTAATAGCCTGAGAGTCCTATCGGAATTGTTGGAGAAGCATCATGGTACAAAGGTAATTCTGTTAATTGATGAATATGATGTCCCTTTGGCAAAGGCTCATGAGAAGGGGTATTATGACCAGATGGTCTCCCTAATCCGAAGTCTGCTGGGAGAGGCGCTTAAAACAAACAACAGCCTGAAACTTGCAGTGTTGACCGGTTGCCTTAGGATTTCTAAAGAGAGTATCTTTACCGGGCTTAATAATCTGAAAGTGTTGACGATTGCAGATGAGCGTTTTGATGAATACTTTGGTTTTACAGACAAAGAGGTGAGGGAACTTCTGGAGTATTATGATGTGGCCGATCATTACGAGGAAGTAAAAAGGTGGTATGAAGGATATCAATTTGGAAATGCATCGGTATATTGCCCGTGGGATGTGCTGAACCATTGTGACAGGATCAGGAGTGAGCCTCATGTACAGCCTGAGAATTACTGGATCAATACCAGCAGCAATGACGCAGTGAAACGGTTTATTCAGGAATCGGCAAATGTTACGACCAAGCGGGAGATTGAGCGTCTGGTAGCAGGTGAGGTCATTATGAAAGAAATTCATCAGGAGCTTACGTATTTGGAGATTTACCAGACGATTGAAAATATCTGGAGCCTGCTCTTTACCACCGGTTATTTGACCCAGCGGGGAAAGGCAGAGGGAAGGCAGATGAAACTGGCAATTCCCAATCTGGAAATTCGGGATATTTATGTGACGCAGATTATGGAATTTTTTAAGGAGAATGTTCGGGAAGACGGTGATATGTTGAATCGTTTCTGTAATGCTCTGCAGAATGAGGATGCAGAAAATGTAGAAAAGATTTTCAATGATTATTTGAAGAAGACCATCAGTATCCGGGATACGGCTGTAAGAACTGACATGAAAGAGAACTTTTATCATGGCGTTCTGCTTGGAATTTTAGGTGTGAAGAACCGATGGGGAATCTCTTCCAACCGGGAAATGGGCGAAGGTTATGCGGATATCCTTGCGGAACCGGATACCGGAGATATGGGGATTATCATAGAGGTGAAATATGCACACGACGGAGATCTGGACGCTGCTTGCAAAGAGGCATTAGAACAGATCAAGTATACCAGATATGAAGATGACCTTGAAGACGACGGGGTAGAGAATATCCTCAAATACGGGATTGCATGTTATAAAAAGCGGTGCAGAGTTATGCTTGCAGAAAAATAATGAATAATATAGAGGTAAATGAAAGCTCTGGGGCAGGTATGTTTCAGAGCTTTTTCATACCGTCATTTACGGAAAAGCAGCCGGCGGCAGTTTTTCATTTCCAAGATCCATCAAGGTATAGAATTGCAAAGCAGAGTAACAATATATAGGAACATATAAGAATTCCGGTTTCACGGTATAAAATCCCTTCATTTACAGATAATAGTATCATTACGAATTAGTGATATGAAAATCTACAGATGGAGGAATCGATACTATGAAAGCGACAGGAATTGTACGTAGGATAGATGACTTGGGCCGGGTGGTAATCCCGAAAGAAATCCGGCGGACGCTGAGGATTCGGGAGGGCGACCCATTGGAGATCTTCACGGACCGGGAAGGCGAAATTATCTTAAAAAAATACTCCCCCATCGGGGAATTGTCTACATTTGCCAAGCAGTATGCCGAGAGCCTTGCGCAGACCATTAACTGTCTTGTATGCGTCTGCGATATGGACCAGATTATTGCGGCGGCGGGAAATGGTAAGAAGGAGCTTCAGGACAAGTATATCAGCAGACAGCTTGAAAAGTGCTTAGGCGGCAGGTCGCAGCTTGCGGCGTCCGCAGGGGATAAAGTATATATCCCTGTTACAGACGCCCAGGATGAAGATTATGAACACGAGATCATAAGCCCTATCATCTGCGAGGGGGACATTATCGGCGGTGTGATTCTGTTATCCCGCGACCCCAAGAAAAAGCTTGGGGAGCTTGAACAGAAGATGGCGGCATGTGCGGCAGGATTTTTAGGGAGCCAGATGGAGCAGTAGGATAAGTTTTTTAGGGGGATAAGCACATTATCTCCCTATTTTTATGTTTTCAGGAATATCTTCAAAGCTTTTATCATACCTTGTGTTAGACAAGGAGGGATGGGAATGGAAAGAAAGCTCCAAAAAGATTCGTGGGTCATGTGGGTATTAAAGTCGCTTTTGGTTTCTTACGTCGTTACAGGAATACTGTTATTGCTGCTGGCAGTCGCCCTATTTAGGTTTGAGTTAAACGAAAAGGCTGTGTCGGCGGCCATTGTGGCAATCTATATTATGGCGACGCTGCTTGGCGGGATCATTATCGGAAAGTTTGCAAAAGTGAGGAGATATCTGTGGGGGCTGGGTTTAGGGATCGGCTACTTTGCGCTGCTTCTGTTGATTACCCTCGGCGTGTACCGAACGCTGAACGGAGACGCTGCAAATCTGATAACGACCTTCGTTCTGTGTGCGGGAGGCGGAATGGCGGGAGGTATGCTGTCGTAGAAGTTCCGTGCTAAAAGACATATTTTCCACTTCCTTATTGCGTAAATGAAAATGTAATGATATAATAACACAAGTCAAGCAAAAATAAGGAGGAACATGACCATGAAGCATGTAAAGACATTAAATACACAGACCATGAACAATAGTTTGAAGAAAGGCGGATGTGGCGAGTGTCAGACATCCTGCCAGTCCGCATGTAAGACGTCCTGCACAGTGGGCAATCAGACATGCGAGCAGAAGAGATAAGCTGTTTTTAGAATGATGGCGCTGCTGCGGTTTTGCCGCAGGCGGAGAATCCCGTAAAGCGGGATTCTTTTTCTGTTGTGCCGCGGCGTACAAAAGAGGCTGTTTTTCGCTGTTACGCGGCGGCCGCAATTTTTAAATGAGCGTTTCCGAAGAGTTCCGTCTAAGGGGATTCCCGGGAAAGTTCACAGACGAAAGGGGTATATAGTCTTGATACATCAGTATCAGAATAATGGATACAATATCGTTATGGATGTCGTAAGCGGAGCGGTTCACGTGGTGGACGAGCTGTGTTACGACGTCGTTTCCGAATTATGTAAGTGTCAGGTTGAGCATACGGAACAGACGCTAAAGGAGCCGGAGGTCCTTGAGGGGCTTATACGGGAGCTTGGCGGGCAGTATGCCGAAGAGGACATAAGGGACGCTTTGGAAGACGTGACAGAGCTTACGGAGACGGGCCGGTTATTTGTGAAAGATACCTATGAGGATATGATAGAGGAAGTGAAGAAGCGCAAAACGGTGGTGAAAGCGCTCTGTCTTCATATTGCCCATGACTGCAACCTTGCCTGCAAATACTGTTTTGCAGAGGAAGGGGAATACCACGGCAGGCGGGCGCTTATGAGTTACGAGGTGGGGAAGCAGGCGTTGGATTTCCTGATTGCGAATTCCGGAAACCGCAGGAATCTTGAAGTGGATTTCTTTGGCGGCGAACCGCTGATGAATTGGCAGGTCGTAAAGGACCTTGTGGCTTACGGGCGGCAGCAGGAGAAGCTCCATAATAAGCGTTTTCGTTTTACGGTCACCACCAACGGCGTGCTTCTGGACGATGAGATTCAGGAATTCGTCAACCGGGAGATGGATAATGTGGTGCTGAGCCTTGACGGGCGTAAGGAGGTCAACGACCGTATGCGCCCGTTCCGCAATGGGAAGGGGAGCTATGACCTGATCGTCCCTAAGTTCCAAAAGCTGGCGGAAAGCAGGGGACAGGAGAGGTATTACGTCCGGGGGACGTTTACCCGGAACAATCCGGATTTTTCGGAGGACATTCTGCATTTTGCGGACCTTGGGTTTAAGCAGATGTCCATTGAGCCTGTAGTGGGAGAAGAGAGCGACCCTTATGCCATCCGGACCGAGGATCTTCCGAAGATCATGGAGGAGTACGATAAGCTGGCGAAGGTGATGATTGAACGTGAAAAAGAAGGAAAAGGTTTCAATTTCTTTCATTTTATGATAGACTTAGACGGTGGACCCTGTGTGGCGAAACGTTTGTCGGGATGCGGTTCCGGAACCGAGTATCTGGCAGTGACGCCTTGGGGGGATCTGTATCCGTGCCATCAGTTTGTAGGGAAGGAAGAATTTCTGATGGGAAATGTGCGGGAAGGCATCGTAAGACCGGAGATCAGGGATGAATTCAAAAGCTGCAACGTCTATTCCAAGAAAAAATGCAGGGATTGTTTTGCAAGGTTTTATTGCAGCGGGGGATGTATGGCGAATTCCTACAATTTCCACGGCACAATCCACGACGCCTATGATATAGGGTGCGAGATGCAGAGAAAGCGTGTTGAGTGCGCAATTATGATTAAAGCTGCTTTGGCGGATGAGTAGAAAGGAAGTTTACCATGAAGAAGAACAGAGGTATCATAAGCCTGATACTTACGGTGATCCTCATTGCACTGATGGGATTTACCGTGGCGGTCGGATTCGGCAAAACCGGAACCGGGGCGATGAGGAACATCAAGCTTGGCCTGGATCTGGCGGGCGGCGTCAGCATCACGTATCAGGTTAAGGACAAGAACCCGTCGGATGAAGAGATGAGCGACACGATCTACAAGCTTCAGAGACGTGTGGAGCAATACAGTACGGAGGCAAGCGTTTATCAGGAGGGAAACGACAGGATCAATATTGAGATTCCGGGCGTGACGGACGCCAACAAGATCTTAGACGAGCTTGGAAAACCGGGTGCGCTTGAGTTCCAGACGGAAGACGGCGAGACCGTGCTTACGGGTTCCGATGTGGAGACGGCGACGGCAAGGGCCGGGGAAGACAGCATGAAGAATCGGGAATACTCGGTAGAGCTGACGCTGAACGATAAGGGAAAAGAGAAGTTTGCGGAGGCTACCAAGGAGAATGTAGGAAAGAAGATTAATATTGTCTATGACGGGGCGGTGATAAGCGATCCGGTTGTCAGACAAGAGATTGATACCGGACAGGCATATATTTCCGGTAACTTTACATTCGATGAGGCGGACAATCTGGCTTCCACCATCCGTATCGGAGGCCTTAAGTTAGAACTGGAAGAACTTCGTTCCAATGTAGTCGGAGCGCAGTTGGGAGAGCAGGCGATTAGTACCAGTCTGAAAGCGGGGGCAATCGGTCTGGCGCTGATTATCGTGTTTATGATTTTCGTGTACTATCTTCCGGGATTTGCATCCGGGCTTGCGCTTTTGATCTATACGGAGCTGGTTTTGCTCGTCCTGAACGCGTTTAACGTTACGCTGACGCTGCCGGGTATTGCAGGTATCATCCTTGGTATCGGTATGGCTGTGGATGCCAACGTCATTATATTTGCCCGTGTCCGCGAGGAGATGTCCCGGGGCAAGAGCGTGAAGAATTCTCTTAAGACAGGCTTCCAAAAGGCTATGTCAGCCATTGTGGACGGCAATGTGACTACGCTGATTGCGGCGGCGGTGCTGTGGTTTAGAGGTTCCGGTCCGGTTAAAGGATTTGCACAGACTCTGGCCATCGGTATTATTGTGTCTATGTTTACGGCCCTTGTGGTTACGAGACTGCTCGTATTTTCTTTCTATGCGGTGGGCATGCGCAAAGAGAGCCTGTATTATCGTCCCAAGAAGGAGCGGGAGCCGATTGGGTTTGTGGAGAAGAGGAAGGTGTTCTTTGCAGTTTCTGCTCTCCTCATCGCAGCAAGCTTAGCAGTTATGGGTGTGAATTCCTCACAGGGGAAGGGCGCGTTTGCGTACAGCCTTGAGTTTGAGGGCGGTACTTCTACCAATGTGACCTTTAAAGAGGAATTTTCTATAGATGAGATTGACGAGAAGATCGTTCCGGTTGTGGAAAAGATTACCGGGGATAAGAATGTGCAGACGCAGAAGGTTGCGGGAACCAATCAGGTGATCATCAAGACCGTGACGCTTTCCCTTGACCAGCGTGAGGAGCTGAATCAGGCGATGGTGGATGAGTTCAAGGTGGACGAGTCGCTGATTACGGCTGAAAATATCAGTTCTACGGTAAGTAACGAGATGCGTCAGGATGCAGTTGTGGCGGTAATTATTTCGACGATCTGTATGCTTTTGTATATCTGGTTCAGGTTCAAGGATATCCGTTTTGCGGCAAGCGCGATTCTGGCGCTTCTCCACGACGTCCTGATTGTAGTTGGATTCTACGCAATTGCAAGGATTTCCGTAGGAAATACGTTTATCGCATGTATGCTGACGATCGTAGGTTACTCGATCAATGCGACCATTGTTATCTTTGACCGTATCCGTGAGGAGCTTCATTACCAGACGAAGAAGACGGATCTGATAAGCGTGGTGAACAAGAGTATAACCCAGACCCTTACCAGAAGTATTTACACTTCGCTGACTACGTTTGTGATGGTGGCGATCCTGTTCGTCATGGGCGTCAGCTCCATCCGTGAGTTTGCGGCTCCGCTTATGGTAGGCGTTATCTGCGGGGCATATTCTTCCGTATGTATCACGGGTGCGTTGTGGTATGTGATGCGCTTAAAGCTCGTGAAGAAAGATGCATAAGACCTGCCGTGAGTTTTGATAGGTTGTCGGCAGTGTTGCATATACAGGTTTAGAGAGAAAGCAGCTATTGTCATAGAGGTATGACGCGGCTGCTTTTTTCGTTCTAAGGAATTACCGGACCCATACTGAGAAGGGACGGCAGAGGAAAGAATAGAAAGGAATGGAGGTATAAATGCAGATGGAACGTTGGGTGCTTCTGAGAAAGGGTGCGAATTTTGAGGCGATCGGGGAAAGATTCCATATCAGTCCACGGCTGGCCTGTCTGATCAGGAACCGGGAGGTGACAGGGGATAATGAGATCGATAAGTTTTTAAACGGAACGGCGGAGGATTTAAGCGACGGGCGGTTGATGAAGGATATGGAACAGGGGGCTTCAATTCTGAAGAAAAAGATTGAAGAACAAAAAAAGATTCGTATCATCGGGGATTACGATATCGACGGGATCAACGCGGCTTACATACTGTTAGAGGGAATCGAACGACTTGGCGGAGTTGTGGACAGCGATATCCCGGACCGGATTACGGACGGATACGGTCTTAATATTGAACTGGTGAAACGGGCGTACGAGGATGGGATTGATACCATCGTTACCTGCGACAACGGGATTGCGGCGGCGGAGGAGGTTGCATACGGGAAGAGTCTTGGAATGACCATTATTGTGACGGATCATCACGAGGCGCCTTATGAGGAGGAAGAAGGAGAGCGCCGTTTTCTTCTTCCGCCGGCGGACGCGGTCATAGATCCCAAACAACAGGGCTGCGGGTATCCGTTTTCCGGTCTGTGCGGAGCGGCGGTCGCATACCAGATGGTGCGGGTATTGTGCGGGATAATGGGAAGGGATGCAAAAGAGTTTGGATACCTGTTAGAGAACGCCGCCATTGCCACGGTGGGCGATGTGATGGACCTGACGGACGAGAACCGTATCATTGTGAAGGAAGGGCTTAAAAGAATCGGCAGCACGCAAAATTACGGCCTGCGCGCGTTAATCGAGTGTACGAAACTGGAAAAGGACAGGATACGGGCGTATCATATCGGTTTCGTTCTGGGGCCCTGTATGAATGCCAGCGGAAGGCTGGACACGGCGAAGCGCGCCCTTGAACTTCTTCGCGCGAAGAGTAAGAAGGAGGCGGATCTTCTGGCGGGTGATCTGAAAGCGCTGAACGACAGCAGGAAAGAGATGACGCAGGAAGCTGTCGAGCTGGCAAAGGAGCAGGTGGAGACAAGTAAAATCCGCAGCGATAAGGTGCTGGTCATCTATCTTCCGGAGTGTCACGAGAGTCTTGCCGGGATTGTTGCGGGACGGGTGCGGGAAAGCTTCTATAAGCCCGTTTTCGTGCTGACGGACGCCAAGGAAGGGGTCAAAGGCTCCGGCCGCTCCATCGAGGCCTACAATATGTTCGAGGAGCTCAGCAAGTGCAAGGGACTCCTTACGAAATTCGGGGGACATAAGATGGCGGCGGGGCTGTCGCTTGCGAAAGAAAACATAGAGACATTCCGGAGAAGGCTGAACGACAACTGCGCTCTTACGGAAGAAGATCTGACAGAAAAAGTGGTTATTGATATGGAGCTTCCGTTTGCCTGCGTGACAGAAAGTTTTATCCGGGAACTTTCCCTTCTTGAACCCTTTGGGAAGGGAAACGCCAAACCGGTCTTTGCCGCCCGGAAGGCGGAGCTGTTAAGCGGAAGGATTCTTGGGAAGAACCGGAATGTTCTCAAACTCCAGGTTCGGGATGCATCCCAAACGATATTGGAAGCTATGTATTTTAACCATGGGGAAGAGCTCCTGAAAGCGCTTAAGGAGCGTTACTCGGATCATGCGGTAGATGGGATGCTGGCCGGAAAGCAAAGCGGTATGACTTTGTCTTTGACTTATTATCCGGAGCTTAACGAGTATATGGGACGTGTTACTCCTCAGATTGTGATCACGCATTATCAATAGGCATTGGCCGCCGTTGAAAAAAATGTGGGGGAACGGCCGTATTCCTTTCAGGAAAACATCATTCCCCCACAGATTGCGCTGTATTACAGATCTTTGTACTGCACGTCTTTTAATATGGTTTTAAATCCGATTGCCTGGAATCTCCCTTGAACAATCTCCGCGCTCTTGATGTCCGTATTGGCAAGCAGTATGTAGAAATTCCCGCCGTTCAGCACGCCCATGTAATCTGTCAGACGTATCTTGCAGGCAGCCTGAAGTGAAATGGATTTATAATCGCGATATCCCATCTCGAATTCTACCAGTGCACATTCGGTCAGTCCTCTTTCTTTGGCTTCGAGAAATGCTTTCAGCAGAACCCGGAAAGTATCCTCATTCAATACGTTTGTTCCTTCCAGATAATTCTTCCTCCTGAAATTCGACATATAGCGGCTTGCATGAAGGAGAGTTTTCTGAAGTAGCGTTTCGATTACCGTCAGACGCTTTACCGGCGATACTCCATGCTTTTCTTTGGAAACATCCCAGAACATCAGGATTACCCGTATGTCCTCTTCCGCGTAAATCGCATGGGCTAAGGCCGGACGGTTCTCGTCGTTCGACTCGTTCACATAAATACGGCCTGCCTTCAACTCGTCGTACAGCTCTCCCATCGCCACGTATTTTATGGAATTTCCCAGTTTTCTTGCCTCCAAAGATGTGGATGAATATAGTCTGGCGTATTCTCTGTTCGCCACGGTATAGATGGCCATATTTTTACTGCCCATCTCTTCACCCAGTATCTGTGCCGCGTAGAACAGCACTTCCTCGGTTTTGTACTTTTCCAGGCTGGAAATGATGTCGTAAGTTGCCTTCCAGTTATCCTCAGGAGCGCCGGACTGATGTTTCAGCTCTGCGATTTCCCGGTCTTTTTCAGCTAAAAGGTTCCTTAGTTCTTCGGTTGTCAGTTGCATTATCGCTCCGTCGTCATTTTGTAATTCTTCCGGATACAATTTCATCACCCTTCCATATTGCTGTGTTTTGTATAGCATTATTTTGCACCACTTTGGAGAAATTGTCAAGGAATATACAAAGCAGTATTCCGTAAAATGATTGAAAATCCTGCAAACTAATGCTATAATGCTGTACTAAGATAGTATTGATACAGGAATGGAGAGTTTGTTATGAAAAAGATTGAAGAGTACGTAAGAAGTATTCCGGATTTCCCGGAGAAGGGGATTATTTTCAGAGACGTAACCAGTGTATTGCAGGACGCCGACGGTCTTGCCCTTGCTATAGACTTGATGCAGGAGAAGTTAAAAGACATTGAGTTTGACGTGGTGGTAGGGCCTGAATCCAGAGGCTTTATTTTCGGAGTGCCCATCGCCTATAATCTGCACAAGCCTTTTATTCCGATCCGCAAGAAGGGAAAGCTGCCCTGTGAAACGGTTTCCATCCAGTATGAATTAGAGTACGGCGCCGCGGAGCTTGAGATCCACAGAGACGCCATAAGTCCGGGACAGAGGGTCGTAATTATCGACGACCTGATTGCTACGGGCGGCACGAATGAAGCGATGGTGAAGCTGATTGAAGGCCTTGGCGGAAAAGTGGTAAAGACTGTGTTCCTGATGGAGCTGGCGGGACTCAAGGGAAGAGAGAAGCTAGAAGGATATGACGTGGAGTCTGTCATCGCATATCCGGGCAAATAATAGATGAAAATTGGAATTTCAGAGAGGGAGGAGGCGTTAATATGTCAGGAGTGACAACTTATGAAGCGGTTGACGACCGGATTGCTGCGGAAGCGATCATGGCCGATCATTCCCAGGGGCTTGAGATCGTGGACGGACACGCTGTGAAAGCGCCGGGAGACTATGAGAATCCTGATCATCTATATGACATGTTAATCGCCCGTATTCGTAAGTATCATCCGTCTACGGACGTGTCGATGATCAAGAGAGCCTATGACTTGGCGCAGGAGGCGCATGGGGATCAGTGCCGGAAGTCAGGGGAGCCGTATATCGTCCATCCTTTGTGGGTCGCGATTATACTGGCGGATTTGGAGATGGATAAGGAGACGATTGCGGCAGGTATTCTTCACGACGTGGTTGAGGATACCCAGATCAGCGAAGACGAGATTCGGCGGGATTTTGGGGACGACGTAGCTCTTCTGGTGGACGGCGTCACGAAGTTAGGGAGGCTGTCCTATTCTTCGGACAAATTAGACGTACAGGCGGAGAATCTCCGTAAGATGTTCCTCGCCATGGCCAAGGATATCCGGGTGATCATCATCAAGCTTGCGGACCGGCTGCATAACTTAAGGACGCTGCAGTTCATGAAGCCGGTAAAGCAGAAGGAGAAGGCGCGGGAGACCATGGATATCTATGCTCCCATTGCCCAGAGGCTGGGGATCTCCAAGATCAAGACGGAGCTTGATGATTTGGCGTTAAAGTATTCCCAGCCGGAGGTCTTTTTCGATCTCGTTGACCAGATCAATACCAGAAAGCTGGAGCGTGAGGAGTTCGTGCAGCAGATTGTGGAGGAAGTTTCCTCCCACATGGAGAATGTGAACATCAAGGCTCAGGTCAGCGGGCGCGTGAAGCATTTCTTCAGCATTTATAAGAAGATGGTCAATCAGGATAAGACGGTTGACCAGATCTATGATCTTTTTGCAGTCCGCATCATCGTGGAATCTGTGCGGGACTGCTATGCGGCCCTTGGAGTGATCCATGAGCTGTATACCCCGATTCCGGGGCGTTTCAAGGATTATATCGCCATGCCGAAGCCCAATATGTACCAATCCCTGCATACGACGCTGATGAGTTCCGTGGGGCAGCCTTTTGAGATCCAGATCCGGACGGAGGAGATGCATAAGACTGCCGAGTATGGTATCGCCGCCCACTGGAAGTATAAGGAGTCGGGGGATGGCAAGAAGAGCGTAAAGGCCCAGGAGGAAGAGAAGTTAAGCTGGCTGCGCCAGATTCTGGAGTGGCAGAGGGATATGTCGGACAACCGGGAATTCATGAACCTGATTAAGGGCGACTTGGATCTCTTTGCCGAGGACGTTTATTGCTTTACCCCTCAGGGGGATGTGAAGAATCTTCCCAACGGTTCTACGCCGATTGATTTCGCCTACATTATCCACAGCGCGGTGGGCAATAAGATGGTCGGCGCGAGGGTGAACGGGAAGCTTGTGAATATTGATTATAAGATCCAGAACGGCGACAGGATTGAGATCCTGACTTCCCAGAATTCCAAGGGTCCGAGCCGCGACTGGCTGGGCATCGTCAAGAGTACTCAGGCGAAGAATAAGATTAATCAGTGGTTTAAGAGGGAATTCAAGGAAGAGAATATTGTTAAGGGAAAGGAACTGATTGCCGGCTACTGCAGAACGAAGTCGATTGTCCCCAACAACATCATGGTCTCAAAGTATCAGGAGATCGTCCAGAAGAAGTATGGCTTCAAAGACTGGGATTCTGTCCTTGCGGCCATCGGACACGGCGGTTTGAAAGAGGGCCAGGTGGTGAACCGTCTGGTGGAGGAGTACGGCAAGGAGCATAAACAGGAGCTTACGGATGAGGATGTGCTTGGCAAGGTTGCGGAAGCTTCCAAAAACAAGGTGCATATCGCAAAGTCCAAGAGCGGGATTCTGGTAAAAGGGATCAATGATGTGGCCGTACGTTTCTCGCGGTGCTGCAACCCTGTTCCGGGAGATGAGATCGTGGGATTCGTGACAAGGGGAAGAGGCTTGTCGATCCACCGTACCGACTGTGTGAATATGCTTCATCTCACGGAGCCTGAGAGGGCAAGGCTTATTGAGGCGGAGTGGGAGAGCGAAGTGGCGGAGCAGGCGGGCGGCCAGTATCTGGCGGAGGTCAAGATCTATTCCTATGACAAGAAGGGACTGCTGCTTGAGCTTTCGAGAATTTTCACGGAGCAGAATGTGGACGTGAAGTCCATGAACGTGCGCACCAGCCGGAAACAGGGGACGGCAACGATCGAGGCCGGTTTTATCGTTCACGGCAGGGAAGAGCTGGATAAGGTGATTAAGAAGATTCTCCAGTTGGAGGACGTAATCGATATTGAAAGGACTACAGGTTAATCAGAGGATGAAAGTAGAAAGATTTTTGACAGGGATTATCAGTACGAATTGTTATCTGGCAATTAACGAGGAGACGAAGCAGGCCGTGGTGGTCGATCCGGCAGCCAGCCCTCCGTCTCTTATGAACCACATTAAGGAGGAGGGGCTTAAGATAGAGGCAATCCTCCTGACCCATGGGCATTTTGACCATACCATGGGACTTGACGGATTTTTAAAGGAATATGACGTCCCGGTCTATGTACATGAGGGCGACAGAGAGATGATGACGGATCCAAGGCTTAACTTGTCGTCGAGTTATACGTCGGGATATACGTTTGCGGATGCGCAGTATATTCAAGGGGAAGAGACTCTGCATTTTGCCGGGTATGATTTTGAGGTGTTCCATACGCCGGGGCATACGCCGGGCTGCTGCTGTTATTATGTGAGATCGGAAGGAGTGCTGTTCAGCGGGGATACGCTGTTTGCAGGTTCGGTCGGAAGGTCGGATTTTCCGGGAAGCAGCGCTTCGGAGCTGATTCGCTCTATCCGTGACAAATTACTTCCGCTTCCGGACGATACGCATGTGTATCCTGGGCATATGGGAGAGACTGTCATCGGACATGAGAGGGTGAACAACCCGTTTCTGTAGATTGGAGAACCAGAATGATACATGTGATATGTAAGAGTGAGGCGTATACTTATAATGCGTACCACATCATTAAGGCTTTCTTTCCGTCTGAGGAGGTTACTGTCAGGACGGAGGAGGAAGCCTCTCGTTATCTTACGGTAAGATTTTCCTGCGGGGAAATAGCCGTTGGTAAAGAGCAGGTGAAAGAAGCCGCCGCTTGCCGCGCAGAAGATCGGGGGGCGGGCTTATTTCGGGAGAATGAAAAGAGCCGGATAAAATATTGGATCGACACCTGCCTCTATCATGAACTTGAGAAGATGACAGGGCGGACTT
Source organism: uncultured Dorea sp. (assembly GCA_910577685.1). Lineage (GTDB taxonomy): Bacteria > Bacillota > Clostridia > Lachnospirales > Lachnospiraceae > Sporofaciens. The sequence goes on along the minus strand of CAJTOH010000029.1, from coordinate 1,385 downwards.
TGGCATGGGGAATCCTTACGGGTGTCAGGCCGACGAAGATTGCCATGCAGAAGCTGGAGGCAGGATGGGACAGGGAAACGTTCGTCCCGTGGTTTTTGAAGGAATTCTGCGTTAGCCGGCGGAAAGCGGAGCTTTCTTTCGAGATTGCGGTCCGGGAAAAAGAATTACTGCGGGAGCTGGACTGTGAGGAGGGTTACAGTCTCTATGTCGGAATTCCCTTCTGCCCTTCGGTATGTACCTATTGCTCTTTTAGTTCCGGTGCGTTGGCGGATTGGAAGGACCGGATTGGAGATTATCTGGATGCCCTGAAAAAGGAGCTTGCGTTCCTCGGGGATGCTTATGGGCATAGGAAGCTGAATACCCTTTATATCGGCGGCGGGACGCCCACTACGCTTGCGGCCTCTGAGCTTGATGATTTGCTGGATTGTATCGACAGGTATTTTCCAAGAGAGTATTTGTTGGAATATACCGTAGAGGCGGGGCGGCCGGACAGTATTACCCGGGAAAAGCTTAGGGTATTAAAAGATCACGGGATTACCCGGATTTCCATCAATCCCCAGAGTATGCAGCAGAAGACTTTAGACGTGATCGGGCGGCGGCATCGTGTGGAGGACATCGTGGAGGCCTACGGAATTGCCCGGGAAATGGGATTCGATAATATCAACATGGACCTGATCGCGGGGCTTCCCGGGGAGGAAGCATCGGACATGGCGGATACGCTTAAGCAGATCAGAAAGCTTGCGCCGGACAGCCTGACGGTACATTCGTTAGCGGTCAAGAGGGCGGCGAAGATGGGATTCGGGGATCTGGAACCGGATGCCGGGAAGGTTTCCCGCACGCTGTCGGAGATGATCGGGATGGCGCAGGAGACGGCCTGCCAGATGGGGCTTTCGCCTTATTACCTGTACCGGCAGAAGAATATTGCGGGGAATTTTGAGAATGTGGGATATGCAAAAGAGGGGAAGGCGGGGATTTATAACATCCTGATTATGGAGGAGAAACAGACCATAGTTGCCTGCGGAGCCGGTAGCGTATCAAAAAGGGTATACCCTGACGGACGTATCGAGAGATGCGAAAATGTCAAGGATGTAGCGTCTTTCATAGAAAGAATCGACGAGATGATTGAGAGAAAACGGAAACTTCTTGAAGATTAAAAAGAGTTTCTGTTGTACATCAAAATGGGGTTAGTACATCAATTGTACATCAATTTTTTACCCGGTAGTACTGAATAATACTTGATGATGTAGAGGAATAACCTAATATAGCGCCTAAAGGACAATCTTATTCTAACGAATAGGGCTGTCCTTTTTTGTTATAGTCAATCATCAAGGGTAGTGTCAAGTAATTTATGAAAAACTGAGCTGCAAAAAACAGGCTCAAATGAA